>JBBQGH010000001.1:0-162176 GCA_038322845.1 Gammaproteobacteria bacterium
TGGCTATTACTGCCGGCTTGACTCCCATCTCCAATTGCGTTTGGATCATCGTCCGCTCTTCAATACTCAACTGTGTGTAGATTTTTCCCATGCAACATTCTCTCCCAGAAATGTTGCACTTGGATTTTGAGCGCGCCCTTCGAGAATGCTGGCCGATGGAGCATTTTCGCTCTTTTATAAGCGCGAAAAGTCTTTCGCGAATCGGTTAGGCTAATGTCATGGTTGTATTTTAACCTTTCCGGTGAAGATTGTTTAGGTCTTCGTCAGGGCAATCGCAGGAATGCCAATATCGTGAACCACTTAAAAAAGTAGTTCACGATCAATGCGTTGCGAGGTAGCTGTTCACAGTGGGTTGATTTGTGTAGTTTTCTGTCTTTTTGGGGTATTCCATGGAGACAGAAAGCAAGCCGCGACTGGCCGATGTATTCGTGTCGATCACCGACCTGAGACAGGCGGGCAAGGTGGAGCATGACCTGGTTGAACTGCTGGCAGTGGCGGTCAATGGCGTGTTGGTGGGCGCCGATACTTTCATTGAGACCGAATTGTGGGCGCAAGAAAAATTGGAGTTGTTGCGTCGCCGCCTCCCGCTTGAGAGGGGGATTCCCGCGCATGACCCCTCCGGACGTCTGTTCGGGCTGATCGACCCGGCGGAATTCGAAGCGGCGTTTCGGCGCTGGGTAGGATCGATACTGCCGGCCTTGGGGCCGGATGCCGTGGTCGCGATTGACGGCAAGACCAGCCGACGCTCGGGCAAGGTCGATGCCACCGGTCAGCGCCTTTGCGGCGGGCGCCGGCCTGGCGCAGGGACAACGAACGACGAACGACGGCGGAGAAGTCGAGCGAGAAGACCGCCAATCCGAGTTTCAAACGCAAGGGCGGCATCAAGGCACGACGCCTCATCGCTGCCACCTCCGACGCCTATCGCGCCGAATTGCTCGGGTTGGCTGATGTTCATGCGATTGCCCGGGGAGATGGCCTGATGGCGCTTTAGCACGGGATGGTGGAACCGTGATGAGAGTGAAATGTGTTTGCCTGTTATTCTTGCAGCTTTTGCCCCGCTTGTTATGGCCCAGTGGGCTCTTCGGCAGTTTTTTAACCAGCTGCGATATTTGCACTTATTGATGACCGTTGCTAGTTTGTAAGTCCTTTCGATGGTTCTTGCTCGCATGTCATATTTTGTGGCCTATAGCACCTTTTTGTTTGCGCCGATCGCGGCTTTCGCATTCTGTGGGGCGGCAGTATGGCTCATGTTGAGAAGCGGCCTCGCGTTGCGTTTAGCGCTGGACGAGCCCAATGCTCGTTCGCTGCATGCGGCGTCGGTGCCGCGTGTTGGCGGTTTGGCGTTGGTGCCAGTTGTCGCTGCGGCCTGGTGGTGGCTGGATGTCGCTCCCTTATTACTCTTATTGATGTTGGCACTGGCGGCGATTTCGTATGTTGACGATCGACGTGGCTTGCCAGTGACATTACGTTTCGGCGCGCACGTTGGCGCTGCAGTGGCCTTCGTTTTGCACACTCATTCCGACGCTACCTGCTGGTTTGTGTTGCCGATATTAGTTGGCATGGTTTGGATGATCAATCTTTACAACTTCATGGATGGTTCAGATGGGCTGGCCGGCGGCATGGCGCTGTTCGGCTTTTTCGGCTACGGTGTCGCCGCCTCAATTTCAGGCGCCACGCAGTTGGCCGAAATGAGCTTCACGGTAGCGTCTGCTTCGCTGGCCTTCCTTTTTTTCAACTTCCATCCGGCGCGGATTTTTCTCGGGGATGTCGGTTCCGTACCGCTCGGTTTTCTCGCGGCCGCGCTTGGTTTGGAGGGCTGGGCCGCCGGTTTGTGGCCGCTGTGGTTTCCGCCATTGGTATTTTCACCTTTTGTCGTCGATGCCACAGTGACGCTGGTGCGGCGGCTTTTGCGCGGCGAGAAGGTGTGGCGGGCGCATCGCGTGCATTACTACCAGAGGCTGGTGCGTATGGGTTGGGGCCACCGTAAGACGGCGCTGGTTGAATACGGCCTGATGCTGTCGGGCGGCACGCTTGGGGTGTTGCTGCTGCGCGCATCGGAGTCGGTGCAGATGATGGCGTTGTTTGGCTGGTGTGTCTTGCTCGCCATGCTGATGCGTAGCGTTGATTTGCGCTGGCATGCATATGTTGCGGCGACGGAGGGTGGGGCATGAACTGGCGTACGCTGCTCGCATTCTCGCATGACGTGACGGTCGTCGGACTCGCCTGGCTGCTCGCCTTCTGGCTGCGCTTCAATCTCGAATTGCCGCAGCCCTATGCGCGGACGGCGTGGCAGGCCCTCATCTGGATCATGCCTTTGCAGGCGATGGTTTTTTGGCGCTTCGGTCTCTATCGCGGTATCTGGCGTTATGCCAGCCTGGATGACCTTAAGCGCATAGTTCTGGCGGTATCCTTTTCCGCAGCGCTGGTGGCCGGCGCTGTGTTCATGATGCAAGTGGCGAATGTGCCAAGGTCGGTGCTGATTCTGGCACCTATTTTGCTGACCATCGCCATGGGCGGTAGCCGGCTAGCCTATAGGCTGTTGCGCGAACACCAGCTCTATGGGCACATGCGCTTGCAGGGGGAGCCGGTGCTGGTGATCGGTGCTGGCGATGCGGCGGTGCGCCTTCTAAGGGAACTCGCCACCAGTCAAGAATGGCGCGTGGTGGGCCTGCTTGATGACGATGCTGCCAAGTTTGGTCGCCTACTCAACGGTGTGCCAGTGCTGGGTAAGGTGATCGAGATCGCCCACCATGCCGGGCACCTTCTAGTGAAGCACGTCATTCTCGCCATGCCCTCCGCTGCGCCCATGGCGCGACGACGCGCACTGGAGTTGGCTAGTGACGCTGGTCTAACGGTGCTCACCGTTCCTGCGTTCGATGATTTGCTGTCCGGACGATTGGCAATTTCCCAGATACGCAAAGTTGAACTGGAGGATTTGCTGGGCCGCGAACAGGTGCAACTGGATAACGCGGGTTTGCACGGCTTGCTCACAGGCAAGACGGTGCTTATCACGGGAGCGGGCGGCTCGATAGGGAGCGAATTGGCTCGTCAGATTGCGCGCTTTGAACCTGTGCGACTGGTGCTTTTTGATATTTCTGAATTCGCGCTTTACAACATCGAGCAGGAATTTGCCGAGCAAAACAAACAGACGCAGATCGCGTGTGTTGTAGGTGACGTCAAGAGTGCAGCGCGTTTGCAGTGCGTGTTCGAGACTTATCGTCCGCAAGTTGTGTTTCATGCGGCGGCTTATAAGCATGTGCCGCTCATGGAGAACGAGAACGCGGGTGAGGCGGTGCGCAACAACGTTTTGGGCACCTGGTGCCTAGCAGAAGTGGCGCAGGCAAATAAGGCGGAGACTTTTGTCTTGATCTCCACCGACAAGGCGGTCAATCCCACTAATGTCATGGGTGCCAGCAAGCGCTTGGCCGAGCTTGTGTGCCAGGGCTTGCAAGCGCAATCCGAGATGCGCTTTGTCACGGTGCGGTTCGGCAATGTGCTGGGCAGTAATGGCAGCGTCATTCCAAAGTTTCGCGAGCAGATCGCCAAGGGTGGGCCGGTGACGGTGACGCATGCGGATATTACGCGTTACTTCATGTCCATACCGGAGGCTGCGCAGTTGGTTTTGCAGGCCGGCTTGATGGGCGGGCAACGTCAAGTAGGCAGTGATATTTTCGTGCTCGACATGGGCGAGCCGGTGAAGATTTTCGATCTTGCGCGGGACATGATCAGGCTCTCTGGATTTACTGAAGATGAGATTGGGATTGAGATTACTGGCTTGCGTCCGGGAGAAAAATTGTACGAAGAATTATTGGCCGACGGCGAACACACTTTACCGACGCCCCATCCCAAATTACGCATTGCAAGAGCACAGCCGGGCTTGTTCCCAGAGGCTTTGGCTGAGTTGCGCACCTGGCTGGAAAGTGCGCCTTCCAATAAACATATTGTCAAGCAATGGCTTGCGCAGCTCGTTCCCGAGTACCAGCCACGCAATGGCAAGCAGTGATGCCGACCTATGCCATCGGCGACATCCAGGGCTGCTACGACTCATTACGTAGGTTGCTGGACAAGATCGATTTCAATCCGCCGTGCGACCGGCTTTGGTTGGTCGGCGATCTCGTCAATCGGGGGATGCAATCGCTGGAGGTGCTGCGCTTCATCAAGGGCCTGGGAGACGCGGCGCTCACCGTGCTGGGCAATCATGATTTGCATCTCATCATGTTGGCTGAAGGCTATTCAAAGAGGCAGCGCGGCGATACGCTGGAGGCGATTCTGCAAGCACCTGACCGTGAGGAGCTGCTCACTTGGTTGCGATGCCAGCCGCTGATGCATGTTGAAGAGGGTTATGCGCTGGTACATGCTGGCTTGTTGCCCCAGTGGTCGGTTACACAAGCGCGCGGTCTGGCGCGCGAAGTGGAGTCGGCTTTGCAGGGGAGCGACTATCGCGACTGCCTCGCTAATATGTGGGGCAACGAGCCGGCAATTTGGGACGATAATCTGCAAGGCTGGGTGCGCACGCGCGCGGTGGTGAACGCCATGACACGCATGCGCTTTTGCACACCGGCGGGCCTGATGGATTTTCGTGCCAAGGGCAAGGTGCATGAAGCACCTGCCGGTTTCATGCCCTGGTTCGCCGTGCCCGACCGCAAGAGTGCGGACCACGTGCTCGTCACGGGCCACTGGTCCGCATTGGGTCTGAAACTGGAAGAGAACCTGCTGGCGCTCGATACGGGTTGTCTATGGGGCGGCCAGCTGACGGCGGTTAGGCTAGACGATCACGCCGTCTTTCAAGTCGATTGCTCTAAGGACGACGTGCGCTGAGCTTTACCAGAGGGAATGTCCGAAAGCCCGCTGATAGCGTGCAGCGACATCCTCGCGTTCAATCTTGTGGTTCTGCCCGCCACGATGTGCGATTTTGATCGCGCCCATCAGCGAGGCCAGGCGGCCTGATTTGTCCCAATCCATGCCATTCACGATGCCGTAGAGCAGGCCTGCCCGGAATGCATCGCCGCAACCAGTGGGATCGACAAGATCGTCTGGTTCAACGCCGGGGATATCGATACGTCGCCCATCGGCGTATATCGATGAGCCTTTCCCGCCTAACGTAACGACGAGTGCTTTAACCATACCCGCTAATTGCTCGACACTACGCCCGGTTTTGTCGGCGAGCAGTCGGGCTTCGTAATCATTCACGCAGCAGTAGTCCGCCATTTCCAGAAAGCGCAGCAATTCCTCGCCCTGGAACATCGGCAGTCCCTGACCGGGGTCGAAAATAAACGGAATGCCTGCCGCATGAAACTCGCGCGCATGTTGCTGCATGCCTTCCCGCCCATCCGGTGCAACGATACCTATTGCGATATCGCTGGCTTCAGTCACGCTATTGAGGTGCGAAAAATTCATCGCGCCCGGATGGAAAGCGGTGATCTGGTTGTCATCCAGATCGGTGGTGATGAAGGCTTGCGCCGTGTAGGTACTCGGTACTTCGCGCACAAAACTGGTTTCGAGGTCGAGTTTTTGCAGGCGTTGCATGTAAGGCTGACTGTCCTGTCCCACTGCCGCCATGATCAGCGGTTCGCCGCCGAGTAACTTCAGGCTGTAGGCGATGTTGCCGGCGCAGCCGCCAAACTCGCGCCGCATGTCCGGCACGAGGAACGAAACATTGAGCAGATGCAGTTGGTCGGGAAGGATGTGATTCTTGAAGCGGTCGTGGAACACCATGATGGTGTCGTAGGCCATCGACCCGCAGATCAGGGTTCTCATTGCGCGTTTCCGGAATAGGGCGCGCGATTATAGCAGCCGGCGCTTTGCACTTAGCTCACAGCCGGCTGCGTGTGTCGTGCTTACTTCAGCGACGCCAGGGCGGCGTCGTAGTTAGGTTCATTTTTGATTTCCGTCACCAGTTCGGCGTGCTTCACCTTGTCATTTTCGTCGAGGACTACCACCGCGCGCGCGGCGACGCCACTCAGCGGGCCGTCTTCGATTTGCACGCCGTAGTTCTTCAAGAAATCACGCCCGCGCATTACGGAGAGGGAAACCACGTTCTTGATGCCCTCGGTTTCGCAGAAGCGCTTCATGGCAAAAGGCAGATCGGCGGAAATGACCAGCACCACGGTGTTGGGCAGGCCGCCAGCTTGTTCGTTGAACTTGCGCGTCGAGATGGCGCAAGTCGGTGTGTCCAGGCTAGGCACAATGTTGAGCACTTTGCGCTTGCCGGCAAAGTCTTTCAGGGAAACATCTTTCAGATCAGTGCCGACCAGCGAAAATGCGGGGGCAGCGTCGCCGGCCTTCGGGAATTGGCCTGCGAGATGGACGGGATTTCCGCCGAGGGTTACGGTAGCCATTTTTGGCCTTTCCTAGGTTGGTTGGGGGAAGCGAATTGTAAAACTATGTTCACGGATAGAACAGGTATAGCCGGTAGCCGGTCGCCGGTACGCTTGTAGCGTCAAGCCAAAGGTTGACGGGCAGTTCGACATTTTGAGCCAAGCCGCTGCGCAATCTTTCGTTGCCATCGACATAATCGGCGGGAAGAAAGACACGACGCGCCAGGGGCTGGTCGCGCGTGTCGGTCAAAGTCAGCTCCAGGTACGGATAGGCTTGGGCGTAGGCGGCGCGGTTTTTGATTGTGGCGGAAAGCACCAGCAGATTTTTTGCCTGTGGATCCGGATGCAGATCGGAAGACTCGATGCCCACCAACTCGGCTTGGTGTGGCAGCGGCAGATCACAACCCAGCGTAGCGCACCAGCCCGCTAATGTGGGTCGCCAAGCGGGCTGACTTAACGCCAGCGTCGTGCGGAAGGCGTACACCGTCTGTGCGCCTAGCAGCATGGCGAGCGCCAGTGGGGCGAGACTCCAGACCGCGATGCGCCAGCGTGCCGGTCGCGGCTGCTCAACCGATATTGCCGTGATGTGTTCATCGGATCGCATTGCGGCGACGAACGCATCGTTGCTTTCTTGCGCAGACTCTTCCGGATAGGGCGCGACATCATTCTTCAGAGGTTCGGCCTCGGGGTGGCCGTTCAGAAATGTAGTCTCCTCGACAGGTGTGGGTGCCGGTGGCGTAGCGGGTGCGCCTTCCTCCAAGGTTTCCAGCGCGTTGAAGGTCGCGTTGCAATGCCCGCAACGCACCTTGCCGGCGCGCGCCTTTAGCTGTTCCGGCGTGACGCGAAAGGCCGTGTGGCACGACGGGCAACGGGTTAACATCATCGCCGCGTGCCTTCCAGCAGTACCCAGCCTTCGCTTTCCGCGGCGACGCCCAATTCAAAGCTGGGACGATAGGCGGCCTGCACTTGCGCCGTTTGTGTCGCTAGTATCCCTGACAAGGCGATGCGCCCACCGGGCTTCGCCAACGAGCTAAGCAAGGGCGCCAGGACGCACAGTGGGTTGGTGAGGATATTGGCGACCACGATGTCGAATTGCTGATCGATAATCTGTTTTGTATGCGTAAGAACGAGAGCCACGTCGTTGCGCGCCGCATTGTCGGCGGCGGCACGTAGCGCGTTGTCGTCTATATCTACAGCGACGACATTGCCCACCGGGCCTGCGCCGAGCTTCGCAGCGGCGATAGCTAATATACCCGATCCACATCCATAGTCGATCAGGCTGTCGCCAGGCCGCACATGGTCGCAAAGCCACGCCAAACACAGGCGTGTGGTCGGGTGGCTGCCCGTGCCGAAGGCCATGCCGGGGTCGAGCATGAGATTCACTGCGCCGGGGCTGGGCGCAGTGTGCCAGGAAGGCACTATCCACAAGCGGTCATTGATGCGGATCGGCTCGAACTGGGCCTGCGTTAATTGCACCCAGTTTTGCTCAGCCACTTCGGTGATTGCGTAATTCGGCGTGGCGCTGAAGCCGGCATCCGCAGCCGCGGTTGCGGCGATAGCGGCGACGTCCGCGTGGGCTTCGAACAATGCAATGACTCGGCTATGCGTCCATAAAGGTACAGGTTCGCAGCCCGGCTCACCGAACTGCGGGGTTTCCCGCTCGGTACCGGCGTCGGCGTCTTCCAGACTCACCGAGAGGGCGCCCAAGTTCATGAGCGCGTCGGCCAACACCTCGGCTTGAGCCGAATCGGCGGCGAATGAAACCGAGAGCCACATGGCGTGGCTTACTTGCCTTTGACGGCCTCTTCCCTGCCGGCCAGTTTTTGCTCGAGATAGTGAATGCTGGTTCCACCTTTCACGAAGCGGTGATCCAACATCAATTCCTGGTGCAGCGGAATGTTGGTCTTGATACCTTCCACCGCCATTTCGGACAAGGCAATACGCATGCGGCGTATGGCCTGTTCGCGCGTATCGCCATAGGCGATCACCTTGCCGATCATCGAGTCGTAATACGGCGGTACGGTGTAGCCGGAATAAACATGCGAGTCGAAACGAATACCCGGGCCGCCGGGCGGATGGTAGTAAGTGATCTTGCCTGGCGACGGTACAAACTTGAACGGGTCTTCCGCATTAATGCGGCATTCGATGGCATGGCCCTTAAGTGTGACATCGCGCTGGCGGATAGTGAGCTTCTCGCCCGCCGCGATGCGGATTTGCTGCTGCACCAGATCAACACCCGTGACCATTTCGGTGACCGGGTGTTCGACCTGGATGCGCGTGTTCATTTCTATGAAATAGAACTCGTCGTTTTCGTACAGAAACTCGAAGGTACCAGCGCCCCGATAATTGATCCGACGGCAAGCGTCAGCGCAGCGCTCGCCCACGCGGGTTGCCAGGCGACGATTCAATTCAGGCGCCGGCGCTTCCTCAATAATTTTCTGATGACGGCGTTGCATGGAGCAGTCGCGCTCGCCCAAATAGATCGCATTGTTGTAGCTGTCAGCGAGCACCTGGATTTCGATGTGGCGCGGGTTCTCCAAAAACTTTTCCATGTAAACGGTGGGGTTGCCAAAAGCGGCGCCGGCTTCGGAGCGAGTCATGGTGACTGCATTGAGCAAGGCCGCTTCGGTATGCACCACGCGCATGCCGCGTCCGCCGCCGCCGCCCGCTGCTTTGATGATGACCGGATAGCCAACAGCGCGCGCGATCTTGACGATCTCTTTGGGGTCTTCAGGCAAGGCGCCTTCCGAACCGGGTACACAGGGGACCCCGGCCGCTTTCATCGCGTCTTTGGCGGAAACTTTGTCGCCCATGAGGCGGATGGTTTCAGGGCGCGGGCCTATGAATACGAAGCCGGACTTCTCCACCCGCTCCGCGAAGTCCGCGTTTTCCGAAAGGAAACCGTAGCCAGGATGTATGGCCTGGGCGTCGGTGACTTCCGCTGCCGAAATAATGGCGGGAATGTTGAGGTAGCTGGCGGTCGAGGCAGCGGGGCCGATGCAAACCGATTCATCGGCGAGTTTCACGTACTTGGCCTCGGTGTCGGCCTCGGAATGAACCACCACCGTTTTGATGCCCAGCTCGCGGCAGGCTCGCTGTATGCGCAGCGCGATCTCGCCTCGATTGGCTATGAGAATTTTTTCGAACATGGGTACTTTCCGGCGCGGTGCCTAGCTCAATAGAGCCGCGCTTTCGTTGAGGTTTATCCGATGATGAACATGGGCTGGCCGTATTCAACCGGCTGCCCGTTCTCGACGAGGATGGCTTTCACGGTTCCACTGGCGTCCGATTCGATCTCATTCATCAGCTTCATGGCCTCGATGATGCATAGCGTTTCGCCGACTTGAACGGACTGGCCGATTTCGACGAATGCCTTAGATTCTGGCGAGGACGAACGATAGAAGGTTCCCACCATGGGCGCTTTGACAGGGTGGCCTTCGGCGACCTGCGCTACTTCCGGGGCCGCGGCTGCCGGTGCGGGCGCTGCATTGCCGGCCGCAGGGGCTGCATAGGTAGGGGGGTGCTGGTGCACCACACCACCATGCTTGGCGATACGCACCTTTTCTTCGCCTTCGGTGATTTCCAGTTCCGCGATGCCCGATTCTTCGACCAGATCTATCAATTTTTTGAGCTTTCTCAAGTCCATAGTCTTCTCCTGAGCTATTGCGCTGCGGCAGCCCGAGCTCTGAGCGCTGCCGCAGACCGAGTTGCTATTTGAGATGTTCCAACGCGTAATCGAGCGCGAGCACGTAGCCTTGGCTACCCAGCCCGCAGATCACGCCGACGGCGATTTCCGAAAAATAGGAATGCCGACGGAACGGTTCGCGTGAGTGGATGTTGGAGAGGTGCACTTCTATGAATGGAATGGTTACAGCAGCCAAGGCATCGCGCAAGGCGATGCTGGTATGACTGTAGCCACCGGGGTTAATGATGATGAAGCTCACCCCTTCGCTAGCGGCGGCCTGAACGCGGTCTATCAGGTCGCCCTCATGGTTGCTTTGGAAACTGATGAATTGTGCACCTGCCGCTTTGGCTTGGACGCATAAGCCATCGTTAATCTCGTCCAGCGTTTCGTGCCCGTAAATGTCCGGTTCGCGTTGACCGAGCAGATTCAAATTGGGACCGTGAATAACTAACACGCGCGCTTTGCTCAGGCGTTTTTTGCTCGTAGCTAATGTCTTTTTCGTGCTCATAGCTGCAAGTTTGCCGTAAATCGCCGTAGTTTGTCTAGTTTAGCGTAGTGTTGGCAACGCTACTAGGGTCGCATTGAGTTGTTCTTCGAGTTGGGCCGCCGGTAAAATCCCCAGCTTCAAATGGCGGATAGTGCCATCGGCGTCAAAGATTATTGTGAAAGGCAAACCTTTGACCGTGTTGCCAAGCTCGCCTAATAAGTCAATGCTATCAAGGCTACCTAACAGCGTGGGGTAGGAGATGGGCACTTCGCGGGTAAAGGCCACGACTTTATCGGCCGCATCCAAGGCGACGCCGACGAACTGCACATTTTTGTCGACGAACTTCTCACTGATTCGTGAGAACTGCGGAATTTCCTCGCGGCAGGGGGCACACCAGGTGGCCCAGAAGTTGACCACCAAAACCTTGCCACGCCATTCCGCCAGGCTATGTTCCTTGCCGGCCAGGTCGTTAAATTTCAATGCAAACAGCCGTTTTACCGCATCGCCCGAATTGACCGGCGGAGTCACCGCAACGGGCTGCGGGCGTAGTTGATAACCGGCGATTACAGCCAAAATCGCTACGGCCAGCACCAGCGCGGTGTTACGCAGATTGATCATGCCTTGCTTAGTCATGGTGATATTCCGCAAGTAAAGCTTCCACGCTAGCCAGACGGGCGCGTGCGAGCGTGCGACCGCTATGTTGGCTGCGTCTTTGCATACGCTCTGCGTCGGGGGGATATATAGAGAGTCGAATGGAAGTTTGATCCCATTCTAGTGTAAGCACGCACTCAGGACCGTCGAAACCACTACGCCGAGCGTTGCTTTGTTCGAAAGGAATGCCGCGGTTAAGCAGGGAGATTTCCAGTTCTTTGGCGCTATCCGGATACGCTTCCAACTCGATCTCGGCAAACCGGCCCGCCGTCCCATCCAGCACCGCGCCGGACAGGTAAGGATTAAAAGGCGCCAGCAAACGCATGGCTTCCACGGCTTTTTTTCTTAACTCATGCAGGCGAGCACGCTGCTCCTCGCCCTGATATAGCCCCTGGTAGGTGCGCAGTTCTGCTTCAACTTCGCTGTTGGTCGGCAGCGCTTCCGTGTCTGGTGCGCCAAGTTGCCGGGCTGCCTTGCGTTTGGCCTGGCCGTAATCGGCGATTCCATCTTCAGCCATCAAGCGACCGGCAAGCGCGGCGATGCTCTTGCGCATCAGCACTTGTCGTGGGCCCATTTTCGAATTTGCAGGCATGTCGTTGGCCGTCTTGCGCCATGGAGCGCAGGCGCGATCAGGTAGAATCCGCAGCTATTTTAGCCGGATTAATATGCATATCCACATCCTCGGCATCTGTGGCACCTTCATGGGCGGCCTGGCGCTGTTGGCACGCGCCGCTGGCCATCGGGTCACCGGTTGCGATGACAACGTCTATCCACCCATGAGCACGCAGTTGGCGGCCCAGGGCATAGAACTCATCGAGGGCTACGACGCCAGTCTAGCCACCTTGGCGCCGGACCTCTTCGTAGTAGGCAATGCCGTTTCACGTGGCAATCCCTTGCTTGAAGAAATTCTCGAACGTGGCCTGCCATTCATGTCCGGGCCGCAATGGCTGTCGGAAAATATACTGCGCCATAAGTGGGTGCTGGCCGTGGCCGGAACTCACGGTAAGACCACGACCTCGTCCTTGCTAGCCTGGATATTGGAAGATGCCGGACTGCGACCGGGTTTTCTCATAGGCGGGGTGCCGGGTAACTTCGGCTTGTCCGCCCGTCTCACTGATTCTCCTTTTTTTGTGATTGAAGCGGATGAGTACGACACGGCCTTTTGCGACAAGCGTTCCAAGTTTGTGCACTACTTCGCGCGCACCGCAATATTGAATAACCTAGAGTTTGATCATGCTGACATCTTCGGCGATTTGGCAGCGATTGAGACTCAATTCCACCATTTTGTGCGTATTTTGCCGCGAACTGGCCTGATCGTATCCAACGCTCGCGAGGCCGGCCTTGAGCGTGTGCTGGCGCGAGGCTGCTGGACTCCCGTAGAACGTTTTAACGATCCGGGGGCCTGGTCGGTGACGGAAACGGAAGAAGCGGATGGCTACGCCGTGAGCCTCGACGGGGTGCGGCAAGGGGCCTTAAATCTGCCACTGCCAGGGGCGCACAATCGCAGTAACGCCTTGGCCGCGATCGCAGCAGCGCGCCACGTCGGCGTGGCGCCGGCGACTTCCTTGGACGCGCTTAAACGTTTTGCAGGCATCAAACGTCGTTTGGAGGTGCAAGGCGTACGAAGTGGCATCACGGTCTATGACGACTTCGCTCATCATCCGACGGCCATTGCTGCCACCGTCGCCGCATTGCGTCAGCAAACGCCAGAGGGGCGCATCATCGCCGTGCTTGAGCCTCGGTCGAATACCATGAAGCTGGGCGTCATGAAGGCCCAGCTTCCCGACAGTCTGAAACAGGCCGACATGACCTTCTGCTTCGGCGCGAATTTGGGCTGGGATGCGCAAGCGGCTTTAGCACCCATGGGCGCGCGTGCTGAAACCTTCGATGATCTCGGTGCCATGGTCACGGCCATTGCGGCACTAGCCCGTCCGGGCGACCATATTTTGGTCATGAGCAACGGCGGTTTCGGTGGCGTGCACGAGAAATTACTGTTAGCGCTGGAGCGCTGATTTTCGCTGATGTTCACTCGTACGCGCGCATAGATAAGCATTAATTCGGCTTGCGTGAAAACCCTTACATGTGTTAATTTTGTTCGGATTCAAAACAATAATTACTACTTGCTCAGGGTTGGCAGGTAGTTGTTAGGTAGGTGAGTAAGGGGGTTGGCGGGCGGCGCTTGATAAAAGCTCCAGCCCAGTAGTGAGGAAAAGCCTGGCTTTTAGCTTCGCAAACCGCAGTGTTCCCATTACCGAAATTATTTATTTGGGCCCGTTTTTTATTTGGGCCCGTTTTGTTTGGCGCCCGGCGCGTGCAGGCAACAAAAAAGAATTCTTTGTGACGAGGTTGAGAGCATGACTCCAAAGACGAAGTGGTTCCGCAACATCTCCCTCACAGGGTTGCTGTTGGCTCTTTATACCGGGCTCGCGCAGGCGGCTTATGAGATTAACTTCCAACAGTCAGCCACGCGGATCGGCCAGGACATTAACGACCTGCACAATTGGATGATGGTGATCATTTTGATCATCTTCGTCGGCGTCTTCGGCGTGATGTTCTATTCGATTTTCGCCCATAGAAAATCCAAAGGCCACCAAGCCGCTCAATTTCATGAAAACACTTGGGTGGAAGTCGCTTGGACTATTGTGCCGCTCATAATTCTGGTCGTCATGGCCATCCCGGCGAGCACGACTCTCTTGCACATGCGCGACACCTCTAACCCAGATATCACCATCAAGGCGACGGGCTATCAGTGGAAGTGGGGCTACGATTATCTGAAGGGGGAAGGCGAGGGCATCAGCTTTAAGGCCAACCTTGCCACGCCGCAAGAACAAATTCACGGCACTGCGCCCAAGGGCGAGCACTACTTGCTTGAGGTGGATCACCCCTTGGTGGTGCCTGTCGGCAAGAAAATTCGTCTCCTAACGACGGCGAACGACGTCATACACTCCTGGTGGGTGCCGGCGCTGGCGGTCAAGCAGGACGCCGTTCCCGGTTTTATCCACGATACCTGGTTCCGCGTTGAACGCGAGGGAACCTATCGCGGCCAGTGCGCGGAACTGTGCGGCAAAGACCATGGCTTTATGCCCATCGTCGTCGAGGCAGTCTCTGCGGAAAAATATACGCAATGGATAGGCGAGCAGAAGAAACTCATGGCTGCAGCCGCGGACGATCCGAACAAGCTCTACACGCCCGAGGAGTTGCAAACCCGTGGTGAAAAGGTCTATGCCGCCAACTGTGTCGCCTGTCACCAAGCTACAGGGAAAGGCATCCCCGGGGCGATACCAGCGCTAGACGGTTCGAAGACCGTGCTTGGGCCCAAGCACGATCAGATTACTACCGAACTGAATGGGCGGCCGGGTACAGCAATGGCGGCGTTTGGAAAACAGTTAAATGATGTTGAGATTGCCGCCGTCATCACCTACACGCGCAACGCCTGGAGCAACCACACAGGCGAGGCCATACAGCCGAGCGAAATCAAGGCGAGCCGATAGGCGCACCGATAAGCACGTCGACCAGACACACACGAATACCGGGAATTTCAGGAGAGCGAAATGGCAGCGGAACACGCACATTCGACACACGAACACGATCATGGCCACGCGCCGACAGGCTTGATGCGCTGGGTCACGACGACCAATCACAAAGACATCGGCACCATGTACCTCTGGTTCAGCTTCGCCATGTTCATCGTCGGCGGGATCATGGCATTGGTGATACGCGCCGAGTTGTTCCAACCGGGTTTGCAATTTGTTGAGCCCGAGTTCTTCAACCAGATGATCACCCTGCACGGTCTCATCATGGTATTCGGCGCCATCATGCCGGCCTTCGTTGGTTTCGCGAACTGGATGATCCCGCTCATGATCGGCGCCCCCGACATGGCCTTCGCGCGGATGAATAACTGGAGCTTTTGGCTGTTGCCCCCCGCCGGCATTCTGCTGACGGGATCTTTGCTGGTGCCGGGCGGTGCCGCTGCGACAGGGTGGACCATGTACGCGCCGCTGTCTCTGCAAATGGGCATGGGCATGGATATGGCGATATTCGCGGTGCATATCCTTGGCATGTCGTCCATCATGGGCTCGATCAATATCATCACCACCATCCTGAACATGCGTGCGCCGGGCATGACCCTGATGCGCCTGCCGTTGTTCTGCTGGACTTGGCTGATCACGGCTTATCTCTTGATCGCCGTGATGCCGGTGCTGGCCGGCGCAGTCACCATGACACTGACGGACCGTCACTTCGGCACCAGCTTCTTCAGTGCCGGCGGCGGCGGCGACCCGGTGTTGTTTCAGCACATTTTTTGGTTCTTCGGCCATCCCGAGGTTTACATCATCGCCTTGCCGGCTTTCGGTGTGATCTCGCACGTCATTCCCGCTTTCTCACGCAAACCGATTTTCGGTTACACGTCGATGATTTATGCGCTGGCTTCGATCGCGCTGCTTTCCTTCATCGTCTGGGCTCATCACATGTATGTCGTCGGGATGCCCGTAGCCGGTCAGCTCTACTTCATGTACGCCACTATGGTGATTGCGGTGCCAACAGGAGTGAAGGTATTTAATTGGATTGCCACTATGTGGAAGGGCTCGCTGTCCTTTGAGACCCCTATGCTCTTCGCGCTCGGTTTCCTCTTCCTTTTCACGATCGGCGGCTTTACCGGCCTAGTGCTGGCCATGACAGTTGTCGACGTCCAGTTGCAAGACACTTACTACGTCGTGGCGCACTTCCACTACGTCATGGTGGCCGGTGCCTTGTTCTCCGCTTTTGCCGGAGTCTATTACTGGCTGCCCAAGTGGACTGGCCATATGTATGACGAAACACTCGGCAAAGTGCATTTCTGGCTGTCCTTGGTGTTCTTCAACCTCGCCTTCTTCCCGCAGCATTTCCTCGGCATAGCCGGCATGCCACGTCGCGTCCCCGACTACGCATTGCAGTTCGCCGATTTCAACCAAATTTCGACTGTCGGTGCATTCGGCTTCGGCTTGAGCCAGTTGCTCTTCCTCTACGTAGTGCTGAAGGCTATACGCGGTGGTGCGAAGGCCGGCGATAAACCTTGGGAGGGCGCGACCGGGTTGGAATGGACGCTATCTTCGCCGCCGCCATACCACAGCTTTGAAGTGCCACCCGTTTTGAAGTAGGCCTAGGTTTGGACATGAGTATGGGAGAGCGTGACCCCGAGAGCAAAGCGCGGAATCGGCGCACTGCCTGGTTGGTCGCATTGATTCCCGTGCTCATGCTAGTTACATACTTCTTGCGCAAGTGGATCGTCGAATGAGTTCGGCAGCGGAAGCGGAAGCCAAAGCCAACAACAAACGCATGCTCATCAAGCTGGCGGTGGTGGCGGCCGTGATGTTTGGTTTTGGCTATGCGATGGTGCCCTTCTATCAAAAGATCTGCGAAGTGAGTGGTCTCAACAACCTGCTTAATGCGGATGCGCCGGCACGCAATACGCAAGTCGACGAGAGCCGCACCATCACCATCGAGCTGGACGCGAATACCTTCAATTTGCCTTGGACGTTCCAACCCAGCCAGCGCAGCGTGGCGGTACACCCGGGCGAACTGGCGCATGTGACATACCTGGTGAAAAACACTCGCGATCACGCCATCACCGGGCAGGCCGTCCCAAGTTACGGTCCCAAACTTGCGGCGCAGTACTTCAGGAAGCTCGAGTGTTTTTGCTTTGCCAAGCAAACCCTGGCAGGTGGAGAAACCAGGGAAATGCCCGTGGTCTTCGTAATTGACCGGGAACTGCCCAAGGAAGTGAATACCATCACCTTGTCTTACACTTTCTTCGAAGTAGCGGGCGCCTCAAAGATAGAGCGGCCGCAGCCTTCCAAGCCGGAGGCCTAGTGTGGAGTTCATCATGACGCAACGCCGAGCCGGGCTCCTGCAGATTGTACGCATCGTGCTCTCGGCCTTTTTTGGAGTGCGGCGTAAGAGTTCTCACGAAGAGGACGCGGCGTCCCTCAATCCGCTGCACGTTATCATCGTGGGCGTTGTTTTCGTCGCAATTTTTGTTTTGTCGCTAGTGCTGCTCGTGCACTTCATTACCGCTTAATACAGAATCACGCCTAGGAGGCACACATGAATCAGCAGGCAAGCCGCTACTTCGTTCCGGACCCCTCGCATTGGCCCGTCGTGGGTGCACTCGCTTTGCTCTTGGCCGCCAGCGGAGCGGTGTTGTGGATGAACAAATTCGCCAGCGGCCCCTATGTATTGCTGGCCGGCTTCGTCGTGCTGGTGGTCATGTTGTTCGGCTGGTTCGGCACCGTCATCCGCGAATCGGAGGGCGGCAAATACAACGAGAAAGTTGACCAGTCTTTCCGCTGGAGCATGAGCTGGTTCATTTTCTCCGAAGTCATGTTCTTTGCCGCATTTTTTGGCGTGCTGTTCTACGTGCGTGTCTTGGCGGTTCCTGAGTTGGGTAACCTCGAACACCAGCAGCTGCTTTATCCCGGCTTCACGGGCATATGGCCAAGCGCGGGGCCATTGTTCAAGGAACATTTTTCGCCGATGGCTGCCTGGGGGATACCGGCGATCAACACGCTGCTGCTGCTTACCTCCGGCGCAACGTTGACACTGGCGCACTGGGGTTTGGTGAAGAACAATCGCGGCCAGCTTAAATTCTGGCTGGCGGCCACTATCCTGCTGGGCGCTACGTTCTTATGCTTGCAAGCTTACGAATACATTCACGCCTATCATGAGATGAACCTCAAGCTCAGCACCGGTATCTACGGTTCGACCTTCTTCATGCTGACCGGCTTTCACGGCTTGCACGTGACGCTAGGCGCTACGATGCTGATCGTAATCTTCTTCCGCGTGATGTCGGGACATTTCAAGCCGGAGCATCATTTCGGTTTCGAAGCCGTGGCCTGGTACTGGCACTTCGTTGATGTGGTGTGGTTGTTACTGTTTATCTTCGTCTATCTGCTGTGACCGGCGGAGCGTCTGAGGCTGATTGAGGCCCTGACCCGCTCACCGGAAAAATAAAAACGCCGCAGAAACTGCGGCGTTTTTATTCACGTCTCAGTAGGGCATTTAGTTAAGTAGGGGAGCCGAGTCAGATACCTTGCGGGAACAGGCCGAAGTGATACCCGCCCATGAGGATTAAGAACAGGGTGATGGAAAGACCGACGCGAATGGCGAGGGCTTTGACGGTGCGTGTTTTCCCCTGACCGCGATCGCGATGCAGGTAAAACAAGGCCGAGCCCATGCTCCCCAGAATCAAGAAAATGAAAATGAAAACGACGATACGCATGAGTAGTAATCCCGTGAAGATTCGCAGTCTAAACCAGCTGGCTATTTGCGGCCACTCTGCCCGCTTGTGATACCGATGAAGCCGATCATTTCGCGAGCGCTAATCGTAGCTGGCGGCCTGGCGCTTTTTGCAACGTTCGTGCTGTTAGGCAACTGGCAGTTAGCCCGCGCGCGGAGCAAAGAGGCGCTGCTTCAACATATAGAAAGCTTGCGGGATAAAGCGGCAATCAACATCGGCACCGTCCCACTTGATGCAGTCGTCAGCGACTTTCGCCGCGCGACGCTAAAAGGGGTTTGGATAGCCGACAAAACCATTCTAGTCGACAACAAAGTCCATCATGGACGCGTTGGATTTTACGTGGTTACGCCCTTAAAGCTGGAGGCTAGCGACATGCACGTGCTGGTTTATCGCGGCTGGGTCGCGGCCTCCGCATCGCGTAGCAAGCCGCCGAGCATTCCGACACCCACTGGCACAATTGAACTCAGCGGGCAACTACGCCAGTCGCCCTCGCACTTTATCGAGTTGTCTTCCTCGGCGCGTGTAGGCAAAATCTGGGAGAACCTTACGGTTGATCGCTTCCGTGCGTGGTCCGGCCTGCAAGTGCAGAGTATGGTGGTTTATCAAACGAGCGCGGCTGATGACGGCTTGCAGCGCGATTGGCCTGAGCCCGATGTGAATGCCTTCAAGCACTATTTCATCGCTTGCCAATGGTACGGATTCGCGCTGGCAATCCCAGGACTTTTCATCTATTTTTGGCTTAAAGGACGCAGACCTTGAAAAACAAAACTACCGTTTTTCTCATTGCGGCCGTCAGCGCTTTTCCCCTGGTTGCGGCTAGCTTCGCCTACTATTTCTGGCAGCCCGAAAAGCGCATGAATTATGGCGAGCTGATTGCGCCCACCCGCTTGCCCAGCGCTGCCTTGCCGGCCTTGGATGGGGGCAGCTTCGATCTGGCAAGCTTGAAGGGCCAGTGGATATTGTTGCAAGTCGACGGGGGCGCTTGTGATGAAGGCTGTCGCGGCCGTCTCTACACAATGCGCCAGGTGCGACTCGCGCAAGGCAGAGATATGAGCCGATTGGAGCGCGTGTGGCTGATATCCGATACCGAGCGTCCAGCGGCTAATCTGCTGGCCGACTATGCAGGCACCCGTGTAGTCCTGGCCGCCGGCTCGCCTTTGTTGTCGGCCTTGCCGACATCGCCCCCAAACGTGAGCCCATTAGCTGGTCCACAGGCGGGCCATCTCTACGTCATCGACCCCCTGGGCAACCTCATGATGCGTTATGCCGACAACCCCGACCCCAGCCGCATCATCAAAGATTTGGCCCGACTACTTCGGCCGGCTCGCATAGGCGCCGGCTAAATTTTCAGCTTTCCTCATTTGACAGGCTTTTCAATGCCGTCGCCAACATGGTAGATTCCCCACTCTCTCTGGTATTTACCCGGAGGCAAAACGTCATGAGTTCGCCATGAATTCAACACACACCCAAACACCTGCCCCCACACTAAGCCATCGGCTCTATCAGTACTTTCAACTGACCAAGCCGCGTGTGGTGTCGCTAATCGTCTTTTGCGCCGTCATCGGCATGTTCATGGCGACCCCCGGCGCCGTACCGCCGGGGGTGTTGGTTTTCGCTACGCTGGGTATCGCCTTAGTCGCAGGTGCGGCCGCTGCGGTGAATTGCCTCATCGAGCAGAAAATCGATGCCGTCATGGCCCGCACCCGCGCTAGACCCTTGCCGCGCGGGGAGCTGACATCACGTCAGACCCTGGTGTTTTCCGGGCTCGTTGGCGGCCTCGGATTGTCGCTCTTGTATGCCTTCGTCAATCCGCTCACCATGTGGCTCACGCTCGCTACCTTTGTCGGCTACGCGGTCGTCTACACTATCTTCCTCAAGCCAGCGACGCCGCAGAACATCGTGATCGGCGGCGCCTCTGGCGCCATGCCGCCGGTACTCGGCTGGGCGGCGGTGGCGAACAACGTTACAGCCGAAGCCCTGCTGATGTTCCTCATCATCTTCGTGTGGACGCCGCCACATTTCTGGGCCCTGGCGCTCTATCGCACCAAGGAATACGCCAAGGCCGGTATGCCCATGCTGCCCGTCACCCACGGCCAAGCCTACACCCAGTTGCAAATTCTTCTTTATACCGTGCTGCTATGTGGCGTGACCTTGCTGCCCTATGTGATTAGCATGAGCGGGCTGATTTATCTCATTAGCGCCGTGGTGCTGGACGTGGTCTTCCTGCTTTATGCCTGGGAGCTCTACCGCAACTATAGTGATCGCTTGGCGCACAAAACTTTTCGCTATTCCATCTGGTATCTCTCAGCAATCTTCGCTGCTTTGTTGATCGATCACTACTTCAGGTTCTAATGCGGCGCATCTATTTCCTGGCACTGACCATCGCCATACTGTTATCGCTTGGCGCCTGCGACAGCAAGCCGCAATTCGCCGGCACGGACATTACGGGCGCCGACTACGCCAAAGATTTCGCATTGACCGATCACACCGGCAAACCGCGCACCCTGGCCGATTTTCGCGGCAAGGTAGTCGTAATTTTCTTTGGCTACACGCAATGCCCGGATGTTTGCCCGACCACTATGGCCGGTCTGGTCGAAACGCTAAAGCTCCTCGGCGGCGACGCGAAGAAAGTGCAAGTGCTGTTCATTACGGTGGATCCGGAGCGGGACACGCCGCAACTACTGGCGCAGTACGTGCCTGCTTTCGACCCCAGCTTTATCGGCCTTTACGGCGACCAACAGGCCATCGCCAAAACGGCCCAAGCCTTCCACGTCTTCTATCAAAAGCAGCCAGGTAGTTCGCCGACCAGCTACACAGTTGACCACAGCACCGGCAACTATGTGTTCGATCCGCAAGGCCGGTTACGCCTCTACTTCGCCAACGGCGAAAAGCCGGCTCAAATGGCCAACGACCTCAAGCAAATGATCGCCGGCAAGTAATCAGACCAAAAAAATGGCCGTCGCGGTCGGGCGACGGCCATCTTTTTTTGGTCAGCCAACTCAGACCACGTGGGCCAGCGCGCCCTTCATTTTCTGCATGGCCTTGGCTTCGATCTGGCGGATGCGTTCAGCAGAAACGCCATATTCATCGGCCAGTTCATGTAGCGTCGCTTCCTTGCCTTCAGCTAGCCAGCGCCGCTCGATGATGCGACGGCTGCGCTCGTCCAGGCCGCCCAGTGCGGCTTTGAGGCCGTCGTCTTGCAGACGCTGTGACTGTTGCTGAGCAAGCGCTTCTGAAGGATCGGCATGCGGGTCCGCCAGGTAGGCGATGGGCGCAAAACGATCATCGTCCTCGTCGCCACTGGTTTCCAGTGCGATGTCCTGACCGGTAAAGCGGGTTTCCATCTCCACCACTTCTTCCGGTTTCACGCCCAATTGCTTGGCCATGGCGCCCACTTCATCCGGGCTCATGGTGTTAAGGCCTTTCTTGAGGCTGCGCAGATTGAAGAATAGTTTGCGCTGCGCCTTGGTCGTGGCGATTTTCACCAGCCGCCAATTGCGCAGGATGTATTCGTGTATTTCCGCCTTGATCCAATGAATGGCGAAGGACACCAGACGCACGCCGCGCTCGGGGTCAAAGCGTTTCACCGCCTTCATCAGGCCGACGTTACCTTCCTGGATTAGATCGGCGTGCGGCAAGCCGTAGCCTAAATAACCACGGGCGACCGACACCACAAGCCTCAGGTGGGACAGCACTAACTGGCTGGCCGCTTCCAGATCATCGCTCTGGCGGAAGCGACGCGCTGAGTCCAACTCCTGTTCTTCGGTCAACATCGGAAAACGATTTGCCGCCTGAATATAGCTTTCCAGGCTGCCGAGAGCCGAAGGTACAGGCATCATCAATGCATTCATGGCTTACCTCCCTTAAATGCTAGTTTAGCACTCCGGCGATTAGAGTGCTAACGGGGTGTCTGGTTCCCTGGCCCGGCTGGTATTCAGGCGGTTTCGCCTGCACGCAGGTTCTGTCTGAGCGACAGCCAGGCACCCAACCAGCCCAGTAGGATTGCGGCTCCCAACAGGAGGAGCGATTCCGCTAGGGGCAGGGCGCTGAGTGAAAATTCCAGGCCGTAGAGCGCGGCCAGCTCGCCTACTGGACCTTTGAGCAATAGTGCCGCCGCGAATACCAGCAGCCAGGCCACAACGCCGCCGGCCAAGCCTTGCAGTGCGCCGAAGTAATACAGCGGGCGACGGATGAAACTATCGGTAGCACCCAGCAGGCGGGCGACTTCGACCTCGGCGCTGCGCGTGAGGATTTGCAGGCGGATGGTGTTGAAGGTGACGGCCACCAGCGCTACGCCTAGCAGGCCAGCCAAAAGGATGATGGTGAAGCGGGCCAGCCGCAGCAAAGCATTAAGCTTTTTTACCCAAGCGGAATCGAGTTGCACATGCTCGACTTTGTTGAACTTGGCGAAGTCGGCGCGCATGCTTTCCAGTTCTTCGGGCGACTCCGCACGCGGCACGACGATGAAGGCATCCGGAAAGGGATTGCGTCCCAGACTGTCGATAACGTCACCTAGACCTTCGCTAGTTTTCAGTTTGCGTAATGCTTCCTCGCGCGGCACCAGGCGCACGTTACGCACCAAAGGGTGTTTGCGTAGGCGGGCTTCGGCTTCGGCGGCCTCCTTTTTGCCCGCATCCAGCGTCATGAAGACGGATAACTGCGGTGTGGTGGCGCTATAGCGGGCTAGGTCCAGCAGATTGGTTAACAGCATTTCGCCCCCGGCCGGCAAGGCCATGGCGATGCCCAGCACTAGCGCGCCCAGCAGGGTGTTGAGTGGCGTCGCGGCGAGGCGGCGCAGCGCATCTGCCGACGCTTCGCGATGCTGGATCAGCCAGCGCTTCATACCAGCCTGCCTTGCTCTAGCGTCAGTCGTCGCGTCATGAAGGGCGCGAATAAAGCGTCGTGGTGAGTGGCGACGATGACCGTCACGCCCACTTGATTGAAAGAGCGGAACATGCCGGCGATATCTCGTGCGTAATCGTCATCGAGATGCGCAGTCGGCTCGTCGGCGATCAAAATCGCCGGTCGATTCACGACCGCGCGCGCAATCGCCAGCCGCTGCTGCTCGCCACCCGACAGCGCAATAGGCATGGCCTTCTCGCGTTCCAAGAGACCAACCTTGTCGAGCGCCGCGCGTACACGGCGCGCGGCTTCGCGCGGCGATTCGCCGGCAATGGCCAAGGGCAGCATGACGTTGTCGAATACATTACGGTCGAACAGCAGCTTTTGGTCCTGGAATACCAGACCAAGCTTGCGGCGCAGAAAGGGCACGCCGGCGCGCTTCAAGGCAGCGACGTTCTGGCCATTCACCGTGACCGAGCCGTGAGTGGGGCGCTCGATGGCAGGGATGAGTTTGAGCAGGGTGGTCTTGCCGGCGCCCGAACGCCCCGACAGTACGATCAGTTCGCCGGCCTCGATGGTGAAGTTCAGCGCCGCCAGCGCTTCAATGCCGCCCGGAAAGCGTTTGGAAACTTGCTCGAATTGGATCATGTGTCGCTCGCGACACATGATGGAGGGTGACGACCTGCCCCCCAGCCCCCTCCCCTGAGGAGGGGGCGACCAGCCGGCTTTCCCAATGCGCAGGAGAGCAAGTAAGCAGACGAAAAGTGACCCGTCATTGTTCGAACAGCGCGTCAACGAACTCGCGCGCACGGAAAGGCTGCAAATCGTCGATGCCTTCCCCCACGCCGATAAAACGCAGTGGCTTGGGTTGCGTGCGTGCGATGGCGGCGATGACGCCACCCTTAGCCGTGCCGTCGAGCTTCGTTACCACGAGGCCAGTCACACCGATGGCGGCGTCGAAGGCTTGCACTTGCGTTAAGGCGTTCTGACCAATATTTGCGTCGAGTACCAGCAGCACTTCATGCGGCGCGCCCAGTGTGGCTTTCGCAATGACACGCTTCACTTTGGCGATTTCTTCCATGAGGTGGAGTTGTGTCGGCAGCCGTCCGGCCGTGTCGGCCAGCACCACATCAATGCCGCGCGCCTTGGCGGCGTTGATCGCGTCAAAGATCACGGCGGCCGGGTCGCCGCCTACCTGCGAGATGACCGTGATCTGGTTGCGGTCGCCCCAAACTGTCAGTTGTTCGCGTGCCGCCGCGCGGAAAGTATCGCCGGCGGCGAGCAGCACCGATTTACCTTGCGCCTGAAAATACTTGGCGAGTTTGCCTATGGAGGTGGTTTTACCGGCGCCATTCACGCCCGCCAGCATGATGATGTAGGGCTTGTGGGTCGACACGTCGAGCGGCTGCTGTAGCGGCAACAATAACTCGGTGAGTATGTCGCTCAGCGCTAGCTGAAGCTGGGCGCCAGTCTCCAGCTTGTCGCGTTTTACGCGGGCTTGCAATTCATCGAGCAGATACTGGGTCGCCGCAACGCCGACATCGGCCATCAGCAGCGTGGCTTCGAGTTCCTCCAGCATTTCCGCGTCGATCTTGCCGCGCCGAAACAAGCCGGTGATTTGCCCGCCGAGCTGGGCGCGGGTGCGCGAGAGTCCGGATTTAAGGCGCTCGGTCCAGGAGGCACGAGGCTGCTCGGGGACGTCGGGGTTGGATTCTGATTTCTTCAAGAAACTAAACATGGAGGGGGCGAGGGCTTATGGACATTCATTTTATCGGATGCGTTGCTTCCCAATGCGCCGGATGCAAGGCGCGCGCCGCAGCCAATGGTCATTCCCTTGGCAAGGCGTTTCAGTTGCCAAATTCGGCAGCAGCCGGCGCATTGGGAAGCAACCCGGAGGGAACGGGTGGTGTAGGCCCCATGGCTGCGTTGCGGCTAGCTTGTAGGGAATGACCATACCGCGCGAGCCACGCCTTGCCCTGGAACCTACACCACCCGTTCGCACCGATAAAATGAATGCCCACAAGCCCTGGTCTGTTGGTGACGCGGGCGCGGAAAACCCGCTAACATGCAGCCTCGTCAATTCTAGCAGAAGCGGAAAATCCCCCATGTTGAGACGACTATCGCCACTCTTCGCACTGGCGTTGATCTGCCTGAACACCTTGGCGGGTGCGGCGGACCCAGTTGAAAAAACTTTGTCTAACGGTTTGCGCGTCATCGTCAGAGAAGACCATCGTGCGCCGACGGTGGTGCACATGGCCTGGTATCGCACCGGCAGTATCGATGAATTTAATGGCACGACGGGGGTGGCCCACGTGCTGGAACATATGATGTTCAAAGGCACCAAGAAAGTCGGCCCGGGCGAATTCAATAAGCGCGTGGCCGCTGCCGGCGGGCGGGACAACGCCTTCACGGCGCAGGACTACACGGCGTATTTTCAGCAGGTGCCGAAAGCCAAGCTCGCCGAGATGATGGAACTGGAAGCTGACCGCATGGCCAATCTGGTGCTCGACGCCAAATCATTCAGCCAAGAGATCAAGGTGGTGATGGAAGAGCGGCGCATGCGCACCGATGACGAGCCGCACGCCATGTTAAATGAGCGGCTGATGGCAACGGCCTTTCAGGCGCACCCCTACCGGCGCCCCATCATCGGCTGGATGAACGATCTAGAAAACATGACCGCGCGCGATGCGCAAGAATGGTATCGACGTTGGTATGTGCCTAATAATGCCTATGTCGTGATCGTCGGCGATGTAAACAAGGACGAAGTGTTCCGACTTGCCGAGAAGTACTACGGCAAGATACGCCCGCGTGCCCTGCCGGTACGCAAGCCGCAGGCCGAGCCCCCGCAAGTCGGTATCAAGCGCCTGGTGGTGAAGGCGCCAGCCAAGCTGCCTTACATTGCCATGGCCTGGAAAGTACCCACGCTGCGTGACGTGCAGCATGACCGCGAACCCTATGCGTTGGAAGTATTGGCCACCGTGCTGGATGGTCACGACGCCGCGCGCTTTGCGCGCAATCTCGTCCGCGGTTCGAAAATCGCTATCTCTGCCGGCGCGGGTTATGACTCTCCGGTGCGCGGTGAATCACTATTCATGGTCGACGGCACACCGGCCGAAGGCAAAACCGTGGATGAGCTGGAAGCGGCATTGCGCGCGGAGATAGAGCACGTCAAGCGCGACGGCGTGAGTGCCGAAGAACTCGAGCGCGTGAAAATCCAAACCGTCGCCGCGCAGGTGTACAAGCGCGACTCCATGATGGCGCAGGCGATGGAGATCGGCCATTTCGAGGCTTCGGGCCATCACTGGCGCGACATCGACACGGTACTAGACAAGATCCGCAGCGTCACCGCTGAGGAAGTGCAGGCGGTGGCGAAAAAATATTTTGAAGACAGCTCGCTCACCGTCGCGGTGCTCGATCCGCAGCCGCTGCCAGAAGGCGAGGGCGCGGCAGCCGCTGCCGGTGCTGCCGCCGCTGTTGCGTCACCGATCAAACATTGAACGGCACTCGCGGAGAATGCCGATTATCGATGTTCGTATAAATGCCTGCCGTAGCCTGTCGTCCCCGCGAAAGCGGGGAACCAGTGGTGTTTGCAGCAAGACGCTGGATCCCCGCTTGCGCGGGAATGACATTGTGGGGCTGAACACGGGCTTTACTTTTTGCGCTTCTTAATAAGACAACTACCGCGCTTGCCGCGGCCAAAACGGGATTGCCATGAAACGAATAATTCTGGGCTTGATGCTTGCAGTGATGACCATGCTTGCCCAAGCCGGTGTGAAAATTCAGCACTGGAATTTGCCATCGGGTGCTCGCGTTTATTTCGTCGAAAGCCACGAGCTGCCCATACTGGATGTTCAGGTCGAGTTCGCTGCCGGTGCGGCCTACGATCCGCTGGGAAAATCCGGCGTTGCGGGCCTGACGCGGGGCCTGCTGGATGCCGGCGCCGGGGCACTGGATGAAGAAAAAATTGCCGGGCGCTTGGTCGATATTGGCGCGAACCTCTCTGGCTCAGGCGATCTAGATCGCGCCGGCCTATCGCTGCGTACGCTCTCATCCAAACGCGAACGCGAGGCCGCCGTCGATTTGATGCGCCTGGTTTTGCAGCAGCCGACATTCCCGGAGGACGTGCTGGCGCGCGAGAAAGCACGCAGTATTGCCGCCATACGCGAATCTGACACGCGGCCCGATAGCATCGCCGGCAAGCGCTTCTCAGCCATGCTCTACCCGGGCCACCCCTACGGCGTGAGCGCCACTGTGGAGAGCGTGTCCGGTATTACGCGCGACGATTTGCTTAATTTTCACCGTGCGCGTTACAGCGCGCAGGGCGCAGTAATCTCCATCATCGGTGACGTGTCGCGCACCGAGGCCGAATCCATCGCGCGCACTGTGAGCGAAGGTTTGCCGCAGAGTCATGTCGACGCCACGATTCCCGACGTGAAGCTGCCGACGCAAAGCGTCGAGCGCATCGCGCATCCGGCGACTCAGGCGCACATTTATGTTGGCGTGCCGGCCATGCGTCGCGGCGATGCGGATTATTTTCCCATGCTGGTTGGCAACTACATCCTCGGTGGGGGCGGCTTTGTGTCCAGGCTGATGAAAGAGGTGCGCGAGAAGCGCGGCTATGCTTACAGCGTGTATAGCAACGTTCAGGCTCTGCGCCAGCCCGGGCCTTTCCAGATAGGTCTGGAAACCAAGCGCAATCAGGCGGCTGCGGCGCTCAAGGTGGTGCAAGAGACGCTCACACTTTTTCTAAAAGGCGGTCCAACCGAAGTGGAGTTGAATGCCGCTAAGCGCAATTTAATTGACGGCTACGCCCTGCGACTCGATAGCAATCGCAAGATCCTCGAATATCTGGCGCTGATAGGCTTCTACGAGTTGCCGCTGACTTATCTCGACGATTTCCCGCATAAGGTCGAAGCCGTTACGGTCGCCGATATACGTGCCGCTTTTCAACGCAAGGTAAAGCCTGAGCATCTGGTCACGGTGATCTTGGCCGGAGACTGATGCGCCGCATACGCATCATCGGCGGCGTGTGGAAGCGTCGCTTGATCACTGTGCCAGTGGTGGCGAGCCTAAGGCCCACGCCCGACGCGGTGCGAGAAACTTTGTTCAATTGGCTGGGCCAGGACCTCACCGGACTTAGCTGCCTGGATCTTTTTGCCGGCAGCGGCGCACTGGGCTTCGAAGCGGCCTCGCGCGGCGCTGCGCTCGTCACGCTGGTTGAGAAAGATACGAGCGCTTTTGCACAACTAGAAAAGAATATGCGCGCCCTCGTTGGTGAGGATGGCGATTCACGTTTGGAGTTGCTGCGGACGGATGCGCTAAAATTCGTTTCACGGCCTACGTTACCCCATAGGCCCTACGATTTATTATTTCTCGACCCGCCTTATCGTCAGGGCTGGATAGAGCGCTTGGAGCCTTGGCTTGCCGGCCTGCTTAAGCCGGGCGCCTTGATCTACGCCGAAGCCGAACAAAAGTTGGAGCGTATCGGCGCCTGGCGCAGCGTGCGGGAAGGGCGCGCGGGCCAGGCTTTTTATCATCTGCTGGAGGCACACGAAGAATGAGCACAAGCATCGCTGTCTATCCCGGCACTTTCGATCCGGTCACTCGCGGCCACGAAGATTTAGTTCGTCGCGCCTCGCGGCTGTTTGAGCGCGTGGTAGTCGGCGTCGCCGATAGCCGAGGCAAACGGCCGTTTTTCACGCTGGCGGAAAGAGTGGAAATGGCCACTGAGGTGTTGGCCGCTTATCCCAATGTCGTGGTCCAGGGCTTCAGCGGCTTGCTGATGGACTTCATGCAAGCGCAGAACGCGCATGTGATCCTACGGGGCTTGCGTGCCGTGTCGGATTTCGAATACGAGTTTCAGATGGCGGGCATGAACCGGAATTTGTATCCTGATGTCGAAACCATTTTCCTGACGCCCGCGGATCAATACATGTTCATCTCCGCCACCATGGTGCGCGAAATTGCCGTGCTGGGTGGCGACGTGAGCCATTTCGTGCAGCCGCAGGTGAGTGCACGTATGGTGAAAAAAGTTGCCACGCTCGGTTGATTAATTATGTCCCTGATCATTACCGACGAATGCATCAACTGCGACGTTTGCGAGCCAGAATGCCCTAACGAGGCTATTTCGCAAGGCGCGGAGATTTACGAGATTGCTCCGAACAAGTGCACCGAATGCGTCGGCCACTTTGACCAGCCGCAGTGCGTGGAGGTGTGCCCCGTGAGTTGTATCAAGCTGGACCCCGGGCATACCGAGAGCCGCGCGCAGCTTCAGCAAAAATACTTGCAGCTAATAGCGGCAAAGCTCTAAGCGCCTGAGGCTGCCTCAGTTGCCTAAGGTTGCCTCAGGCCGCGACCGCCGTGGATAAGCTCTCTTCGTGCAGCGTAGCGCGTAGTCGCGCGTCCATACTATCCAGTTGCGCCACTTGTTCTTGAAGTCCCGCTTGCATCTGGGCTAATTCCAAGACGCGGTCTTCCAACGTATCTGTCGCCTGGTGTATACGCTTGACGCTTTCCAACCGGCGTTTTAACTGCAATTGATATTCGCGCACCTGGGTTTCCAGCGGGGCCATGATGGCGCGCAACCAGTTGTCGGTATCGCGGTTAATCTGTTCGAAGGCGCGGCGCATTTGCAAGGCCACCGTCTCGAAGAACCGCTGGGTAAGCCCTTTCTTGGCGTGTGTCACCATGTTCAACAAGGTATTGAAGTGGGCATTGAAGCTCGCTTCTAGCCGGCGAATTTCCTTTTCGTAACGCATGAGCGAGAAAGGCACGGGGGTCGGAAGCTTCATGCCGTGCTCAGTAGAAAAACGCTCGTGCATAGCCTCCATCATCTTCACGATCTCGGCGATTGCATCCGTCGACCGGTCCAGATTGCGCCGCACATTGCGGAAAAAGCCGCGCATGGATTCGCGCATGGACTTGGTGAAGTTGGCCTCCAGCATCGCCTCGCGGGTACGGCGCGTATCGTCGCGCAAAGCGTCCATACCCAGATGGGAGTAGAGGTTGTTGGTGAGTTGCGAAAATACGCTGCGCACTGCGTAATAGCGCTGTAGCCCCTTTTCGAATTCGTCTTTCTCGCTGCGCACCTTGCGCATCATGTATTCGATGACGTTTTGGTTCTTGCCGCGCAGTCCCGACAACTCCGCGAGTTGCTCGATCACGCCGTTACGCCGCGTTTGCAGGAGAGTGCGGGTGCGCGCGATGAGCTCGGCCACTTCCAGTTCGGTGTTGTCGCAAACGATTTCCTGCTTGGCCGGAATCAGCTCGGCGGTAAGAGCGTCTTCGAGCCGCAACAGACGGCTGCGCGCCAACAGATCGGCATCGCCGTTGATCTTGGCCAACAAACCCTTCTGAGCAGAGACGGGGAAGATATGGCTGCTGGGCAGAAACAGCGTGTCGGAGCAAGTTTTTACTTGCTTCGTAATTTCGGCTTCGATGTCGGCATCGGAGCGTATGCCGTCCCACAGTCCGTCGATCTTGTTGAGCACGGCAAGGCGGCCTTTTTGTCGGCCGCGTGTGCCATTGACGTGATCGCGCCAGACGCCGAGATCGGATTGCGTCACGCCTGTATCGGCGGCGAGGATGAACAAAATGGCGTGGGCATTCGGCAGTTGCGAGAGCGTCAACTCAGGCTCGGCGCCTATGGCGTTCAAACCCGGTGTGTCGAGAATGACCAGCCCTTGCTGCAGCAGGGGATGGGGGAAATTGATGATGGCATGCCGCCAGCACGGAATTTCAACCAGGCCATCCGCGTCGGGCTTGAGGCCTTCTTCGCCGTTAGGGTCTATGGCGAAGGACAGTTTGGCCGCGAGTTCCTGGGAAATGCGCTTTTGTTCGCCGACACGGATCAAGGCCGCATGCATGGCATCGGCCGAATCGGTTTCCAGCTCAATCGTGCGCCATTCTTCCGGATAACGCTTGAACTCAGACACGCTGGCTTGGGTGGCGCGGGTTTCGATAGGCAGTAATTCTATGCAAGCCGGTTTATCGCTTTCATAGAGCAATTCGGTCGGGCACATGGTCGTGCGGCCGGCGCTGGAGGGCAGTATGCGCTGGCCGTAATCGCCAAAGAAAATCGCATTGATAAGTTCTGATTTACCGCGCGAAAATTCCGCGACGAAGGCAATGATGAGCTTGTCCTCGCGCAGACGTTCGAGCAGCTGTTGCAGACGCAAATCGCTTTGCGCGTCGCCTAGTTCGTTTTGCGTTAGCCAGTCGCGTAGCTGCGCCAGTTGATCGGACACCGAGCCGCGCCAACTGCTATATGCGGAAAAATGCTGGACCAAGCTCATGGTCGCTCCAGAAAGTGCTGTAAAAACGCCAATTTAGCACACATAACCGCGGATGCAACTCAGCTTGGCGGCTGGCCCGTGCCGTTCGTCAGTGCTGGCAGGCCGGGCAGTAGAAGGTAGAGCGCTGACCCAAGCGCACGACACGGATGGTCGCTACGCAGCGCCGGCAAGGCTCGCCTTCGCGCCCATACACGGCGTATTGCTGCTGAAACCAGCCGGATTCGCCGTTGCTTTGCACATAGTCACGCAAGCTGCTGCCCCCTGCGGCTAAGGCGGCTTCCAGCGTTTCGCGCACCGCGAAGGCGAGCCGATCGCAGCGCGTGCGCGACAAACGTCCGGCCGCAGTTCGTGGGTTTATGCCGGCCCGAAAGAGGCTTTCCGACGCATAGATATTGCCGACGCCGACGATGGTGTGGCTGTCCATAAGCAGCAACTTGATCGGCGTGCTGCGCCCACGCGTAGCGGCGTGTAGCCAAGCACCATCGAATTCTGGCGAGAGAGGCTCGACGCCCAGGGCGGCAATGAGGGGATGCTGGCGGATGTCGCCGGATTCCCACAGTATTGCGCCGAAGCGGCGCGGATCGCGCAGCCGCAGGGCAAGGGCACCGAAAATGATATCGACATGGTCATGCTTGCCCGGTGGATCTTGGGCTTCCACCAATCGCAGGCTGCCAGACATGCCCAAATGAACGAGCAGTGTGCCGTGCTCCAGGACAAACAGCAGGTATTTGCCGCGTCGCTCGATGCTGCGCAGGGTGCGTCCGGCAAGCAATTTACCAAGCTGGTGCGGCAAGGGATAGCGCAGCATGGCGTTACGCACGATGGCAGTATCGATGGATTTTCCCGCGAGGGCGGGCAAAAGTCCGCGGCGAGTGATTTCGACTTCGGGCAGTTCGGGCATGGGTTGGCAACTGAAACGGCAACTGAGGTGTCAGCTTGCCGCAGGCAGGGAAAAGCCATAACATGCGGCGAACGATTTCGTATTCTACGCCTCCAACAAGCACGACTTTTCGCCCGCTTTTCGCCGTCACCCACTTCCTACGCACGGTATGACAAATAATTTACGCTTGCTTATGCTCGCCGTCGCGAGTTCAATTTTTATTGTTGCCGGTTGTGCGCAAGTTCCGGCACGAACGGCGAACCCTGCCGAGCAATCCACCGCCGAGCTCCCCGCTGCTGACGAGGACGATGGCGACAGCGACGCGGGTCAAACCGCCGAATCTCCTTCGTCCCACGGAATGGTCGCCCGGAAGAAGGGTAAAACGCGTGCCGAACCGTTACCCTCCGTCGATTTGACGGCGAAGGTGCTCTACCAATTGGTGCTTGCCGAACTCGCGGCGCAAAACGGCAGCTTCAGTCTCTCTGTCTCGGCCTACCTGGATCTGGCGATCTCAACCCGCGATCCGCGCATTGCCCGTCGTGCAGCAGAGATCGCTTTGCATGGGCGTGATATCGATGCGGCACTGCAAGCTGCGCGCCTTTGGGTCGAGATTGATCCCGAGTCGCCGCTGGCGCGGCAGATGCTGACCGGTTTGCTGGTCAATGTGAATCGCATGGACGACTTGGCGCCGCAACTTAGTAAATTATTCTCTCTGGAAGGCGAAAACGTCGGTGCAGCGCTGTTGGGCCTGAACCGTTTGTTTGTGCGCTATCCGGACAAGCAGGCGGTGCAGAAATTTATCGAGCAGATCACGGTGCCTTACATCGGTCTCGCCGAAACGCATATGGTGCGGGCCCAGGCGGCGCAAACGGCGGGTGATATACCGCGCGGTTTGGAAGAAATTGATAAAGCCTTGACGCTGCGTCCCGACTGGGACCCAGCCATCATGCTCAAGGCACAGTTGCAAGGCGTGACGTCGGTGGAAAAGGCGCTGGACACCTTGCGCGCCTATCTCGCTAAACATCCCAAGGCGCGGGAAGTGCGACAACAGTACGCCAGCGGCCTGGTGGGCGATCACAAATATCCGGAGGCCCGCGTCGAGTTCGAGCGGCTGCTTAAAGACAATCCTGACAATCTCGATGTGATCTATGCCGTTGCGATACTCTCTTTGCAATTGCAGGATTACGTCGTGGCGGAGGAAAATTTCCGCAAGCTGATCGATAGCGATTACGGCGAGGCCAACACGGCTCGTATGTACCTTGGCCAGATCGCCGAAGAGCGCAAGCAATTCGACTCAGCGCTGAGCCTCTACGGATTAGTCACACAGGGCGACCAGTATTTGCCGGCGCAACTGCGCATTGCTCAGGTGTTGAGCCGTCTTGGTAAGCTGGATGAAGGTCGCCGCCATTTGCGTCAGGCACAGGTCTCCAGTGCCGAAGATCGTATGCAACTACTCGTGGCGGAGGCGCAGTTGTTGCGCGAGGCTGGGCAAGTGCAAGCAGCTTATGATTTGCTGGATTCGCGCCTCAAGGCTCAGCCGGATCAGCCCGACTTGCTCTACGAAACCGCCTTGCTTGCTGAGAGACTTGGACATCTCGACATACTCGAAGCCAGGTTGCGGCGACTAATTGAGATCAAACCGGACCACGCCCATGCCTATAACGCGCTGGGCTATACGTTCGCCGAGCACAATCAGCGCTTGAACGAGGCGCAACAACTCGTCGCTAAGGCCTTGCAACTGGCGCCGGACGACCCCTTCATCTTAGACAGCATGGGCTGGGTGCAATTTCGTATGGGCGACAATCAGGCGGCGCTAGGCAGTTTGCAGCGCGCTTTTATGCTTCGCCCCGATCCTGAAATCGCGGCGCATCTGGGCGAGGTGTTGTGGGTGATGGGCCGCCGTGATGATGCCAAGAAAACGCTAGGCGACGCGGTCAAGTCTTACCCGGATAACGAGGCTTTGATCGAAGTGGTGAAGCGTCTTATTCCTTGATGCGTGCGGCCGCAGCGATGGCCGGACTGGTGTTGCTGGCCGCGTGCGCTGTCATGGAGCCGTCCGCCCCCTCGGCGACGGTGGTACGTCCGCCGCGCGATCAAATCTCGACGTTTCAATTGGAAGGCCGCATCGCCGTGCGTCGCGGCGAAGAAAATATTTCCGCCCGGCTCGATTGGCAACATACGCCTACGACGGACAATATCTCTATCAGCGGCCCGCTCGGGCAGGGTTACGCGCAACTCATTGCCAACCCGTCCGGCGCTCGCTTGCTCACCAGCGACCACAAGGAAATCGCTGCCCCCGATCTTGACGCTTTGAGCGGCAAAATTTTCGGCGCGACGCTACCGGTTGCCGGCATGGCGCAGTGGGTGTTGGGCCGCGCCTCGCACGGTGCGTTAGCTAAGACCGACGCGCAAGGACGGCCGGTGGGGCTATCCGACGAGGGTTGGGTCATCGAATACCAGCGCTATGAAAGCGATGCGCCAGAGGCCTTGCCGGTGTTGTTGCGCGCCTCGCGAGAAGACGTAGAAGTGCGGCTGAAGATCGACTCGTGGAACGTGGAGTGAAGGCGTCGTGCGATTGGTCGCGCGCCTATGCCGCGCCGGCCAAGTTGAATCTCTTCCTGCACATCGTAGGTCGCCGCGCCGACGGCTACCATCTGTTGCAAACGGTATTTAGGCTGATCGATTTCGGTGACACGCTGCGCTTTTCGCCGCGTGCCGATCATCGCGTGGTGCGCATAAATTCGCTGCCGGGCGTGGCCGAGGCCGACGACCTGACCATGCGCGCCGCGCGCTTGTTGCAGCAAGAAGCCGGCTGCCGTCTGGGTGTCGAGATCGCGCTGGAAAAGTGTTTGCCTATGGGAGGTGGTGTCGGCGGTGGCAGTTCGGATGCGGCCACCGTCTTGCTGGCCCTGAATCACTTGTGGGGTATCAATTTTTCGCGCCAGCGCTTGCAAGCGCTGGGCTTGCAGTTGGGCGCGGATGTGCCTTTTTTCATTTTCGGTCGCAATGCTTACGCCGAAGGTGTGGGCGAAACGCTGCAAGCGGTCGATTTACCGCCGGCCTGGTATGTCGTTATTGCGCCGGCCGCGAGTGTCTCCACACAGGCGATTTTCACTGCGCCGGAATTGACACGAAATACGAATCCCATCAAAATAGCGGACTTTTCAGCGGGTTGGGGCGGAAAAGTAGGGGCTGATGTTATGCCTCGCGCAAAGATGTTCGGGCGCAACGACCTTGAAACCGTGGTTTGCAAACGTTATCCCGAAGTGGCACGCGCAATTCAGTGGCTCACGCAGTTTGCCGAAGCGCGCATGACCGGATCGGGGGCGTGTATTTTCGCTGCCTTCGCTACCGAGCAGGAGGCGCGGGCGGTAGTGGTTCACGCACCGCAAGGCTTGCGCGCTTGGGTGGCGCGTGGGCTGGACGAGCATCCGCTTCTCACCCTGGCGACCGAGTGACTGACGCCGACTGAAAAGAAGATCGTACTCTTGGGGAGTCGCCAAGCTGGTTAAGGCACCGGATTTTGATTCCGGCATGCGAAGGTTCGAATCCTTCCTCCCCAGCCAAACAACACGCGGGCAGGTGTATAACCTGCCCGAACTATTTCAACGAGACATGCCCGAGGGCGCTCATGGCCTACGACAGCTTGATGGTATTCACGGGGAACGCCAATCCCAAGCTCGCCGCCGATGTCGTGAAGCGCCTCAACATCTCGCTCGGCCGCGCGACGGTTGGCCGTTTTTCCGATGGCGAAGTCAACGTCGAGATCCTCGAAAACGTACGTGGTAAGGATTGCTTTATCCTCCAATCCACGTCCGCGCCGACTAACGACAACTTGATGGAATTGCTCATCATGGTGGATGCGTTGAAGCGCTCTTCGGCCGGACGCGTCACCGCGGCAATTCCGTATTTAGGCTATTCGCGCCAGGATCGCCGGCCTCGTTCGGCGCGTGTGGCCATCTCTGCCAAGGTGGTGGCCAACATGCTGCGCGCGGTGGGCATTGATCGAGTGCTCACGGTTGATTTGCATGCGGACCAGATTCAGGGTTTTTTCGACATACCTGTCGACAACGTATACGCCGCGCCGATACTGCTCGGCGACATCTGGAAAAACCAGTACAAGGATTTGCTGGTGGTTTCGCCAGACGTCGGCGGTGTGGTGCGCGCCCGCGCGCTGGCCAAGCGCCTGGAGTCGGACCTAGCCATTATCGACAAGCGGCGCCCAAAAGCGAATGTCGCGGAAGTCATGAATATCATCGGTGAAGTCGACGGCCGCACCTGCGTCATCATGGACGATATGGTCGACACCGCCGGCACGCTGTGCAAGGCGGCGCAAGCGTTGAAAGATCACGGTGCTGCTAAGGTACTGGCCTACTGTACGCACCCAGTGCTGTCGGGCAATGCGGTGCAGCGCCTCGCCGAGTCTGTGCTGGACGAGTTGGTCGTCACCGACACCATTCCTTTGCGCGAAGATGCCAAGGCCTGCAAACGCATCCGGCAGATTTCCATCGCTGAGTTGATGGCCGAAACCATGCTGCGTATTAGCAACGAAGAGTCGGTTTCCTCGCTCTTCATGGAATAGGAAACGCAAACAAAATGCCCCGGACTTTGTTGCGCCGCCTTGCCGTACTTAGTTGTACTGTCGGCGTCGCCGCGTCGCGTCCGAGCCACTACGCTGCATTTTGTTTGCGTTTCTAAATACTTTTATCAACCCCTGCCTGGTCGCGGGCGGGATTTTTTTTGGAGCAACAAATGAAAATTGAATTCAGCGCCACTAAGCGCTCATTGCAGGGCACCGGAGCGAGCCGCCGCCTGCGTCGTTCGGGTAAAGTGCCGGCCATAGTTTATGGCGGCGACCAAACGGCTCAGCCGATCGAGCTCGACCACAACGCACTTTTTCACAGCCTGAAATCCGAGGCTTTCCACGCTTCCGTACTGGACATGAATCTTGAAGGGCAGAAGCTGCAAGTGCTCCTGCGGGACGTGCAAATGCACGCCTACAAAGCTCAGGTTTTGCATGTCGATTTCCAGCGCATTGCGGCAGACGAGAAGATCCACATGAAAGTGCCTTTGCACTTCATCAACGCGGACATCGCGCCTGGCGTCAAGATGCGTGGCGGGATCGTCAGCCACGTAATGAACGAACTGGAAGTCACCTGTTTGCCCAAGGATTTGCCCGAATTTATCGAGGTCGATCTCAAGGAGGCAGACGTAGGCCACTCCATCCACGTAAACGACCTCAAAATGCCGCAAGGCGTCGTACCCAAACTGCACAAGGGTAAGGGCGAGAATCCGGTGGTGGCTACCATCATTGTGCCGCGTGGCACCACGGCGGACGAAGTTGCGGGCGCTGAAGAGGCCGCCGCTGCTGCTGCCGCTTCCGCTGCTGCCGCCACACCGCCTGCGGGCGTGGCCAAGCAGCCCGAGAAGAAGTAAGGCTTATCGCGGTGGCACTGCCGCCGCGATAAGCGTTTGCGTATGGCAGTCCCGCGGCTCATCGTCGGGCTCGGCAACCCCGGGCAGGAATATGCCGACACGCGGCATAACGCCGGCTTTTGGCTGTGCGAGCGCCTGGCGGCAACGCTGGGCGTCACTCTCAAACGGGAATCTCGTTTTCAAGGTCTTGCCGGGCGTACCCCCGATCAGCGCTGGCTACTGCTGCCGCAAACTTTTATGAATCGCTCGGGAGTAGCGGTATCCGCGTTGGCCAAGTTTTATCGCATCGAACCGGCCGATATGCTGGTGCTGCATGACGAACTCGACGTACCCCCCGGTGCCTTGCGTCTCAAATTCGGCGGCGGCCTGGGCGGCCATAATGGCCTTAAGGACATTACCGGGCATCTGGGTACGCAGGATTTTTGGCGCCTGCGCATCGGCATCGGTCATCCCGGTGACCGTAACCAGGTTGTCGATTATGTGCTGAAACGCCCGCGTATCGAAGAGCGCGAGCTGATAGACGCTGCGCTGGATCGGGCGCTCGCTGCCTGGCCCGCGCTGGCGCAGGGTGACTATCCAGTCGCCATGCAAAAGCTCAACACCCAGGCACCTGCGCCGGGTGACAGTGAAGGAAAATCATGAGTCTCAAATGCGGTATCGTCGGTCTTCCCAATGTGGGCAAGTCCACACTCTTCAATGCCCTGACCAAGTCGGGCATTGCGGCGGAGAACTACCCATTCTGCACCATCGAGCCTAACGTCGGTATCGTAGAAGTGCCGGATACACGACTCGCGCGCCTGGCGGAAATCGTCAAACCGCAACGCACCGTGCCGGCCGTCGTGGAGTTCGTGGATATCGCCGGTCTCGTGGCCGGCGCCAGCAAGGGAGAGGGTCTGGGCAACAAGTTTCTCGCCAACATCCGTGAGACCGACGCCATTGTGCATGTGGTGCGTTGCTTTCACGACGACAACATCGTGCATGTCACCGGCAGGGTAAATCCATTGTCTGACATCGAGACCATCGAAACCGAACTCGCGCTGGCTGATCTTGCCACCGCGGATAAGGCACTGGCGCGCTATCGCAAACCCGCCCAAGCCGGCGATAAGGAAGCCAAGTTGCTCGTCGCTGTGCTCGATAAATGCGTGGCCGTCCTAAATGAAGCGCGGCCGGTGCGTTCGCTCGATCTCTCCAAGGAAGAATGGGCGCAGATCAAGCCTTTGTGTTTCATCACCGCCAAGCCGACGCTTTTTGCCGCCAACGTGGACGAGAAGGGTTTCAACGACAACCCTTTGCTAAAACTGGTCGAGGAACATGCTGCGAAGGGCAAGGCTCCGGTGGTGGCCTTCTGCGCCGCACTGGAAGCGGAGATCGCCGATCTGGCCGACGAAGACAAACAAGTTTTTCTCGCCGACGTCGGTCTGGAAGAACCGGGACTGAATCGCTTGATCCGCGCTGGCTACACTTTGCTGGGCTTACAGACCTATTTCACTGCGGGCGTGAAGGAAGTGCGGGCATGGACCATACACAAGGGCGATACCGCGCCCCAGGCGGCCGGCGTGATTCACACCGACTTTGAACACGGCTTCATACGCGCCGAGGTTATTGCCTTAGAGGACTTTATCACCCGCAAAGGCGAGCATGGCGCCAAGGAAGCCGGCAAGATGCGTCTGGAAGGCAAGGAGTATGTTGTGCATGATGGCGATGTCATGCACTTCAGATTCAACGTTTAAGCGGTCCCGTCGGGATGCGTCGTGGCTCGGGTCTGCGGCGAAACGAACGTGATAGTCGCGGGTGAGTTATCGGCGAAGCGATAGCCTGAGCCGCCGTTGCGCTTAGCGGCATACATCGCGATGTCCGCCAGTTGCATGAGACCTTCTGCGTTGGCAGCGTGGTCTGGGAACACCGCAATGCCGATGGAAACGCCCAATACGCATTGCCGGCCTCCCGCCTCGACGGGTTCGTGTATGGCCGCAATGATTTTTTCCGCCACGCCTACCGCATCACTGATCTGGGTCATCTCGGTGAGCAGTAGTACAAACTCATCACCACCCAGGCGGGAAACGGTGTCGCTTTCACGGGTGATTTCACGCAGGCGATTGGCGATGGTCACCAGCACGGCATCGCCGGCGGAGTGACCTGCCAAATCGTTGATGACTTTGAAATCGTCCAAGTCGAGCAACATTATGGCAACGTGATTGCCACTGCGACGCGTCAGCGCCAAGGCTTTTTCCAGGCGGTCTGTTAGCAAGCGGCGATTGGGCAGCCCGGTCAAGGTGTCGTGATGGGCGAGATGACGGAACTGCTCCGCCGCTCGCACACGCTCGGTGATATCGGTGCCGACGCCGTGATAGCCGGCGAAATCGCCATTCTCGCCATAAGCTGGGTTGCCGCTGAGGGAGAACCAGCGGCGCTCCTTATTCGGGATGATGGCTTCGTAAATGAAATCGCGGAAGGGCAGGTGTGCGTTGAGCATTTTGCGATGTGCTTGCCATTGCTCGGACGAAACGCCGACGATGCCCTTGATCTCCCAGCGCGCCTTGCCCAGTAGCCAACTGGTATTGATGCCTATGCGCTCTAGCGCCACGCCGGAAATACGTTCATAGCGAAAATCCCGATCCTGTTCCCAATACCAGTCGGTAGAGAGCGAAACCAGGTCGCGGAAGCGCAGTTCGCTGGCTCGCAGCTCCGCCTCGGTACGCAAGCGCTGCGATATGTCGGTGCCCATCCAGACGGTGCCGAGTTCGAGATTGCTGGGGTTGACCGCCATGCCACTGATCTCAGCCCAGAACAACTCCCCATTGGCGCGGCGGAGCTGAACTACCGCGCTATAGGCCTTGCCTTGCAATATGGTCGGCAGGCAGTTATTAGCGAATTCCCTCCAGTAGTCGTAGCTGGCGAAGATAGCCCACGAAGGCTGGCCGGTTGCTTCTTCCATGCTGTAGCCAAATAGAGCCGACCATTGGCGATTGCACTTAGCGAGGTAATTCGGCCGGAACAAGCCGATCGCCTCCGCCGCCGAATCGAAGATGACGTTTTGTTCCATCGCCAGCGCTTCGCTTTCGAAGCGGCGCTGAAATGTGGCGCACAGATTGCGGTAGAGGAGGTCATGCACGCTCACCAGCGTGGCAAGATAAATCAGCACGCCCCAGCCGGCAGCGGCAAGGCCTGCGAAGGGTGCGCCACCCAATAGCGAGGGCGCCGACATGAGCGCCACCGGCGCCATGAAGCCGTAATAGACCTGGCGTGAGGGTGAATAAACGCCAGCCACACCCAGGCTCACCATACACAGCCCGAGGATCACGATCATCCATTGATACTCGCCGCCATTGGGCAACAACAGCCACACCAATGAGCCCCAGACGAAGCCGCCGTAGACCGCTTTTATCGCCAGGAAACGCTCCCAGCGCAAGGCATCTTGGGGTTTCGCTGGTCGCGTTTGGTAGCGTCGATAGAGCACGACGCTGACGATCAGATTGACGGCCATCGCCACTAGCCAGCTCACCATAGTGGTACGGGCGACCCCATCCCATAGCCAAACGGCGACCAGCGCCGCGACCGCGAGGTTCGCCATCATGGTGCTGCGCGACAAGGCGTACAACAAGCGCACGCGTTCGGCGTTGCTTGCGGCCGTGACACCAGACTGCCAAGGATCCAGCACTTGCGATCCGATCACATTTCCCTCTCTTCCAAACCGGACGGTCACCGGAAAAACTCGTTCTTTTATTGTGTCGTAGGCGTTACTTCGCTACGACTTAAGTTATAGACGCATGCTACTGGATGTCCGTCCAAAGCCCCGTGAAAAGCATCACGTTTTCGCTTTGATGCTCGTATCATATGCCGATGTGGTGATTTTGTCAGACCCTGGCCGCACCGTTATCATCGCGCCATGCCTTCCCACGGAATCCGGGTTACGTCTTATCGCGGCCGCTTCGCACCTTCTCCCACCGGCCCCTTGCATTTCGGCTCCCTCGTCGCCGCCGTTGGCAGCTATCTCGATGCTCGTGCTCACGCCGGCGCCTGGCTACTGCGCATAGACGATATCGATACCCCGCGCAGCGTGGCGGGAGCGGCCGAGACGATCTTGCGCACCCTTGAACGCTTCGGTTTCGCCTGGGATGGCGCGGTAGTTTGGCAAAGCTCGCGCGTTGCCCGTTATCGTGCCGCGTTCGAACGCCTGCGATTGGCGAAGGCTGTCTTCGCCTGTGCCTGTTCGCGGCGCGAAGTCGCCGATTCCGCGCTCGTTCCTACGGGTGGCTTGCGCTATCCCGGCACTTGTCGCGCCGGGATAGCGTCTGGCCGCCAAGCGCGCGCTTGGCGCTTCAAAGTGGAACCCGGCAAGATCTCCTTCGACGATGCGTTACAAGAGCGCTACAGCCAGGACGTTGCGCTAACAGTGGGCGATTTTGTAGTTGCGCGCGCCGACAATGTGTTCGCCTATCAGCTTGCTGCGGTCGTCGATGATGCCGAGGCGAATATCACGCATGTCGTGCGCGGCGCCGATCTGCTCGACTCCACGCCGCGGCAAATTCTGCTGCAGCGCAGCCTCGGTTACGCCATGCCTTCCTACCTGCATTTGCCAGCGGCGGTGAATGACGCGGGCGAAAAACTCTCCAAGCAAACATTGGCGCGGCCGTTGGACGAATCGCGCCCGATTCTGGCGCTCTGTGACACGCTGGCCTTTCTGGGTCAGGAGCCGCCGCCGGCCTTGTGCGACGCCGCTCTCGACGAACTTTGGCGCTGGGCTATCGCGAACTGGCAAATTAGCAAGCTGCCGCATTGCCGCAGTGCTCGTGCGCCGGCCGCGTATTGCTGACCGCTTCAGTGCTGGCCGGCGTAGCCTGCGACGCCGATCATTAGGCGCACCAGGGAATAGGCCAGCCAGTGGCGCAGCCTGGCATACCAGGGCTTGTGGCGCCAATCGTCGTTGCGTAATTCCTTCGCGCCTTCTTCCATTGCGCTGCTGAGGCGCCCACGCAGTTGCGCAGCAAAATTCGCGTCGCGCACTACGACGTTTGCTTCCCGCGCCAAGAGCAGACTGAAGGGGTCAATGTTGCTCGATCCCACGGTCGCCCAGCAATTGTCGATCACCGCCACCTTGGCATGTAGGAAACTGCGATGGTATTCAAAAATGCGCACACCTCCTTGCAGTAGCACGCCATAGAGCGCCTGACTCGCATAATGCAGCAGCGCGTATTCGACACGTCCTTGCAGCAGCACCGTCACCGTCACACCGCGTCGCGCGGCCTCCATTAGCGCATGGCGAAAACGCAGACCGGGGAAGAAATAAGCGTTGGCTATAACGATCTCGCGTCGTGCTGTGGCTATGGCCTCAAGATAGGCATCTTCGATGTCGCGGCGGTGGCGCACATTGTCGCGTATCAGGAATCCAGCATACGTCTCTCCGCACGGGGCGACGACAGGCAAGAGCGCGTCGGCTGTAGTTAGCCGGTGACGGAGATGGGCCCAGGCGACGCGCTCCCAGAGTTTTCGTGACGCGGCGTGTATGGGCGCGAGCAGCGGCCCTTCCACGCTGACTGCGTAGTCGTAGCGCGGTGGAGCTGGGGGCGGTATGTGCGTGTCATCGATGATGTTGATGCCGCCCGCAAAGGCGATGCGCCCGTCGATCACCGCCAGCTTGCGATGCATGCGGCGGAGACGATGGCGGCGAAAGCTGAAACGCGCAATTTCCGGGCGAAACACCAGCACCTGCGCGCCAGCGGCTTCGAGGGCAGGCATCATTCGGTTGGGGAAGTCGCGCGCATCGAAACCGTCAACCAACACATGCACGGCTACCCCACGTCGGGCAGCAGCCATCAGTGCGCCTGCGATCATGCGACCGGTATCGTCATCCTCGAAGATATAGGTTTCCAGGTACACCTCACGATGGGCTGTTTGGATGGCCGCGAGCAGCGCCGGGAAGTAAGCGTTGCCGTTTTCAAGCAGCGTGACGCGGTTACCCGGAACAAACGCGATCATTTCGCGGACGAAGGAGGCGCCGGCAAAATGTGCGCAGAAATATGTGCGGATAGCGCCGCATGGTCAGAGATTTTCGACCACGGCGGACCGAAGTGCACCTCAGCGCGATCAATGGAAAAGCCGCGCGCATAAATGCGGTCCAGACGCAGCACTGGCAGGCTGGCTGGAAAGCTGCACGCCGGCCTGCCGCTGGCGCCGCCAAAAACTTCCACCATGCCCAGTCGTTCGGCAATTAAATTGCCGGCGCGGTTGTGCCAGTCGTTGAAATCGCCGGCGATGAGAAGCGGCGTATCGCCCGGCGCGATTTCTTCCATACGCTCGGCCAGCGCCTGCATTTGCAGCTTGCGTGCGGCGGCGGTCAGTCCGAGATGCACGCAAACGCAATGCAGCGGCACATTCCAGCCGGGCAAGGCGACTTCACAATGCAGCATGCCGCGCTTCTCGAAACGCAGCTCGGAAATATCCTGGTTGTGCGAAGAGAGTATGGGAAAACGCGACAGGATGGCGTTGCCATGATGGCCGTGATCGTAGATGGCGTTACCGCCATAGGCGGTGTCGTGCCAGACATCTTCCGCAAGAAACTCGTGTTGCGGCTCACCAGGCCAGGTGCTGTGCCGAACGGCGTGACCCAGGTGCAAGCCCTGCACCTCCTGCAAAAACACCAGGTCGGGCGCCAATTTGCGCAGACTATTGCGCAACTCGTGCACCATCATGCGCGTATTGAATTGCGAGAAGCCTTTGTGGATGTTGTAGGTGCAAACATGCAGTTTCAATACGCTGTCGGGGGGGGCGCCGGGCTCTTTGAGCCGGCGGCTGGTAACGGCAGCTTTGACCATCGCTTAGGAGACGGCCAGCATGCGATTGAGCGCAATGCGCGCCTGATCGGCTTCGTGTGGCGGCACGGCGATGCGATTGACGACATTGCCCTCGGCGAGATTTTCCAGACACCAGGCGAGGTGCTGCGGGTCGATACGCGCCATGGTTGAGCACATGCACACGGTGGGCGACATGAACTGCACAATCTTGCCCTCGGGCTTGACCTCTTCCGCGACACGCGTGACGAGATTCAGTTCTGTGCCCACCAGCCAGCGCGTACCGGCCGGCGCTTCCTTGATGGTGCGGATGATGGTTTCGGTGGAACCCACGTAGTCAGACAGCTGACAGACTTCGAAGCTGCATTCGGGATGCGAAATGACGATGCCATCCGGGTACTGGTTGCGGAAGCGCAGGATATGGCCCGGCTGGAACATCTGGTGCACTGAGCAGTGGCCTTTCCAGAGCAGGATTTTCGCTTGACGAATCTGCTCGTGAGTGAGGCCGCCGTATTCCAAATCGGGGTCCCACACCACCATCTCATCGAGCGGAATGCCCATCTTGTGGCCACTCCAGCGACCCAGGTGTTGGTCCGGGAAGAACAGCACTTTCTCGCGCTGAGCGAAAGACCACTCGAGTATTTTTGGCGCATTACTAGAGGTGCACACGATACCGCCATGCTCGCCGCAAAAGGCCTTGAGGTCGGCGGCTGAATTGATGTAGGTGACCGGTGTGATGAGTTTGTCCGGCTCGCCCAGTACTTCGGAAAGTTCGCGCCAACTGCGCTCCACTTTGGCCAGGCTGGCCATGTCAGCCATGGAGCAACCGGCAGAGAGGTCGGGCAAGATGGCGATCTGGTCTGGGCGCGAGAGGATATCCGCCACCTCAGCCATGAAATGCACGCCACAAAAGACGATGAATTCGGCGTCGGTTTCGCCGGCCAGGCGCGAGAGCTTGAGCGAATCGCCGGTCAGATCGGCGTAGCGATACACGTCTGGCCGCTGGTAATGGTGGCACAACAGCACCGCGCGCTTGCCCAGCTTGGCGCGCGCCGCCAGGATGCGTTCATGCGCGTCCTCGTTGGCCAGGGTGTTGAAACGATCGAAATGAATGGCGGTTTGCATAGTTTATGGTTTCGAGTTTTCAGTGTCGAGTTGGGGGCGGCTTGCGGGTTTCAAGCCGAAGCCCGACACCCCAAACTCGACACTATGATTGTAGCCAAGGTAGGGCGGCGTATCGCCAGCCGCCGATTTTGTTGCGCTGGCTGGCGGCATCCTTATCGCCTTCGAAGCCTTCCAACACGTTATAGCAATCGGGAAAACCGTTTTGCGTGGCCAGCGCCGCAGCACTGTGTGAACGCTGGCCGCTGCGACAAATGAACATCACCAACGATTCATGATCGACCTGATGCTTGAGTTCAGCGAGGAAATGCGAATTAGCTTGCCCACCAGGATAAGACTGCCATTCGATTTCAACAGCGCCCGGTATGCGGCCCACCCAATTGAGTTCGGCGTGGGTCCGCACATCCACCAGCTTGGCGCCGGGCGCAAGTTGCCAAACGTCGTGTGCTTCGCTCGGGGTCAGCGCGCCTTCGTAGGGTAGCTCGCGGTCGCGCGCGCGCTTTTGCGCCAAGGCCAGAATTTCGCTCAGTTTGCCCACTCAGTTTTCCCGTTGCTTGAATAACGAATAAAATCGACGTGTCTAGACAAAGTATACGTGAAACCACTATGGCCGGCGAAGAAGCACCCCCTGCCCACCCCCACGCCCACACCTTGGCGCGCCCGCAGCCCGTCGATCCGGAGCGGTTCCAAGCGGCACAGCGCTGCACCTGGATAAGCGTTGCCGTAAACAGCGTGCTCACCGTGATGCAGGTGGTGGTGGGCTACGCGGCGCATTCGCAAAGCTTGATGGCTGACGGCCTGCATTCACTGTCCGATCTGTTCGCTGACTTCATGGTGCTCTATGCCAACCGCAAGGGCAGCCATCCCGCCGATACCGATCATCCTTACGGCCACGGCCGCATCGAAACTGCCGCCTCGCTGGTGTTGGGCTTAGGCATGGCCGCAACCGGCATAGGCTTGCTCTTCGTCGCCGGTTCGCGCTTACAAAGCGTCGATGAACTGGCCCCCGTCGCACCCTTAGCGCTGTGGACCGCGCTGGCGACGCTCGCCGCCAAGGAAGGCTTGTTTCGCTACATGCTGGGCGTCGCCGAGCGGCTACGTTCCCCTCTGCTCGTCGCCAATGCCTGGCATGCGCGTTCGGACGCGGCCTCCTCGCTAGTGGTGGCGGTCGGCATCAGCGGCAGTCTGCTTGGCTACCGCATTTTCGACCCGATGGCCGCAGCCCTAGTTGGCTTTATGATCGTCCGTATGGGGGTTAAGTTCGCCTGGGAAGCGCTACAAGAGTTGATAGACACCAGCTTAGGCAAGGAAGAGGTCGCTGCGATACGCGCCACGCTGCGCGCCACGCCGGGCGTGCTGGGTTTGCACGAATTGCGCACGCGGCGCATGGCGCATCAGGCACTCGTCGATGCGCATGTGCTAGTAGATGCACGCATCAGTGTCTCGGAAGGGCACCGCATCGGTGAAACGGCACGGCTGCGCGTGCTCAGCGCCCATCCGGAAGTGCTGGATGTGTTGGTGCATGTCGATGCAGAAGAAGACCAGTTGCCGGCCGAGGGCGACACGGAGCTGCCTGATCGCGACGTCTTGATGGCGCATCTGCGGGGCCTGATCGGTGAGGGCGTGCCTCAGCTCGAAAAAACCTTGCTGCATTACCTGGGCAACCGCGTCGAGGCGGAAGTGTTTCTGTCGCAGACCATCTGCTTCGACGCTGATCACATTGCCCGGTTGGAGCGACACATCGCCGACCGTCTGCTCAACGACCCCTACTTCAGCGCGGTATCCATCAATTGTCGAATCGCACCGGTATAGTGCGGAGTGCTGCAAATGCGCACCGTCTAGGTGCCCATTTGCAATAGTCGCGGCCGCTTATCCCTTATGGCACAATGGCATCCCCTTTTGGGCCCTTGGCACAAATTCTGCTCAACCCGACGCACATGACTTGCGCTTGGGGGCAGCACCAGGCCTAAGGCTCAAAGTCAGATTTCGTCAAAACTCGTCAAAATTCATTTTCCGGATTCACCTAGCCAGGAGAGATTCATGTTGCCTCAAGACGTACTGAAACTGATTAAAGACAAGGAGGTCCAGTTCGTAGACCTTCGTTTCACCGATACGCGCGGCAAAGAGCAGCACGTCGGTGTACCCGTCAAGGCTTTCGGGGCTGAAAAGTTTGAGGAAGGCCATGCTTTCGACGGTTCCTCCATTGCCGGCTGGAAGGGTATCCAGGCGTCCGACATGTTGCTGATGCCCGATCCTGTGACGGCTTACATAGACCCGTTTATGGATGCGACCACGCTAGTCATCACTTGCGATGTGGTTGAGCCGTCCGACGGTAAGGGCTACGACCGCGATCCGCGCTCTTTGGCCAAGCGCGCCGAGGCCTACCTCAAGTCCACCGGTCTGGGCGACACCTGCTACTTCGGGCCCGAGCCCGAGTTCTTCATATTCGATTCCGTCGAGTGGTCGGTCGACATGTCCGGCTCCTACTGCAAGGTGTTCTCGGAAGAGGCCGCCTGGGCGTCGGCGGACAAATTCGAAGGCGGCAATACGGGTCACCGTCCCACCGTCAAGGGCGGCTACTTCCCTGTGCCGCCGGTGGATAGCCTGAACGACATCCGCGCTGCCATGTGCCTGGCGCTAGAACAATGCGGCGTCGAGGTCGAAGTACACCACCACGAAGTGGCTACCGCCGGCCAGTGCGAAATCGGCACCAAGTTTGGTCCGCTAGTACGTCGCGCCGACATGACCCAGGTGCTGAAATACATCGTCCATAACGTCGCCCATCAGTATGGCAAGACCGCGACTTTTATGCCCAAGCCCATCGTGGGTGACAACGGCTCCGGCATGCACGTGCACCAGTCGATCTGGAAGGACGGCAAAAACCTCTTTGCCGGCAACGGCTATGCCGGCCTGTCCGAGTTTGCGCTCTACTACATTGGCGGCATCATCAAGCACGCCCGCGCCCTGAACGCCATCACCAATCCGGGCACCAATTCCTACAAGCGACTGGTGCCCGGCTTCGAAGCGCCGGTCAAGCTGGCTTACTCGGCCCGCAACCGTTCCGCCTCTATCCGCATCCCCTACGTTCAAAGCGACAAGGCGCGCCGCATCGAAGTGCGCTTCCCGGACCCAACTGCCAACCCTTATCTGGCTTTCACCGCCATGATGATGGCCGGGCTGGATGGGGTGCAGAACAAGATTCATCCCGGAGATCCGGCTGACAAGAACCTCTATGATCTGCCGCCGGAAGAAGATGCAAAGATCCCAACCGTCTGTTCCTCGCTCGAACAGGCGCTGGAGTATCTCGACAAGGATCGCGAGTTCTTGACGCGCGGCGGCGTGTTCTCCAACGACATGATTGATGCCTACATCGATCTAAAGATGGAAGAAGTCACGCGTTTCCGTATGACCACGCATCCGGTCGAGTACGACATGTACTTCAGCCTGTAAGTGCGTATCGGCGCGAACCCGCGCTAATTCGATACAAAAAAAGACGGCTACGGCCGTCTTTTTTTGTTTACTTTTGACGTGTCCGAAACGTTTGTACAGGTGCACTGAATCGCATACACTCGTTGCAACCGTTACCGGGGCATCCATTATGAAGAACTCGCATCGTACTCTGGCGTTGCTCGCCGCAGCCGCTGGGAGCTGGGTTTTGCCAGCATCTGCGGACGTATATAAATGCGTTGGTGCTGATGGGCACGTGACCTACACCAACGCCAAAAGCCAGGCCAAGGGCTGCCAGATACTCGCGCAGGACAAGCCCGTTTCCACCGTACCCGCTTCACGCGCGCCGGCTGATTTTCCCAAGGTGGGGAGCGACACGCAGCGGTCCCGTGATGGCGAGCGTCGCAAGATTCTTGATCAGGAGTTGGCAACGGAGGAGAAAAACCTCGACCAGGCCAAGAAAGACCTGGCCGAGCAGGAAGCCCAGCGCAGTGGCGACGAACACAACTATCAGAGAGTGCTCGATCGCTTGCAGCCCTACAAGGATCGCGTCGCGCAACATGAGCGCAACATCGAAGCGCTGAAGAAAGAAATCGGCAACCTCAAATAAATTCGCGCCGTTCGGCGCAATGGTGCGGTTTTTGCTAACCTCATTGGCATGACCGCGCGCCGACGTTCCACTCCCACTCCCACTCCCAAGCCCACTGTTACCCCTAGCTCGCCTATTAATTTCGGCGGTCTGGATATGCTTTCGTCTGCCGTCATCTTGGTGGACGAGCAGTTGATCATTCAATATATCAATCCTGCGGCGGAAAATCTTTTTGCGGTGAGTTCGCGCCAGCAGTCGCAGCGGCCACTCTCTCAATTGCTGGGTGAGCCGCCCGGTCTGGCTGCTGCGCTCGATAACGTGCTGGCCAACAACTGGAGCTATACCGGCCAAAATCTCACCGTGCATTCGCCGCGTTCGGTCGGCGGGCAAAAAGGCTCGGTGCTTAATTTGGACTGCACCGTCACTCCGGTCGAGGCGAGCCCTGTGCGCCTGCTACTGGAATTTCGTCCCATAGACGCACAGTTGAAAACAGCACGCGAAGAGCGCCTGGCCGAGCAGCAACAAGCCAATCGCGAGCTGATTCGCAACCTTGCGCACGAGATCAAGAATCCGCTGGGCGGTATACGCGGCTCGGCACAGTTACTGGAACGCGAGTTGACCAATCCCCAACTGCATGAATACACGCAAGTCATCATCAAGGAAGCGGATCGCTTGCAAGATTTGATGAACCGCCTGCTCACCTCGCATCGCCTTATGCAGCCACAGCCGGTGAACATTCACGACATTCTGGAGCGGGTGCGTAGCCTGATCCACGCCGAATTCGCAGATGTGCGCGTCAAGCGCGATTACGACACCAGTCTGCCCGACCTCACCGGTGACCGCGAACAGTTGATCCAAGCCATACTTAACATTGCCCGCAATGCCGCCCAGGCGATGCAAGAAAATGGGGGCCATGCCCACGCTTCGGAAAATGCTAACGCTAGTTCGTTGCGCGCGGAAAACTCAGGCCGCCGTGAGGGCGCGCTTCCCCCGAGTGAAATCATCTTCCGCACCCGCGCGGTGCGCCAGGTCACACTGGCCAAGCGCCGCTATCGCCTCGCCATTGAATTGCAGATCATCGACAACGGGCCGGGCATCCTCGAAGCCATACGCGAACAAATTTTCTATCCGCTAGTCTCGGGTCGCGAAGGCGGCAGTGGCCTGGGTCTGACGTTGGCACAAAGTTTCATTCAGCAGCACCACGGCATGATCGAGGTCGAGAGCCAGCCCGGCCGCACTTGTTTTACCGTGTTGCTGCCGATCCATGCTACCCAAGAGGAACAAAAATGAATCCCGTTTGGATCATCGACGACGACCGCTCGATACGTTGGGTGTTCGAGAAGGCCTTGGCGCGTGAGGAAATTCCCTTCAAGAGCTTCGGCTCGGCGGCGGAAGCCTTGGCAGCACTGGATACCGGCAGCCCGCCCCCCCAGGTTTTAGTGTCGGATATCCGCATGCCCGGCGAGTCTGGGCTTGCCCTGCTGCAAAAAGTAAAAGCGCGTTTTCCGGCATTGCCGGTCATCATCATGACGGCTTATTCTGATCTCGACAGCGCTGTGGCTGCCTTTCAAGGCGGCGCCTTTGAGTATCTGCCCAAGCCTTTCGATGTCGATCAAGCGGTTGATCTGGTGCGTCGCGCGCTGGATGAAAGTACCCGCCAGCAAAGCGCGCCAGAAGCAGCGACCATGGCGCCGGAAATTCTCGGCAAGGCGGGCGCCATGCAGGAAGTTTTCCGTGCCATCGGCAGGCTTAGCCAGTCGCATGCCACCGTACTCATCAATGGCGAATCCGGCACCGGCAAGGAACTCGTCGCCCATGCGCTGCATCGGCACAGCCCGCGCGTCGACAAGCCTTTTGTCGCCATCAACACCGCAGCCATTCCGCGCGATCTGCTGGAGTCGGAACTCTTTGGCCATGAGCGGGGTGCCTTTACCGGGGCGGCCACCATGCGGCGCGGCCGCTTCGAACAGGCCGAAGGCGGCACCTTGTTCCTCGATGAAATCGGCGACATGCCGGCTGAATTGCAAACCCGCTTATTGCGCGTGCTCTCTGACGGCAATTTCTACCGCGTCGGTGGCCACCAACCCATCAAGGCCAACGTACGCGTTATCGCGGCGACGCACCAGAATCTCGAAGAGCGCGTCAAACAGGGCTTATTCCGCGAAGACCTGTATCACCGATTGAATGTTATCCGTTTGCGTTTGCCACCCTTACGTGAGCGGCAGGAGGACATCCCGCTGCTGGCTAAACACTTCATGCAGAAGAGCGCGCAAGAACTTGGCGTGGAGGCTAAACGCATCGCCGATACGGCGATGAAATTCCTCGCCTCACTGGCGTTTCCCGGCAACGTGCGCCAGCTCGAAAATCTCTGTCACTGGCTGACCGTCATGGCGCCTGGTCAGCAAATTGAGGTCAATGATCTCCCACCCGAGCTGCGCGAGCAGGCGCCGCGCGAGGCGTCAGCCAACTGGAAAGTCTCGCTGGGTGCCGAAGCGGACCGCTTGCTCGCGAGCAGCCAAGGCACAGTCTGGGAGCAATTGGTTCACGAATTTGAACGCACCCTGATACGCCACGCACTGATCGCCTCCGCCGGTCGTCGCATCGAAGCGGCGCAACTGTTGGGCATAGGTCGCAACACCATCACGCGCAAAATCCAGGAGCTGGGCATAGATGGCAGCAAGACGGGCGCGCCGGAGGAAGATGTCGGTTGAATGGAAGGTTGTCGCGACATCGGCAGTGATTTTTTTCAAGCGAGTCTGCGATAATGCCGGCATGATATTTCACCGACGCATGCGTGCTTGAAACGTCCCGAAGCATGGAAGCTCTGGATGCTTCCATCGTCCATGCGGCCTTGGGTAGCATGGCTACCGACGCCGCGCGCTTTCGGCTCACCGTACTCGATCACTGCGATTCCACCAACACCTGGTTGCTCGATAAGACGCCGTCGTTCGATGATGCGATCGAGGTGGTGGTTTGCGAGCGGCAGACCGGCGGGCGTGGCCGGCGCGGTCGCAGTTGGTTGTCGGCACCGGGCGATAGCCTGACTTTTTCGCTGCGCTGGCGCTTCGCCGCTGGCGCGCCATCACTTAGCGGACTCAGCCTTGCCGTCGGCGTTGCGGTAGCGCAAGCGCTGGAGCGTATGGGCGCAGCGGGCGTGCAGCTCAAATGGCCCAACGATATCCTCGTCTCAGTTGGCAAGCGAGGCGGCAAGCTGGGTGGCATATTGGTAGAAACGCTTGTGCAGGATGGCGCTACCGTGGTGGTGATAGGCATCGGCCTGAACGTCCACCTACCTCCATCCCTGGTCAAGGCGGTCAACGAGTCGGGTGGCATAGAGGCGGCGGACCTCGTCGCCATCATGCCGGCTGCACCGTCACGCAACTTGCTTTTAGCGAATTTGCTGCTGGAACTGGCGAACGCGCTGACGCGTTTTTCGGCGCAGGGTTTTGCTGGCTTTGCCGAAAGCTGGCAGAGGCGCAACGCCTATGCCGATTGCACGGTACGCATCGTCAACCAGAGTGCAGCGACTATCGAAGGCCGCTGCGTGGGTGTAGCGGCAGATGGCGCGCTACTGCTCGACACCGATGCCGGCTTGCGTCGCATCGTGAATGGTGAAGTATCCTTGCGCCTATGACCTTACTCGCCATCGACTGCGGCAACAGCCGGCTCAAATGGGGCGTATGCCAGCGCGACCCGATGCAAGGCGTGAGTTGGCTTGCACAAGGCACGCTGCCTTATGCCGATCTCGCCGGCTTTGGGGAAATTTTGCAGGCCCACCCGCCTATTGAGCGAGCCGAGCGTGCTGTGGTGACCAATGTCGCCGGGGGGTTGGTTGCCGACGTCATTGCCGCTACGCTTGCCGCTATGAACTTGCCAGTGATCTGGGCGCGCGGGCAGGCCGAGCAATGCGGCGTGCGCAATCTCTATGAGCAGCCCGAACGACTGGGCGCCGACCGCTGGGCGGCGTTGATCGGCGCGCGCCACCTGCATGGCGGACCCTGCCTGGTCGTATGCGCCGGCACAGCGACCACCGCAGATGTACTTGATGCCGATGGCAATTTCCAGGGTGGACTGATTCTGCCTGGTGTCGACTTAATGCTGCGAGCATTGGCCCAGAACACCGCGCAACTCCCTCTTTCCGACGGCCACTTTACTGGCCTGCCACGCAATACGGCGGACGCCATCGCGAGCGGTTGCATCCACGCGCAGCTCGGCGCGATTGAGCGCATATATGCGCAGGTGGCGGCGCTGCCTGATGCTGTTTGTCTCGTCACCGGCGGCGGTGCCAGCCCGTTCTTCGACTTGCTGCGTGTACCCAAACGTCGCATCGACAACCTGGTGCTGGAAGGACTGGCACATATAGGCAACGCATAGCGAATATCCATGAGGGGAGACAAGGTGGACGCGAGAAGAAAGCGCCGATGTTCCGCCAAGGTGGCATTGGTGTTGCTCGGTAGCATATCCATCGCTGGCTGCGACAGGACACCACAGGAACAACAGGTTTATAAGTCGCTGCGTGATTGCAGCGAAGAGTGGGGCATCCAAAAATGTGATCCCGCCGACAACCGCTACCCGACCGGTCATTACTTCGGGCCCAGCTACGGCGCTGGTGGTTTCCATTCAAGCGGGGCATCGGTGGGGACAGCGGGGACGGTGAGCGGGGCAGGGCCAGGTGGCAGTCGCGCTATCGGCACTGTGTCGCGGGGTGGTTTTGGTTCGTCCGCAGGTTTTCACGGCGGCGGCTCGTAATGGAGCGGCTGGCTTCTCCGCCGCGCGCCGACTGGCAGCAGAAGTTCGAGCAGATGGGTTTTACTTTCCATTCGCTCGACGGCGTTTACTGGAACGAATCCGCCTGCTATCGATTTTCTGCCGATCAGATCGATGACCTCGAAGCAGCCACCGCCGAATTGCATCGCCTCTGCCGCGCCGCCGTGGGCTATGTGCTCGCCAATAATCTTTGGGAGACATTGCGCATTCCGCCCGCTTACGGCGATTACATCAAACGCTCCTGGCAGCAGGGAGCAGCAACGCTCTACGGCCGCTTCGATCTCTGCTACGACGGTAAGAATCCGCCCACGCTGCTTGAATACAACGCCGATACGCCCACGTCCCTTATCGAAGCCGCTATCGCGCAATGGCATTGGCTGCAAGAGCTGCATCCGAACGACGACCAGTTCAATTCATTGCATGAGCGGCTGATTGTGCGCTGGCAAGAAATGGCGCCGCGCTTGCCGCAGCCCGTGCACTTCGCGTGCCTGCGCGACAACGAAGAAGACAAGGTCAATCTAGATTACTTAGCCGACACCGCCATGCAAGCAGGCATAGACACGAGATTTATACACATCGAAGATCTCGGCTTGGACGCCACCGGACAGTTCGTCGATCTCGCCAATCAACGCATCGTTTCCCTGTTCAAGCTTTATCCTTGGGAGTGGCTGGTGCGCGAACGATTCGGTTCCGCCCTGAGTAAGAGCGAGATCACGATGATCGAACCCCCCTGGAAAATGCTGCTCTCCAACAAAGCGCTATTACCCATATTGTGGGAACTGTTTCCCGACCACCCCAATCTGCTGCCGGCCTTTTTTGATCCGGCGCCACTGGGTGAGCACTACGTTGCCAAGCCGATTTTTTCGCGTGAAGGCGCAGACATTGCGCTGCATGATGGCGCGACCACCTTGCGGAGCAAAGCAGAAGGCTACGGTACGGAGGGCTACGTTTACCAGGCTATTGCGCCGCTGCCGGTGTTCGACGGCCGCTATCCCATTATCGGCAGCTGGATCGTTGGCGACGAACCGGCCGGTATGGGCATACGCGAGGATGCAAGCCCCATCACCAGCAACATGAGCCATTTTCTTCCGCACTACTTTGTTTGAGGGGACACCATGGAACTGCTCGCCCATACACTCACCAACTCACTCGCCACGCTACCGGCCTTTCTTATCTACTTCGTCGTCGCGCTAGGCATACTCTTGGCATTCCTGTGCATCTACATCAACTTCACGCCTTACCGCGAAATCGCGTTGATACGCGAAGGCAATAGCGCTGCGGCCATCAGCCTCTCGGGCACCTTGCTGGGGTTCGCACTGCCGGTAGCCAATGTCATCCAAAACAGCCATGACCTTGTCGATCTAGCGGCTTGGTCGGTGATTGCCTGTGGGATACAGCTCGCCACCTATCTCGTCTGCCGCGTGACCCTGCCGCATCTGGCGCAAGACATCCCGGCGGGCAAGCAAGCCCCGGCAATTTTCCTCGCCGCCTTGTCGATAAGCGTGGGCCTCATCAATGCGGCCTGTATGGAATATTGAGAGTTATTTAACCCCCTTCCCGCACCTCCGGCGTTTAACCCGGTGTCACCAACAACAACAGGAGTCGCCATGAACGCTCGCCTTTCCTATCTCGCCACTGCGCTCGCCGTCATATCCTTTAGCACCTACGCCGAGGAGAAAATCAGTCGTCAGGAAGACCGTACGGAAGTCGCCGTTACCATCTACAACGATGGATTGGCGCTCATCCGCGAAGTGCGCAAAGTCACGCTGGACAAAGGCGAGAACCGCATCGCCCTGCGCGATGTCAGCGCCAAGATGCGGCCGGAAACGGCCAGCCTGCGCGCCCTTTCAGGCGGTGCCCTGGGGCTGGTCGAGCAGAACTTTGATTTCGATCTGCTCACGCCGCAGAAGTTGCTGGACAAATACGTCGGCAAAACCGTTACCGTCATCAAAACCAATCCCGCCACCGGTGCTGAGACACGCGAGGAAGCGCAGGTCCTCGCGAACAATGGGGGGACGGTGCTGAAATACGCTGACCGTATCGAAACGGGCGCGCCAGGGCGCATCGCTTACGGCGCTATCCCCGCCAATCTGCGCGATCGACCCACGCTAGTGGTGCAAGTAGAAAGCGATGCGGCAGGCACGCGCGAGCTAGACCTTTCCTATCTCAGCGGTGGCCTCACTTGGCGCGCCGATTACGTGGCGACGCTTTCCAAGGACGAAAGCAAGCTGGACATCGCCGGCTGGGTGACACTCGTCAACGAGAGTGGCAGCGCGTACGCAAATGCCAAGCTGCAGTTGGTTGCGGGCGATATAAATCGCGTGCGTGAAGAGCGTACTGCCCGCTTCAATGTGCAGGCGTCGGCCCCGGTTATGGAAGCGAAGGCGATGGCGCAGGAAAATCTCTTCGAGTATCACCTGTACACGCTCAGTCACCCGACCACCATACTCGACAACCAGACCAAGCAAGTTGCGTTGTTGTCCGCGTCCGCCGTGCCGGTGCGCAAGGAATATTTGCTCACCGGCCAGGACTGGTATTACCGTTCCGCCGCCAGCGATCTGGGCAGCAAGCAGAAGATTGCCGTCATGATCGAATTTGAGAATCGGGGTGGCGAACTGGGTGTACCGCTGCCCAAAGGCGTGGTCCGCGTTTATAAGAGCGATAGCAAAGGCAACGCGCTCTTCGTCGGCGAAGACGCCATTGACCACACGGCGAAGAACGACAAGGTGCGTCTTAAGTTGGGCGACGCCTTCGACGTGACGGCCACGCGTAAGCAAACCAGCTTCCGCAGGATCAGCAACGATGTCTATGAAAGCGCTTACCGCATCGAACTCAATAACGCTAAGGACGTGCCGGTGACTGTGAAGCTTGTGGAACCGGTCGCGGGCGATTGGGAAATTATTTCCGAGAGCCACAAGCACATCAAGGGCGAGGCTCATGCTGCCGTATGGAGCGTCACTGTGCCAGCAGAGGGCAAAGCGATGCTGGAGTACACAGCGCGCATTCGTTGATGGTATGTTTGCGTCTGCCTGACCTTCCGTTTGAGCTTCCGTTTGACCTTCCTTCAGAGATTCATGCGTATTCTTCGCTACATTTTTTTTGGACTGCTGGCCGCGAATCTGCTGATGTTCGCCTATGGCCGCGGCTACCTCGGCCAGACGGGTGCTGCGGGTGAACCGGAACGCTTGACCAGTCAGTTGCAGCCCGAAAAAATCCGCATTGTCGGTAAAGGTGAGTCGCCGGCTGCGGCCCAAGCAGCACCGGCAGAAAGCTGTCGTGTTTTCGCCCCCCTTCCGCGCGAGGCAGTGCAGCGTCTTGCGGCGTACTTGCATGAACGCGATCCTTTGTTGAAGGTCGAGCAACTCAAGATCGACGAGCCCGCCAACTGGTGGGTGTACATTCCGCCGCTAGGCAATCGGCAGATCGCGGAGAAGAAAGCTGAGGAATTAAAGAAGCTAGGCCTCAAAGAGTTCCGCGTCTCATTGGAGGCGGGCGAAAACCAATACGCGATTTCTCTGGGGCTCTTCAAAATCGAGCAAGCTGCTAAAACCTTCTTGGACATGGTGCAAAAAAAGGGCGTGCGCTCGGCACGTTTACAAGCTCAGGCTGCCAGCGAAAAAACTACGCTGGAAGCGCGCGGACCGGCCGAGCGTGTGGGGAAAGCCTTGCTGGGATTGCCGGGCGAATTTGCCACACTGACCAGCAGCGAGTGTGAGAAATGAGTGACAAATGAGTGACAAATGAGTGACAAATGAGTGAGAGGTGAGTGAGAGGTGAGCTTCATCGTGGGTCTGACAGGTGGCATAGGCAGTGGCAAGAGCGCGACGGCGGATTTATTTGCGGAGCTTGGCGCGGCGCTAGTCGATACCGACGTCATCGCTCACGAACTGACTGCACCTAATGGTGCCGCTATCGCGCCTATTCGTGCGGCTTTCGGCGATGCGGTAATCACCGCGAACGGGGCCCTAGACCGTGCCGCCATGCGTAAGCTGGTCTTCTCCGATAACACTGCGAAGCTAAGCCTGGAAGGCCTGTTGCACCCCTTGATCCGCGCCGAATCCGAGCGCCGCTGCGAGGGAGCGAGGGCGCCCTACGTCGTGCTGGTGGTGCCGCTGCTCGTAGAGTCGGGCGGCTATCGGGGTCGAGTGCAACGCGTCGTGGTGGTCGATTGTCCAGAGGAGATGCAGGTCGCTCGAGTCATGGCGCGCAGCGGCCTGACTGCTGCGGAGGTGCGTGCCATTATGGCGACCCAAGCCACGCGCGAGCAGCGCCTCGCGGCGGCCGACGATACGATCGATAACAGCGGCGAGATGGCCGCATTGCGCCTGCAAGTTCTCATCCTGCACAGGCAATATGTGGAAAAAGCCGGTGTTTCATAGGCTTCTGTGCGGTTCTTGTTGTTATTTATTGCCACTTAGGTCAGAATCGCCCGAATTCCTCCTACGGGCCGGTATGCGGTGATCACCTACGAATATCCTCTGAACGAGCGTATCCGTACCATGCTGCGACTTGAAGACCTGTTCGACAAGACGGCCCACTTCATCGGATCGGAAGGCGCGCAAGAGCATCACGCTGCGCTGACCACCTTGTTCGAAATCCTTGATGTCGCCAGTCGCGCCGATTTGAAGTTCGATCTGGCGCAGGAACTCGAACGTCAGCGCCAGATACTCCTGTCCTTCCGCAACAATCCGGATATCTCCGAAGAAGCGCTCTCCGGCGCGCTCTACGAAATTGAGCAGGCCAGTGCCGCGCTGCTCAACATGCACGGCAAGATTGGGCACTACTTGCGGGAGAACGAGTGGCTCATGAGCATCAAGAGTCGCGCCGCCATTCCCGGTGGCGTGTGCGAATTTGATCTACCTTCTTATCACTATTGGCTGCATCGCGATCAAGCCGTGCGCCAGCGCGATCTGTCCGGTTGGCTCAATCCAATGCTGGCCATACGCGACGGACTAGCCATCGTACTGCGCCTCTTGCGCGCCTCGGGACGCAATGAAAGTTACCTCGCTCAGAACGGTGCTTTCCAGCTCATGCTAGGCGGTAAAACTGCGCAAATGGTGCGCTTGCGTGTGCGGCGCGGCCAACCCTATGTGCCCGAAATCAGCGCCAATAAATATGCTCTCAACATTCGTTTCACTACACCCGGCAGCGACGGCAAGCCCAAGCAGGCCGAGACGGATATTGAGTTCGAGATGACCTTCTGCAACCTCTAGCCTTCCCTAGGCAACCCCGCTTGCGGCGTAATTTTTTTCCAGCAGGCGAGCAATGAAAGACCAGCAGCCTCAGCCCCGCGTCGTCAATTGCCCCACTTGCGGCAAGCCCCTATCGTGGCTACCCGAAAACAAGTTTCGTCCATTCTGTTCTGAGCGCTGTCGCAAGATTGATTTGGGCGCATGGGCAGCGGAAGAGTATCGTGTGCCGGTGCAGGAAAAGCCGGACGACGAAGGGCCGGACCAAGAAGAGCCCGAATGAGCAACTAGCCCCACGCCGCACGCATAGCGGCGATGCCATGTGCGCCGCATTGCCAGGCGGTTTCCATATCCCTGCTTTGCAGGCCCCCCAGGGCGTAAATCGGTAGGGTGCTGTTTGAAATCAGCGCCGCGCATGCCTCCCAACCCATGCCGGCGAGACCCGCATGGCTGGCTGTTTCACGCACCGTGCCGAGCACGGCGAAATCGAGATCCAACTCCCCAGCCCGAGCTACTTCCAGCGCGTTGTGGCAGGAAGCAGCGACTAGCGCTAGATCAGGACGCGCCTGAAGTTGCATGAGTTGCGCGCTGCGCAGGTGTACGCCGTCGGCGCCTAATCGTTGCGCGAGTTCGGCATCGCCATTCAACAATACGCAGGCACCGTGTCGCCGCGCCAGCGTGATCGCATCGCGGGCGAACGCTAGGTTTTTGTCGGCTGAAAGATTCGGTTCGCGGATTTGCAGCAGCCGCAAGCCGGCGCTTAAGGCGCGTTCCAACGCTTGCAATTGCGCGCCCACGCCAATTTCACCCCCATGGGTGATGGCGTAAAAATCCGGCAGCGCGAGCGCTTTTAATATCGGCAGGTTGGCGGGCAACAGTGGCTCCACGTCGACATGGCCGCTGCGCTGCCAGGCGAGTGCGCTGTGCTGTATGTCGCGTATCTCGCCATGCCAGCGTGTCACGCGGAAGAAGTGCAGTCGCACGTGAGCATGCGGATACACAAATTCGCGCATGATCCACGGATAAACAATATCGGCTTCGATGCCCAGCTCTTCATGCAGCTCCCGCACCAAGGCCGCGCGAGCGGTTTCGCCCGGTTCGATCTTGCCGCCGGGGAACTCCCAGTAGCCCGCATAGGGTTTACCTTCCGGCCGCTGGCCGAGCAAAAATCTGCCATCAGGTTGAACGATAACAGCAGCGGAGGCTTCGACGATTTTCATATCATGCGGCCCGGTCGTGAGGAACGCCGAGGAGAAGCACAGTCTTCAATATTTATTTGGCACGCTTGGTGCCTGGGCGACTGCTCTTTTTTTCCGTTTGCCGTCCCGCGTAGTCGCGCGCGAATTGCCAAGCCACGCGACCACTGCGCGAACCGCGTTCGAGTGCCCACAGCAGCGCGTCGCCGCGCGCGGCTTCTACGGCGGCTTGCGGCACACCGTATTCGCGCAACCAATGCGCAGCGATGGCGAGATAGTCATCCTGGCCGAAGGGATAGAAAGACAGCCATAAACCGAAGCGCTCGGAGAGCGAGATTTTTTCCTCTACAGTCTCGCCTGGATGAATTTCCTCACCTACACGCTTGCCCTCTAAATTTTCCTGCATGAACTCCGGCATGAGATGGCGGCGATTCGAGGTGGCATAAATCAGCAGGTTGTCGGGCACGCTGGCGACAGCGCCGTCCAGCACACTTTTGAGCGCCTTGTAGCCGGGCTCGCTGGCCTCGAAAGAAAGATCGTCGCAAAAGATGATGAAGCGTTCGGGCCGGCCGGCGATCAGGTCGACGATGTCGTGCAAGTCGACAAGATCAAGCTTATCAACTTCGATAAGGCGCAGGCCCTTGCTCGCATACTGATGGAGCAGCGCCTTGACCAGCGAAGATTTGCCGGTGCCCCGTGCACCCGTGAGCAGCACGTTGTTGGCGCTACGCCCTTCGATGAATTGGCGCGTGTTCTGATCGATGCGCTTTTTTTGTTCGTCGATGTTGCGCAGGTCCTTCAGGCGGATGCGATGCGGCAGGCGGATAGCTACAAGACGGCCCTGGCCGTTGTGCTTGCGCCATCGAAACGCCGTGGCGCGCCAGTCGAGTGAGGCCAGCGGCGCGGGCAAAAGCGCTTCCACCCGCGCCAGCACGGCCTCGGCGCGTTCGATCAGACGGGCAAGTTCACTCATGGGGTTTGGTGGGGTTTGATGGGTTTTGGTTTTTCGTCTTTCTTCTTGCTGCGCGGCAAAGTCCACCACACAATCAACAGCAGCAGTGCCAGCGCGGTAAATGATTCGAGCAGGAAAATCCACATAGGTATACTTGCGAACTCAATGACGAAGCCACGCACTTTAGCGAAATTCATGCGACCGCGCCAACTGCTCTCACTCTTGTCTCTGTTATTCCTCGCCGCTTGTGCCACCGCGCCAGGCGGCGGCAGTGAAACATCTTCTAATGTCGGCGTAGCCGCCTGTTCCGTGCCGCCCGTTTGTCCCTCTTGTCCTGTCTGTCCGACCCCGGCACCCCCACCACCTGCGGCGCCGCCTTTGCAGCCTGCGCAATGGCAAGATATCAAGGGTTGGGACAGCGACAACCTCGCTGAGGCCTATGGCGCATTCATGGAGTCTTGCAAAACGCTCGCCAAGCAAGTGCTCTGGCGCGCGGTGTGTGACGACGCTCGCGGGCTCGACGCAAGTAAAGCGGATAAGCCCGATAGCGCGGCCTTACGTACTTTCTTTGAGTCGCGCTTCACCCCCTGGGCTTTGGTGAATGCAGATGGCACGCGCGTAGGGTTGGTCACCGGTTACTACGAGCCCCTGCTCAAGGGCAGCCGTCAGCGCAAGAAACCATTTCTGTATCCCATCTACGGTGTGCCTGACGATCTGCTGACGATCGATCTGGGTGATCTCTATCCCGAGCTCAAGCCAATGCGGTTGCGCGGTCGGCTCGAAGGCCGCAAGGTCGTACCCTATTGGTCACGCGCCGAGTTAACGCAGCAGGAGCGCAAACCCGCCGGCCCGCTCTCGGGGAAGGCCTTGCTCTGGGTGGCGGATCCCATCGAGCTATTCTTTCTCCAGGTGCAAGGTTCAGGGCGCATCGAGTTGCCTGACGGCAGCCGGGTGCGCGTGGGATATGCCCAACAAAACGGACATCCCTACCTATCCATTGGGCGCTGGTTGGTGGAGCGCGGCGAGCTGAAGCTGGAGCAAGCCTCCATGCAAGGCATACAGAATTGGGCCAAAGCAAACCCCCAGCGTCTGGATGAGTTGCTCAACGCAAATCCCAGTTATGTATTTTTCCGTGAGTTGCCGGATACGGGCGGCGGCCCCATGGGTGCCCTGGGTGTACCACTCACGCCCACACGCAGTATCGCCGTCGATCCGCGCGCGATCCCGCTGGGCGCACCGGTCTTCGTGTCGACCACTCAGCCCAATAGCGAGAAGCCGCTGCAACGTCTGGTCATGGCGCAAGACACCGGCGGCGCGATCAAGGGCGTGGTGCGGGCGGATTTTTTCTGGGGCTTCGGCGCTGAGGCGGGCGCGCAAGCCGGTCGCATGCGACAAAAGGCCGAGATGTGGGTAATTATGCCAAAGGAATACGTGCCAAAATAAGGCACCGAGTTAAGACGCCGTGGTAAGGCACCGAGTTAAGGCACAGCGTTGGCGATACGCACCGCAATAGTGCCAATACCCGCAACATCAGCCCTAGCCTGGTGCGTATTTTCTGCACCGAATAATGGCATTTTAGGTAATGAACTGATTTCCCACTCCTATTTTATTGGGAACGGAACTTGCATCCGCGCTCCAAACTTGTGCAATCGGAGTCCCTATGGAAACAATGAAGGCCACCAGTGACGTTTTATTCATATTGCTAGGCGCCGTTATGGTGCTCGCCATGCACGCCGGCTTTGCGTTTCTTGAACTCGGCACCGTACGCAAAAAAAACCAGGTCAATGCGTTAGTGAAAATCATGGTCGATTTCGCCATGTCGACCCTGGCGTATTTTTTCATAGGCTACAGCATCGCTTACGGGGTCAACTTCTTTACCGGGGCTGAAACGCTGGCACTTAAGAGCGGCTATGAGCTGGTGAAATTCTTCTTCCTGCTCACCTTCGCCGCCGCGATTCCGGCCATAGTCTCCGGCGGCATCGCCGAACGCGCGAAGTTTTATCCGCAACTCGCCGCCACTTTTCTGCTCGTCGGATTCGTCTATCCCTTTTTCGAAGGTATCGCCTGGAACCACGCCTATGGCATTCAAGACTGGCTGAAAACGAGCTTTGGCGAAGAATTTCACGACTTCGCCGGTTCCGTGGTGGTGCATGCGGTGGGCGGCTGGGTGGGCCTCATTGCCGTGATCCTGCTCGGCGCGCGGCGTGGGCGCTACAGCAAGGACGGTGGCATTGCCGCGCACCCACCTTCATCCATTCCCTTTCTTGCGCTGGGCGCCTGGATACTCACCGTCGGCTGGTTCGGTTTCAACGTCATGAGCGCGCAGTCGCTCGACAAAATCAGCGGTCTTGTCGCCCTTAACTCTCTCATGGCGATGGTCGGCGGCATACTTGCCGCGCTCGTCGCCGGCAAGAACGACCCGGGCTTCGTGCACAATGGCCCGCTCGCTGGCCTCGTCGCTGTTTGCGCGGGTTCCGACGTGATGCACCCCATCGGCGCGCTCGTCACCGGCAGCGTGGCCGGCGGACTCTTCGTCTATCTCTTCACCCTCACGCAAAATCGCTGGAAGATAGACGACGTGCTAGGCGTATGGCCGCTGCATGGCCTCTGCGGCGCCTGGGGCGGCCTCGCGGCTGGCATCTTCGGTGCGAAATCGCTGGGCGGCCTGGGCGGCGTCAGCCTCGCCTCCCAAGCCCTAGGCACCGCACTGGGCATAGGCATCGCGGTCACCGGCAGCTTTATCGTCTATGGGCTGCTCAAGCAATTCGTCGGCTTGCGTCTAGACGCTGAAGAAGAGTACAACGGTGCCGACCTCTCTATCCACAACATCACTGCCACAGCGGAGCGGGAGACATCGTGGTGATCCGCGTCGTTTAACACGAAGCCCCGCAATTCATGGCTTCTTGACGCATCGTCGCTCAGCGCTGCGAACTTCACCCGGAATCAATTCGATTGGAGTAAAGTTGAATTAAGCGTCGTTAAGATGGCGCAGGACAGATTCGATGTTCGGGAGTTCGGAAGGGGGGCTGCATTGATAGTGCGACGCTATACCTGGCTGTACCGCTTGGCAGGGCAGACATTTGCTCAACCGGTTTCCTTTAAAACACCCGTCACCGCAGCGGTGGCTAGAGCAGCACTACGACGAACCGTCGGTGACCCTCTGGATCTCTGGGGGCGCAGCACCAAAGACCTTCTGTCATTCCACAGGTAGCACTCACAAACTGATGCGGTCATTGTGTCGTGGTCGCTGCGTCGCTGCATCGCCGCAGGGCGCGCTAGCCGGAGGCTATAGCCGCTCCGCGGCCATCAAGGTGGCAAACTCGTCGGCAGCCACGGGTCGGCTGAAGTAAAAGCCTTGGCCCTCGGTACAGTTATGCGCCTGCAAGAAGTCTAGCTGTTGCCGCGTTTCGATGCCTTCCGCCACGACGCCCAGCTTGAGGCTCTGCCCCATCGCAATAATGGCACCCACAATGACTGTTTCATCCGTTCCGCCGTGAAGGTGGCGGACGAATGACTGGTCGATCTTCAGCGTGTCGATGGGAAAGCGCCGCAGATAGCTTAAGCTGGAATAGCCCGTGCCAAAGTCATCGACGGCAATGTGCGCGCCGAGATCCTTAAGCGCGTGCAAGGTCGCCTTGGTCATTTCGGTGTTCTGCATCAGACCACTTTCGGTTAGCTCGAATTCGAGGTGGCCCGGGTCCAAACCCGTGTCATCGAGGACGGCTCGGACGCCGCTGAGAAACGCCTTGCTAAGGAACTCCGCAGCGGAGACGTTGACGCTAATCTGCCCGAGCGTGAGGCCTGCTTGCAACCAGGCCTGGGCCTGACGGCAGGCTTCGCGCAATACCCAGTTGCCGATAGGCAGAATCAGGCCACATTCTTCGGCAATGGCCACGAACTGCGCCGGGGCAATAATCCGCTGATTTAAGCCCGTCATCCGCAGCAGGGCTTCGGCCCCCGTAATAGTCCCGGTTTCGAGATTCACCTTGGGTTGGTAATGCAAGACAAACCCATGTTGCTCGAGCGCTTGGTGCAGTGTCTCCTCGACGGATTGCCACGCGATCGCCCGGATATTCATTTCCGGCGTGAACACCTGGTAGTTGTTGCGCCCACTTCTCTTGGCCTGATACATCGCTACGTCGGCATTTCGGAGCACGGTTTCGACGTCCTGGCCGTCGTCGGGATAGAGACTGATGCCTATGCTCAGCGTGACGCGAAGCTGATGGTTATTGATGAGGCAGGGCACATTCATGGCCTCGATCAACTTCTCGGCGGTGAGCGCCGCGTCGCTCACGGCGTCGACTTCAGCCAGCACCACCACGAATTCGTCGCCCGCCTGGCGGCAGACGGTATCAGACTGACGAATACATTCCTGCAAGCGTTTAGCCGTCAATTGCAGCAACTGATCACCGATCTCATGCCCGAGCGAATCGTTGATGCGCTTGAAGTTATCGATATCCAAATAGAGCAGGGCGACTTTCTTGCTATGACGCTGCGCCAGGGCGATGGATTGCGCCAGCCGGTCCGTCAACAGATAGCGGTTTGGCAAGCCGGTGAGAAAATCGTGTTCGGCCATATAGGACATCTGCGCCGTAATGGCCTCGGCGGTTTCAGTCATCGTTTGAGCGGTAATCGTGGCGACGACGAGGCGCTCGTTCGCGTCCCGCAACAGGGCTGCGCTAGACGCCCCGAGTTCGGCCTTGAGATTCGCGGCCTCTTCCTCGGCGCGTAAGGCGTGCTCGCGCAGCGTGGCGGCCTCTTCGCGCAGACTGGCCACTTCATCCCGTAGCTTGGCGGCATCGTCGCGACTCACCATGGCTTGTTCGCTGGCGAGGACGGCAGCCTCCCGAGCGGCAACGGTTTTCACGGCCACCGAGGCTGGAGATTGCGCGCCTGGCCGACGAGCGCGCCCTTTTTTACGGATCACAGTAGCTTGCCTCAGTCGTCCGAGAGGGATGTGCGCGTCCGTGTAGGCTGCCCGCCCAGTAGCCCCTCGTAATCCACCACCGGGTCGCCGATGACGATACCGCTATCGGTGATCGTGTATTTTCGAATCTCCGGGCTGTGGGCGCTGCCGCGTACTTTAACGACAGCCATCACGCGCTGCAGGGCGCTGTCAAACTCAATATAGCGCTGGACGATGATGGCGTCGGTCAGAAATGCCGAGCCATAGGGGCTGAAGCGCAGATCCGTATAACGGTCTTCGAGTTCAGACGTCATGAGCACCGTCACACCGAGATTGGACAGCACAGCAACCATGCGAAACAGCGATTCGCGAAAGTCCTCACGGAAGCTCGGTGCTACCGCCAATTCGAAACCGGATAGCGAGTCGATCACCAGCCGGGTGGCTTTCATCTCTTTAATGAGCTGGATCGTCCGCTGAACGATTTCGTCGATAGACAAATCCAGCGATCGGGTATTAATCAGGCCAATTTTTCCGGCGCGCACCAGGTCGTCTATGGTGCGGACACGCGATTGACTGGGCGTCTGCTCAAACGCCACCAACACGCCCGGCTGTCCCAGGCGCACGCCTTCCGCCAGAAAGGCCGTGGCGAGAATGGTCTTACCCGAGCCGGAGGGCCCCGCAACCAGCAGCGAATAGCCCGTCGGCAAACCGCCACCCAGCATCTCGTCCAAGCCGGGCACGCCCGTGGTTATCCTAGTCTGAGCGCGAATCGTCCGGGCACTGTCCGCTGCGAGTCCCGCATCGTCAGGAATAATCGTCGCCGGAAAGACTTCCACGCCGGCCGCCGTAATGCGAAATGTATGTAGGCCCGGGCTGGTGGGTTGACCGCGCATTTTCACGATCTGTATTTTGCGCACCATCGAGTTTCGGTGCACGCTTTGTTCCATGGAGATCAGGCCGTCGGCCACCGTAAAGATAGGGTGGGTGTCACTCTCGGCAATGGACTCGCCAAGCAGAAAAGTGGTCGCCTGCCAGGTGCTGAGATGTATACCCAGCCGCTGGATAAACTGTTGCAGGCTGATGGCGCCATCCGCTTGCTCGCCGGCTTCAAGCATGAGCGAACGAAACGAATCGACGAACACCAAGCCCGGAGACGAGGCCTCGACTTCCTGTGAAATACGCGCCAGCACCTGTTCAAAATTGCCCGTCCCGACGTCTTCACTCAAATTAATGAAGCGTATCGATTTGTTCAGCTTATCGAGGTCGAAGAAGGAAAACTGCTGCTGGTAACGCAGCATCTTCATTGGCGGTTCGCCGAGCACCGTAAAGAATAGCGCCGGCGCCTCCGGCGTCGCCAGTGCGAACATGATTTGATGCGACAGCGTCGTCTTACCTGAGCCGGGAGGCCCTGCGATGAGATTGAATGAAAATTCCGGCAGGCCACCCCCCAGGATCGCATCGAGTCCTGGCACGCCGGTGGCAATTCGGCGTATCGTCACTTTGTTGCTCATGATGCTCCCCCGTGTGTAGATACTGGCGATGGGGATAGCTTGAAGACCGGGCCCAACAGACGGTCGGTCAACGAGTTCCCAATCAAGCTTGTCAGCAGTTCGATAAAATTCAAAAGGAACTCAGAGCTGGCCTCTATGGCGGCATCCGGGTCGCCGCTCGCGAGGGAGGTCGTTATGCTTGCAAACAACGCGGCGCTATTTCCGTTATGCCCATTGACCGCAAGCCAAGGGAAGGATCTGCGGGTGATGTGCAGAGAACGGTGGAACAGAGCGTCGACCCCTCCCGCGCCTATCACCGGCGCGAGGTGGGTGGTCACCTCGCACCAGGTGCTGTGGGCGACTTCCGCGACTGTACGCGCATTGGAGCCCTCGCCGGCAGATTGGGCCAGCGTTTTGCGTATGGCAATTCGAAGAGGACCACTATCCGTTGTGGACATCGGAATAGCTCCAAGAATTCTGCATCTAATTTGAGACCTGGAAGAGCCATCTGCAACGGTAGATAAAAGGCGTTTGTACGGGAGTCCGACAATCTCACTCCACCGTGTCAAACGGGATGCGCAATGTTCGGGAATGAATATGTCAGAACCTGGCCACGTCGAAAGAATTGCTAGGTTGAATTGCTAAGTACTGTCGCCTAGGACTCGCGTTGGACATCGTTTTTCAAGTTTCATTCATTCGCCATAGGTCGTCTGTTCGATCCCGCACATAGTAGAAGGCATGCTGCCCACTCGCAGAACGGGGCTGGGGGCGCTTCTTCAGCCACCTCTGACGATTACGCTATGGGTGGCGAAATGCCGCATGGGCGATGAAAGGCGGCCCTAGTTTGCGTGTGGCTCGCGCCCGGCCAGTCTTACTTCCACCGCATGGTCCCGACGGTCATCCACCAGCGGAATGGCCGGGCTAGGCTGCACGATGCCATCGACGGTGACGCTGGTTTCGCCGCCCCGCAGCGGCAAAACGGCGATGTGGTACACCGTTTCTCGATACCGATAGTGAACTTTGAACGCCGTCCAGTCCTCGGGCAAGCAGGGGGCGAAGCGCAAGCTCTCCCCCTCCAACCTCAGCCCTAATAGCGACTCAACGATCAAGCGATACATCCAGCCCGCCGAACCGGTGTACCACGTCCATCCACCCCGACCGATGTGGGGCGAGAGCGCATAGACATCCGCCGCGACGACGTAGGGTTCCACTTTGTAAGTGGCGACGCCCGAGGGCGATAGACCGTGGCTCACCGGGTTTATCATGGCGGTGAGTTCCCAGGCGCGCCGGCTGTCGCCCAAAGCGGCGAAGGCCATCGCCGTCCAGATCGCAGCGTGCGTATATTGCCCACCGTTTTCTCGCACGCCGGGGACATAGCCTTTGATATAGCCGGGATTCAGTGCCCCGTGGTCGAAGGGCGGATCGAGTAACTGAATCAGCCCATATTCCCGCCTCACCAGGCGCTGGTCCACCGACTCCATGGCCTTGCGCGAGCGCGCCGGATCGCCCGCACCAGAGAGCACCGACCAGCTTTGCGATATGGAATCTATCTGGCATTCACTGTTATCCGCAGACCCGAGCGGCGTACCGTTGTCAAAGTAAGCACGGCGATACCATTCGCCATCCCAGCCATGCTGCTCGATGTTGCGGCGGAGTTGCGCGGCTTCAATCTGGCAACGTTCAACGAAGCTAGCGTCGCCATGCATGGCGGCCAGCTCAGCAAACTTGGTGAGAACGTCATAGAGGAAAAACGCCAGCCAGATGCTTTCGCCCTTGCCGTGTTCGCCGACGAGATTCATGCCATCGTTCCAATCCCCCCCGCCCATCAACGGCAAGCCGTGCTCGCCCAAGCGCAAGCCATTCAAAATGGACCGCACGCAGTGGTCATAGAGCGTACCGACTTGTTCGGAGCGGTTGGGAAGTTCATACGATGAGTCTGCATCGGCGCTGACCGGGCGGCCTTCGATGAAAGCGATATTTTCGTCGAGCACGCCGGTATCTCGGGTCGTCTGTACATAGCGGCAGGTCGCGAGCGGTAGCCAAAGGTAATCATCGGAACAATGCGTGCGCACACCTCGGCCCGAAGGCGGGTGCCACCAATGCTGCACATCGCCCTCCGGAAATTGATGCGCGGCGCATAACAGCAACTGTGCACGCACCAGACGTGGCTCGGCATGGACGAGGGCCATCGTGTCCTGCAACTGATCACGAAAACCGAAGGCGCCGCCCGATTGGTAGTAGCCACTGCGTGCCCATAAACGGCAGGCCAGGGTTTGGTACACCAGCCAGCCGTTGGTGAGGACGTTAAGCATGGGGTCCGGCGTTTCGACCTGTATTGCGCCTAGGGTGTGGTTCCAGTGCTGCCACACTTGCTCCAACACGGTTTGCGCCATGGCGCTGCCGCGCGAGCGTTGTACCAATTCGCTGGCGTCGCTGAGGCCGCGCCCTACACCGAGCGTGAAAACGATTTCTCGCGCTTGCCCGGCGGCCAAGTCGAACGGAATCTGAATTGCGGCACAAGGATCCAGGCCAGGCCCGACTTTGTCGGAAAGCCGCTGCCTGGTCATGGCAATCGGATTCTTCAGCGTGCCATTGCGTCCGAGAAATTCAGTACGGTCGCCACTCACGCTGTGCGTGGATTCCCCCGCGTCGAAGAACGCCACCCGGTCGGCGAATTCTGTGTTGTACGGATTGCGCGCGAACAGCGCGCCGCTGGCGGGATCGATTTCGGTCGTCACGTGCATCATCGATTTCGGCCGCAGATCGCCTAGCACCCACTCTACATAGCCGGTGGCGGAGAGGCGCCGCAAGCGCCCCGATTCGTTGCGCAGTTTGATGACCACATACTTGATGGCGGCGTCGGGCGCGACGTATACCCACACCTCGGAGCGTATGCCGTCCTCAACATGCTCGAACACGCTGTAGCCGAAGCCGTGGCGGGTAACGTAAGGCGTTGCGCTGCGCACCGGTAGTGGCATGGGTGACCAGAAGTGGCCACTTTCTTCGTCACGCAAGTAGTAGGCTTCGCCGCTTGCATCGCTGACCGGATCGTTATGCCAAGGCGTGAGGCGGAACTGGTGGGCATTTTCCTGCCAGGTGTAGGCGAGGCCACTCTCCGAAATGACGCTGCCGAAGTACGGGTTCGCCAATACATTCACCCAGGGCGCCGGGGTGACCCGTCCGGGTGCGGTAGTGATGACATACTCGCGCCCATCGGGGGTGAAGCCACCGAGACCATTGAAGAAAATCAGATCGGAACGGGCCGCTATGCTTGCCCCAGTAACCCCCGCCACCCCATCCGCCAGCGGTAGTTCGGCGGGAGCGGGACGGTAAGTGCGGCTAGGCTTAAGGAGTGGGGGCCAGGACACGCGATTGCCGCGTCGCTTGATCTGCTCCGCCAGCGCGCCGCGGTTATCGGTGAATATTGCCCGCGCGACGGTTTGCAGCAGGATGCGGTCCTCGTTGGAAATATGCTCCGCAGATCTCACGAAGATGCCGCCCGGCCGGTCTATGACGTTGGCTTCGATGCCCGCGGCAATCAGCCCCATGATCTGGTCATTGAGCTGTTGCCGATAACCGGTGTGATCTTCGTTCCAGATAAGCAAATCCGCCGCCAGCCCTTTCAAGCGCCAGTAAGCGTGCGCGCGCACCAGCTGGCGCACCAGATCGATATTCTCCGGATCGCCGATCTGCAACAGCACAATAGGCAAATCGCCGGAGATGGCGTAACCCCATAGACCCGATTGCCCGCGGCGGTTCTGCATGAGGACAGCAGCATCGGCCCGCAAGGCGGAGTTTGCGTAAATAATCAGGCCGGCAATGCGGCCATAGAGTTGCGCGTCAGCTTCGGTGGCATTGATCTGCCGCAGAATGACCTGGCTATGCGTCCATGCCAGCTCGAAGACGCGGTCCGCCAGCCGCCGATCCTGGTATTTCTCGACCAGGCTCATGGCTGCGTCGCGCGTTTCGCCGACACCGGAAACAATGTTGATCGTTGCAGATTGTTCGGCCTCGATGGTGATTCGATAGCGGATCGCGACGATAGGATCCAGCACCGAGCCTTCACTTCCCGAGAGTGGCGCCGCATCGCTCATGGCGAGCGGATTGGCCACCGTATTGCCGCGTCCGATGAAGCGCATGCGGTCAGTTTCATAGGAGATATCGACAATGTTTGCACCGTGCACGGCCATTAGGTGCAGCATCCACGGCACCGGTTCGTCCTCGGAGCGGGGCCGGCGGGTGCACAGTATCGCTTGCCGCTGGCGGATGATCTCGGTTTGAACAAAGAGGTTGCTGAACGCCGGATGCAAAGCATCCGCCGCGGGCGAAGTAAGTACGACCTCGGCGTAACTTGTCACCTCGATGGTTCTCGACATGCGTGTGCGGTTGATGATGGTGATGCGCCGCAGCTCGACGTCATCCTCGGGCGAAACGGCGATTTCGGTGTGCATGTCGAGACCGAAGTCGCTGCGACGGAACTCCGCGCGCCCTTCCGAAAAAATCGCTTCGTATTTATCAGCGCGCTTCAGTGTGGGTTGATAGGCAGTCGACCAGACTTCTCCGCTCGCCACATCACGGAGATAGCAGAAGGTGCCCCAGTTGTCGCAGGTACCGTCCTCGCGCCAGCGCGTCAGGGCCATGTCTTTCCAGCGGCTGTAACCGCCGCCCGCATGTGTGACCATGACGTGGTAGCGGCCATTCGATAACAATTGGACTTCGGGCGCCGCTGAATCCGGGTTGCTGAGCACACGCACCGACGACTCTGCTTCGTCGGCCGTACTGCGCAGGTGAGAGAGCTCGGCCGTATGCGGGTAAATTGCTGTGGCCTTGGGGACCCGCTCCTGCAACAGCAGTGCGGTGGCGCGAAACACTGGGTCCGACTCAAAGCGCTTCTGCATCGGCCGATCGTGTAGTAGATAGTCCAGAGAGAGCAAGCTCATGCCGGCGTGGTGGGCCATGTACGAACGCACGACGGCTTTAGATTTCCCACGCGGCAGCCGGGCAGGTGTGTAGTCGATGGCCTCATAAAAACCGTAGCGGCCGGTAATGCCTTCTGCCGCGAGCCGCTGCAGATTCACGCACGCCTCGGCGGGCGCTACCATCAATGCCAGCGCGGAGGCATAGGGTGCGATGACCAGATCATCCGCCAGCCCGCGCTTTAGACCGAGGCCCGGTACACCAAATGCGCGGTATTGATAATTGAGACGGGCATCGGTGATGTTGTAGCCGGATTCGGAAATGCCCCAGGGCACGCCGCGTTGCTTGCCATACTCAATCTGGCGTTCCACCGCCGCCTTGCAGGTTTGGTCGAGCAGCGTATTCTCGTAGGTCGGCATGACCAGTAGCGGCATGAGATATTCGAACATCGAGCCGCTCCACGAGACAAGGATGGGCTCGCCACCCGCGTTCGTGAGCAGGCGCCCCAGCGCAAACCAACTCTCCTGCGGCAATTCTCCTTGCGCAATGGCCACAAAAGTGCACAGGCGCACTTCCGACGCCAACAGATCGTAGTAGCTCGCGTCGCAGCGTCGCTCGACGACGTTGTAGCCTATCGTGAGCAGATGACGGTCAGTGTCGTAGAGAAATTCATAGTCCTTTTCCGCAAACTCGCTGGCTTGCATGGCCAGCCGCTCGATGCATGCTATTCGGTCTTTGGCGCGCTGGCTTGCTAGGGTGATGAGCTCCCGCAGTTCGCCGACAGGCTGCTCAGGTACTGGCGCAATCTCTCGTGTTAAAGCGGGCAACGAACTCGGCAACGAATCGGGCAACGAATTTTGCACTGAGGCCACATCCAAATTTGCGAGTTCGCGCAGCGTCGGGATTTGATCGATGACCGAATATTCTCTCACCCTCCCTTGAATGAAGGACGACAACGCCCAAGGCGCGAGCCACTGCAGATCGTCGAGGGCACTTTGGCATTGGCGCGCTAGCGCGTTGGCCCACCAAAGGGCTTCGCTCTCGGCGGCTGTATCGAACAGTTTCGCCACCTCAGTAGCGGACTCCGCCAGGCGCGCCAGCCAACGCTGCGTTGCGCTAATCGTATTGGGCCGGCAGTCGTAGGCGGATTCCACCTCTCGTTGAAGTTGGATCAACGTGGCCGGTACCGCTCCCGCGACAGACTCGACAAGTACGCCCGCTGTATCGCTCAAGCCCTCGAACAATCGTGGACTGACAATTTTGCAATCGATGAGGGCGAGCAGGCCGGGCCGCAATGTTAGTAGGTGGCCTGCCAGGTTGCCGCTGTCGACGGTGGAGATGTAGGTGGGCAACAAGGGTTGCAGTGTTTGTGTGTCGTACCAGTTGTAGAAATGGCCACGGTAGCGTTCCAGCGTCGCCATGGTGTTGAGGGTATTCGCCGTACGCTCGACAAGTTGGCCGCCGGGAATGTAGCCGAAGTCGTAGGCGGAGAGATTCGCGAGCAGCGCAAGCCCGATATTGGTCGGTGAGGTGCGATGTGCCACCCCGACCGAAGGCTGCTCCTGAAAGTTGTCTGGCGGTAGCCAATGATCGGCCGGGCCCACGAAATTCTCGAAGAAGGCCCAGGTGCGGCGCGCAATTTTTTGCAGGAAGCGTGTCTGCTCGGGCGATAACCTGGCAGCGCGATCACCGAGCGGCCGACTTATCCACCACGCGATGAGCGGGGAGAGCAACCACAGTCCCAAAATCGGTCCTGCTACCACTAACGTCGATGGCTGACGCCACGCCAGATAGCCCAGCATCGCGACGGCAATGGCCATCGCGAGCCACATCGATCGACAGGCGTCGATGAGGCGATTGCCCAGTTTGCGTTCTGCTTCGCCCGACGCCGTCCACTCCAGCAGACGCCGGCGGGTAAACGTCATGCGCCACACGGTGCGCAATATCGCGCCCAGACTGAAGCTGGCTTCGTAGGGAAGACAGATGAGCGTAAACGTGACTTGAGCCACGCGCCGGCCCGCCGACCGTGTTGCGGCGGCGAGATGTTGGCTGAGCCCCACATCGTCTGGCTTGTGCAATAGCTCCAGCGTCGAAGCAATCAAGGCTGGAATCGCCATGATGCCGATCACCGACAAGGTCCACAACCACGCCGGCGACAACAGCGTCCAGCCCAGCAATAACAGCAGCGTGAGGGCGGCCGGCACCAAGCTGCGCCGCAAGTTGTCGAGAAGTTTCCATTGTGAAAGTATCGACAGCGGATTTTTTTGACGGCGCCCGTCCTGCCCGGGCACCTTGGATAGCAGCCAGCGCGCAAGTTGCCAATCGCCGCGTATCCAGCGGTAACGTCGCGTTACATCGACGCTGTAACGAGAGGGGTCTTCCTCATACAAATGCACATCGCTCAACAGCCCCGAGCGCGCGTAGCAGCCTTCGAGCAGGTCGTGGCTTAAGATACGATTGTCTGGAAAACGGCCATTCAAGCTCTGCTCGAACGCGTCGACATCGTAAATACCTTTGCCGATGAATGAGCCTTCGTGAAATAAATCCTGGTACACATCGGAAACGGCGCGCGTGTAAGGGTCGATGCCGGGCTCAGCACCGCAAAGACGCGCGTAGCGCGACCGATTTGCGCCCGGCAGACTGGCCGCTACTCGTGGCTGCAGGATGCTATAACCAGCCGTCACCAACTTCCTGGTTTCATCGTAGTGCGCGCGATTCAATGGGTGCGCCATAGCGCCGATAAACTGTTCTGCCGCATCACGCGGGAGTTGCGTATCGGTATCGAGCGTGATCACGTACTTCACGTTCGATAAAACAGCAGTGTCGCCGACCACGAGTGAAAACCGCTTGCCGGCGTCACCCCGTAGCAAGGCATTCAGGTCCGCCAGCTTGCCGCGCTTACGCTCGTAACCCATCCAGACCGCATCCTGCGCATTCCATCGTCGCGGGCGATGAAATAGAAAGAAGCTGTCGCCTGTGGCGCTGGGATACTTAGCGTTAAGCCGCTCGATGCCATCACGCGCCAACTGCATTAAGGGCGCGTCTTCGGGGAGCGATTCTGCCGGGGCGTCGCGAAAATCCGTCAATAAGCCGAAGTACAAATTGTCGTTGCGGTTGGCCAAATATCGTACTTCCAGACCCTCGACTAAGGCTTCAACATTTTTCGCGCTGGTCAGTAGCGTGGGGACCACCACCAGAGCACGCGACTCCGGCGGAATTCCATGGGAAAAATCCATGCGTGGTAACAAGTGGGGCGTCGCCAGCAGCGTAGCCAACCAGTTCACCAGCGCCACCGCCAACTGGCTTGCACCTAGCAGCGCAACGACACCGATCAGAGCGAGCGGCCAAGATTCCGTGCCGTGTACGTAAGCCAGGCGCAGCAAACCGCCCGTCACCAGCGCCGAAATTAGCGCGATGGTGCCGAGATAAAGCGACAAGGGAAACCGCCGACCCAGGCGCAGCAGGGTCTGGAGGGCGGTCAAGCGAACGTGCGCCGCTTGCTCCAGTTTAGGCAGTCCTTTGTCGATCAGGTAGTAGCCGACATGCGCGGCGCGATCATCGGGTCCCTTGGCCGCGCCGTCATGCGCGAGCTGGATGACTTTGCGCGCGACTTCGGCTTCGGATAGCAGGCCCATTTTTGCCGTCTTCTCAACGACGTGGCGATAACGGTCGCGGGTAGCGAAATCCATCCGACCGTAAACACCCCAGGGGTCTTCGCACAGTTTCTGCTCGACCACGCTCATCGTCTCGACGAATTTGCGCCAGTCCATCGCATCCAGGAAGCGCAAGCTGCCGATGCTATTGCTGATCGAGACCTGGTCAGCGGCCTGCTGCTGGTTTTCGGACTGTACTAATTGCTCTATGGTCTGGCCGGACTCTGCCAGCAGTTGTTCGATCCAGGTCAGTGGCAATGCGAGAGCGGGGCTTTGTCCTTGCAAGCGACGCGCGAATTCCGCCACGAAGGAAGTCACCATCGGCGGACCCGAGCGCGCCATATCCGCGATCACCAGTATCAAACTCTTGGGATCGTTCTCGGCAACGTCCGTCATCTGGTCCGCCCAATAGTCGGCGCGGTTGCGGGCGATTCTGTCCGAAGCGATGCGCGTGCTAACGCGCCGGAGATTCTCGATCAACGCGAGGCGCAGCATGATGGGGATCGCCCATAGCTCGCCTAACTTCAGGGCGGTAGCAGTTTGGTAGGCCGCCACAAAACCGCTAAGGCTTTCGGGGTCCACACAGCCATCACCGTGGGTGATGGTTTCCAGCGCGATGTCGTACACACGCGGCAGCCCGGCCGACGGGCCGTCCGCCAAATGGGGCAGCTCTCGGCTATAGCCTTTGGGGAGGTGCCGTCTCGCCGTGCGTATCTGTTCTTCGATGAGATAGAAGTTGTCGAGTAGCCACTCGCCCGCAGGCTCAATTCGGCGATTTGCCTTGACCGCCGCCGCCAGCAAATCGAAAGCGCCTATGAGGACACGTTCGTTCTCAGCCAGGCGCCCGAGCAGCCGATCCGAAATGCGTCCCTCAACCAAACTATGGGTGGCCGCCAGGTTCTTGCCGTGACTGCGCATCTGTTCACTGCTGAACAGTTCCGACCGCAGAGGTTGCTCATCGCCGGGCGGTTCTTTGGCCGACACGGTTAACTGTAGGGTCTCAAACAGCTTGGCGCCCAGCCGCTCCCGAAAGTGCGCCCAAGTCTCGCGGATGCTGCGTCTCGTCTTACCGCTCACTTTCTAGATTTCCTTTCTTCTTCGGAGCGTGTGGAAGGTGAGCCTGCGTTGGCGCAGAGCGCGCCACCGCTGATGTTATTGATGCCGATAGCGAATAGGACCCCAAAGAATGGACCCCAAAGAATGGACCCCGAAAGGATGCGACGCGAGGGACGGTGGGGTCCGAGATGAGATTGACTTGCACGCTTTGCCCCGTTTTTCCGTCACTGAGCGAAACGCCGGGCAACCACGGGCGCCCCGCGGGGGTGACACCTTGGCTGGCCTTAGGCAGCGAGGCTAAAACTTAAAGTCCTGCCATCCACCCGACCGTACGGCCCCAACGTCATCAACTAGGTAGGCGCTCCGGCAGCATCGTCCGCCCCTCTTAGCAGGGGCGGACGATGCTGCCGGAATTAACGCGCCAATTTCTACTACGTTTTCTACTACCCTTTCTACTACTACTGGGGCTTACCTAATCAGAGTCGTCCCATCAACAGCAGCACGAGGAGGATGATGACTACCAAGCCCAAACCACCACTAGGCCCATAGCCCCAACTTCTACTATGCGGCCAGGCCGGAATAACACCGATCAATAACAGGACCAGAACGATCAACAGTATGGTGCCCAAGCTCATGTGAGTCTCCCTGAGATGTAGTGAAAAAAGTGATTTTAGTTGTTGGCAGGCGCGGGCGGCGGCGGTGTCACGATGACCGTGGCGCCTTCGCCGGGCTTACCGTCGTTCCCGGACATACCGGCCGGGCCTTGCGGTCCCGCCGGGCCCGGCACTGGGACAGGAACCGGAACAGGGGTGACGGTGTTGGTGGTGTTAGTTGAAGCGGCAGGGGTAGCGGGAACATTAACTACGGTGGGCTTGTCGCAAGCAGCCAGGCTCAGCGCGGCGAGCGTCGTAAAAATAAGCATCGAACGGTTCATGGCATATCCTTTGAGAGGGAAATAATTAAAACACTGTGGCATGGAGGGCGCGAATTAACCAGAACGTCTAGTTGTTGGCGAACCAAACGCCATACTTGGGCTTTCTTGGGCTTTCGCACTCGGCACCTTAACAGAGTAGGTGCCGGCTATTCAAGATTCAGTGCGCTAACGAACATAGAGGCGCAATTCGTCGCGTATCGCCCCGCAGAACAAAGGCAGCGCTGGTATGCCACCGTAAAGAAACTGGATGGGTTTCATCGACGCCGGGTCCGCCCGCACGACTGGACCGCTATATCGGCTACTACGAGCCGTATGCGACTAGCCATGAGACTTTGGATCAGGATGAGCCGATGCAAGAAGAAGCGCGCAATGTCGCGCGTGCCGTAGCGCAGGCCGTGGTCGTTTGCGTGCCGGCCGGCTCCAGACCGTGCAGCCGGCCCTGTCGCGACCGCGGCGAAAATAGGAAAGAGGATAGGAAAGAGGATAGCAGCGCGCGCGGGGCTGCTTGTGCTGGCAAGCGCTATAAGTGCGTGCGCTCCTGCAGCTTCTTGACGATGCCGTAACAGGTGCAAGCAGTCGCTACTAGGCCCTTTCGATTCAGGATTCTGATGTGGCCCCGGCTGTACTGGATTAATTTCTTTTTCTCCAGCCCGCCCGCAGCCTCAGTTACCCCGGCTCTACGTACCCCCAGCATGTGCGATAGAAATTCGTGCGTCAGGCGAAATTCATCGGCGTGCAAACGGTCGCTGGACATGAGCAGCCAGCGGGCCAAGCGCGGCTGCGCCTCATGAAAGCGGTTGCACGCGGCGGTTTGCGCCATCTGCGCCATCAACAAATGGTTGTAGCGAAACAACGCCCGTTGGAAGGGGACACTGTTCTTGAATTCGATGCGAAAACGCGCCGCACTCATGCGCAGCGCCATGCCACTCCCCTGCACCAATGCCTGCACGGGAGAAACCCCTATGCCCAGCGCCATAGGCATGCCGACCATGCCTTCATTGCCCACCATGCCGACTTCCAAAGTCCGATTCTTATCCACGGCTGTCAGCAGGGAGACGAGACTATTGATAGGAAAATAGACATGCCGAATTCTTGCCTTAGGCTCATAAAGCGTCTCACCGTACGCCAGCTCCACCGTTTTGAGGCCGGGGAGTATCTGCCGATACGCTGGCCTGGATATCGCCATAAGCAGGTGGTTACGCAGGGGCAATTGCTGGGCGGCAGACATAGCGTGCTCCAATCTGTGGGAGAAGGCGACAGGCGCCTTACCTTGTTTACCGACGGTACCCGCGCCGTCACCGGTTATTTGACGGGGCACTCACAGCGAGTGCACGCGTGACCGAGATGCGCGCCCGACGGCGACCGAGCTGTTACATAGCGCCACATCGCGGCGACCCTAATCCCGCGCCGGGTGGGCCTTTCCGAGCGGTGCAGGCCTTACCTGAATTTATCGAAAGTGAACATCACCGACCAAACCGAGTATCCCGACGACAATCAGGTAAATGGCGATAATGAAGTTCAACAAGCGCGGCATCATTAAAATGAGTATGCCAGCGACCAGCGAAACTAGCGGAGCGAGACTCAACTGAAGATTCATCGGATTCCCTTCTTTGGAGATAGGTTGAGGCGAAGTTACAGCACCTCCATCATTATCCGATGGCCCCGGGACGGAGTTCTGTTCCCTACCGTACATAGGCGAGAAAATGTTGAGCAAGGTGTTCCTACAAAACTGGCGGATTCAACTTGTAAGTGCGACAACTTAACTGAGGTGAAGAGGTGGCAAGATGCGCGCAAGTATCGTTTCATTGTCGCCACGCATCTCGATGGTCAGCCCATGCCGCTGGGTGGCTTGGGGCCATTCTGGGCCGTCTATGACGTGCATCGCTTTTCGGAAATGATGGCCCAGCCGCTGAACGAGCGCTTTGCGCTGTGTCCCTGGGCCCTTTATCACATCGAGGTGCAATCAACTTAGCGACGGCGCCTAAGGAGGCTGCCATGCAAATCTCCTGCATTCCTTTCAGTACCAGGGAGTGTCGAAAATTAATCGAACTGAACACAAAGGTGAGTCTGGGGCTGCCTTCAATGTTGAAACCCACTGGCCTGAAGTCTAGAATGACAGCATGAACAATTGGTCCTCCTGCCCGGCCGTCGAACGAGACCTAGAGAAGGTCAGTGGCGCTTGGGTCTTCCGTGGCACTCGTGTGCCGGTGTCCGCCCTTTTTGAAAATCTTGAAGACGGGGCGCAGTTGTCTGACTTTGTTGCCTGGTTTCCTCCTGTCACTTTGGAACAGGCGCGGGCGGTGCTGGAACACGCTGCGCATACGCTTGAGGCTGTGTAGTGCTGGTACTTTTTGATCAAGGCACGCCGGTTCCGCTACGCAATCATCTATCTGGTCATCAAGTCTCCACCGCTTACGAGTTGGGTTGGGGCAGTCTCAAAAATGGCGAGCTGCTGCAACAAGCGGAAAGCGGCGGCTTTGATGTGTTGGTCACAACCGACAAAAATCTCAAATATCAGCAAAACCTCTCCGGTCGTAGAATTGCCATTGTTGTCTTGAGTACGACAAGCTGGCCACGTATTCAGAAGATGCTGTCCAGCATTGTCGAGGTGATCAGGAACATCAAACCCAGCAGCTACGTTGAGGTTTCCGTGCCATATGACCCACGTACCCCATTAACGGTTAAAGGCTTGTCGTTGAGCCGAGAAATTTTGAATGATCGGGATGAGTCGTAAGTAGTTCTCAACAGCAACTGCTGTCGCGAGATCTGTCTCCCTGCGCGCTTTATCACATCGAGGTTCAGCCAAGCTGAACCCGCGTCGCACCTCTACTTCTTCCGCCAGAACCCCGCCACCAGCGAAATCAGCCCACCAAGCAGTGCTGCGCCAGCCACCATATAAATTTCCTCGGGGGAGCTTCGGGCGATGAGCCACACACTCAGCAGTGTCACCACGATGGCCAGGCCGATGCCTCCGGGAACGGTGAAGGCGGGCGCTTGATCGGGGTGTTTGCGGCGCAGCGCGATGAGCGCGAGGCAGGTGACCGTGTAAATGAGTAGCCGGATGAGCGTGCTGATTTTGAGCGCGGCGAGAAAGGTGGCCGCCAGGCTGAAGCCGAGCATCAACGCGGCAGACACGAGGATGGCCAGATGCGGCGTATGGAAGCGCGGGTGCGTCGCGGCCAGTAGCGCGGGCAACTCGCGCCGCTCGGCCATGGCGAAGATCAGGCGCGGCGCGGCGAGCATGCCGGTGTTGAGTGTGCCGGCGATCGAGATGACCGCGCCCACTGTCATTAGCGATGCACCGGCTGCCCCGAGAAAGCGGCTGGCGGCATCCGTTAGCGGGCGCTCCGATGTTGCCAGTGATGGCAGGTTGCCGATGCAAACTACCTGAATCAGAAAGTACAACAGAGTAACCGCCGCCAGCGCGGTGAATAGCGCGAAGGGCACATTGCGTTGCGGGTTGTGCACTTCACCCGCCGGAATCAGGGCCACTTCAAAGCCACTGAAGGCGAAAACCAATAGCAGCACGGCGTCGGAAAAAGTCGCCAGACTCGGCGCCTGCTCGAAAGCATAGTGGTCCGGCGCGACATAGTAGAGGCCGACCGTGACAAAAATAAACAGCGGAATGAGCTTGCTGACGGTGAAGAAATTATTCACGAGCGCCGCTTGGCGCACACCGATAATATTCACGGCCGCCATCGCTGCGATCAGCGCCGTGATGATGAGTGCGCGCGTCACACCTTGGTTGGCGGATGGCACAAAGTAGCTCAGATAATTCACTAACAAATTGCACAGGGCGGCAAAAGCCGTGAGCCGCGTGAGCCACATGAGCCAGCCGACTTGAAAGCCGATGCGTTTGCCAAAGGCCGTGTTGGCGTAAAGAAACGGGCCGCCGGTTTCGTTGAAGCGGCTCGCCACTTCCGCAAAGCAGACAATTAGCAGCGCGATGAAAAAAGCGCAGGCAAGGAAGGCCCAGAGACTGTAGCTTCCAGCCAGCGCATATAGTTTGGAAGGCAAGCCGAATATGCCTGCGCCGACGATGCTGTTGGTGACCAGCGCCAACAAATCCCATCGACCGATTTTTCGAACCAGACCTTCTTGGGTGGTTTGCGTCATTTTACAAAATGTCTCGTGGGGTGCAGGTTCGCTTCGGCGGTGCAGCGTCGATGTTTGTTCCGTAGGGTTATATCAGTGGCTTTCGTTTAGGTACAGCACTATGGTTGTGTGCTGGCACCTGTGTAGGCGCGCTGAAACTCCTGTGACCAGCACCGATTCTTGGAGGAGAATGGCTTAGAGTACGTTGCCCAAGACATGGGCAAACGGACCAGGTACGGGAGCAAGCATGGAGTTCAAGGACTACTACAAAATACTCGGCGTCGCTCGCACTGCCAGCGCTGACGAGATCAAGAAGGCTTACCGCAAGCTGGCGCGCAAATATCATCCGGACGTCTCCAAAGAGCCGGATGCCGATGCGCGAATGAAAGAAGTTAACGAGGCGAACGCGGTGCTTTCCGATACGGAAAAGCGTGCGGCCTACGATCAGCTCGGTGCCGGCTACAAGCCGGGCCAGGATTTCCAGCCGCCGCCGAATTGGGATACCGGCTTCGAGCATGCCGGCCAAGGTTTTTCGGCGGATGAAGCCTCGCAGTTCAGCGATTTCTTCGCTGAGATTTTTGGTCACGCGGGTGATCGGCGACAGACCAGCCGCGCCCAATCTCACACGCAATCCCAAACCAAAGGCGAGGACCACCACGCGAAGATCGTCATCAGTCTGGAAGACGCATGGAATGGCGCTACCCGGCAGATCAGCCTGCGCGTTCCCCAGGTGGATGCGGAGGGGCACGTATCGCTGGGCACGCGCACGCTCAACGTGCGCATTCCCCAGGGCGTGAAGGCCGGTCAGATGGTGCGCCTCGCCGGGCAAGGCGGGCCGGGCTACGCCGGCGGGTTAGCGGGGGATCTTTTTCTGGAAGTGCACTTCGAGCCGCACTCGCTCTTTCGCGTCGACGGCCGCGATTTGCATCTCAACTTACCTATTGCGCCTTGGGAGGCGGCGCTGGGCGCAACCGTCGAAATCGGGCTGCCCGGCGGCAGTGCCGTGAATGTGCGTATCCCTGAAGGGGCGCAGAGCGGTCGTCAGTTGCGAGTGAAGGGCAAAGGCATACCGGGCGAGCCGGCTGGCGATTTGTATCTGGAGATACAAATTGTGGTGCCGGAAGCGAAGACGCAAGAAGCGATCAAGCTATACGAAACCATGGCGCGGGAACTGGCTTTCGATCCCCGCGCAAACATGAAGGGGCAGGCATGATGACTGATGAAATTATCTCCGGTGTTCTGCTCGACGAGAAGGCGCTGACGGTGAATGAACTGGCGCAGGCCTGCGGCGTGACTTTGGAATGGGTAAGCATCCGTGTGGAGATGGGCGTTTTGGCAGTACCCGCCGAGAACCCCGCCGAATGGCGCTTTGCGAGCCGCGACCTATGGCGCGCCCGGCAACTTTGTGCGCTGGAAAGGAACTTCGATGCGCTGCCGGAACTCGCAGCGCTGGTAGTCGACTTGCAAGAGGAAATCGCGCGCTTACGTGCGCAGGTCGGATAGGCTTGGGTCTTCCGTGAGCGCCGGGAATTAGGCGTCTCACCTCGTGTTACCCACGCTGCGCCATTCTTTGCTACATCGTCCCTAAAATATTCAGGAACCAGCCGCGGGCGCGGTAAGACAGATCGGTGAGATCGTCTGAGTAGGTGGTGAAGTTGTAGCCGACGCCGACTTTCACCCCTTCGCTGAGGTGCCGATATACGCCCACCAACGCGCCGGCGCGGGCGTCTTGCGCTTCGCGTGCCTTGAGTTGGCGCACTTCCAATAGCGCATCCCATTCTTTGACGAAGTGTAGATCGCTGCGCAGGATTACCAAGTCCGCACGGCTATCGAACCATTCGCCATCCGCTTTGGTGGCTTTCAACTCGCCGATGCGGAAGGCGTATTTGGCACCGATGGAAAGCCAGGGCTTCCAGTCGTAGATGGTGTCGATGGCGAACACCTGGCTCTTTTGCGCGTAGTCGGCGACGGCGCCGCTGGCGGCAAGCTGGCCGGGCGAAGGTACGTTGTAGAGGTTGGTGTATTTGATCAGCGTGTTCCAGCGATCGTTATCCACCGGACGATACGCCGCGCCGAACACCAGCTCGTGGAAGTTGCCGTCGAAGAAGGCGCCTTGGCTGTTGCTGGAACGCGAGACATTTGCCTTGCCGAGCAGACGCCAATCCGGAGTGTATTGCAGGGCCAGCGTGTTGCGCATTAGCCAGGTGATGCGTTTGCCGACGCTGACGCCACCGATGGTGCCATCGTCCTGACGCCATTCAACGCCGCCGTTGTATTTGACGCCGCCCTCCTTATAGCCAACGGTGATGCCTAGCGCGTGACGATTGAGGTCGCCGCCTTGCGTGTCAGAGAGCTTGCCGATCTCGGCCTTGCCGCCCCAAGTCCAGCGATCATTGGGCGCCCAGTCCAGGCCGAAGGCGTTCGATAGGCTTTGCGGCCCGGCACCGTGCGTGGCCTTGGTTTCGCCAAAGAGACGCAGGCTGTCCGAGACGCGCGTTGAGCTGCCCGACACCCAGGTACCCTGGCGTCCGCGATACGCCCAATCAGGATTTTCGCTTTCGACCACGTAGTTAAGATACGCGTTGGATCGATCTGAGAGGCGATAGTCCGCGCCGAATTTGCCGCCGGCGCCTAGGCTGCCGTCGGACACTTCACCGATTAATTTCACGCGATCATTGATGCGCCAGGCGCCGCCGGCACCGGCACGGTTGTTGTCTTCACGTGTGCCGTTCTTGGCGAGCGTACCTTGAACGTAGCCGTAGGCTTCCCAGTCTTCTTTCTCCCCAGGCTTGCCATCGCTTTTCTCCGGCCTGTATTCGGCGCGCACCACCGCATCGGTGCGATCGCCGTTTTGGCTCAGTATGGTACTGGCGTTGGCAATCGCATTTTGGCGCTCGTCGCGGCGCAGGCCCACCGCCATGTCCCATTCAGTGCTGAGCTTTTGGCGTGCGGCGACTTCCAGGTTCTTGCCATCTTGCGTATCGCTGTTGCGCACATCGGCTTTGACATTGACGGTGGTGCTTTCCGTGATCTGCACTTCAGCGCGCGCACCGCTTTGACGTGTGGCCTCACCGTTCGCCGCAACCTGGCCGGGGGCGGAGAAACCGCGCTGCCGGTCTTGCGCATAGACACTGAGCTTGCCCTTGCCGCCATCAGTCACTTCAGCCAGATCCACTGCCGCTTCTAGACGATGGGCGTTGGCGCTATCACCGCCGCTGGCGAGCTGATTGAAGCCGAAGCCGCCGTCGATGGAAGTCAGCGAGCCGTTGCCATTTCCCGTGGAGCGCGCCGTTTCCAATTTCAAGTAGGTACCGGGTTTGTAGCGCAGCGTGGTGTCCAAGCCTTGCAGCGTTTGATCGGCGCCGCTCTCGCCTTGGTGATAGCCTGTCGCGCCGATCTGGAAGTGATCGTTGACCCACTGGCTGGCGCGCAGGCCGGTGGAGAGATTCTTGATCTCCGTCACGCCCGGTGCGTATTCGTAAGTACTGACGAGGTAGATCGGATTGCCATTCACCGCCGAGGTCATCACCAGCCCGCCGCTGCCGCCGGTGGATGCGAGCGGCTCACGCAACAGGATGCGGCCTTGCAGGTAATTAATCTCGTAGTCCTGCGAGGGCGTGAGTTGCTTGCGCTCGATCACCAGACCGGAATCCTTATCGCGCGCTTCCACCCAGATACGCTCAGACCCCTGCGTGAGGTCCATGTGGCGCAAGTAGTAGAGCGAGCCGCCAGTACCGCGAAACTCTTCGCGGCTGGCGATGGTGCCAGGGTCGGCGGCGAAGGCGTCGACTTGGGTGTTCTTCTCGCCGTAGCTCGTGGTCGAGTCAGAGCGATAACGCGCCTTGGCGCCGTAAAGGCCGCGCGAGTATTGCAACAGCTCGGTGCCGCTCCAGCTCGTCTGGAAGTTGCCCCACATTACATGCGACTCGCCGCGCTCTAGCTTGACGAAGAACTTGCCCTGCGTCGGCGCGTCATCCACCGTCGTGCTGTCGTCACCGTAGACTGGGTAATACAGATCGGGGTTGATGTTGCGCAGTAGGTAGCGCGGGTCTTTGCTGGAGAAGTTGGTGAAGAGATGATTGAGCGGCTGCTCGCGCGTATCGGCGGACATGGTCAGCAGATACTCGCCCTTGATCTTGCCCTTCAAATAGAAAGCGGCACGGCCATCGACATAGATTTTCTCTTCATAATGTTGCGTGTCGCCATTCACCAGCACGGCCGGGCCGGCCACCTGGTTTTTGCCGACGGTGAGATCGCCCAGCGCGATGTAGAACCAATCATCTTTCGCGATGGATAGATTGCGGCGGAAGCTGGTGACTGTGCCGTCCGGGTTGCTCAGCCTCACTTCCACGCTGTGCGCGCCGGCGGGCATGATTTGCTTGATGGCGAACTTGCCTTCGCGGTCGACCGGTATAGAAAGGCCAAGTGTGTCGATGCGCTGGCCGGGCTTGAGTGCGCGGCCATTCACGGTCACTGTGCCGCCGCTCACCGGAATGTTGTGCAGCGTGAGACTGTTTTCGCCATAGCCGGTGAGGCGCTCACGCTCAATATTTTGCTCGTCACCAAATAGCTTTTGGTGCGCGAGTAAGGTCAGCGGCTTGAGACTGGTTTCGTCGTAGCGGCCTTGTTCATCGGTGACGCGCAGCAGATAGAAGAGTTGATCGTCTTTGATATCAGTCGGCACTGTCCATACCGTAGCGCCGTTCCAGTTCACCGGCAGCACCAGTAGCGGGACTTCCTGCACTTGCTGACCAGCCCGGAAGAGCCGTAGTTCGGCCTTCTTCACCCAGGGGAGGTAGTTGGACCAGGCGCGGAATTCAACTTTTTCGCCGCGCACCACGCCGTTGGGCGTGGCCCAGGCGTTCATGGCCGGAGCTATGGCGAGGCTGTCGTAGCGCACCTCGATGTCGGCTTTTTCCAGCGCGACATCGGTGCAGCGCTGGCGGTCGGCTTCGATGGGATGCTCATCGAGGTTGACCGGTTCGCCATCGACGGTAATGCGGAAGGGTGCTTCAGCGGCGGACGCGACAACCGGCTCGCAGCTTGCGCGCACCACCGGTGCGGGCGGCGCAGGCGGAATCATGGTGATCACGTCGTACCAAAGTTGCACTTCCACGCGGCGGTTTTGTGCCATGCCGGGCGCGGTGGCATTGCTGGCGATGGGCGAGGATTCTCCCTTGCCGCTCATGGCGGCGGCGCTCGCCGGCACATCGAGTTGTTTGCGCAAGAAGTCGGCAACGGCGAGCGCACGCGCCTCCGACAAGCCCTGGTTATCGCCGAAGAGTTTTTTCGCTCGCGGCGAGAGGCGTTGATTGTCCGTGTGACCGACGACAGAAATACGAATGCCAGTTTTGCCTTTGAAGGGCGCAACGAAGCTGGCCAACGATTGCTGCGCGGCGCCAGTTAGCTCGGCAGTACCGGAGGCAAAGAACGAGCCGTTGGCAAGCGTATCGGACAGTGTTTGTTTGCTTTGTGCCGGGGTAGTCGGCAGCGTGTTCACTGCCTCGCGCATGGTCGCGGCATCTGCATGGCTCACGCCCGAAGGCAAAGGGTAGGCGAAGCTGGGCTGAATTTCAGTGGGCGGGGGCACGGAATGCAAATCGACGCGAGCGTTGTCGATGCGCTTGCCGGTGTTGTCTTGCTCCGCCGCGTAGCTGGTGGAGTAAGCAGGCGCGAAGGCAAGGCCGATGACCAACGCCAGGCTGGTTTTCTTGAGGGCGACGGTGTTCATTGCGCGCCCTCCAGCTCGGTTTCAATCACAAGTGGGTGCGCAGTTTCCTTTTCACGCCCGCTCTCGCTCTCTTTTTTCTTCCAGCGTTCCTTGATTTGCGCTGCGACGGCGTCGACACGCGCTTTTGCATTCGCTCGTGCGCCGCTATAGGAAATGCGCAACACCGAGGGGCGATCTTTCAAGCGAGCGACAATGGCATCGAGCTGCTTTTCCCATTGCGGCGCAAGTAGCAGCTCACTATTTTTCTCGGTCAAAAACGCCGCCGCCGTGAGTTCCAGACGCACGACGCGATGCACCGTGGCGCCGAAGTTGAGCTTCACCATTTTGCCGCGCGTGACGCGCACGTCACGTGGGTTTTCCGTGGTGACGCGATAGCCGGAAGGCAGGCTGCGTTCGTCGAGCTTCATGACAAAATTGGAGCCGTGATCCGCTTGCGGGATGTCTGCGCAGGCAATGTGGAAGCGGCCCTCGGCATCAGTGGTGACCAGCAGACCGCGCGCTGTGACGACACGCACGTTGGCTATGCCCGGTTCGCCGTCATCCTGATAACCGTTCGCGTTTTTATCGTCGAACACTTTGCCGATAATGTCCGAACAATCGAATGTTGGATCGGGAATGACGCGCACCGTCGCGGTGGCGATGTTGGAGACCAGGGCGTTGACCAGGGCATTGACCGACCAGGCCTGGTTGACGTATTCACCTTCACCGACACCGGTGCCGACGACCAGCAACATCTTCCAGGTTTTGCGCTCCTTGGCGGTAAAAGTCAGATTGGGCCAAGTGAGATCGCGGCCTGTCACGACCGGCTCAGTTGCTACGCCATTGAGCGTGGCCGAGCCGGTGCGATAGCGGAAGCCCGGCGGGATGCGATCCAAGACGTTAATGCCAGACAGTGTCGCCGCCAGTGTGTTGGTGGCGGTGACGGTGTAAGGCACCAGATCGCCGCGCGCGACATTCACCAGCGGGGTGATCTTGGTCATCACGATGGCGCCGCTCAGCACCGGATCAAGCGGGATGTGGTTGTTCACCACATTGGCTGAAACGCCGACGGTGAGATTGAAGCCGGTGAAATACTGCGTCGTAGCCGATCCACCACCGACGATGCCTGCGCAGGCGGCGGGGTTGTGCGGCGTTATGCCCAGTGCGGGCGCGGTGTTGCTGTTCTGGATCAGCGCGGGGTCGGGCGCACCGCCGATGACGAGCGTACCGACGCAGACCGGGATCAGGCTTGATGGCGCCGGCAGATATCCCGCCGGGTAAGTCGTTATGGTTATCGTATAAATGCCGCTGGGTGCGCCAGGTACGAGTAGATATTGATAAAAGCCGTCAGCGCCGGTGGTTACCGTGGCCGAGCCGCTCACCAAATGTATCGCCGGATTGAAGCCACCCGGGCCGCCTAGGGTGACGATTGCGCCACTGACGGGCTGGCGTGTCACCGCGTCATACACCACACCGGTTGGGTCGAGCGGCAGGCTTTGTTCGACGATCGTGGTGCCGGCGGTGAGTGTCAGGCTGTTCAAGGTGCCGGCTGTGGTGACGGCGCCCCCCGGATTATTCGAGCTGGTGACGCCGCTGGTGTAAGGCTTGGCGGCTGGGTCTTCGTTGGGCACGGCGCTACCAAAAATCAGGCCAGTGGTGGGATGACGAAAACGAATCTCGTAGCCGGAGCCGGGGGACAAACCGGTGAAAGAATAGGCGCCAGCGGCATTGGTCGTGGCGCTCGCGACCTGCGTACCTCCCAGTAGCAACTCCACGATCCAACCGGCTTGAGGAATAGACAGCGGATCAGCGAACTTGCGTGTGTGCGAACGATCGAGCCATACGTGGCCTTGCACTGCCGCTGCGGCCTCAATGGACGTGGCATCGGTGGCTGCGTTATTGCCGTCGAAGCCACCCGGCTCGCCGCCGCCGGAGACAAGCGCGTTATTGATTAACACCTGCCCCGCAAGGCCAGCAGCCACCGCCACACGTAGGATGATGGGATTGCCTATTGCGCCCGCCGCGATGGCGGTCGTGCTGGTGCAACTCACTACGCTGGCGCCGGCGGCGGTGGGGCAAGTCCAACCCGTGCCGGCCGCTGTTGCGGCCAGGGTCATGCCGGCCGGCAGCGTGTCGACAACCGTGATCATGCCGCTAGTCGTCACCGGGCCGATGTTGCGTGGCGTGATGGTGTAGTAGCCGCTACTGCCACCTTGCGCAAAACTCGCGGGACTATGTGTCTTGGCGAGCGCGAGGTCGGGCGCGGCGCCAGGAATTTCGGCGTAGTTGTTGTTGGCGGAAACCGTATTCAGGTTCGTTAGATGGATGCCGGAAATTGCGCTAGGTGTCACGCCCACCGCTGTGGCCGCACCGCCGGTGCTGCCTGCGCTGGTGATGCCATTGTTGGTGCCCGGGGGCTGGGCCGGCTGCGTCACGGTGTAATTGCCGGCAGGCAGGCCGGTGAAGTTGTAGCTGCCGATCGCAGCCGTGGTGGTGGAACGGCTCACCGCGTTACCGTTGACATCTATGCCGGTGAGATTAATCGTCTGCCCGCCGATGCCGTGGTCGATGCCGTCGATGACGCCATTGTTGTTGTAGTCAAGGAATACAACGCCCGAGAGGCTGCGGCCGTTGGGAATCTCCGCAAAGTTGTTGGCCGTCGACGTCGTATTGGGCGGCAGCACAATCCCAGTAATGCGGCTGGGCACAATGGCGACCGCGGTTGCCGTACCTGCTGTGCCGCCGTTGGGCACGGCGCCTGGTGTGGTGATGCCGTTGGAGGTGTTGCTGGGCTGCGTCGGTTCACGGACGGAGTAAGTGCCGAAGCTGAGGCCGGTGAAACTGTAGCTGCCATCCGCCGCCGTGGTGGTTGTAGCGACCACGGCGCTGGCGCCATTCAACAACTCGATCGTGACGCCGGCAATTCCGTTGTCTGCGCCTTGTTGCGTGCCGTCGTTGTTCTGGTCGAGGAAGACCTTGCCGGAAATGCTGGAAAGAACCGTCTCGGCGAAGTTGTTGCTAGGAGAGCCATCAATCTGCGCCACGCCACCGAGCACGATGTTGGCAATCAGGCTGGGCGTGACGCCCAGGGCGCTGGCTGTGCCGGGCGTGCCGCCGCCACTGCCGGTGATACTCCCCGCCGTGGTGATGCCATTCACCGTGCCCGTAGGCTGGGCGGGTTCTCGCACCGAGTAAGTTCCTGCCACCAGTCCCGTAAAGAGATAGTTACCCGTGATGTCGGTGGTGGTTGTGGCGATCACCGCGCTGGCGGCATTGAGTAATTCGATGGTGACACCGCCGATCGGCGTGTCCGTTCCGCTTTGGAACGTGCCGTTAGGCGTAAGGTTGTTGTCCAGGAAAACCTTGCCCGAGATGTAGCCCAACGGGCTAACCAGCAGGCCGGCGTTGGCCGCTTGCAGGTTATTGCCGAGGTTGGTTTGGAGCGCGCCAGCGGCGATGGTGTTGTTATGAGTCCCCGTTGTCGATGCGGTGACGTCGACGCTGATAGTGCAGCCGCCCGCCGGTATCGTGGCGCCGCTGGCATAGGTCACGCTGCCCGAGCCGGCTACCGCAGTGACGCCGCCCGGGCAGGTTTTCAGCACGTTGGGCACCGTGGCTACCACGACATTGCCGGGTACCGTCGGTAGCGTATCCACCAGGGCGGCGCTCAAGGTCATGGCCGCGGCATTGGTGTTACCCAACGTGATCGTCAGCGTGGATGTGCCGCCCGCCGGAATCGCCGCCGGGTTGAATTGCTTGGTGATGGTGGGCGGATTGGAAACCGTGAGCACGTCACTGGCCGGGTTTTCGTTGGTGATGCCTTCGGCCGTACTGAGCTGGCTGGCAGGTATGGTGTTGGTATAAACGCCGGGGACATTACTCAGCACATTCACCTGTATCTGACAGGAGCCGGACGCCGGAATGGTCCCTCCAGCCAGAGAGATGGAGGTGGCCGAGGCCACCGCTGTTAAGGTACCGCCGCAGGTTGTTGAAGCAGCCGGCGTAGGCGCCACCGCCACATTTGCGGGCAAGTTGTCGGTGAGCGAAGCCGCCGTGAGCGGAATGATGTTGCCATTGCTCAGGGTGATAGTGAGAGTGGAGACTGCCCCAGGAATGACCTGGCTGGCAGCGAATGCTTTGGTGATCACCACTGGATTGCGTGCATAAAGCGTTGCGTTCGCGGGCACTGGGTTTGAGGCCGGGCTGCCCCCCACGGTGCTGGTGATCGTATTGGCGCCGATGACGTTGTTGAAGGTGCCGACGGCGGCGGCGAAAACGTCGATTTCTGCGATGCAGGTGGCAGATACGCCCCCCGATGCCGCCGGTATATTGCCATTGCTTACCGCCACACTGCCGGAAGTCGGTGCGGAAACGGTCGCGCCTGCGCAGTCGGTGAAGGGACTGGGGCCGGGCGGGACAATGAGGCCGGGCGGCAAGGTATCGGTGACGCCAAGATTGGTCACCGGCAGAGCCAGCGGGTTGATGAAAGTCAGCCGCAAGCGGGCTCGTTCGCCCGGCTTGATAACGGACGGGATGAATTGTTTGGTGATGCCGATATTCGCCAGCGCCGAAAGGCTGGTGGTGGTGGGCAGTACATTGGTCACCCCCTGTGCCGTCGTCACGGCGCTGGCGGGAATGATGTTCTGCACGGTGCCGACGGTGCGCAGCGTGACATTGAGAGTGATGGTGCAAGTTGCACCCACGGCCAGTGAAGCACCAGCCAGGGAAACGGAGGTGCCGTCCGCGATAGCGCTCACCACACCGCCGCCGCAAGTTGTGGCGGCTCCCGGCGTGGCGGCGACGCGCATACCTGAGAGCGGGCCGCCAGCGGTGCCGTCGGTGGTGAAATAGTCGGTCAGATTGAGACTAGTGAGCGCCAGAGCGCCGCCGTTGTTGAGGCTGATCGTCAACACGCTGGTCTGGCCCGGCGCCGTCAGGCTATTGGGGCTCGTGCTGTTGGTGACTGTGAGGCCGCCTGTGGAATTGTTGGTGAGGGTGGCGCTCACCGCAAGAATGTTCTGCACGCCGCCTGCCGCAGTGATGTTGCCGGCGGGAATGGTGTTCACCCAGTTAGAACCGCCTGTGCCTTGGACATCGAAAACGAAGTCGCACTGACCGCTGGCCGGAAGCACGGCGCCGCTCAGACTGGCACTCGCGGCCCCCGGAGTAGCGGTAATGCTTGTTGCTCCACCGCAGGTGGTATGAGCGTTCGAAGGGTTTGCCACCGTCATGTTGACGGGCAAGGGGTCGGTAACGCCGACATTGTTAAGTGTTCCCGCGCCGACGTTGCCCAGGCGGACCGTCACCGTAGACCGGCCCCCAGACTGGATGATGGTGGGCGAGAAGGATTTCGTCGCAGTAAGCGCCGAGGTATAGGTGATACTGGCAGACACCGGGCCGGGGCTGGAGGCTGTGCGGGTAGTCGTGTCAGCCAAGGTCTCAGTCGCCGTGATGGCTCCGGCGTTCAGGGTGTTGGTGTAATTGCCTGCCGCGCCGATGACGTCCACCGTGAGTACGCAAGTACCGTTGGTGCCCGTGCCATTGCTGGCGCGCGCCGGTATGGTGGTGCCACTCATCGAGAAGCTGGATGCGCCTGGTGTGGCCGTAATGCTCGCGCCGCTACAGGTGCTGGAGGCATTGGCGGGATTGGCTACGACCAATTGCAAACCTGCGGAACCAATAGGCAGGTTGTCGGTGAAATTAGCCGCCGTCATCGGCTGTGCCGACAGGTTGGTGTAGGTGACGGTGAGTTGTGACGTCGTACCCTCGGAGGCCGAGGAAGGGCTAAATGCCTTGCTCACCGTGAGCACGCTGGCGAGCGTCGAACTAACGCTATTTGAGGCCCCGAAGTTGCAGACCGCACCGGCGCCATTGTTATCGCACACGCCACCGGCCCCGATAGTATTGCTGAAACTGCCCGCGCCGCTGGTGGGTGAACTTGCCCAGAAGTTGATGGTGCACACACCCGGACTAGGACCGACGCCGGAAGGCACGGTGGCAATGGTGAATTGCGGCGTACCCGTGGTGGTGGGCAATGCCGGAATGTTATGGCTTAGCGCGCCGCAACCGGCGCCTGAGACAGAAGGCGCAGCAGGGCTGGTAGGCAGTGCGATTACGCCCGCCGGAAGGACATCGGTGATGCGTACATTGCTCAAAGGGGCGACTGAGTAGTTGTTCACCGTCACCGTGTAATTCACCGGATTGCCCGGCGCGACGGTCGCCGGATTACGCGTCTTGCTTACGGTGAGCCGGTCGACCACCGTCACGCTGTGCGTGGCTGTTTGGCTGATGATAGTGGCGTCGCTGTTGCTGACAGCGCCCTGTGGGATGGTGTCTGTGAAAGTTTCGGGCGTACCAGCAACTGCCAGACTGGCGGTGTAAGTGAGCGTGATCACGCAATTGCCATTGGCGGCGATAGTGGCTGGTGTAACACCGCCCAGCGCGAAGCCTTTATTGCCATTCACTGTAAAGTCGATGTCGCCCGCGCCGCAGCCGCTCAGGCTGGCGTTGTTGATCGTCAGTACACCAGCGCCGCTGCCGGAGGTCTTGATGTTGTTCTCCGTCAGTTGCACGGCAGTCAGCGCATTGAGCGAACTGCCGTTGTGCAGCGTGATGGTGAGGGTGGCGTTCTGGCCGGCTGCGATGGTAGTCGGTGAAAAGGATTTCGCTACCTGCATCGCCGAAGTGACGGTGAGATTGGCGCTGGCGTTCGAAGGCGGCACGAGTCCGCGCCGGTTGCCGAAATCCGTGGTGCGGTTGATGGTGTTGGCAAAGACGCTGCTGTAGTTGCCGCTGGTGGTTGTGCCGACCACAGCCACCGTCAACGTACAGGTGCCGCCCGCAGCTATCGTGCCGCCCACCGCTGTGAGTGTGGTATCAGCGGGATTGGGCGTGAAGGTCGGTGCCACGCCGGCGCCGCTACAGGTGCTGGTCGCATTGGGTATCCCCGCAACCTGAAGCCCAACAGGCAACACGTCACGCAGGGCATAGGCCGGCGTATCGGCGCCAGTGTTCAGAGGAAGATTTTTAGTGGCGTTGCTGCTGTTGCTGATAGTGATAGTCAGCGTGGTGACCTGATCGCTTCTGACTATGGTCGAGGGCGAGAAGCTCTTGGAGAGTGTGGGATTGTTCAGTGTGTTAATGGTGATGGACTGCTGAGCCGGGCTTGAGTTGCTCACCACCCCCGTGTTGTCGGTACCGGTGACTCCGCCCGCGATAATAGTGTTGATGGGCGCGGTGCCCTGGTCGGCTGGCGTACGAGAGGTGACTTCGACGACGATGTCGCAACTACCGCTGGAAGCCGCTGCCGCCGGCACCATGCCGCCTGCCAGGGTGATGGTGTTGCTGCCCACCGTTGCAGTGACCGACCCAGCAGTGACGGCAGCGCTACCGTCGCCGTTGGTGCAGGTATACGAAGCGAGACCGGCGCCGGCAACGATGATGTTGGCAGGCAAGGTATCGCTGAAGCCGGTACCTGTGACGGCAGAGACGGCGTTGCTATTGGTCAGCGAAATTCTGTAGGCGGTAATGTCGCCCAGCCAAATCGGATTCGGGTAACCGCCCGCCAGGCTCATAGACGCAGCGAGATTGGCTAGGGCTGGCGCAACGGGAACTAGTGTCCCAAGCAGTGCCAGCAACGCCCAGCGCAAGGTCTTTCCAGCGCCGGTGAGCGCTCCTGCTAGATTCCGAACCGGAGCATGGGTAGCGTTAGCGAATAGAAATGTATGGGCCATGACGTTCTGAGCATCCGGAAATTGTGGCAAAAGATGGGCTGAGTCGGGGAGACAGAGCCCATACGCAGGGGGTCGTATAAGTTTACGCGGTAATTCAAGGCGAGACCGTTAAATGGTTGGCACAAAGGCGGTTTCTCCCCTACGATTTGGCATGCCTTGAGCGTCGGGTGACGCTGGCGCGACGCGCTATTTGCGATTACGATGCGCCATCGCTCTTGGAGGGGAGTTGCGATGGCGAAACGTAAAAACTGGCAGCCGGTTATCGGCGCTGTTGCGCAATACGTGGGCGGCAACAGTGTGTTGTCGCGGCGCGGCCATACGGTGCGCGTTCTAGCCGAGGCGTCGGGTCAGCGCATGGTGTGCGAGGTGATCGGCAGGAAGGGCGTGCCGGTGCTGGTCACCGTGAAAGCCACCAATCTGGGGCCGCTGGCACTGGGGCTGTTTGACTAAATGATTCAAATTTTCGACTGAATTTTCACTGAAGAACTGACGGACTTTCATGGCCGCTGTACTCATCAATCGCCATCGCCACATCGCCATCGCGCTACGCCGCGAGCGCGCCGGCATTGCGATCATCGAACATGCGCCGGGGCGCTTGTGCTTGCAGCATTTGACTGACGGCGAGTTCGTCGCCGATTGGCAAGAGTATGACTACCCGTTGGATAAGGCGCTGGATCGTTTTCTCGCGCACGCTCAGGAAGTGGGCGCCACCAAGAGCGCTCTGCGGGCCATCGAGCGGCTGCGCCTAGACAAGCTGGCGCTGGCGCCGCGCTTGATCTGAGCGCCTAGCTTCGTAAATCGCTCGGTAAATCGCGCCGTAAATCGTTCAGCGTGTCGATGTCGCGCAGCACGCCTGCGTCTGTGCACTCCACCAGTTGTAACGAATTCGCATGCCGATGCAGCAAGCTGCGCGCGCCTTCATCGCCTTCCAGCGCCATGAGTTCATCGCGGAAGCTGGCATCGAACCCCACCGGATGACCGCGCAGGCCCTGGTGGCTGGGCGCGGCCATGACCGCGCCATCCTGCAGCGCCGCTAGCACCAGCGCAATGCTGTTGGTCTCGATGTAAGGCATGTCGGCCAGCGCGACGATCCAACCGCGCGCTTCGGCAGTGGCGGCAACGCCCGCTGCGAGACTGTGGCCCATGCCGGCATCAGCATCCGCGGCGATAAGCACTTCGACATCGCTCTCTTTGAGCGCTACAATCAAGGCTAGATTATCTGGCCGCACCACCACCAGCGTGCGCGGTAAAGCTTGTTGCAAGGCGCGCAAACTGGCGAGTGCGACCGGTGCGCCGTCGGGCAAGGGGTGCATCAGCTTGTCCGCGCCAAAACGGCGTGAGCGTCCGGCGGCGAGCAGGATGCCGCAATAACCCGCTTGCGAATTCACGCAGTGGTGGGGTGGCCGAGAGCCACTGCGCGGTGCGGCGTATCGCCCGCGGCAACGAGATAAACGCCATTCTTCGTGGCGGTGAGATCAGCAAGTATGGCCAACGCAATTTCTGGCGGCGTGCGGCTGCCTATGGGCAATCCGACGGGGCCATGCAGGCGCGCGAGTTCCGCTTCGCTCATGTCGAAATGCTCGCGCAGACGTTGCTTGCGCTTGGCTGTGTTGGCGCGCGAGCCCAGTGCGCCAACGTAGAAAGCGGCGGAGCGCAGGGCTTCGAGCAGGGCCATGTCGTCTAGCTTGGGGTCGTGGGTGAGCGCGACGATGGCGCTGCGCGCATCGGGCACAAAGGCAGTGACCGCGTCGTCTGGCATATCGGCAATCAAATTGACGCCCGGCAACTTCCAGCCCAGCCGATATTCTTCGCGTGGATCGCATACTGTTACGCGGTAGTCGAGCGCTTGCGCCATCGGTGCAAGGTAGCTCGAAATCTGACCCGCACCGATCAACAATAGACGAAGTGTGGGGCCGTGAATGGTGGTGAGGCGCGCGTTTGCGTCTGTAGGCTTCCAGACGAGTGGATCGCCCATGGCGGCGTTTTCCAGCATGACGTTGCCGCTGGCGAGCGCCAGTGTGCGTGCAGTGGCGAGGCCGTCGGCAATGCGTAGGCGCAACAGTCGCAGGCTGGCGGCGTCAGGCGCGGTTTCCACCACCAGTTCAAGTTTGCCGCCACAGGGAATATCAAAGCGCTGTGCTTCTTCGCTGCTGCCGCCGTATTGCAGCACGGCCGTGCGCTTGCTCCAGAACGCGGCGTCGCGTACGCGCAGAATGAGATCGTCTTCAATGCAGCCGCCGGAGACCGAGCCGACCACCATGCCGTCGTCGCGTATCGCTGCCCAGGCGCCGGGCGGACGTGGCGACGAGCCCCAGGTCGCGGCCACCGTGATGAGCGCGTAGCGACGCTCGGGCGTTAGCGCCTGCCACTCAAGGACGGTGTCGAGCACCTGGATGTCGGTGCTATCCATCAGGCCGGACCTGCGCCGGGCGCCACCCGCAGCGGCAGCTTGCGTAGGCGTTGCCCGGTAGCCGCAAAGAGCGCGTTGGCCACTGCCGGCGCGATCACCGGGGTGCCGGGTTCGCCCACGCCGGTCGGCTTTTCAGACGACGCGACGATGTGCACTTCGATCTTGGGCATCTCATCCATGCGCAGCAGTGGGTAGTCGATGTAGCTGGACTGCTCCACCATGCCGTCTTTCAGCGTGATGGCGCCGTGCATCGCGGCGGTGAGGCCGAAGCCGATGCCGCCTTCCATTTGCGCACGGATCACATCTGGGTTGACGGCGATGCCGCAGTCGACGGCGCACACCACGCGATCCACTGAGTAGCTGCCGTCCGCCTTGACCGTCACCTCGGCCACTTGTGCGACGAAAGTGTGGAAGGACTCATGCACCGCGATGCCGCGCCCGCGTCGCTCCTTCGCCTCACCCGCTGGGGCGGGTGCGAGGGGCTTGCCCCAGCCGGCTTTCTGAGCAGCAAGTTCGAGCACGCCTAAATGGCGCGGATGCTTGGCGAGCAGGTCGCGACGAAACTCAACCGGGTCGCGGCCGGCTGCCTGCGCTAATTCGTCGATGATGGTTTCGGTCGAGAAGGCCGTATGGCTGGAGCCGACAGAGCGCCACCACAGCACCGGCACGCCGCTCTTCGGCGAATGCAAATCCACCGTAATGTTGGCTACTGCGTAGGGCAGGTTGCTCGCACCTTCGACCGAGGTGTTGTCGACGCCGTTCTTGACGACAAAGCCTTCCAGGGCTGTGCCCGCGGCTATCGACTGACCGACCAGGCGCTGCTGCCAGGCGACCAGCTTGCCTTGCGCATCCAGCCCGGCGCTGACGCGATGCAGAAACATGGGGCGGTAATAGCCGGCGCGCATGTCGTCTTCTCGCGTCCACACCAGCTTCACGGGCGCACGGCCTTTGATGGCCTTGGCGATGTGCACGGCTTCGACGATGTAATCCGCAGTGGTGCTGGCACGCCGGCCGAAGCTGCCGCCCGCGTAGAGCATGTTGATCTTCACCTGCTCCGGCTTCATGCCCAAGACGGCGGCGACCGCGTTCTGATCCATGGTTTGCGATTGCTCGCCGTTCCAAATTTCGCAGCCGTCCGCAGAGAGCTGAACCACGCAGTTCATGGGCTCCATCGTGGCGTGAGCGAGGTAGGGAAAATGGAAATCGGCGCTGATGCGCTTACTCGCGCTTTTCAGCGCGTTGGCGGCGTCGCCGTCCTGGCGCGCTACCGCGCCGGGTTGCTCGAGTAAGGCGCGATACTGCGCTTCCAGTTCCGTGCTGCCGAGTTTCATGGCGGCGGATTCGTCCCACACCACCGAGAGTGCATCGCGACCCTTCTTGGCGGACCAGAAATCGCCCGCCAACACCGCCACGCCGGAAGGAATTTCCACCACATCCGTCACGCCTTTGACCGCTTTTGCGCGGCTGGCATCGAAGGATTTTACTTTGGCGCCAAAGCGCGGCGGATGAGCCACCAGCGCCACCAGCATGCCGGGCAGGCGTATGTCCTGCGTGTAGATCGCGCTGCCATTGATCTTGGGCTTGCTGTCTTTGCGCGGCGCCTGCTTGCCGATGTAGACGAAGTCTTTCGGGTCTTTGAGCTTGATACTCCCCGCGGCCGGCACGGGCAGTGCGGCGGCGGCTTCAGTCAGTTGCCCGAAGCTCGCCTTGCGGTGAGATGCTGCGTGCATGACTACACCCTCGCGTATGGTGATGCTCTCCGGTGCAACCTTCCAACGCTGCGCGGCGGCGGCCACCAGCATGGCGCGCGCGGTGGCGCCGGCGCGGCGCATCTGTTCGAAGGAGTTGGCCATGGCCGTGCTGCCGCCAGTGAGTTGCATCGGCCCCATCAAGAGATTGTTATAGCGCTTGCCATCTGCCGGCGCCGCTTCAACATGGATTTGCGACCAGGCCGCGTCCAGCTCTTCCGCCAACAAAGTCGGCAGCCCTGTGTAAGTGCCTTGGCCCATTTCGAGGTGCTTGACGACAACCGTCACCGTATTGTCAGCGCCGATGCGTACGAAGGCATTGGGCTCAAGTACAGTCTTCGCTGCCGCAGACTTGTCAGTCGCGGCGAGGCCCAGCGGCAGATAGACTGCTAGCGTCAGCCCGGCGCTGGCCTTGAGAAACTGGCGACGACTTTCGTTTTCTATGCGTATGGTTTCCATGGTCGCCTCCTCAAGCTAGTTGCTTGGACGCTTCGTGTATGGCGGCGCGAATGCGCTGATAAGTCGCGCAGCGGCACAGGTTGCCGGCCATCGCGGCGTCGATGTCGCTATCCGTCGGCTTGGGGGTCTGCGAGAGCAGGGCCACCGCGCCCATGATCTGGCCGGACTGGCAGTAGCCGCACTGCACGACATCGAGTTTTTCCCAGGCGGTTTGCACGGCGTGTCCGACCTTGCCTTGCAGGCCTTCGATGGTGGTGATGGTCTGTCCGGCGGCCGACGAAACCGGCGTTACGCAGGCACGTATCGGGGCGCCGTTCATATGCACTGTACAAGCGCCGCAGACGGATATACCGCAACCGTATTTGGTGCCAGTGAAACCCAGGGTGTCGCGCAGAACCCAGAGCAGCGGGGTATCCGGTTCCACGTCGACTTGATGGCTGCGACCATTTACTTTGAGGGTAAGCATGGAATCTCCCGGAGCGGGTTGGTGGAGAACTTGGGGGGAAATTTGGGGGAAACGGTGGGGAGAAATACTGGACTATTGTGCGCCTACGCGCAATGCCCCGTACTAAACAAAACAGGCGGCCGAGGCCGCCTGTTGGTACTGTGCGTAGTCCGTTAGGATTAGCTCGTTTTATTACCAGCTATTTCGCGCTGGCAATCTGCTTCAGCTTTTCTTCCAGCTTGGCTGCGGGCACAAAGCCCGGCACGCGCTCACCGTTGGAGAAGAAAATCGCCGGCGTGCCGCGCACATTGAGGCGCTGGCTCAGGGCCAGGACCTTGTCGGTAGGTGTATCGCAGGTGCCGGCGGCCGGGACGGTGCCTTCCAGCATCCAGGCATACCAGGCCTTGGAGCGGTCTGCTGAACACCACACGCCCTTGGTCTTCTCCACCGAGTCGGCCGCCAGTATTGGGATCATAAAGGTGTAGATGGTGATGTTATCGATGCTTTGCAGCTCATGCGCCAGCTTTTTGCAGTAACCACAATTGGGATCTTCGAAAGTAGCGAGTACACGCTTGCCGTTGCCGCGCACCGTCTTTACCGCTAAATCGAGCGGCAGATCGGCGAACTTGATCGTGGAAAGCTGATTAAGCCGTGCCTGGGTGAGATTCTGCTTGGTCTTGGTGTCGATGATGTTGCCGATGATGATGTAGCTGGCGCCCTCATTGGTGTACACCACGTCGCTGCCCGTCTGCACTTCGTAAAGACCGAGATAGGGGAGCTTTTTGACGGAATCCACCTTGGTTTCGAGGTGGGTCTCCACGGCTTTTTTAACCGAGGCCTCGTCGGCATAGACAGCGCCGGTGAGCATGAACAGCGCGGTGGCCGCAAGCGAGGCGAATTTCTTGAACATGCGTTTCTCCGATAAATGATGGCGCTTTGAGGGGATTCAATTAGCCGAGGGCGTAGCGTACTAATGCATTACGTACGACCGGCAAACGGTTGGTGAGGTTCAATCCCAAATTACGCAGCTGCGATATAGGTGCGAGTTGCGGCCGGAAGAGACGTTGCAATCCATGTGTAGTCCATTGTAGCAGCGCCACTTCTTCGGCCCGTGCCCGCTCGTAGCGGCGCAGCGGCCGCAGGTCGCCGCAGTCTTGGTAGTCTGGCAGGTCGATGAGGGCTAGCGCTAACTGGCGGGCGTCCTGATAGCCGAGATTGATACCGTGACCTGAGAGCGGGTGGATCGCATGGGCGGCATCGCCGATCAGGGCGAGGCGCGGCGCAACGAGGGGTTTCACGCGCATCAGCCGCAGCGGAAAAGCGGCGGGTGGGGCGAGCAATTCCAGCGCGCCCAGGCGGTGGTCGCCGGCCTCTGCCACGCGACGGCACAGCGCCTCGGCATCCAACGCCATCAATTCCCGCGCGTGAGCTTCCGGCGTCGACCAGACGATGGAGATGCGCTGCTCAGGCAGCGGCAGGTAGGCCAGCACACCATCGGTGCGAAACCACTGGAAAGCCGTGTTGTGATGCGGCCGGGCGCAGTTGAAATTGGCGACTAAGCCGAGCTCGCCATAAGGAGTTACGTTGGGACGAATGCCTGCCGCCGTGCGCACCCAGGAATCCGCACCGTCGGCGCCGACGATGAGCGAGGCTTCAAGCTTGCGTCCGTCGACCAGCGTCAGGCGCGCCTCATCGGGAGCGATTTCGAGTTGGGTGGGCTCGGCCGGGCAGAACAGCGTGAGGTTGCCCTGGCGCTTGGCGGTCTCCCATAGTTCGCGCTGCATGAGGCCCGCTTCGATGATCCACGCCAGTTCGGCGATGCCGGCGTCGTAGGCCGAAAGATTGAGCCGCGCACCGCGATCGCCGCGCACGTCCATGTCGTACACGGGGGTGAGGCGCGCTGGGTCGAGATGTTGCCAAACGCCGATGTCGCTGAGAAAAGCGGCGTTAGCGGGGCTCACGGCGTAAATACGTGCGTCCCACTCGGTGGGGGAAGGCGAGAGCGTGGGGGCCGCCATGGGCAACCGGCCCTCGACTAAGGCAATCGAATGGCGGCTGCTCTTGAGCGCAACGGCCAGGCTGGCGCCGGCCAAGCCGCCGCCCACAATGACGATATCGAAACGCACGAAAGAGGCTTAAAACCGTGTATGGAAATGGCTGAGGCGTGGCATTGTGCAGCGCAAGCCTTGCCTTGACAAGGACTTACCACTAGCCGGATAATCCCGCCCCTTCCGCGTGGTGATGTAGCTCAGTCGGTTAGAGCATCGGATTCATAATCCGGGGGTCGAGGGTTCGAGTCCCTCCATCACCACCAAATTATTTAAACACTTACCGCACTCTGTGCAACGCTCTCCGCGCTTTTGTGTAAGTAATGTGTCAATCATCGCACAGGCGCGCCTCAAATGATCCGCATTCAAACGCCTGTACCGGTCAGCCGCATCCTTCCTGGCCCACCCACATAACCACACCCTCAACGAACTCATCGCACTCATCGCACTCATCGTCGCGTCATTGAGCGGGACATCACGCGCCCGTACCTTGCTCAATCGGATGCCCCGTCGATCGCGGCGGCAGACTATGTCAAAGAGGGCGGCGGCATGTTAGGCCAAACCGACTCGTTGTCGAGAACCTTTACATGGGAACGATGCCTTTTGCCGAGCGAATTGAATACAATATACTAATCAAGTGCTTGTCGAATTAGAACGAATATTGCTTAGCCTCGTACTCATCTGTGCAATGAATTTGTTAAACCGCCGCAACTCGACGGCCGATTTTTCACAAGGAGGTTTCAGCATGCTTACTCGTCTCTCCCGGTATGCGGTCGGTGCCGCGCTGTCAGTCGCCTCAAGCGGAATTTTTGCCAGCGTCGTGTTTACGGACTCGACGTTCAATCTTGCAGGTTACTCAACCACACCATCTTTCCTGACTCCGTTGGTGACGCTAACGTACGGTCAATGCGCGAGTTGCGGCACTCCAGGCACGGGGCTGCAAATTGCGGTCAACGAGACCACCCCGGCAGGCGGTCTGGCCGACGTCGGTTTTGTCAACAACTTATTTACCTACGATCCGGGCACGCAGGGAGCGATTTCCTCGATAGGCGCCCAGGTTGACAAGAATCTCCTGATCGACGTCGGAGATACCAACGGTTTCGGCATAGGTAGTCCATTCGGGAATACATTCCGACCGCTGATTTCTCAGGGCGGCTTCTACTATCTCGCCAAGATCACGGGGCCAACGATTCCGGGCCCCACGTCATCGGGACCGTTCTCGGGGTCAACCGGGTACGTCACCCTCTCGCAATCGGTATTGTTGGCTACAGACTTTACGCAATACGACTTTGCGACCAATGCATTCGGCATCGCGCATCCGGATTTTGCGGGCGGCGTCCTGTCGTTCGGTCTCGGGCAGATTAGCAGCGTGGGCACTGGATTTACCGACACGACGACCACGGCTCAGTACGATAATTTGCGGATCAGCGTCGCATCAGTCCCCGAGCCCGGGACACTGTCACTTTTCGGTTTTGCACTGGCGGGCGTCGTCGCCATGCGGCGCAGGCGTCACGCGTAGCCCGCGCATTTATTTTTCCATCCCGGCAAGCGCAGCTAGGCGAGCGCGCGGTGCATTGACGGTCAGCGGCGCATTGCCGCCTGGCGCCGCGGTGTTGACCGTTAGCATCCGCTTTACGCAAAAGCGCGGCAAATAGCCAATTTACAGTTGCACGACGTTTCAGTAAGTCTCGAAAAACCGCATCCTTATGGAGGTTGCGGTTTTTTTTCGCCTCAAGACGCGCCACAGGAATCCTGTCGCATACGTATTTTAAATATGTCAGTATTGACATACAGCCCAACCAATCAGCACGTAGCTTAAAGCATGCGGGTAAATGCCATGAAGAGTGCCAAACTCGAACGCCTCCAGGCCGCCGGCTGGAAAATCGGGAATGCGGAGGATTTTCTGCAATTGAGTGATGAAGAGGCGCAGCTCGTCGCGCTCAGACTCTCTTTGATCAGCGCGGTAAAAAAATCACGCATCAAACGCAAGCTCTCGCAAATTGACCTGGCGCAACGCATGAAATCGAGCCAATCACGCATTGCCAAAATCGAGGCGGGTGACCCTTCGGTGTCGCTGGATTTGATCGTCCGCGCGCTCATAGCCAGCGGCGCAAAAACACGCGATATTCAGGCGGCGTTTACGTCAAACGAAAATTCAAAAAGATAGCCGCATGAAGCCTGGCAAAAACTTCCAGCTTGTATTCAATAGCCTCCATCCCACCAAAAATTCCCAAGCTTCGGACGGCGCGGCGTAAAGTGGCGGTGATGGTTATAATGGCCTGAGCAGCGGCTTGTTCTGCTGCCGGTCCGCCGGCATAACCCGGCGTCCAGACATAAGGCATCCATGAATCCGCTGATCCCTTCCATTATCAGTAGTGTTATTAGCGCGATACAGCAAGCGCCCGAGCAGGCGCCGCCGCCGCCGATGTCGATGATGGCTGTTCGGCCGATGCCGGCCGGCGCTACCAAGGCCGTTATGAATCCCCCTGAGCAAGGCACTGCGCGCTTTGGCGACAAACGTTTTCCCTTGTCGCCGGCGCTGCAGATACGCAGCGCCCAAAACCTCATCGTTCAGCCCGCCACGATGCAGCAACCGGTGACGGTGCGCTATCTGGTTGATGCTGGCGGTAGCGTCAATCGCGTCTGGATACTCACGGCGGAAGAAGCGTCGCTGCCGGATACCAAGGCCGAGCCTCAGTGAAGTTCAGCAAGCCTCAGTAATTTCCTGCCGGTTTTTTTCGTGGTCAAGAAGCTTTATATCAAGACATTCGGTTGTCAGATGAACGAGTACGATTCTGACCGTATGGTCGACGTGCTCGCCGATACTGAAGACATCGAAAGAACGGATAGTCCTGAAGACGCTGACTACATACTCTTCAATACTTGCTCGGTGCGTGAGCGGGCACAGGAGAAGGTGTTTCACGATCTGGGCCGCATACAGCATTTAAAAGAGGCCAAACCCGATCTGGTGATCGGCGTAGGGGGCTGCGTGGCGAGCCAGGAAGGTGCCGCCATCGTCAAGCGCGCCAACTATGTCGATGTCGTGTTCGGCCCGCAGACCTTGCATCGATTGCCTCAGCTCATCCGCGAACGCCGCGCCACAGGCCGGCCACAGGTGGATATTTCTTTTCCCGAAATCGAAAAATTCGACGCCATGCCGCCAGCCCGAGTGGAGGTCGGTTCGGCTTATGTTTCCGTGATGGAAGGTTGCAGCAAATTTTGCAGCTTCTGCATCGTGCCTTACACACGCGGGCAAGAAGTTTCACGGCCTATCGAAGACGTGCTGACAGAAATTGTTGGGCTGGCCGATCAGGGCGTGAAGGAAGTAACGCTGCTTGGCCAGAATGTGAACGCTTATAACGGCGCCATGGGCACGCAGGAGATAGCGGACTTCGCCTTCCTGCTCGAATGCGTGCATGAAATACCCGGCATCGAGCGCATCCGCTACACCACCTCGCACCCGCGCGAAATGACGCAGCGCCTGATCGATGCCTATGCCACGCTGCCTAAGCTGGTATCGCATCTGCACCTGCCGGTGCAATCCGGTTCGGACCGGATTCTTGCTGCCATGAAGCGCGGCTATACGGCGCTGGAATACAAATCAATTATTCGTCGCTTGCGCGCCGTGCGACCGGACATTGCGGTGACCTCCGATTTTATTATCGGCTTCCCCGGCGAGACCGACGCGGATTTCGACGCGACCATGAAGCTGATCGACGACGTAGGTTTTGATGCCTCGTTTAGCTTTGTGTATAGCCCGCGCCCCGGCACCCCGGCGGCGGAACTCGCCGACGATACCTTGCAGGAGGTGAAAGCCGCACGTCTTACCCGCCTGCAAAAACACAATGACGCTCAAGCCCTGGTGATCAGCCGCGCTATGGTTGGCAGCGTGCAGCGCGTGCTGGTGGAGGGTGTATCCAAGCGCGATAGCGGCGAACTTGCCGCGCGCACCGAGAATAATCGCATTGTGAATTTCCCCGGTCAGCAGCGTTTGATGGGCGGCTTTGTCGATGTGCACATCACTGCCGCGGCCGCACATACCTTGCGCGGCGAAGTCGTTCATGGCGACTGCCTATCTTGAAAGCCAAAGCGCTCGAACTTTCACTGACGCCAGTCGATAACAAGCGTCTCGCCAACCTGTGCGGCGCGCTCGACGAGAATCTGCGTCAAATCGAAGCGGGCTACGATATCGCTATTGCTCGGCGTGGCGAGCATTTCACTTTGCGTGGGAGTGCAACGCAAACAGCGCATGCCGCGCAGGCGCTGCAACACTTCTACGAGCAGGCCGGAGAGCATCTCTCCATCGACGCCATCCAGTTGGGTTTAATCGAATTGCGCCAACGCATGCGCGGCGACGTGTCCATCCCGTCTGGGCTGATAACGCGCAAGGCGGGGCTGCATGGCCGCACGCCGCGCCAAGTGGCGTATCTGCGCCAGATCCAAGAGCACGATATTACCTTCGGCATCGGCCCGGCCGGCACCGGCAAAACCTATCTTGCTGTCGCGTCGGCGGTAGATGCCATCGAACGCGAGCATGTCAGCCGCATCGTCCTAACGCGGCCGGCAGTGGAAGCGGGCGAGCGCCTGGGTTTTCTACCGGGCGATTTGGCGCAGAAAGTTGACCCTTACTTGCGTCCGCTCTACGACGCGCTTTACGACCTCATGGGTTATGAGAAAGTCGCCAAACTTTTCGAGCGTCAGGCCATCGAAATCGCGCCACTCGCTTATATGCGCGGCCGCACGCTCAACCATGCTTTCATCATTCTCGATGAAGCGCAGAACACCACACCCGAGCAGATGAAGATGTTCCTCACGCGCATCGGCATTGGCGCCAAAGCCGTGGTGACGGGGGACGTGACGCAGATCGACCTCGCACGCGGCACGAAGAGCGGCCTTATCGAAGCCGGCCGTATTCTGCGCGAAGTGCGCGGCATCGCCTTTACTGACTTCCTCGCCGAAGATGTGGTGCGCCACCCATTAGTCGCTCGCATCGTCGCGGCTTACGAGGCGCATGAGCAGGCTGGGCCAGCGAGGCGCACCGAGTGAGGGGCGGGGGGAAAGCCCCGCCGCCGGGCCGCCCCAAGGCGGGGCAGCGTAAGACTTCCGAGCGCAGCGAACCCCAGTCACCCCCTTCCGCGGGAAGGGGGTTGGGGGGAAGGGCTACTGACTCGCTGCCGCCGGGCCGTCCCAAGGCGGGGCAGCGTAAGACTCCCGAGCGCAGCGAGCGACCGTTACACCCATCCTTGGGAACAGGGGTAGGGGGCAGGCTCTCCCTCAGAGTGCAATACGCGCTTAACAAAGAAGGACTACCGTCGTGGTTGCCCAATCGTAACGACATCCGCCGCTGGGTGCGCGCCACTCGGCCGGGTGCGGCTGAGGTGACGGTGCGTATTGTCGATGCGGACGAAGCGCGTTCACTCAATGCGCAGTATCGCGGCAAAGACTACGCCACGAATGTGTTGTCCTTTGTCTACGCAGCGCCACCTGAGTTGGCGGGCGATTTGGTGCTCTGCGCGCCGGTGGTGGCGCGTGAGGCGACAGAGCAAGGCAAGCCCGTCGTCGCCCATTTTGCCCACCTGATCGTGCATGGTATGCTGCATTTACAGGGATACGATCACGAGCACGCCGCTGACGCCCGTGTCATGGAACAACTAGAGCGCGACATCCTGGCCCGTCTCGGTTACCCCGATCCTTATTAATGCCCATCATGGACCCTGCCCCTAGTAAACCCTCATTGCTTGAACGTCTTTCCGCGCTCTTGATGCGCGAACCCGAGGACCGCGAACAGCTCCTCGTGCTGTTGCACTCGGCATTCGAACGCAATCTTCTGGATGGCGATGCGCTGTCTATCATCGAAGGTGCCTTGCAGGTCTCCGAAATGCAGGTGGCGGATATTATGGTGCCGCGCGCACAGATGGAAATCGTCTCCATCAACGAGACGCCAGAGGCGTTCATTGAACGCGTGATCGAAGTGGCGCATTCGCGCTTCCCGATGACCGGCGAGAATCGCGATGACATAATCGGCATCCTGCTCGCTAAAGACTTGCTTCGCTATTACGCCGGCAAGGAGTTCGACATCCGCGCCATGTTGCGGCCAGCGGTATTCATTCCCGAATCCAAGCGTCTCAATGTGCTGTTGCGCGAATTTCGCGCCTCGCGCAACCACATGGCCATTGTGGTTGACGAATACGGCGGCGTCGCCGGCTTAGTCACCATCGAAGACGTACTAGAGCAAATCGTTGGCGACATCGAAGACGAATACGATTTCGATGAAGCCGCCGACAACATTCTTCTCGACCATGCTGGCCGCTACCGCGTGAAGGCAGGCACCGAAATCGCTGATTTCAACGCAGCCTTTGCTACGCATTTCAGCGACGAAGAATATGACACCGTCGGGGGCATGGTGATCCATCAGCTCGGGCGCATGCCCAAGCGCGGCGAAATTGTGCAGATCGACGAATTGCGCATCGTCGTTCTGCGTGCCGACAGCCGGCGCGTGCATACGCTGTTGGTGGACCTGCCCAAGACGCCGCCGGAATGAGGGCTGTTGCCTCGCGCTACGGGCGGCCTTTTGCAGCGTTTCTGCTCGGTGCGATCAGTGTGCTGGGCTTTGCGCCCTTCGGTATTTTTCCGCTTCCTTTAGTGGCACTGGCAGCGCTGTTTGTCCTCTGGCGCGGCAAGCGCCCACGCATGGCGGCATTGCTCGGCTATGCGTTTGGTCTCGGATTTTTCCTTGCTGGCGTGACCTGGATCTACGTCAGCCTGCACGACTTCGGTGGCATGTCTTTGCCTCTGGCGGGCTTGGCCGCCGTGCTGTTCTGCGGCGTGTTGGCGATTTATCCGGCGCTGGCAGGGTTTGCTTATGCGCGCCTGGCGAGCGGTCGCTTCGCCACCGATGCTTGGCTTTTGGCCGGCGCATGGACACTCAGCGATTGGCTGCGCGGCTGGGTGCTAACGGGTTACCCTTGGCTGGCCCTGGGCTACGCACAAACGCCGCCCAGCCCGCTTGCTGGCTACGCGCCGCTGCTGGGCGTGTATGGCGTGGGCTTCGTCAGCGCGCTGATTGCGGCCTTGATCGGGCTCGCCTGGCATCAGCGCGAGCGAGCTGGGCGCGCCGGCGTCGCCGTTCTTTTTTTTCTGATCGCGGGCTATGGCCTGGCGCAGATTGCATGGACTGAGCCGGTCGGCAAGCCGCTGCGCGTCAGCTTGCTGCAGGGGAACATCGAGCAAAGTCTTAAATGGCGGCCCGAGCGCGTGCGCGAATCGCTCACCACTTATCTGGAACTCGCCCGCACGCACCCGGCGGATCTGATTGTTTTGCCCGAGACCGCCGTGCCACTGATGCTTGATCAACTGCCGCTAGACTATGTGGCGGAATTGCGGCGCTACGGCGAGGTGCTGCTGGGTGCGCCGATGCGCGACGAGCAAGGGCGCTACTACAACAGTGCCGCCGCGTTCGATACCACGCCTCCGCGCGTCTATAGCAAACGCCACCTGGTGCCCTTTGGCGAATTCACGCCGCCAGCTTTTGCCTGGACTTTGGCGCTTTTGCACATACCCATGTCGGATTTCAGTGCCGGCTCGGCAAGCCAGCCGCCGCTGGCGGTCGCCGGCCAAAAACTCGCCGTCAATATCTGCTACGAAGACGTTTTCGGCGAAGATATCATCCGCGCGCTGCCGGAGGCCACGCTGCTGGTGAACATGTCCAACACCGCCTGGTTCGGCAAGTCGCTGGCGCAGCCGCAGCACCTGCAGATCGCCCAGATGCGTGCACTGGAAACCGGCCGCACCATGCTGCGCGCCACCAACACCGGCATGACCGCGATCGTTACGCCACGCGGGCGCGTCGAACGTGTGCTGGAACCCTTTACGGTAGGCGCGCTGGTCGGCGAGGCGCAAGGCTATACCGGCGCCACGCCTTACGTGCGGTGGGGCAACAACGTTGTGCTAGCACTTTCCTTGTTGAGCTTAGTTGGTCCGTGGTTAGGCGCGCGGCGCAAAAGGAACGCCTCTGTCTAGTCGTCGTTAATACACAGAGGTCTTGCCGCCCCTCGCGGTAAGCACTAGCGCGAACCCAGTGGCGCGGAAACCCCGTAAAATCGCGCTTTTCCGTTAATCGCGTTTTTCATGCCTACGTTTCAGGAAGTCATTCTTCGCTTGCAGGATTTTTGGGACAAGCAGGGTTGCGTGCTCTTGCAGCCCTACGACATTGAAGTCGGCGCGGGCACGTTTCATACTGCCACCTTCCTCCGCGCTATCGGCCCCGAGCCGTGGAAGGCTGCCTATGTGCAGCCTTCGCGCCGTCCCAAGGATGGGCGTTATGGTGAAAACCCCAACCGGCTACAGCACTACTACCAATATCAGGTGGTGTTGAAGCCCTCACCCGCCAACATCCAGGAGTTGTATCTCGACAGCTTGCGCGCGCTGGGCATCAACACCAGCGACCACGACATCCGCTTTGTCGAGGACGACTGGGAGTCGCCTACGCTGGGCGCATGGGGGCTGGGTTGGGAAGTCTGGTTGAACGGCATGGAAGTTACGCAATTCACCTATTTCCAGGAAGTCGGCTCGCTCACTTGCCGACCCGTTTTGGGCGAAATCACCTACGGCCTTGAGCGCCTGGCGATGACGCTGCAAGGCGTGGAAAACGTGTACGACCTGGTGTGGGCGCCAGGAGTGACTTACGGTGACGTGTTTCACCAGAACGAAGTCGAGCAATCGAAATACAACTTTGAGCATTCCGATGTGGACTGGCTGTTCGCCCAGTTCTCCAAGTTCGAATCCGAAGCCAAGCGTCTGATGGGCCTGGGCTTGCCGCTGCCCGGCTTTGAGATGGTGATGAAGGCCTCGCATACCTTCAACCTGCTGGACGCACGTGGCGCCATCTCCGTCACCGAGCGCGCCGCCTACATCGGCCGCGTGCGCGCGCTGGCACGCGAAGTGGCGCAGGCTTATTACGATTCGCGTGAAGCGCTAGGCTTCCCGATGTGCAAGGAAGCATGATGCACGCGACCTTGCTCATCGAATTGCGTACCGAAGAATTGCCGCCCAAGGCGCTGAAGCGTCTGGGTGAGACCTTCGCGAAAGAAGTGCACGCCGGGCTCGCCGTGCGCAATCTGGTGCAGGCCGGCGGCAACTACGAATGGTTCGCCACGCCACGCCGCCTGGCGCTGCAAATGCCGGATGTGCTAGCGCAAGCGCCGGATTCCACCGGGCATGAAAAAGTCATGCCAGTTTCCGTTGCGCTGGATGCCGCAGGTAAGCCGACGCCGGCGCTGCTGAAGAAGATGGAAGCTAAGGGCATTCCCGCGGCCGCCATCGCGCAGTTCGAGAAGCGTATGGATGGGAAATCGGAGACCTTCTTCTATCAGGCCACCGTCAAAGGTGCAGCGCTGGACGATGTGCTCGCCGGCATCGTGCAGGACGCGCTGAAGAAGCTGCCTATCCCCAAGCTTATGCGCTGGGGGGACTCCGAGCATCAGTTCGTGCGTCCTGCCCACGGTCTCGTCTTGCTGCACGGGGAGCGCGTCGTGCCGGGTGTCGTGCTGGGCGTGAGCAGCGGGCGCAGCACGCTGGGGCATCGTTTTCTCAGCATCGGTTTGTTGGAACTGCACCGGGCCGACGACTACGCGCAAGTATTGGAACGCGACGGCAAGGTTGTGGCGAGCTTTGCAAGTCGTCGTGAAATGATCCGCAAGCAGCTCGACGCCAAGGCCGCCGAATTGAGCGCGCATTTGAGCAAAGACGTGGTGACGCTGGCTGCGCTGCTCGACGAAGTGACGGCGCTGGTGGAATGGCCGGTGGTGTATGTGGGCGAGTTCGAGGCGGAATACCTCGAAGTGCCGCAGGAATGCTTGATCCTCACCATGCAGCAAAACCAGAAATATTTTCCGCTGTTCGACGACGCGGGCAACCTGCTGAACCGCTTTCTTATCGTCAGCAACATGCAGGTGGCCGATGCCAAGCACATCATCGGCGGAAATCAACGCGTGGTGCGACCGCGACTTGCGGATGCGCGTTTCTTTTACAACCAGGACCGCAAGAAAACTCTGGAGTCGCGCATCGCCACGCTCGATGCGGTCGTCTATCACAACAAACTCGGCTCAGTGGGTGAGCGCGTTCGCCGCCTTGAGCGCCTGGCGGCCCGCATCGCCCAGCGCACGGGTGCCGATGCCAAACTTGCCGCGCGCACCGCGTTGCTGGCGAAGGCCGATCTCGCCAGCGACATGGTGGGGGAGTTCCCCGAACTGCAAGGCATCATGGGCCGCTACTACGCGCTGCACGATGGCGAAGACGCTCAGGTGGCCGACGCCATCGAGGCGCACTACCGGCCGCGCTTCGCCGGCGATACACTGCCCCAGGGCAACATTGCCGCTGCCGTTGCGCTGGCCGATAAGCTCGACGCCTTGGTGGGTTTCTTCGGCATTGGCCAGGCACCGACGGGCGACAAGGACCCCTTCGGCCTGCGCCGCGCTGCGCTCGGTGTGCTGCGCATCTTGATCGAGACGCCACTGGCACTGGATTTGCGCGAACTTATCGCCGACGCAGGCGCAGGTTTTAAAATCGGCTTGCTCAGTGCGGAAAGTGCCAACGCACTCTACGAGTTCATGCTCGATCGCCTGCGCGGTTACCTGCGTGACGCAGGCTACGAAGGCGCCGCTATCGAAGCCGTGCTGGCGCTGAAACCTACGCGCATCGACCTCGTGTTGCCCAAGCTGCAAGCCGTGCGCGAATTCATTGCATTGCCGGAGGCGACGGCGCTGGCTGCCGCCAACAAGCGCATCGTGAATATCCTGAAGAAGGCCGAGGGCGGCGCAGGTAATGAATTGAGAGGCGAGGTCGATGTTGCGTTGTTGCACGAACCGGCCGAGCAGGCTTTGTTCGAACAGATGAATCGTATCGCGCCGCTGGTGCGCTCGCATTTCGCGGGCGGGGATTACACCCATGCGCTGAAAGCGCTGGCCGGCTTGCGCGCTGCCGTCGATCTCTTCTTTGATGAAGTGATGGTCAATGCCGAGGAACCACGGACAAGGCAGAACCGCCTCGCGTTACTAGCGCAGCTTGCATCGCTCATGAATCAGGTTGCCGATATTTCCACGCTATGAAACTCGTTATCCTCGATCGCGACGGCGTCATTAATTTCGACAGCGACCAGTTCATCAAGTCGCCGGACGAGTGGCTGCCGATACCGGGCAGCCTGGACGCCATTTCTCGTCTCACACAGTGGGGCTATCGTATCGTGGTTGCCACCAACCAATCGGGCATAGGTCGCGGGCTGTTCGATATGGACACGCTGAATGCCATCCACGAGAAAATGTCGCGCGCGGTGAGCTTGGCCGGCGGACGCATCGACGCGGTATTTTTCTGCCCGCATCCGGCGGACTCGACCTGCGACTGCCGCAAGCCGCAGCCCGGCATGCTGCGCGAGATCTCGCAGCGCTACAACGTCGACCTGAACGGCGTGCCAGCGGTGGGGGACAGCCTGCGCGATCTACTCGCGGCTGTAGCCGTGGGCGCGCAACCGATGCTGGTACTTACTGGCAAGGGCGAAAAAACGCGCCAACATCCCGACTTGCCTGCGCACACTTTGATCTTCCCCGACCTCGCCGCCGTGGCGGCGCATCTTGCCATCTGATATGTCACGTCGGCCGACACTGAGACCGCTGATTTTTCTGCGCTCTGCGCTATTCATGGTCTTGATGGTGCTCTACACCGTTCCCTATGGCGTGCTGCTGGTGGCGCTGCGTTTCATGTTGCCGCCCTTCGCGCGCTATCGTGTGGTGCAAGGCTGGACTGTCGTCGCAATGTGGCTCATTAAGTATGTGTTGGGCATCGACTATCGCGTCATTGGCGCCGAAAACATTCCCAGCCAGCCTTCAGTGGTGCTCTGCAAGCATCTGTCGGCCTGGGAAACCATCGCGCTGCAACGCGTCTTCCCGCCCCTGATTTTTGTGTTGAAGAAAGAACTCTTGCGTCTGCCTTTCTTCGGTTGGGGGTTGGGTGCGGTGCCCATGATAGGCATAGATCGCAGCGGCGGAAAAAGTGCGCTGGAGCAAATCGTCGAACAAGGCCGCGAGCGGCTGGCGATGGGTTTTTGGGTGGTGGTGTTTCCGGAAGGCACGCGCGTCGCGCTCGGTACCACGCGCCGCTACAAGATCGGCGGCGCCTATCTCGCCAGCCATGTTGGTGCGTTAGTGGTGCCGGTTGCGCACAACGCCGGCGAATATTGGCCGCGCAATGCTTTCCTTAAGTATCCGGGTACAATCACTGTGAGCATCGGCCCGGCTATCAATGCCAGCGGCCTTAGCCCAGACGAGGTGAATGCCCGTGTGGCGGAATGGATAGAAGGCGAGATTCGCAAGATTAGTCCGCATCGATATCAGGAATGAGTTCGCAACAGGAATGACGCCGCAGCAACACGAACTTCAACTCGACCTGCCCATGACTACCTCGGGCAGCACCGCCGGCGGTCCCGCGCCTGGCGCGCAATATTCACTTCAGCTTAACGATCAACCCCTGGCATTTCGCCTGCGCCGTTCTCAGCGCAGCAATGTCGCCTTTGCGGTCGATGAAGCGGGCTTGAAAGTGAATGCCCCGCGCGGCCTGACGCTGCCGCAAATTGAACAGGCCATACGGGCAGGCAGCCGCGCTATCGTCGGCAAGCTCAGCGGGCAGGCCGCCGCCTCAGGCAAGCTCGCTTTGCCTAAGCGCTGGCACGACGGTGTGCGCTTCCCTTTCCTCGGACACGAGGTGGTGTTGAAGCTAGACCGCGCCGCGAATGAGGTGGCGTTGTCTGACGACACCTTGCGTTTGCCGCTGCCGTCCGAAGTTGCTGAGCGCCAAATCAAAGATCGCGTACAAAGCTGGCTGCAAGGGGAGGCCAGGCGCGTACTCGAAGTGCAGTTATTGGTATGTACTACACGTCTCGGTCTCGTGACTCCACCGTGGCAGCTTTCTTTCGCCGCGGGTTCCTGGGGTGGCATGGAAGCCGATGGCCGGCTGCGCCTTTCCTGGCGGCTCATACATCTCACACCAGAAGAAATCGAGCGCGTGTTGCTGAGATGTCTCGCACCGATGCAGGCGCGTCAGGAAACCGGCGATCTTTGGTGTTGATCTGGCATCACTCGTTCGATTCTTTTGCAGCCTTCCAGTAACGGATACGCGCATGAGATTCAGCCTCTTTCAACTTGAGTTGCCGCTCTTCAAAAAAACGCCGCCTCCCGCCGCGGAGGAGCGCAGGCACATCCATCTCGGTGCGCGCATCGTCGAGTACAAGTTGCGGCGCGCTCGCCGTCGCACACTGGGCATGACCATAGACCAGCGTGGCCTGCGCGTGGGTGCGCCGCCGCGTGCGTCCTTACGTGAGATCGAGGCCTTCCTGCGTCTTAATGCGGAGTGGGTGTTGAAAAAGCTCGAAGAGTGGCAGGTCGAAGGTCAGAAGCACCGCATTTTGATACGCGCTGGCGCGATCCTGCCGCTGCTGGGCGAAGACTGTCTGGTGAGGGTCGAAGCCGGCGCTAACCGCGTGCGCTGGGAAGGCCACATCTTGATACTGCAAGCACGGCCGGATGCGGATTTACGTCATCTGGCTTTGCGTGGGCTGCGTGGCCGTGCGCTGGAAATTTTTACCTCACGCATCCGGCATTACGCCGCCCTGCTCGATCAGCCCATGCCGCCGCTGGCCTTGTCCAGCGCCCACACGCGCTGGGGTAGTTGTAGCCAGAAGTCGGGTATACGACTTGCTTGGCGACTGATTCACGCGCCGCTGTGGCTGGTCGATTACGTGGTGGTGCATGAATTGGCGCATCTCGTCGAGATGAACCACTCCCCGCGTTTCTGGGCCGTCGTCGAACGGCTGTACCCTGATTACCGCGCGGCGCGGGATGAGTTGAAGCGACTGGCGACCACGCTTCCGGAGCTACACTGAAATGTCCGAAGTCGCGGACTAGGCTTTAACAGGAGAGCAAGCATGAGAATACTGCATACCATGTTGCGCGTCGGTGATCTGGATCGTGCGCTCAAGTTCTACATCGAGGTGCTGGGCATGCGGCTGATCAGACGCAACGACTATCCTGACGGAAAGTTCACGCTGGCTTTCGTTGGCTATAGCGAAGAGTCCGATGGCGCGGTGCTGGAACTCACCCACAACTGGGGCGTCGATAAATACGAGATTGGCACGGGTTACGGCCACATCGCGCTGGAAGTCAAGGATGCCTATGCCGCCTGCGCCGACATCAAGCAGCGCGGCGGTGTGGTGACGCGCGAGGCCGGTCCGATGAAGCATGGCACGACGGTAATCGCTTTCGTACAGGATCCTGACGGCTACAAGGTCGAGCTGATTCAGAAAAAATCAGGCTAGCCCGGCAGCGCGGCGACTAAAGTGACGAAAGCTTGCCTATTTATAGGGCAGATGATTGGTCATCTCGTCTTGATAAGTTTCTACATGCTCTTGCTCGCGCAAGAAGTAGTCTTGCAGCGCGACGCGCATACGGTCGTCGGCAATCCAGTGCGCCGACCAGATTGGTACCGGAAAAAAGCCGCGGCTGACTTTGTATTCGCCTTGCGCGCCGGGCTCGAAGCGTTGCAAGCCATGGCGCAGGCAATACTCAATCCCTTGGTAATAGCACAGCTCGAAATGCAAGCCCGGATAATCCGCTGAGGCGCCCCAGTGGCGGCCGTAGAGCGTAGTTGCATCGCGATAACAAATTGCGGTGGCGACCAGCGTGGCGTTTGCATCGCGAGCTAGAAACACGACCACTTCGCGACCCAGCGTGGCACTCACTTCCGTGAAGAAGTCGGCGGAGAGCGCGGCATAATTGCCATAGCGGTCGAAGGTTGCCTGGTACAGCGGATGGATCTTTTTCCACAGCGCAGCATCAAGTTCGTCGCCGTGACGCACTTCGATGCTGAGTCCCGATTCGGCGACGTAACGCCGCTCGCGCTTGACCTTCTTGCGCTTATGCGAGGAAAAACTGGCGAGAAAATCGTCGAAGTCTGCGTAGCCCTGATTCGTCCAATGGAACTGGCAGCCGCGCCGCATGAGTAGCTGCGCGCCGTTCATTGCGGCGAGATCGACGTCATCCACGTACAGGCATTGCCAGGTTTGGCAGCCCAGGCGCCGCGCCTGGGCGATAGCTGCGGCGATAAGCCGTTCGATGACGAGCGCGCGATCCGCTTGCGGATGCACGAGAAAACGCGGGCCGCTGGCCGGCGTATAAGGGATGCCCGTCACCAGCTTCGGGTAGTAGCGCAACCCCAGGCGTTGATAGGCCGACGACCATTGCCAGTCGTGCGAGAAATCGCCGAAGGAATGCGACTTGAGATAGAGCGGCATGGCACCGATAAGGCGGCCGCCTTCGTCGCGCATAGCGACATGACAGGCGCGCCAACCGGTTTCTTCCGACACCGCGCCATGGCGTTCGGCGGCGGCGAGAAACGCATGGCGCAGAAACACATTGCCGCGCGCATCCAAGGTTGCCCATTCCGCCTCGCTGATTTCGCTGATGTTAGCGAGGTAGTCGATGCGCCAGTTCATGTCCGATTGGACAATGCTCAAGCGAACATGTCGTCGTACATGGTCTTCGCCCAGGCAAAGTCCATGGGTACCAACTCGGCGCGTCGCTCGTTGTCGTCGATCTGGGTTTGCGCGATGATACCTTGCTCATTCAGCGCGTAGTCGAAGCCGACGTTGATCGCTTCCTGAGGATCGCCATTCACCATCATGTAGCAGAGATTGTCTGGCAGGATGTACTTCGGTTCGCGGCCGGCGGCGCGCTCGGCAATGTACGTCGCAACGCTCTTCGCCAGGCGATTGGCGACGTGGCCGCTCTTCGGATAAAACTGAAACAAGGGCGAGACCGCGCCGACCGCATCGCCGATCACATACACATCCTTGTCGTCCTTGAGATGCAGGAAGAGTGGATCAACACCGGCCCAGCCACTGGGTTTCCCCTCGGCGTTGCGACCGATGGCGCCGGCTTTCCAGGCCAGATCGCCGGCCTGATGCGGCGCCATGAGGATGGCGTGATCGAAGGCGAAGTCGCCCGCCGCCGTCTTGATGCGCTTGGCGAACGGATCGATCTCCTTCACATGTGCATTCGGCACATAGGTGATGACGTCCTTGTAAAGCTCCGTGAAAGCGGCGCGGAAGCCAGGGCCGATAGGCCGCACGCCGTCCTTGTGATCGAGAATGGTGAGGTGGCCCTTGATCTTCTTGTGCTTGAACATCCAGGCAATGAGGCAGGCGCGCTCGTAAGGCGAAGGCGGGCAGCGCTGCGGCGGAGGTGGCAGCGTCATGACGAGCTCGCCGCCTTTGAAATCCTGCAGCGCACGCTTCAAAGTGAAATGCTCGGCATTCGGTACATAAGCCGCCGGGAAGCGCGCGCGCGTGGCTTCCGCAGCGCGGCGGTCATTGGCGAACCAAGCTTCGTAGTTGTAGCGGATGCCCGGCGAAAGAATCAGGTAGTCGTAGTCAATCTGACCGGCTGCGGTGACGACGCGCTTCTTGTCGCGCTCGACAGCAAGTATCTCGGTCTGAACGAAGCGATAGCCGTGCTTCTCTGACACTTTGAGGTAGTCATAGATTAGAAAATCTGTGGGGATGAAGTCCACCAGCCACTTGTTGCTCATGGGGCAGGAGAAGAACACCGTATTGCGTTCCAGCAATACCACTTCCAATTGTGGCGCCAGCAGTCTCAATTGCTTCGCCGCATTCAGCCCGCCCCAGCCGCCGCCGCAAATCACAACGCGAGGTGTTTTGCCCTTCGGGAATAAGATATCGGCAGAACGCCCGATCAGAAAAGGCAGCGGTGCTGCGTCTTGTGCGAGTAGCGGTGATGCCACGGAAGCCGCCGCAATACCGCCGGCCGCGTGCAGGAAGGAACGTCTATTGAAAGTCATTAATCTATCTCAGTGAGTGAATATGAATAGACATTGTAGAGGGTGGCCATCGTCTTTTGCGTCAGCCAGACATTTTCGGTCTCATAGCGCATTTCCACGCCAGTTTCTGAGCTACCGCCAGCGGCGACAAAGGTCAGATATTCAGCCGCCGCCGAACGGACGATGGAGACCTCACTACGCTTCGCGTCTGTCATGGCTGGGCCTCAGTCCGCTTCCGCCATTAGCGCATTTAAGCGCGCCAGCGCTTGGGCAACAATGCGTCCCTGCGCCTCAATATTGCTGATGATCTGCTGCGGCGTGCGGGTATCCACATCAATGACCGCGGTTGGGTTGACGGCCTTTAAGTCAAATACGGCAGCGTCAATGTCGGCCGCCTGGGTTTCCAGATCGCGGGCGGCTTTGTCTTTTTCCTTGATCTTCGCATCCAGTGCATCCAGCGCCGCATCGCTGGCCTTAGCTTTTTTCAAGCGCTTGAGTTGCTCTTTCAAGTCCACCACAGTGGCTTTGATCTGTGCGGACTCGTCCAGCAAGGGCTGCATCTCGGCGCGCGCTTTGGCGCGGCGGGCGGCGAAGTCCACCGTCCACGAATAACGGCTTTCACCCTCCAGCTTGCCGCGCTGTTGCAACATGCGCGCATAGCTGGGGAACGGCTTGCCGGCGTTGGCCTCATCGGCATGCCAGTCGGCGGTGAGGATGGCGGGCAGTTGCGCATCGGCCAGCACAGCGCCATTTTGGTCAAAGCCAAAGTGCGCCAGCGTCAGCGGTGTTTTCTTGCCGACCTTCACATAAGACAAATCGTAGTACCAAGTCTTCTCGGTTTTCTTGCCCTTGGTAAAGAACAGCAGATTGGTTTTCACGCCTGCGCCAGCGGTAGAGAACACGCCGCCTGGCAGGCTAATGATGGCCCACAGATCGCATTCATCCACCAGCTTGCGCTTGGTTTCGACAAAGGAACTTTCGTTGGTGCGAAACAGCAAGCCCTCGTCCAGCACAATGGCGCAACTGCCCTTGGGTGCCAGCTCGCCGAGGATGTCCTGCACGAACAGCACCTGAGTAGAGCTGGTTTCATAGGCGAAGTTTTTCTGTGCGTCCTTGCCTTCCTTACCGCCAAACGGTGGGTTGGTCAGGATCACATCAAAGGTCTGGGGTGCCTGATCAAATAGTGCCGCATAGGTAGCGCGGCGGGTCAGCGAATTGCCGTGCCACAGATTGGGCTGGTCTATGCCGTGCAGGACCAGATTGGCCAGCGCAATCGGGAACACCAGATTCTCTTTTTCCCGGCCAAAAAACGTGTCGTGCTTGAGGGTGTCGATGTCGGTGCTGGTGGCACTCTGGCCCAACTGGCGGGCAATGTGCTCATAGGCAATGGCGAGAAAACCGCCAGTGCCACAGCACGGGTCATACACCGTTTGCCCGAGTTGCGGATTGACCGTATGCACCATCGCACGGATCACTTCGCGCGGGGTGAAGAACTGGCCGCCGTCGGAGTTTTTCTCGCCCATCTTCAAGAGCAAATCTTCATACACCTGCGACAGGGTGAAGAAGTGCTGATCGTCCACATGGTCGATGTTGATCTGGTGCACCTTGTCCAGAATGTCACGCAGATTGGCCTCGCTATCGACGCGTACTTTTTCCACCGCCGTCATGGTGCGGCCCATGATGCGCTGCTTGCGGCTGGCTGCCGGGTTGGGCAGGCCGGTGCGGGTGTCGATGTCCAGGCTGTGCAGGTGCGGCAGTAATTCTTTGTTGATGAACTCGAACAGCTTGCCGTCGCCTGCGGCGAACAGTTCTTGCCGCTTCCAGCCGTAGGGCTTGCCATCAAAGGTTTTCGGGTGCTCGGGTTTGTCCGAGTACGGTGCGGCCCAGTCTTGCCAACGGTAAGGGCTGTGCAGCGCGGGCGAGAAATTCGCGCCCAACACTTCAGCTTCTTCGCGCGCCTTGGCTTCCTGCGCATCGAGAATGCGCAGGAACAAAATCCAGGTCAGCTCCGGCACGTACTGCAAGGCGCTGGCGCAGTTGGAGCGGCGCATCACATCACAGATGCTCTTGACGAAGCTAGAGAGCGATTGCGTCGAAGCAATGGATTTCGGCGCCTTGGCCGGGCGCCGTGATGCCACGCTGTCGATGTTATTTTTCGGACTAGCCATCAGATCATTTTCCCGGTTTTTTCTTTTCCAGCTTTTTCTTGGCGGATTCGATCTGCTGGATGCTGTTGTCGGGCTTGGGCAAGCTCTCCGGCATGGTGCCACCCAGTTCCTTGATGGTCTGGCGCACCTTGCGCCCCACCTCGAAGTGGGTCTGGTTAGCCTGTGTCTTACCGCGCACCTTTTCGCGGCGCATCTTTTCTTCGGTTTGCGTAGCGCGGAACAGGTTAGCCGCCAGCTCGGTGCTACCCATGTGGTCGAGAATCTTCTGGCTTTTTTTCAGTCCCTTGCGGGCATGGATTTCCTTGTTGCCGAGACCGCCATACAAGCCTTTGTAACCGTGGTCTTGGAAAATGGCAAAGTCGATACCGGTTTCCACGCCAGCTTCCTTGGCGGCAGCGGCCAGATGTTTGTTGTGTGTGGCCAGCTCGTTGCGGATCGCCACGCGCTTGTCGTCTTCGCTGAGTTGCGCAAATTTGGCATCGTCGGATAGCTCCTGCCGTCGCGTCTGCAGGGCGAAGTAGCTCTGGCCGTTGGCGATGACCGGCTTGCTGGGGTCGCCGTTTTGCACGATCAAGTAACAAGCGTAGCGGGAGAGGCGGAAGTCTTCCACCTGACGTTGGGCGCCTGAACCGATGTCGACCATAGTGAGGATATCCTCAATATGGTCTGCCACTGGCTGGCCGCTGTTCAGGCAAGCGTCTTTTGCACGATCGATGACCGGCACAAAGTGGCGATACTGCGAATAATCGAGCACGCTGCCCAGTTGCCTAGCCAGCCAGAATTCATTGCCATCGGCATCCACATGGCGGATGCTCTCGAAAGTGGCGTGATGCTGTTGGGCGATGCGCTTGTCAGTCATGACGTCTCCCTATTGAGCGAAGGCTAGTGCGAGTACACGGTTGGGAAGGCGGTTGATGTCGTCCAGCGCTGCCTTGCTTGAATTTTCTAACGCATCGATTTCGGTCATGGCGGCCTGGATGCGTGCCACGATGTGTTGCTGCTCGGTTTTGCTGGGTGTTGGCACTTCCAGTGCCTTCAGTAGCGCACCGTTCAGGTTGGCTTGATTGCCACCCCGGTCTTCCGACAAATCGCGCAAATCCTGGTATGACGACTTCAGCCAGAGATACAGGAAATCCGGCTCCCACGTGTCATTGGGCAGGATAGCGAAACAGGCCTGATTGGTGGTCGCTGGAATTTCCAGAATCGCCGATTGCCCGCGTGTCTTGCCTTGCCCGTACATCGCAATGAGGATGGTCTTGGGTGGCAACAGTGAGAGCGAGCATTCCGCCAGCGCGGCTTTAGAAATCGCTTCTTCGGTGGCGGTGATCGGCGCGAAGGCCACTTCACCGGTTTTCACCCAAGCGATTTCTGCCGGTTGCCAATACGGCTTGTTGCCACGCGACGGGGTTGACCCGCTGGTGGTCTCGGCAAAGTCGCCGAGCTTCTTTTTCGGCGCGGAATCCAGTTCCGCAAAAAACGTCTTGAGCAGGCGGGCGCGCAGCAGGTGACTGTCTTTCAACTGCGCCTGCGCCGCCTGCCGGGCGGTTTCCACTTCGGCCAGTTGGGCTTTCAGGCGGGCGGCGATTTGGCGTTGCTCACCGATGTCAATGAACGGTATTTTAAGATTAAAGATTTTTTCCTTGTTGAGAAGAGCCGCCCCCATGCTGTTTTTTGTGGTGTCACCACTTGCAGCAATCGGTAGAACAAGCGAGAGATACTCCAAATCGACCCCCGCCAGATCGGCTTCGTCACGATCAAAGGCGGCAATCGCTTCATTGGTGTACAAATCTGCACCAGCGAATGAAACTCTGCCCACAGTGAGTTTGAAGCTGAATAGCAAACTTCCTTTCTTCACAAGTTTGCAATTGGAGTTTCTCGCGCCATCGTCAGAAATTGCTTCTGCGGTTTTGGTGATGAGCGACTGTCCTTCCATATCTCTGATGGATACCCACAAATTTCTCCCACCGAAGAATGCTGGATTCCCTCGGCTCGGTGTGCCGCCAATTTTTATGTCCGAGAACAGTTCCGATATTTTTTTTGTTGGAACGCTCATACCTCAAACAACCTAGCCTTGGCCTCGTGCATCACCTGCACCGGGCGACCCAAGGGTCGCAGCGCATCCAGTCCGCCGGCCTGCTTGATCTCCGGCACTTCCCACAGGTTCTGGCTTTCCAGTGCATCGGTGCCACCCTGGGCGAACTGGTGGCCGAGGCCCTTGAGCACGGTGGCGGCCTTGCTATCCATGCCACTGAACCAGCCTTGGTTGTGTGTGATGAACAATTCGCCACGCTCGGGGCGCTTCAAGGCACGGGCGTGGTAGCCGTGGTGGCCGAAGAAGTCGTACAAATCAAAATCGTTCATCTGGTCTATTTCGCGGATCACATCGGGGCTGAAGTTGTCGCCCAGCAGGTGATCAATCAGTTGGCGACGTTTGGGTGCCTCGATCCACAGGGCGCGGAATTCGTCGAGGTTGCGCGCCTCGCTCACTACGCGCTGGATCAATTCGCGGCGGTATTCATCTACCGGAATGGGTGTATCGCGGCCATCGCGGCGGCTCAAAATGAAACGCCCTTGCGGATTGACGGTGACGTACTCGCCGCGTATCTCGGCCACGTGCGGTCTATCGCCACCTTCTCCGCCGCCGTCACCGTCATCACAGCCACCACTGCCACCGCCACCCGGACGTGGCGGTTTGGTAATGAAGTCGGTGCCAAAGAGGCTGGTGACGTCGGTGTAGTCGTAGAGCCAGAATTTGTATTTCTGCGTTTCTTCATGGATGCGCGTGCCGCGCCCGACCATCTGGTAAAACTTGATGGGCGATTGCAGGTAGCGGAAGAACACCACGGCGTTGAGGCGTTCAATATCCACACCGGCTTCGAGCAAATCCACCGTGCAGGCGATGAAGGCGCGCTCGCCGGAGCCGCGCATGGGTTCGATCATGTCCGATCCGTTGTTAGGGCCGCCCATGCATTTGAAGGCGTAGTGGTCCTTGGGTGTCTGGCCGTGTTCCTTGCACCAGCGGGTGTAGAGGTTGCCCATGTGTTGCGCCACACGGTCGGCATGGATTTCGCGGGTGCAGAAGATGATGACTTTCTGTTCCGGCCCGCCGTTCTGGCATAGCAGCTCGAATAGGTCGGCACACATCTTGGGTGTGCGCAACTCGATGAACAACTCGTCGTCGAAGTCCTTGCCGGTGTATTCGTTCTTGGTGAGGTCTTCAGCGGTGAGCGGCAGGCCGGTATTGATGTCGCGCACGCCAGCCTTGAGGATTTCTTCTCTGGTAAAGGTGGCGCTGTCGATACTGGCCTTGCGTTTGACGATTTCGCAAGCAGCAAGGTAGCCGTCCTCCTGGGCCTGAATCAGGGTGTATTCGTAGACCGGCTCGCCAAAGTATTTGCGGTTGTTGGCGGTGATTTCCTGATCGTCGGCGGTGGCGTTTTTCGATTCTTCGAGTTTGCGCGGCGTGGCAGTCAGGCCGATGTGTATGGCATTGGGGTTGCGTTTGAGCACCTCAGACCAACGGCCCCAAGCCGAGCGGTGGCATTCGTCGATGATGATGACGCTGAAGGCATCGTCACCGTAATGCTCGCTGAGAAAGCTGGCAAAACCGTCGTCACCCAAATGCGCATCATCCAGCCCGAGCGTCTGGTAGGTGGCGATATGAATGCGGGCGTTTTGCGCCGCGTTGCCGTTCTGCTTGGTTTCGACAATGCGGGCGTTGTCGCCAAAGGCGGCCTTGAGCTTGTTATAGGCTTGCGTACGCAGTTCGTCGCGGTCGCACAGGAACAGGGCAGGCTTGGGCAGTTGCCCTGCCTGGCTCATGCGCCACAGCAAGTTGGTGGCGATGACGGTTTTGCCTGCACCGGTGGCCAGTGTCAGCAATACGCGGGCGGGCTTGCCGGCTTGCCGGTCGAGCAGGATTGTCTCGAACGCGGCGCGGATGGCGGCATCTTGGTAATAGCGACTTTGCGCCCATGCGGGGCTGTCGGCCTGAAACAACATGGCGGCACCGGGCTGGGTGATGTCTATGCCGACGTCTTTGGCGTAGCGGGCCGTCAGGTCCGGGTGCGCGGGGAATTCTGGAAAGGGAAACGGGCCATTTTGCAGGCTGGTGATGAAGTCGTACTCGCCGTAGCGGTGGCCGTTGGTGGCGAAAACGTACTTCACATCGAAGCGCTCGCAATCGGCATAGCCTTTGGCTTGCTGCATGCCTTTGAGCGGGTCATCGCCCTCTTTCTTGGCTTCGAGCACGGCCACGGGCAGCGCTTTGGGCATATCACCCACCTGCACGCAGAGCAGGTAATCGGTGCGCCCCGGCCCTTTGCGTCGGCGACCCTTGGCTCCGCTGGGCTCAACCGGGGATGGGGTCAGGATGGTTTCCAGCGTGATCCGGTCGCGGCTGACATAGCCTTTTTCGCGCAAGAGAGGGTCGATCAGGTGATAGCGAGTATCCGCTTCGTTCATGCTCATTGAAACGCCCTCTCAAAAACCGACGACCATGGTTGGCAAAAACAGCAATAGTGAGTTGTCCGGTGCTGCGACAAAACCAAAGCGCCGGTAGTAGCCTGCCGCCTGCTCATCGAGAGCGTCGACGAACAAGCCAATGCCGCCGGCCTCGGTGTAGATGCGCTGCGCCCGCGTCAGGGCATCGACGAGTAGCAACTCGCCAAGGCGTTTGCCCTGATAGGGCTTGTCGACCGCAAGACGGCCCAGCCGCACGCCCGGAATTCGACGCGGCAGCTTCTTGCGCCAGGCAGCCGGCAAATGGCGGTTTTCGAGTTCGGCAAGGGTCAGCGCGTAGTAGCCGCAGATGCGGTTGGGCGCATCCTCGCGGATGGCGACGAAGGTCTTCGACAGCCCCTTGTCCTGATGCTGGCGGGCGACCTGCCGCAGCCAGTCATTCAGCTCCTGGCGGCCACAGTCGAACCCCCGCCGGTCATGGCTCCCAGTTAAAGGAAGTACCTGCATCGTGGTGCAGTGCCTTCTGGTAGCGCTTCATCGCAGCCTTCAACTTGGCGTTGGGCTTGGGCGGGTTTTCCATCAAATCGAGCAGCCAGTTCCAGTCGCGGGGCGACAGGCGGATAACTTCCTCGCGCTCGATGACGGACTGCGCCTCCTTCAGTGCCGACTGCACCAGAAACTGGTTGACAGTGGCACCGGTCAATTCGGCGGCACGGCACAGCGTTTCATAGACCTCGTGCGGTACGCGAGCGCCGATGCGATCTTGCTTGGCAATGGTGGTTCCCATCATTACCTCCTGCGTTCAATTGAGCGCTCAGTGTAGCACTGTCGCCAAAGTGACGCCAATCGTTTTCGATGACAAACCAATTCGATAGCGCATGGCTGCTTGTGTCGTGACGACTCGACATCAACTTGAAAAATTGGGTCTAGGAAGGGCGGGCGGAATGCCGACCATTTTTGGCGGTTTGTTTTCTGGCAGTGTCCTGTCAGTGTCTCGCCAGCTACAAAAAAATGCGCCAGTCTCTCGAAAGGCGCGTCTTTAATGGTGGGCCGTGCTGGACTCGAACCAGCGACCAAGGGATTATGAGTCCCCTGCTCTAACCAACTGAGCTAACGGCCCGATGAGGGCGAATTGTACGGCGGGGAAGCCGAACGGTGGCGATGGGCGCGCTGTTTTTCAGCGCGCCCATCAGTGACATTGGTTACATTGGTTACATCAGGTTTCCGTGTCGAGAAAGCTGCGCAGCTTCTCCGAGCGCGAAGGGTGACGCAGCTTGCGCAGTGCCTTGGCTTCGATCTGGCGTATGCGTTCGCGCGTGACGTCGAACTGTTTGCCGACTTCTTCCAGCGTGTGGTCGGTGTTCATTTCGATGCCGAAGCGCATGCGTAGCACTTTGGCCTCGCGCGGGGTGAGCGAATCCAGAATTTCCTTGGTCACGTCGCGCAGCGAGGCGTACACCGCCGCATCCGCCGGTGCCATCGTGGCGCCGTCTTCGATGAAATCGCCGAGGTGCGAATCGTCGTCGTCGCCGATGGGCGTTTCCATGGAGATCGGCTCCTTGGAAATCTTCAGGATCTTGCGGATCTTCTCTTCCGGCATTTCCATCTTGACGGCGAGCGTGGCGGGGTCCGGCTCCGCGCCCGTCTCTTGCAGGATTTGCCGCGAGATGCGGTTCATCTTGTTGATGGTCTCGATCATATGCACCGGAATGCGGATGGTGCGCGCCTGGTCGGCGATGGAACGCGTGATGGCCTGACGTATCCACCAAGTGGCGTAAGTCGAAAACTTGTAGCCGCGACGATATTCAAATTTATCCACGGCCTTCATTAGGCCGATGTTGCCTTCCTGAATAAGATCGAGGAATTGCAGACCGCGGTTGGTGTATTTTTTGGCGATGGAAATCACCAGACGCAGGTTGGCTTCGGTCATTTCGCGCTTGGCGCGGCGGGCTTTGGCTTCGCCGGTGGACATCTGTTTGTTTATGTCCTTCAAATCTTTAAGTGAAATGCCGGTGCGGTCTTGCAGATCGATGAGTTTTTGCTGCTCTTCAATAATGGCCGGCGCCGAGCGCATGAGCTGAGAGCTATAGGGCTTGGCGCCTGAGACTTCGTGCTTGAGCCAATCCATATTGGTCTCGTTGCCGGGGAAGACCTTGATGAAATGCTGGCGCGGCATGCCGCTTTTCTTCACACACAGTTCCAGAATCTTGCGTTCGTGATTGCGCACGTCTTCAACCATGTGGCGCACCGAGTCGCACAGCTTCTCGATGATGCGCGCGCTGAAGCGGATGTTCATGAGCTCGTTTGAAAGCTGCTGCTGCAGCTTGAGGTAAGCCTTGTCGCGCGGGCCCTTCTTGGGGAGCAACACCTGCATTTTCAAGAACAGGCTGTGGATAGTCGTGAAACGCACGATGGCGTCGTTCTTGAGCTGCAAGAGTGAGGCGGAAATTGCTCTCGCCTCGGCCTCCTCATCGTCCTCTTCGTCTTCAAGACCCATATCGACGTTTTCGGGCATAGCATTGAGGTCTTCGACGGCGTTCGGGTCAATCAGACCGTCGATCAACTCGTCGATGCGCATTTCGTCGCGCGCCACTTTAGCCGCGAGGTCGAGCATTTCGGCGATGGTAGTTGGGCAGGCGGAAATGGCCAGCACCATGTGCTTGAGACCATCTTCAATGCGCTTGGCGATTTCGATTTCGCCTTCACGCGTCAGCAGTTCGACCGAGCCCATTTCGCGCATGTACATACGCACGGGGTCGGTGGTGCGACCGAATTCTGAGTCCACGGTGGACAACGCCTGTTCGGCTTCGGCTGCGACTTCTTCGTCGTCCACCGCGGCCGGCGCCTGCTCGTTCATGAGCAGGGTTTCGGCATCCGGCGCCTCGTCATAGACCTGGATGCCCATGTCGTTAAACGTGCTGATGATGGACTCGATCTGCTCGGCGTCCACCATTTCGTCCGGCAGGTGATCATTCACCTCGGCATAGGTGAGGAAGCCGCGCTCCTTGCCTAGGGCGATAAGGTTTTTAAGACGCGTGCGGCGAGCGTCGAGGTCTATCGGCTGAGCGGGTGCGGCGGCCACGGCAGATCTGCCTTTGCCCTTGGCGCTGCGGGCTTTTTGCAATTCCTGCGCAGCGACTTTGGCCGACTTGGGCGCGGCGACTGGGGCCGGAGCAGGCGCAGCCGCTTTAGCGGGCGCTGGTTTCGGCGCAGCCGACTTGGAGGCCTTGGTCGGGGCTAAAGTTTTAGCTGCGGCCGCCTTAGTTGCCTTCGCTGGCTTAGTTGCCACCTTAATTGCCACCTTTGCTGCCTTCGTCGGCTTAGTTGCCTTAGTTGGCTTAGTTGGCTTAGTCAGTTTTGCCGGCTTGACTTTTTCCTTGGCCATAATTGGTCCTCGAATTTACGTGTAGGTGCGCGCGAACGTAGAACAACCAAAAATTATACCAAAAAATCAAGCTTCTGTCGCGGGTCTTGCGGTTTTCTTGAGCGTCAGTAGCTGCTGTAGGCGGCGCACTTCATCCGGCGCCAGGCCGGCACTTTTGTTCTTGATATTCAGAGCGTCGATCTCGTGGCGGATACCGGCTTCGCGTAGCCGATCTACGGTGTCGGTGAATACTTCTTCTATGGACTCTTCGTCGAATTCGTTTTCGGCCAGTTCGCTCAATACCTCGGAAATCAGCGTCTCGTGTGGCGTACTGCGGAAGTACTCCACTACAACGCCGTAGCCCTCTCCGGTAAGTCCACCCTCCGCAACGGCGTTTGAGAGAGCCAGTAATGCTTCGGTTCCGTCACGGCCCTCCTCAAGTACCTCAGATGGGAGCCTTGTTGCGAGCAGGGGGTGGCTTATTAGTATTTTGAGTAGCTTCCGCTCAATAGTGGAAGGCGCAGGACGAACTTTACGAGAGTAGATTGCCGTGGCGTTGGAGTTAATGGCGTGCGGGGAATTTGAGCGTCGAATAGGAGCTAGCCCCAGCATCGCCTCTGCTTCACGTGGTGAAGAGGGAGTCATTCTTGCTAAGCGTGCAACCGCGTCAGCCAACTGCGCTCGCAAACGAGGCGCACTAATGCGTTCCAGCAGTAGCTTGGCATCGTGAAGTAGCCGTGACTGGCCTTCCGTAGTACCCAAGTCTTTGCGAGTCCGAAACTTTTGAATGAGATAGTCCATTGCCGAACCAGCCTGAGCGACAACTTCACGAAACCGGGTCGGTCCAAATTCGCGGACGAAGGTGTCGGGATCGTGCTGCGAGCTTAAGAAAAGGAAAGCCAGCGCCTTGTTGTCGGCGACTTTCTCAAGACTTGCTTCCAGCGCTCGCCACGCGGCTTTTTCTCCAGCAGTGTCAGCGTCAAAACAGAAGACAACTCGGCTAGCTAATCGCGTTAGCTTGTGGATGTGTTCGGGTGTGGTCGCCGTGCCCAGAGTCGCTACGGCATTCTCTACATTTTGCTGTGCCAACGCAACGACATCCATATAGCCTTCAACCACAATCACGCTGTCCGCCTCGCGTATGGCCGCGCGCGCTTGCGTCAGACCGTACAGCTCACGGCCTTTTTCAAACAGCGGCGTTTCAGGTGAGTTGAGGTACTTCGGCTCACCCGCCCCGATCACGCGACCGCCGAAACCAATCACGTTGCCGCGCTGGTTCAGGATGGGAAACATGATGCGGTCGCGAAAACGGTCGTAGCGCTTGCCGCCCTCACCCTCGATGACTAGTCCGCACTCCACCAGTGTCTTTCTCTGGTAATCGGAAAAAATCGCGGCAAGGTTTTGCCAGCCGTCTGGCGCGTAGCCCATGCCGAAGCGTGCGGCGATTTCGCCCGTCAGGCCGCGTGCCTTCAAATATTCGATGGCTTTCGTGCTGGCTTTGAGTTGCTCCTTGTAATACCGGGCCGCACGAGCCATCAATTCCGTGAGGGGCGCGGCATCCGCCTGAGGTAGGCGCTCGTCCGGGCGCTGCTGTGGCACTGGCATGCCGAGATTGCCGGCCAGTTCATGGACGGTATCGACAAAACCCAAGCCGGCATATTCCATGACGAAGCTGATGGCGCTACCGTGCGCACCGCAGCCGAAGCAGTGATAGAACTGCTTGCTGGGGCTTACCGAAAACGACGGGCTCTTCTCGCTATGGAATGGACAGCAGGCGACGAAATTCGCGCCCGCCTTCTTGAGGGGCAGATAGCGCTCGATAACGTCGACAATGTCGAGGCGTGCGAGGAGTTCCTGGATGAAAGAGTCTGGAATCACTCGTCGTTACGTAACGTCGTCCGTTGCAGGGCGCAACGGCTTTCAACCATTATAGGAAATCCGTCGGAATTTGCCGGCAGATCCAACCAGGTTTATCAGCCCTTGGCCAGCGCTGCCTTCACCAGTCCGGAAACCTGGGCGATGTCTGCGCGCCCGGCCAGTTGCGGCTTCAGCACGGACATTACCTTGCCCATATCCTGCATACCCTGCGCGCCGCTGGTGGTTACGGCCAGCGCAATGGCGGCTTCAATTTCAGCGGCGCTCAGCGCCTGCGGCATATACTCGGTCAGCACGGCGACTTCGAATTTTTCCACGTCGGCAAGGTCTTGGCGTCCGGCAGCTTCGTATTGGCTGATCGAGTCGCGACGCTGCTTGAGCATTTTATCGATGACGGTCAATACGTCGGCATCGACAAGTTCGATGCGCTCATCGACTTCTTTTTGCTTGATGGCGGCCAGCAGTAGTCGGATGGCGGACAGACGTGCGCTGTCGCGGGCGCGCATCGCCGTCTTCATATCGTCGGTGATTTTTGCCTTGAGTGACATGGCGTTCATCTGCTCGCAAAAAGATAAACCCCGGCATGCCAAGCGGCGTGCCGGGGAATTTTGAAAAACTTGTAGAAGCGGCGTGACGCCGTTTCTACCACCGTTTTTTCTAGTACAGCTTCGGCGGCAGCGTCTGTCCGCGCAGGCGCTTGTGATGGCGCTTGACCGCGGCTGACAGTTTGCGTTTCCGCTCGGAAGTGGGCTTCTCGTAAAACTCACGCGAACGAAGTTCGGTCAGGAGCCCCGTCTTCTCAATGGCGCGCTTGAAGCGGCGGATGGCAACTTCGAACGGCTCGTTTTCTTTGACGCGAATACCAGGCATGCGATTAAACCCTGCTTAACTGGGAAAGCCGCGGATTATAGCCGGATTTTGCCGAATGTCCAATCCCCAAAATTCAACAAACCGGAGGGCTAGTGGGCCGAACTTTGGACCGCATTCAGGCTAGGCGCTGTTCCCATCCGGTTCAGACACCGCTGACGAGGCGCGCGCATGGACGGGTTACAATCGCCGCCCCATGCTTGTACTCGGCATCGAATCGTCCTGCGATGAAACCGGCGTCGCGCTCTACCACCGCGAGCGCGGCCTGCTGGCGCATGCAGTGCACTCGCAAATCGATTTGCACGAGGCTTACGGCGGCGTCGTGCCGGAATTGGCGTCTCGCGACCACATCCGTCGTTTAGGCCCGCTCTTACGCGGCGTTTTGGCGGAAGCGCAGGCCGACTTGCGGGATATCGATGCCATTGCCTACACGGCCGGGCCAGGCTTAGCCGGGGCCTTGTTGGTGGGGGCCAGTTTTGCCGAGGCGCTGGCATTCGCGCTGAAACGCCCGACGTTGCCTATCCACCACCTCGAAGGACATTTGCTGTCGCCGATGCTGGCGGCCGATCCGCCGCGCTTCCCGTTTATTGCGTTATTGGTTTCAGGCGGACATACCCAACTCATGCGCGTCACCGCCGTAGCGCAATACGAACTTTTGGGCGAGACATTGGATGACGCTGCGGGTGAGGCTTTTGATAAAACCGCTAAGCTCCTCGGATTAGGCTATCCCGGTGGTCCGCAATTGGCGCGGCTGGCCGAGCAAGGCCGACCGGGGCGTTACAAATTGCCCAGGCCGATGCTACATAGCGGCGATCTGGACTTCAGTTTTTCCGGCTTGAAAACCGCGGTGCTCATGGTGGTACGCGAGCAAACGCCTAAGGAGGCGGACATCGCCGATCTCTGTTGCGATTTCCAGGCGGCAGTGGTCGACGTGCTGGTCGGAAAGTCGCTGCAAGCGCTGAAGAGGACAGGCCTCCAACAACTGGTGGTTGCGGGGGGAGTGGGTGCTAACCGTGCGTTGCGGACAGCTTTGGATAATGGCGTCGCCCAAATCAGCGCACGGGTTTTCTATCCGGAACTGGAACTCTGCACCGACAATGGCGCGATGATCGCCTTTGCGGGCGCGATGCGTCTGGCCGCGAATCTTGATGGGCTTGATGCGGCCAAGGTGTCGCCCCCCGGGGCCTTTGCGGTGCGGCCGCGCTGGGCGCTTCAGTCGGCGGGCGGCTGAGCGGGCTTACCCTGGCCGATCTTGCTTTCAGTGCCAGCGCGCAGTTTTTCGATGTTCGGGCGGTGGCGGAGGAAAATTAAGATGCCCATCCAAACTAGCGCCAGGGCGCGAATATCGAGGCCGAAGACCAAGACGCACAACACGGGGGCTATTGCGGCGGTGACCAGCGAGGCGAGCGAGGAGTAACGAAATATCGCCGCCGTGGCGATCCATACGATCAACGCACCCAGGCCTATCCAAGGGCTGAGGCCCAACAGCACGCCGGCCGCAGTGGCCACGCCTTTGCCGCCTTTGAAGCCGAGAAAGATCGGATACAAGTGTCCGTAGAAAACCGCGAAGGCCACCAACGCCACGTCGCTGATTTCAGCACCATAAGCGGGGCCAAACTCCTGGACCAACCATACCGCCAGCCAACCCTTGGCGGCGTCGCCAAGTAGAGTGAGCAGGGCCGCCGGCTTGTTGCCGCTGCGCAGAACGTTGGTTGCGCCCGGATTTTTCGAGCCGTAGCTGCGCGGATCGGCAAGTCCGAAGGCGCGACTCAGGATGACTGCGAAAGGGACGGAGCCGATCAGATAAGCGAGAATGCCGAAAACAACCGAGTTCATCGTAATTCACCTAGAATTCGCGGCATTCTAATCGAGAACGTCACATGGACCGGATCTTCATCGACGAGCTGAGAGTCGAAGCCTGGGTCGGCATCTATCCGCGCGAGCGCGCCGCGCGCCAGACCATCGAGATCAATCTCGAATTCGGCGTGCCCGACGCCGCCGCACAGCACGATGAAATCGCCGACACCATCGATTACGCTGAAGTAATCACGCGCATTCGCAGCGAGTTGGCCGAGCGCCACTTCAATCTGCTGGAGACGCTGGGTGAATATGTGGTGGCATTGCTGTGCGACGAATTCGGCGCGCCCTGGGTGAAAATTTCCATCGCCAAAATGGGCGTGATGAAAGGCGTGAAGCGCGTCGGCGTGGCGATCGAACGCGGCAAGCTCACCTAGCCCGCCCTATCCCAACTGGACTTCAGTATTGTTGGTCTTGATGCGGCGTTATTTAAGGCGCTATGTTTGGAACGACACAATTATCACTGACCCCATTGATTACTGCGATTGCCACTCAACCCACCTTGACCCCTTGGGATGCGCTTCGATCCCTTGACGAAGATCGTTACTGTTCCAATCGCTGGTTGGTTCTGCGCCAGTGGCGTGGTTCACAAGCAATTCGGGCTCACCGACAAGGTAAAGGCCATTGCTGGTGTCTCTCGCGAAACGCTGGAGAACGGTTGCCGGAACGGTCATTCCGGGTGCCCAAGCCGTGACGAGAAGGACGTCAGAGGCCGTATCGCCTGCGCGATAGAGCCCTTCTCGGCCGAAGGCCCACTTTTGCGCTCGCTCTTTCCATTCGTCGAGGCTTGCCCAGCCTTTGGCTACCGCTTCTTCCTGTGTCTCTGACTCAAAGTCAACCAAATGCCTTGTTGCCTCATCTTCGACAACTGCAAATGGGCAAATAAGCTCACCGTCTCTATTCGAGTCCGCGATTGCGGCACAGTGCATGAGTACAAACCCAGCGAACGAGACGACATCCGAGGGAACTTCGCTGGGCATGGTTTTCTCTTAACGCCTAAAAGTGGACATCCTATTTGACGCAAGATATTGCGTCAGCGCGATGTGTAAAATTTGTAGAAATTGAAAACGCGTCAGCTATTCACCATGTTAGCAAATCAATAGGCGGCCTAATAAAAATGGCAAACACGTCAGCCTGCGGGGTGTCTATGTTGTTCGATCTGGTTTGCGTCAAGATTCGCCTTAAGCGCGAAAGCATACGTACAGAGAAAGCGTATGTCGACTGGATAAAGCGCTACCTTCTATTCGTTTCTTTTCCCTAGCTTCAGAATTCGTGCGCGCTTAACGCAGAGGCAATAGGCCGGAGAATGTTTCTGGATAAGGCTCTCCGGCCATCGTCCTAGCCATTGTGCGCGCAATGGTCGACAGCACATTATTCAGCAAGACCACACTCAACTTGTCGCAGCGCCAGGACGCGGACGAGTTCGTGCGGCTGGATGCCGACCAGAAAGCCGCGCCGGCCGCCGTTGATGTAGATCAGGGGCAGATCGAGTATGGTTTTCTCGATGCAAACCGGCAGCGCTTTGCGCGGGCCACAAGGCGAGGGGCCGCCGAGTTGGTAGCCAGTGTGGCGCTGCGCGACCTCGGGCTTGCAGGGCGAAATACTTTTACAACCTAGCTGACGCGCCAGGTTTTTGGTCGACACTTTGCGGTCGCCGTGCATCAGCACCAGCAACGGTTTGGCGTGCTCGTCTTCCATCACCAGCGTTTTAATTACGGCGTGTTCGGGGACATTCAGCTCACGTGCGGAGACGCGCGTGCCGCCATGTCCTTCGTAGTCGTAGTCATGGCTGGAATAGGCGACGTGGTGTTGTTTGAGAAACAGCGTGGCAGGCGTTTCGGCGGTGGACATGAGTGAATTTTAGCTGGGCGGGTGTAGACTTGATTCTACCGACTCAACGCTCCGAATAGCGCCACACCATCATGGACAGTAAACGCCTCCGCCAATTTCTTGCCGTATATGAAACAGGTAGCTTGGGGCAGGCTGCGGCGGTGGTGCATGTGACGCAACCGGCGCTCACCAAAAGCCTTAAACAACTCGAAGACCGCTTGCAGGTGAAGCTCTTCGATCGCACGCCTTTGGGTGTCGTGCCGACCGTGTATGGCGAGGCGCTCGCCGTTCATGCCAAAGCCATCCAGGCGGAAGTGCGCGCGGCGGAAACGCAACTGGCGATGCTGCGTGGTGCGGCGGGTGGGCACGTCGTTGTCGGCATCGGCCCGACGTTGGCGACAGACCTGATGCCCATGGCGACGGCTCAGCTCTTCCGTCGCAAGCCGGGTATCCAGGTCACGGTCGTCGAAGGTTTGCTGGAGGATTTGATTCCGGCGCTGCGTCGGGGCGAGCTGGATTTGGCCATTACCGCTTGCTCTATGGGTAGTGATGCTGACTTGGTGAGCGAAACAATTTTTCGCGATAAAGTGGGCATACTTTGTAGTGCCACGCATCCGCTGGCCAAGCGGGAGTCGATACCGGTCAAGGAAATGCTCAGCTACCCTTGGGCGCTGCCTACGCAAAAGGTCGCCTGGCGCCGCTGTCTGGATGATTTGTTCTTTGCCGAAGGGCTGGCGCCACCGGCGGCAATCGTAACCAGTACTTCGGCCTTCTTCCTACGCGCCTTGCTGCTGCAAGGTAACTTCATCAGCTATCTGCCGCACCGCCTAGTGTCGGCCGAAGTGCGGGCCGGCCAGATTGTGTCGCTGCCGGTGCCCAACGCCGTGCTGGACATCGAGGGCACACTGACTTACCGCAAGCGCACTGCCATGGCGGTGGCCATGCGCGAGCTGATCGATATCCTCCACAGCATTGTTGCCAAAGATTTCTAGGCGCAAAATTGGGGCCTGGCCCAGACCGTCTTGGTCTGGAGCAGTCCCCAATGTGTTGCGGGTGCGGCTTAAGGTTTAAGGCCGCAGCGGATCGGCGATCAGAACGGGAATTGACGCTGGCCCATCTGGATGGTGATCCACTTCACTTCAGTCATTTCTTCCATGGAGTAATGACCGCCTTCACGACCAAAGCCTGAATCCTTGGTGCCACCGAAGGGCACGTGCGGTTCGTCATAGGCGCTGCTGTCGTTGATGTGCACCATGCCGGCATCGAGCTTGAGCGCAATGTCCATCGCTTTTTGCAAATCGTTGGTGATCAGTGCCGACGACAGACCGAAGCAGGTGTCGTTCGCGAGCTTGAGCGCTTCATCGCTGTCCTTCACCTTGATGACTGACACGAGTGGGCCGAAGCTCTCCTCACGGAACACCACCATATCGGGAGTGACATCGGCGAGTACTGTCGGATGATAGAAGTTACCTTCAGACTTGCCGCCCATGAGCAGCTTGGCGCCCTTGGCGACCGCCTCTTTGACATGGCCGTCGATGAAGGCGACTTGCTTCCGCTCGATCAGCGGTCCAATCACGGTATGCGGGTCGCGCGGATTGCCGACTTGGTAAGTGCCAACCTTGGCGACGAACTTCTCGCAGAAGGCGTCGTACACCGGTGCCTCCACCAGGATGCGAGAGTTGGCCATACACACCTGGCCTTGGTGCAGGAACATGCCGAAAGCGGCGGCCTTAACGGCGTAATCGATGTCAGCGTCTTTAAGGATGATCATCGGGCTCTTGCCGCCCATTTCCAGCGTGATCTTCTTAAGGTGTTTGCCGGCTTCAGCGGCGAGTTGCTTGCCGACTTCAGTCGAGCCCGTGAAAGTCACCATGCGGATGCGCGGATCGGATACCAGCTTATCGCCCAGCGTGCTGCCGGCGCAGGGGACGACGTTAAGTACGCCCTTGGGTAGGCCTGCGGCTTCGAAGATCTCGGCGATCTTGAGGCCGGTCACGGCGGTCGAGCTAGCGGGCTTCAACACGAAAGTGTTGCCGGCGGCTAGCGCCATGGCAACCTTTTTCATGGCGAGGAGCAAAGGGAAGTTAAAGGGCGCGATGCCGGCGATGACACCGAGCGGACGACGCACGCTCATGGAGAATAGGCCCGGCGAATCCGACGGCATGGTTTCGCCGAAGATACGTCGGCACTCGCCGGCGGCACTGCGCAGCAGGGTGACAACGAAAGTGGATTCAAACATCGCCTTGCCAAAAGCGCAGCCGGCTTCGTCGATGAGCACGTCAGCGATTTCTGGAATGCGGCTGGCCAGCACGTCGGCGGCCTTGAGCAGGATGGCTTCACGCTGATTGGCCAGCGTATTGCCCCAGTCGTCTTTGGCGCGGTAAGCGGCGGCGATGGCGCGATCAATATCGTCCTTCGAGGCCTGATGTACGCGGGCATACACTTCGCCCGTTGCCGGGTTCATGTCGTCGGCGATGGTGCCGGTGCTCGAGGCAACCCATTCACCGTCGATAAAAAGCTTGTACTCCTTCATTTGGAAATCTCCTCCAAGAGTTTGATGGAACGTTTTTTTGTGGACTGCAAAAACTAGCTACGCAGGGACTACGGTTACCACTTTGTCGGATAGGCCTGCAAGCAGACTCAAGGGTGCGGACAGCATGCCTACTGCAACGCCGTACACTACCTTGAAGCTGATGAACGGAGCAAACGCAATGCCGTCGACGCCCAGAATCACCATCGCCCCGATCGTCAAAGGCACCAGAATCAAACTCAGTACGAAAGCCATCAAGACGGCGCGAGCGACGACGTTTTGGGGCAGCAAATTCAGCACAGGGTAAGCCGCACGCGGTTGGGGCAACGGCGTGGCGGCGCCAGACTTGATGCGCTTTCTGGTGATCAAGGTGATGATAATGGTTTGTACCAGCGTGATCATGAATACGGTGGGAACCAGATCAAGCGCCATACCCTGGTTACCCCAGAGCGGAATTGAGGGCACGCTGTAGAAGGGCAGGCCGAAAAGCACGGACAACACGCCGTTGAAGCCTATACCGATAGCCGTTTCGGCCTTGACGTAGCGTTTGTGTCCCGCGCTTAAGGGAAATAAAGCCATGCACTTCTCCTAGAGACTATTTATCCAGTCGACTTACATGGGCTTTTCGTGTCGGCGGAAACGCCGCGCCTCTTGTGTAAGCGTGTAAGCGATGATCTCTTTGTGGGGTTGTGAACCGCAGGGCGACTAGCAAAGACGCTTGATGCAGTAGACTTGGCTAGTTTCGCACAAAACGGTACGTTTCGGCGCGCCACAAGGAAGAGGAAATATCATGCAGCGGATTATTGTCGGCATTTCGGGCGCGTCTGGCACGATCTACGGAATACGCGCTTTGGAGGCGCTCAAATCAGCGCCCGATATTGAAACCCATCTGGTGCTCTCGCCCTCCGCCAAACGCACCATACTCGAAGAAACGGATTGGACAGTCGAGGCGGTGGAAGCGCTCGCTGATGTGGTGCATCCGCATCGCGATATTGGCGCGTCGATTGCCAGCGGCTCTTTCAAGACTGCCGGCATGCTAGTGGCGCCCTGTTCCATGAAGTCGCTGTCGGGCATCGTCAATTCCTACGACGATAATTTGCTGACGCGCGCGGCCGATGTGTGCTTGAAAGAGCGTCGACGCCTGGTGTTGCTCATACGCGAAGCGCCACTGCATCTCGGGCATTTGGAACTCATGGCGCAGGCAACGCGCTTCGGCGCCATCATCCAGCCGCCCGTGCCGGCGTTTTACAACCGGCCGAAGACCATCGATGACATCGTCAATCACACCATAGGCAAGACACTGGACCTGTTCGACATACCTAACGACCTGGTGAAGCGCTGGAAAGAAACCGCCGCAGAATAATTCGCTGTTGCGGCTTCTGCAACTTCTACGGCCTCACTCGCCGCAGGGCAGGGCCTCGCGATGGCCGAAGCCTTGCGAGTTGTCGATGAAATGTAGGGTCTCTGGGACAAGCTTGTACCAAGCCACTTTGCTCATGGCCTTGGCGATTTCTTGGGGTGCGTGCGCCAAATTTTTGATTAAGGGAAATTTCGCGCCATAACAGGCGAGCGCCGCAGCCCGTTCCAGGCCTTCTAGCTGAACTGCCTTGCCTTCGAGTTGGATACCTTTGATGTCGGGCCAGGTCTTGTAATCTTCCTGGACCGTGGCCGCGACACGGGCATCGGCGGCGAGATTCAAGCTGTGCCGGCTGTTGGGGGAAGATAAAAAATATAAATTCAGTTCGTCGCTGGCATAGAACACCGCCGCCGCCCAGGGGCCTTGCGGACCGTGCGTCGCGAGGGCGACGACATGGTGATCTTTCAGGTAAGCCAGTACCTGATTTTTCAGCGCGCTATGGGGAGAGGGCACGGGCAGATTCTTGTTGAGGGGTCGGGGTAATATGCCGCCGCATTTTGCCTCTTTGTGGCGCCTAGGGTCAATTCGCTGGGGTTACAGGATACATGTTGGGTTGGGCGGATAGCGCTACAATGTGCACTTGCATTATTGTCGTTGCCAGTCCGCCATTTGAGTCGTCACACTTTATGCAGGAAACCCGCCCGTTGAGGTTATGACGGGCACAGCCACTGATCCATTTCTATCCTAGGAGAACTTCTAATGGGTGCCTCTACCGCTCTACCGCAACTCGCCAAGGAACTGCTCACCGGCGGCCTGAAGATTGTTGACCTGACCCAAACCTTATCGTCGGATTTCCCAGGCTTGGTATTGCCGCCGGAATTTGGCCAGGTCTGGGCGTTCAAGCAGGAAAAAATCAGCCAATACGATGAAAAAGGCCCCGGTTGGTATTGGAATAACTTCTCCTGCGGCGAGCATACCGGCACCCACTTCGACGCGCCCGTGCATTGGATCAGCGGCAAGGATTATCCGAACAACAGCGTCGACACCATAGACCCGCGCGTGTTCATTGCGCCGGCAGCCGTCGTCGATTGCTCGGCCGAAGTCGCCGCCAACGCGGACTTCATACTCACCGTGGCGCATCTCGAAGCCTGGGAAGCCAAGAACGGCCGCATTCCCGAGGGCGCCTGGGTACTATTTCGCACGGACTGGTCCAAGCGCAGCATGCCGGACGCTTTCCTGAATCTTCAAGCCGACGGCGCGCATACCCCCGGCCCGGCCCAGGCCACTGTTGAGTGGCTCATCAAGGAGCGCAAAGTGTTGGGCTTCGGCGTTGAGACGATTAACACCGACGCAGGCCAGTCCTACAGCTGGCCGGTGGCTTATCCCTGCCACACGCTGATGCATGGCGCTAATAAGTACGGCCTGCAGTGCCTGACCAACCTCGACAAGCTGCCGCCGCAGGGTACGTTGATCGTCGCGGCGCCGTTGAAGATCAAGAATGGCTCGGGCAGCCCACTGCGTGTACTCGCGCTGGTGTCAGCTTAAGTCGCTCGGCCGATGAGCGCTCGTCGCTCATCGGCACATCTCGCCTAGGCGTTTAGGGGTCTGGGTGGGACAACGGATGGGCGTGGGGACGTGGTACTGATTCTCTATAATTGCAATTCACCGAGCCTGGTATCGCCGGCCTGAACCGAATCGCAAACACCCCTAGAGGGGAACACTATGGCTGAAAGATCTTTCAAGAAAGAAGTTGAGAAGTTGCGCGCGGGCGCCGGCGAAGAGTTTCACGGCGAAGGTATTCTCGCTGTGACCAAAGCGCTGCTTCAATCCGGCGTGGCCTACGTGGCAGGCTATCAAGGGGCGCCCATTTCCCATCTGATGGATGTGCTCTCCGACGCCGAGCCAATACTGAGAGAGCTGGGTGTGCATTTTGAATCTAGCGCTTCCGAAGCTACGGCTGCGGCTACGCTGGCGGCCTCGGTAAACTATCCGTTGCGCGGCGCCGTCACCTGGAAATCTACGGTGGGTACTAACGTTGCTTCCGATGCGCTGGCCAACCTGGCTTCCGGCGGCGTGCTGGGCGGCGCACTCATCATCATCGGCGAAGATTACGGCGAAGGTTCCAGCATCATGCAGGAACGTACCCATGCTTTCGCCATGAAGTCGCAAGTGTGGCTGCTCGATCCCCGGCCCAATCTCACCAGCATCGTGGATATGGTGGAGACTGGCTTCGAGTTGTCCGAAGCGACCAATACGCCTGTCATGCTGGAACTGCGCATACGCGCCTGCCACGTGCATGGCAGCTTTATCGCGAAAGATAATAAGCGCGCGGAATTTACGCTTAAGGACGCTCAAACCCACCCAGTGCGTGACGTCAGCCGCATCGTGCTGCCACCGGCGAGTTTCCTGCATGAGCAGGAGAAGATCAAAACACGTTGGCCGGCAGCCCAGAAGTTTATCCGCGATCGCAAACTCAACGAGTTCTTCGGCGACGAACAGGATATCGGTATCGTCATGCAAGGCGGCCTTTACAACATGGTCACCCGCGCCATGGAGTTGCTCGGGCTCTCCGATGTGTTTGGCAACAGCCGCCTGCCGCTTTACGTACTGAATGTCACCTATCCTCTGGTCGACGAAGAATTCACTCGCTTCTGCGCCGGTAAGCGCGCCATCCTAATGATTGAGGAAGGCCAGCCGGATTTTATCGAGCAAAACGTGCGCGCCATCCTGCACAAGGCTGACATGCAGACCAAGGTGCATGGGAAGGATGTCTTGCCCATGGCCGGCGAATATACCGGTCAGGTTTTGGTCAGCGGCTTGCGTAAATTTGTCGAGCAATACACGCCGCAACTGCTGGACGACGCCCGCCCGGCGCCGCAGCCGGTCAAGCCGGAAGTGTTGCAGCAGATGCAAACGCTTGTTCAGCCCCGTCCACCAGGGTTTTGCACGGGTTGCCCGGAGCGCCCGATTTTCTCCACTATCAAGCTGCTCGACAAGGAGTTGGGCCGCCACCACGTTAGTTGCGACATTGGTTGCCACCTGTTTTCCATCCTGCCGCCTTTCAATATCGGCAACACCACCATGGGCTACGGCCTGGGTGCGGCCGGCGCCGCGGCGCTTAATGTGGAAGGCGAAAAACGTTCTATCGCGGTGATGGGGGATGGCGGTTTTTGGCACAACGGTTTGACGAGTGGCGTCAGCAACTCGGTTTTCAACAAAAGCGACAACGTGCTGCTCATCGTAGACAACGGCTATTCCGCGGCCACCGGCGGACAGGATTTAATGTCTTCTGAGGCGGACAACCTCATCCGCAGCACGCATCACCCTATCGAGAAGGCGGTACGTGGCGTGGGCGTCGATGCGGTGAAAACCGTCACGCACACCTATGATGTGGCGCAGATGCGTGACACCTTGCGTGCGGCGCTGACGACCAAGGAAAAAGGTCCAAAAGTCATCATCGCTCAGTCGGAGTGCATGCTCAACCGCCAGCGGCGCGAGAAGCCTCAGGTGCGCAAGCTCCTCAAGGACGGCGTGCGCGTTGTACGCGAGCGTTTTGGCGTTGATGCCGATGCCTGTACTGGCGACCATTCCTGCATACGTTTGTCCGGTTGTCCATCGCTCAACATTAGTCCTAACCCCGACGCGCTGCGATTGGATCCGGTGACTAAGGTGGACGATAGCTGCGTCGGCTGTGGCTTATGCGGAGAACTGGCGCATGCAGCGGTGCTATGCCCGTCTTTCTATCGGGCGGAAATCGTCAGCAACCCCAGCACATGGGATCGACTACTGGACGGCGTGCGAAATTCAGTAATCGGATTCCTGCAGCAGCGTCGTGACAAGCGTCTGCTGACACAGGCGCTCTAAGAGAGACCATATGTATTTAGATATGGGCGTGAGAATAAGGGCGAGAGGAATTAGGCGTGACGAGTAACAAACCAAGAGCGATTTCTATCGCCATTCTGGCCATGGGCGGTGAAGGCGGCGGGGTACTGGCCGACTGGATCGTGGATCTGGCAGAACATTCGGGCTACAAGGCGCAAAGTACTTCGGTGCCCGGCGTCGCGCAACGAACTGGCGCGACTATTTATTATGTGGAAATCTTCCCCGAGTCGGCGGAAAAAAGTGCGGGAAAATCCTCGGTTCTAGCGCTGATGCCGATCCCGGGGGACGTAGACATAGTGCTGGCTTCCGAGCTGATGGAAGCCGGTCGCGCGATCACGCGCGGTATCGTGACGCCCGACCGCACCACCATGATCGCCTCCACCCACCGCGTCTATACCATCGGCGAAAAATCGGCTATGGGCGACGGCATCATCGACAGCAGCAAGTTTATCGAAGCTGGGCAGGCCGCTGCCAAGCGCTTCATCTACACTGACATGGCCAAAATCGCCGAGGCGACCGGCAGTGTGCTCAGCGCCGTGCTCTTTGGCGCCTTGGCGGGCGCCGGCGTGTTGCCCTTCCAACGCAAGGATTTCGAAGAAGCTGTCCGGCGCGGCGGCGTGGGCGTGGAACCCAGTCTGAAAGCTTTTGCAGTCGGGTACGCCCAAGCAGAAAACCCGGTTGGCGCGAGCATCGTTAAGTCGGCGGCACCCGTTGCTGCGCCGACGCCCAAGGGGAGCCACCCTGCGCTTGATGCCCTGCGCGCGCGCGTGGGCGCGCTGCCAGAAGCCTTGCGGACTATTGTCGCCGAAGGCGTGAAGCGCATGCTCGACTATCAGGACGTGGCTTACGCAAATCAATACCTCGATCGGTTGCAGCCTGTCGTGGAGCTGGACCAACGTAATGGCGACGGCAGTTATCGGCTCGGCATCGAGACGGCGCGCTACCTCGCGCTGTGGATGTCTTATGAGGACACCATACGTGTGGCTGACCTCAAGACGCGCGCCGCCCGCTTTCGCCGCGTAGGCTTGGAGGTGCGCGCCAAGTCGGAGCAGGTGTTGCGCATTAACGAGTTCATGCATCCCCGCATCGAAGAAATCTGCGATACCTTGCCAGCCGGCTTAGGGCGCTGGATCATGCAATCGAGTGGCCTGCGCAATTTCCTCGGCAAGTTCACGAGCAAGGGCAGAATTATCCAGACCACTAGCTTGGCCGGTTTCCTGTTGCTGTACTTTGTGGCGGGCATGCGGCGCTGGCGGCGTGTCACGCTGCGCTATCAGGTGGAGGATAGCAACATTACCGCCTGGCTTGATCGCGTGCGCGCGCTGGCGGCCAGCGACTATGCGCTGGCGGTGGAAGTGGCGGAATGCCAGCGTCTGGTGAAAGGCTATGGCGAGACGCACGAACGCGGCTCGCACAATTTCAAGGCCATCATGAATGCGTTGGAGCAGCTCAGAAGCAAAGGTGACGCCGCTCGCCATGTACGCGAATTGCGCGAAGCGGCGCTGGCCGACGAGCAAGGCGCTCGCTTTAAGGAGGTTTTGAAACTCTGCTTGGCGAACTGAGGTCTTGCTTCTTGGGCGCTAGCCACCGCGCGCCAAAGTTTCCGAGGGCGACTCGCCGAATTTTCGCTTGTAGCCGGCGGTGAAGTGACCGAGATGTACAAAGCCCCAGCGCATGGCAATTTTGGTCACGTTGTCGCGGCCAATAGAAGTCCGGTTTAGGTCCTCGCGCACGCGTTGCAAGCGGACCGCCTTCAAGTGAGCCATAGGACTGGTGTTGCGGAACTCGCGGAAGCCGGCGAAAAGCGCGCTGGTGCTGACTCCGGCGTAAGCAGCTAGCTCGCTCACGGTAAGTGGCTGGTCGGCATTTTGCTCAATGTATTCTTCTACGCGTTTGACGTAACTGGGCGCTAACGCCGGTGCGGGTTGCAACAACTCGCTGCGGAAATTATGCGGCTGCATCAGCAGCAAGGTGGTCACCATCAAATGCTCAATTTGCGCTTGTGCCAGCGGCGACAGCAACGGTGTACCTACACGGTCGAGCTCGCCTATAAGATAGGCAATCAAGGCCAGCCAGCTCTCACTGCTCTTCTGCGTCAAATCCATGCCCAACTGAAACTCGATGGGATGACGCAGCTCGTGACCTAGGTGTTGCGCGCAGACCCGCTCCAGCAACGAACGTTCGATGCGCACCATGATCTGGTCGCTGTTGGCATGATTGGTTTCCCGCATGGCTAGGGTGGGCGTCACCACCGACGCGAGGCTGGGAGTGGAATGTATGTGTTGATTTCCGCAATGAACTTCAGCGCTGCCCGACAGGGGCATCATGACCAGCAGAAAGTCCTGCAGGCAACCAGGATCTATCGCGACCGTCGCGCCATAGCGCAGCCGATTCAGCGAAACCCCGCCCACCGGTGCGTGGTACATGCTGGCTTTGACGCGATGGTTACGCCCTGTCACCTTGAGCTCGTGCGGGCAAAAAATACCGGCGACGCGCTCGCGGACTTCGTCAAGGTCGCCCGATTCAAACAAGGGATAGCGGGCCAGCAGGGGAGCCGCCCGCTGCGTGACCATGAGTGCACTTAGCACAATTTTCCTCCAGCTTTGTCCTGCCCCGAGTCCTTCATGACCGATTTTTCTGCTGCCCGGTTCAGCCTCTGTAGGGGCAACGTATGCTTAAGCTTTTTCGCTACGAAGTCAATCCTTTGGATGTCTGATAGAGGGTTGGTGACGTCCCCATTGCGGGCAAGCCTCGAGGATTTTCTTTGATTTAAATCAACAGTAGGATTAGGATAACAAATGGACTTGGAGGATAGCCCGTCTCGGGTATTTACTATATTTTGCGTTGAACAGCTGAAGATGAAATTAGTACAGTCTTCGTCAACGTGAACTTCAAGTGAATTGCGCGTTAATCCCCGTCAGGCCCGTTCAGCGGCTCATTACCATGAACGGCGTGGAAGTATTTTAGGAGGAGGCAAGAGCGGCATGTCTAATACCACCGAAAGCACGATGAAGTACGCAACTGAAGGCAAGACGACGAAAGTCGCCACTTACTGTTATCAGTGCGTGAATGGCCCCGACATGCTGACAGTCGAGGTTGTAGATGGTGTGGCCACTAAGGTTGAGCCCAACTACAACGGCAAGGGACTGCACCCCGCAGACGGCAAGGTCTGCGTTAAGCCTTACGGTTTGGTGCAGAAGCTCTACAACCCGAGCCGCCTACTCAAGCCTATGAAGCGCACCAATCCGAAAAAAGGCAAAAACGAAGACCCGGGTTGGGTCGAAATTTCCTGGGACGAGGCGTTGGATACGGTAGGCGCGCGCCTTAACAAAATCCGCCAGGAGGGGCTGGTCGATGAAAACGGCAACCCGAAGCTAGCCTTTTCCACCGGCGGCGCGGGCACGCCGCTAAGTTATATGGGTGCTTTCCCTGCGCTATTCGCCGCTTGGGGGCCCCTCGATTCGAGCCTGGGTGCGGGCGGAACAGTGAAGTGCTATCACGCCGAGCATCTTTACGGCGAGCTGTGGCATCGCGCCTTCACCGTGAGCCCCGATACACCGCTCTGTGATTACATCGTCGCCTTCGGTAACAACATCGACGCCTCGGGTGGCGTGACCAGCGTGCGCCGTCAGGCGGACGCACGGGTGCGCGGCTTGAAACGAGTACAGATAGAACCGCATCTCTCGGTAACTGGGGGGACCTCGGAAGAGTGGGTGCCGATCAAGCCGAAGACGGACTCGGCTTTCCTTTATGCCATGATCAACGTGCTGTTGTTCGAGCACAAGCCTGAAGAGCTCGACGTTCCCTTCCTTAAGCATCACACCGGTTCGCCTTATCTCATTGGACCGAATGGCTACTATCTACGCGATAAGGAAACACGTAAACCGCTCATTTGGGATTTGAAAACCAACAGTGCAGTGCCGCACGACACAAAGGATACCGACCCCGCTATCAGCGGGCATTTCAAGCTTAGTGCGGTAGAAGTTGGCGCCGACGATCAGGTTTGGGAGCATGTGAACATCGATGCGGACCCTGCGCATGAGAAGCTCATGCATCACATGAAATCGCATACGCCGGAATGGGCCGCCGCTATCTGTGACGTTTCGGCGGACACGATACGACGCATTGCCAATGAATTCCTGGCGCACGCGCATATCGGTGAAATGAAAGAAGTCTCGGGCCGTATGCTTCCCTTCCGGCCGGTTGCGGTGATGCTCGGCAAGTCGGTGAATAACGGCTGGGGCGCTTATGAATGCGTCTGGGGCCGTACGATTCTGCACGTACTGACAGGCTCGCTGGAAGTGCCGGGTGGTCTGCTGGGCAGCACCACATTGATCGTCGGCCCTGAATCGGATCGTATGGCTTCTTGCACGCCGGGCCCGGATGGCTTTATGAGCTATCCATTCAACCCGACGGACAAGGCCAATTGGATAGATAAACCTGAGGACCGCCATGCGCACCAGACCTTAACACCAGGCGTAGGTGCCGGCTTCTATGCCCAGCCGCTCGGCTCGTCCAGCCTGGCGTGGATGCGTTTGCAAGGGCGCGGTGCTGAAACCTGGGTACAACCCAAACCGCCGGAAGTTTGGATTGTCTATCGCTGCAACCCTGTGATCTCCTTCTCCGAAACCACGCGCTTAGGCGAAACCATCGCCACCTTCCCCTTCCAGGTGTCTTTCGCATACACCCACGACGAAACCAACCATTTCGCCGACATTCTGCTGCCTGACTGCACTGACCTTGAAGGTACGCAGTTGATCCGTCTGGGTGGCACCCACTACTTCGAGCAGTTCTGGGATTCCGAAGGTTGGATCCTGCGTCAGCCTGTGACCAAGCCCATTGGCGATACGCGTGATTTCACCTGGATCGGCGCCGAGCTTGCCAAGCGCTGCGGCCTCCTGGAAAACTACAACTTCATGATCAACGTTGGCGTCTGCGGCTTGCCGCTCAAGACCGATGCCTACGACTTCTCTGTTCCGGCGGACAAGGTGAATAGCCCCGAGGTCGTTTGGGACGCCGTCTGCAAAGCCGCCAGCTTCGATGTCACGGGTGGCAAATCGGCGGAAGGGCTCGACTACTTCAAGGAGCACGGCTTCCGCGTCAAGCCTTTCCCGCACATCAACTGGTACCTTTATCCCAAGATGGTGGATCAAGGGCTGCGCTTTGAGTTGCCCTACCAGGAACGCGTATTCCGTGTCGGCCAGCAATTGACCAATCGTCTGCACGAGCAAGGCGCCACTTGGTGGGACCACCAGCTCAAAGAATACGAGGCGATGCCCGAGTACAAGGACATCAATAAAATCTGGGACGATGCCTACGAACGCAACTACAAAGTCAAGATCAAGGACTTCCCCTTCTGGTTGTTGACCTCACGCAGCATGCAGTACGCCTGGGGTGGCAACGTCGGCATCCAGTTGATGCGCGAAGTGGCCGAGAACGTAGCGGGCCACAGCGGCATCATGATCAACAAGAAGACCGCGGCGTCCCTAGGTATCGAAGACGGCCAGATCATCGAAATCGCCTCGCCCGTCGGCAAGACGCGCGGCAAGGCGATTTTGCGCCAAGGCTGTCGCCCGGATGTGATCGTCATGATCGGTCAGTTTGGCCACTGGAAGACGCCGTATGCCAAGGACTTCCAGATGCCCAGCCTGAACGATTTGGTGCCGATGAATATGGACTTGCTTGATGGCACCGGCGGTTCCGTCGATGCAGTGAAAGTTAGCGTTACCCGCGTGGAGGCTTAAACGTGACTCGATATGTAATGATTGCGGACCTGCGGCGCTGTGTTGGTTGTCAGACCTGCACGGCTGCTTGCAAACAAACGAATGCTACGCCTCCCGGAGTGCAGTGGCGCAAAGTACTGGACATCGAACTGGGCGAGTACCCGAATGTTGAACGGGTATTTATGCCGGTCGGTTGTCAGCACTGCGAGGATCCACCTTGCATGCACGTCTGCCCCAGCACTGCCACCGGCCAGCGCGACGACGGTATCGTCACTATCGACTATGATATTTGCATCGGCTGCGCCTACTGCGCTGTCGCTTGCCCCTATCAGGCTCGTTATAAGGTGGACAAGCCGAGCTACGCTTACGATGCCGGCCCAACGCAAACTGAGAGCAAACGGTTTGACGAGGCACGCTTGGGCGTCGCCCAAAAGTGCACTTTCTGCTCCGATCGCGTCGATTCCGGCAAGGCGAAGGGTCTGGTACCGGGTATCGATCCGGAGGCCACGCCCGCTTGCGTCAATTCCTGCATCGCCGATGCGCTGCACTTTGGCAACCTTGAGGACATGGACAGCAACGTCTCTCAATTGCTCACCGAAAATACCTATTTCCAAATGCACGTGGAACTCGGTACGAAGCCTGGCTTTTATTATCTGTGGGACAAGGAGCACCTATGATACGCATCGGTTCCTTCATTCAAAAGAACTGGGACTGGCGCGCCGCCAGCAACTTCATGTTCGGGGGCACCGGCAGCGGGCTTTTATTGCTGCTGGTGATTGCAACTTATCCCCAGGCGCCGCCTCTGGCCGTGGAATTGATAGCGCTCGCTTTAGTGGCCGCGGGCTTAAGTTTGGTCTGGCTAGAAATCGGTCGGCCTTGGCGCGCCATTAACGTATTCTTTCACCCTGAGACCTCGTGGATGACGCGCGAGGCCTTCGTGGCAAGCGTAACCTTTGCATTGGCGTTAGCCGGCATAGTCTTGCAGATGCCGCTACTCGTTGCCGCTTCCGCCATAGGTGCCGCCGGCTTTCTGTATTGCCAGGGGCGTATCCTGAAGGCCTCAAAAGGTATTCCCGCCTGGAGAGAACCGGCGGTAGTGCCGCTGATTATCGCCACTGGCCTGGTCGAAGGTGCGGCTGGCTTGTTGGTGCTGTTGACCGTGTTCGGTGGGGTAATACCGGCTTGGCTGGAATATGTTCTGTTAGGGCTGCTGGCGCTACGTGTTATCGCGTGGAGCAGCTACCGTGGCGCCTTGGTAGCATCGAACGCGCCTCCGGCCGCCTTGGCTGCGCTGGGAAAAATCAGCGGTGTCACGTTGTGGGTCGGCAACGTCCTGCCCGCTGCGCTAATTGCGTTGCCCTTCGTCTTGCCAAATCTTGGGGGTTCGCCAGCGCTGGTGGGTGCCGTATTGGCCTTGTTGTCAGGCTGGTATGTCAAGTTCACTATTGTCACTCAGGCCGCGCAAGTTCAGGGCTACGCGTTCGGCAAGCTTACGAAGGGGCATCCACTCGCCAATAAGGCAGGCTAAGCGGGAGCGTGCGTGTGCGGGCACTGCAATTACGATACCCGGCAATTCAAAAAACGGGGGCATATGCCCCCGTTTTTTTATGACGTCGCAGCGAGCGGTTTTCTCGCGTGTTTCTGCCGTAAATATGCCCTTGACAAAGTCGCATGACAGATTGATTATCGCGCATCGCTGCACAGACCACCTAAGGAGTCTTGACCATGCTACAGACCATCATAGAACTCAGTATTCTCTCCGGCGGCTTGCTGCCTTTAATGGCGGTGCTGCTCGTCATTACGCTGGCGGTGATTATTGAACGCGGGTATTTTTTCAGCCGGGTGATCCGGGCCGGCAACTCCATGGAGCATGACGTTCAATTGGTTAAGTACCAGGGCGTAAATGACCTGGTGGCCGTTGCCAAGCACTACGAAGGCACCGTGCAGGCGGGGCTGCTCACCACCGCCATCGCCTCGCGTGGCGAAAGCTCAGGCGACATGGATAGGCATATTGAGGAAACGATCCTCTGGCAGCTGCCCAAATTCGACAGGAACATGTGGATGCTGGATACCTCGGTGACGCTGGCGCCGCTGATGGGGCTCTTCGGTACGATTATTGGCATGATTGAGTCCTTCAACGTGCTCGGTACTGCCGGCGGTGGCAATCCTAACGCCGTGACCGCGGGTATCGCCCACGCGCTGATCGCCACCGGCTTTGGGCTGGTGATCGCGATTATTGCCATCATCTTCCTGAACTACTTCAATAAGCGCGTTCGTCTAGCTATGCACCAGATGGAACTCATTAAAGTGATGGTCATCAATCGCCTCCATGGCGGCGGTGCCGCGCACCAAGGGCAGCCGCTGGAAAAAGGCCTGCCGGTCATGCCAACCGCTGGCAGCTTGGCTGGAGCGCGGTAATGCGACGCGGCCACAGCTACTTCCACGTGGATAAGCCACGTATCGAGATCATTCCAATGATCGACATCATGATGTTCCTGCTGGTGTTTTTCATGATTGTCGCGCTGAAGATGATCACCGGCATGGGCATTCAGCTGGAGTTGCCCGGTTCTTCGACCGCGCAAGATTTGCCATCTTCCAAGATCACCATCGGCGTCGAAAAGGACGGCAAGATGTACATAGAAGGGCAGCTGGTCGATGAACGCCAGCTTGGCGTCATGTTGCAGGAAGCTAAGCTCACTAGCAAAGTTGAAGTGGTTATCGCCGGGGACAAAGGTGTTTCTCTGCAAAATGTGTTGAAGGTGATGGACGTGGTGCGTGCCACAGGTATTACTTCGGTAGGTATCGCGACTCGCACGGATAGTGCCGGATGAGTGGCGCGCTCGTTGCTGACGATCTGGATCGTCCGAAGCGACCCCGCGCGCTGTGGGCGACTAAGGAGGCCAAGAGCGCCTACACGCTCTCCATGCCCAAAGCGATCCTGCTCGGCTTGCTGATTGAAGCCGCACTGATCTACGGCGTGATGTCGGTCGATTTTGATGCGATAACTAAGCAAAAAGCTGAAAAGATCATGAAGGTCGAGATGGCGAAGGCACCCGAGCCTAAACAGGTAGAGGAAGAAAAACCGCCGGAGCCCGAACCCAAGCCCGAGCCCAAACCGGAAGTTCGCAAAGAGGTTCCAAAAAAGCCGCAGCCTGAGTCCGCCCCCATTGCCATGGACGCGCCGGGGCCTGGTCCCGGTACGGGTGTGAGTATCCCAACCAAGGTTGCTCCTACCGCGCCAGCGGTGGCCGCGCCGGTGCGTACACCGCCGCCCCAGCCAGCCGTGCGTAAGGGCGTCGTGCCTTTGTACAAGGTTGAGCCGGAGTACCCGCGCCTTGCCAAGCGGGATGGGGTCGAAGGTCGCGTAGTTGCCCATATCACCATCGAGCCGGACGGGCACGTCTCCAAAGTGGTCATCGTCAAAGCGGATCCGGAGCGAGTGTTCGACAAGGCAGTGATTTCTGCGCTCCTGGAGTGGCGTTTTCCACATGGTGATGTGCAATATGTCGCCGAATTGCCGATCGCGTTCAAACTCGATTAAAATTCGGACTCGATAAGCATCGAGTCCGAATCGAGTCCGACTCGATTCCAATTGAGCGTCGCAAGACGCCGCTCGAAAAAATCCACGGGAAAATTACGCGATGGTAGAACGAATCAGATCCGCCTTTTATGTTGTCTGCGCGGTTACCACATTGCTTGCCATAACCTCGAGTGCCGGGGCTGCCAATAATAGTGTCAAGGCGGATAAAGTCAGCCTCAACTGGTACATGGGTATGCCGGTTGTCGCCAGTGTACTCATCCCGCGCAACCTCGGCGGTACGGGGCCTACTGCGCCAAGTGACAAAGCGCCGGTCACCGTTTATTTGACGGCGCCTATGGGTGGCGGAGTCGATGCCACTCCTGATCGTATGATCCCGACGCCACAAGGCCCACGCTTGTTGCCTGCGCTACAGCACACGCTGGGGGCGCTTGCTCCGGAGTCGCAACCCCGCGATGGCATGGGCTACTTCGTCTTAAAAGGCGACAAAGGGGATGCGACCAACGTGAAAGTGAATGAGTTCTCGAAAGAGGTGGCGCAGACGCCGAGTAGCAGCCTCTCCGGCGCCCCCTTGGCCTATGAAATAAAAATCGGACCGACTTGGGTCCAGCTCAACAGCCACGTGGTGATCGAATATGGGGTGCGCACCGGGCTGCTCAAGCTGGTGCCTTTCATGTACAGCGGCCGTATGTGGATGTCCGCCGTGGATGGCGGCACCTTAGACCTTGCTGCACCATGTCAGTCAGAAGCGCACTGACAATACGCCCCTAATTCTGCGCTGGCGGGTACGCCCAGAATACCAATCAACTTATGTTAAACTTCACGGTTCAGAATGAAATGCAATTCACGAAGGTTATGGCTTACGGCCCTCAATTCATTACCTGTAGCGTTGCCGTCTTGCCTAAAATGAATTCCGTGTAATTCCCGTTTCGTCGTATTTACCTATTTACCTATTCACCTTATTCAGTTATATCCACCCAATAAAAGTAGAGGAGCTGTTTATGTCACTCGCAGATCTGAAGGGTTATTCAGTCCCGTTTTCCCCCAACGGCCGTGCCAACACCGTTGGCCCCTTGCCCTGGAATTTCGGTGTCGACCTGTTCGCCGTGCATTTCAAGGCCAATCCCGATGAAATCCGTAAGCTGCTCCCCGAGCCCCTAGAGCTGTCAAAGGAAGAACCGGACGGCGCCTACGTGTGGTTTGGCGACTGGCAAGGCATCTGGTCGGGCGCCGAAGACATGCTCGGCACCAATGCCTATCAAGTGCAATATCAAGAGTGTTTGCTCGGCGTGCGTTGCAGCCTTAATGGTGTTGAAGGTCAACGCGTCGTGTATATCTGGGTGGACAAGGACTTCAGCATGTTGCGCGGCTGGTTCATGGGCTTCCCCAAGAAGTACGGCCGGGTGAACCTCGGTACCACCAACCGTCACCTGCACAATCTAAACCCGGCCCTGAAAGGCGTGGTTCCCGGCATGCGCTACTCCTCCTGGTGCGAATCCAAAGGCGAGCGTCTGATCGATGCTTCTTTCACATTGAAAGAGAAGATCACCCCGGCTGAACTGCCTAAGCCTTTCGGCACCGACCTGTTTCACACGATCCACTTCCCCACTTCCGATGTGAACAGCAAGAAGCCCCTGGTCCATCAACTGGTGCAAACTGTTAGCTCCAACTTGAAGTTCGGCGAGATCTGGCGCGGCGAAGATGCAGAATGCAATTTCTACAATTCCAAGATTGAAGAGCATTTTGCCATTCGCCCCACCAAGATCACCGCTTCATATTTGATTCCGGTGGGCTTCACCATCGAAGGTACGAAGCTGATCCACTCGTACTGATAAAAAAGGGAGGGCTTAGCCCTCCCTTTTTTTGTCTACGAAATGAAGATGGAATGGGATTGGTGCTGGTAATCGATTCATTGTGAAGAGAAGGTGAGAACCATGGCATATCCTTGGAAATCCTTGCGCGACTGGTTGGCTGACGAAGAAAAGATTGGCCACGTACTCCGTATCAAGACGCCGATCAAAGCGGGCGATCCCAACTCCATCGTTGATGCCGTGCCAGCCGATCTTAAGGCTGAGCAGATGCGCGTCATCAACTGCCCTGGCGCCAACGGCAAGATGATGGAAAGTGAACTGCGCGCCACCCTGCGCTATTTGCATACCCTGCCCAATGTGCCCATCGGCGTGATCGAGAAACCGATCAACAACCGGCCGGACATTCCCGTGGTGATCAACCCCTGGGCCGAACGTGGCCGCGTGCTGCGCATGTGCGGCGTCACCTCCAAGGAAGAATTGCTCGCTAAGTTCCGTACACTCAAGACGAATCTGATTCCGGCCAAGCAGATCGACAAAAAGGACGCGCCCTGCAAAGAAGTCGTTATCAAGGAAGCCGATATCGACATCTCCAAGCAACTTCCGAGCAACTGGGTCGAATTCGAAACCGTGCCGTGGAGCCCCTGTGGTGGCGGCCAGTTCATCATTTACGATCCGGCCACCAAGACACATGATCTGGGTGTTTGGCGCTGTGGTTTCTTCGAGTGGGACGATGGCGAACCATCCAAGCCCATGGCGGAAGAACTGCGCAAGAGCCACATGTGCGTTGCCATGATTTACGACGGCCCTATCGCGTCCGATGGCGGCATGTATTTCCGCGACAATTATCGTCGCTTCAACAAGCCGATGCCGGCAGCGTATGCCATGTGCTGCGACCCGTCGATCCCGGCGGTGGCGGCAGTGCGCTCCGGTCTGGTTTGGCCGCAAGACGGCGTCGACGAGTACGCTGTGGCGGGCGGCCTGCGAGGTTCCGCGGTTGAAGTTGTGGAATCGGAAACCATACCCGGCCTGATGGTGCCTGCGCATGCGGAAATCATCATCGAAGGCGAGTTTCTGCCGAAGGACTACCTCGTGCCGAAATTTGCGGAGGGCGTTTATCAAGGGCATCTGCTGGGCAACCACGAGATGCCGATGTTCCGCATCAAGACCATCACGCATCGCAAGAATCCGATGTGGATGACTACCTGGTCTTCTAGCGGCCTGAACCACCAAGGCCCGCACGTCGCCTTCGCTGATATGTTCTTCGAAACCGAAGCGCTGATCTATCTGCGCGATAACAACTACAAGGTCAAGAACGTCGTCTCCTACGACCTCGAAACTATCGTCGTGCAGACCACGGTGGATGGCTTCGAGAAATCGCCGCACTATGGCAAACAGGTGCTCACGGCGCTCTACGCCTGCCCGCACGGTTATATCGGTAACGGCAGCAAGTACTACATCTGCGTCGGGCCGGACATCGATCCTTACGATCTGCGCGACGTCATGTGGGCGTTGGGTACGCGTGCCCAGCCGGTCTCAGATTCCATCGTCATCAACGAAGGCCTGTGTGCCTGGGGCGATCCATCGGGCCTACCCGGCCCGCTGGGTTGGCGCTGCTTCGGACAGCAAATCCTGATGGACGCGTTGATCAAGTGCCCCGAGCGCCGTACCTACTGGGAGCCGCGCACCGAGCCGAAGAACTGGGAGCTCGAAGCGATCCAGCGCATGAAGGCGAAGATAGAAGGCTGATTCAAAAGCCGACTCGAAAACCGATTCGGTCTGACGCAACCAGAAAAGGCGCGCCCTGCGGCGCGCCTTTTCTTTTGTGGTTTATCATCCGGACTTCTGTAACAGTTTGGATCAGCGTCTCGTGGATTGGAGAATTATATGCAAATGGACAGACGAGATTTCCTGAGGAAGTCGGGCCTCGGTTTGCTGGCGATCAATCTGAATGGGCTCAGCCTGCTGATGAGTCCCAGCGAGGCGCGTGCTGCCGCCGTGCCAATCAAGGTGTTAACACCGGAAGAAGTTACGACCCTGGAGGCCTTCGGTGAAGTGCTACTGCCGGGCGCTAAGGAGGCAGGCCTCAGCCATTTCATTGATTACCATCTCGCCGTTGAAGCGAAAGACAGTTTGCTCATGTTGCGCTACATGGACTGGCCCGCGCCCTACGTCGGTTTCTACAAGGCCGGCTTGATGGGCTTGAATGCGGCGAGCGGTAAGCAGCACAAGAAAGCGTTTCACGAATTGAGTGCCGCGCAGGCCGAAGCCGTCGTGCGCAGCATGGGGCAGGGCATGCCGGATGGATGGGAGGGCATTCCCGCTCCGCTGTTCTATTTCGTCGTACGCAGCGACGCGGTAGATGTGGTGTATGGCACGGAAGAAGGCTTCGAGAAATTAGGCGTGCCTTACATGGCGCATATCACGCCGCCGAGCAAATGGTGAATCGATGAGCGCGAATCAAATGGTTGATGTAGTGATTGTCGGCGCCGGCGCGGCCGGTTCGCTTTACGCCGCGCGACTGGCCAAGGCCGGCAAGCGGGTGGTCGTGCTTGAAGCCGGCCCCGCCTGGAAGCTGGACGATCTCTACAGTTCCCAGATATGGGCAAGGCGCTTGAAGTGGAGCGGTCCTTTACTCATGCAGCCCCCAGGACAGGCGGTGTTTAGCCACACCCAAAGTACGGGGACGGGCTTTGGCGGCGCCGCGCTGCATCACTTCGGCACTTGGCCGCGTCTGCGGCCGTCCGATTTCCGTACGCACACCGTATTTGGCAAGGGTTTGGATTGGCCCATCAGCTACGACGATTTGCGTCCGTACTACGACCGCATACAGACGGAAATGGGCATCGCTGGCGATGCGCGACAGGAGGTGTGGCGGCCCAAGGGCGTTCCTTATCCCATGCCGCCGCACAAGCTTTTCAATCAGGCCAAGTTGCTCGCGCGCGGTTTCGCCAAAGTGGGTTTGAAGACCGCGCCGTTACCGGTCATTATTAATTCCAAAGTCTACAACGGGCGCGCGCCTTGTTTGTACGATGGTTGGTGCGAAGCCGGTTGCCCTATAGGCGCTTTCGCCAATCCACTTGTCACCCATCTTGAAGCAGCGCGTCAGGCGGGAGCCGAGTTTCGCGAGCATTGCTCGGTGACCCGGGTGTTGACGGGCACGGACGGGCGGGCCAGCGGCGTCGAATACGTAAGCCAGGGCAAAAAGGAAACGCTGGAGGCGCACGTCGTGATTCTCGCCACCTCGATGGTGCAGAATCCGCGCCTGCTACTAAATTCGGCGAGCGACGTACATCCGCAAGGCTTGGCGAACTCGAGCGGACTGGTCGGCGCCTATCTCACCACCGATGCGGTGGCGGTCATTTACGGCATGTTCGACGAGGAAACGGAAAATCACAAGGGCGTGAATGCCGGTCAATTGCTGAGTCGTGGCGATCATGTCAGCAAAAAGCGCCCGGACATTTTTGGCCCCTACCAATGGCAGATTGCACCTTCGCTCAAGCCGAACGATTTGCTGGGGATCGCCACCAGCCGCGCCGATCTTTTCGGCAACGAACTACACAGTTTCATGCGCAAGGCGGCCAAACATCTGGCGAGTATGGCGGGTTTCGCGGGCGCCATCCCCGACCGAGACAACCGCATAACGCTCGCCAAGGAAACCGACCAGCATGGCATGCCGCTGGCGCGTTTGAATTATCGCGCCGCTGACAATACTCGGGCGCTATGGAAATACCTCATCGAAGAGGGACGCGCAGTGATGAAAGCCGCCGGCGCCAAGGACGTTTGGACCGGCCCCATGGCGGGAGGTCATGTGATCGGCGGCACTATCATGGGCGCTGATACAAAATCATCCGTGTGCGACAGTTACGGCCGCACGCACGACGCACCCAATGTCGTACTGGCGGGCAGCGGCTTGTTCCCATCGGGTAGCGGTAGCAGTCCGACCTATACGCTCTACGCCGTCGCTGAGCGCTCGGTCGAGCACATGATAAAGCACTGGGGCGAATATACGCGTTAAGGCGTGCGCCGAGTTTTGCGCGCTCGTCTCATTGGAGGTGAAGCAATGTCGGGCAGCAAGAAAACCGATGTAGTCATCGTCGGCGCTGGCGCCGCCGGGAGTTTGTTGGCGGCGAAGCTGGCCCAAGCGGGCAAGCGCGTGGTGGTGCTCGAAGCGGGCCCGGCCTGGAAGAGCGGCGACCTGGTCAGTTCGCAAATTTGGGCGCGGCGTTTGAAGTGGGGCGGCGCGCCGGTGTTGCCAGGCGGCAAACATCCCATCGGCTATAACATGGCATCCGGCTGGGGCTTGGGCGGCGCCGCCCTGCACCACTATGCTGGATGGCCGCGCTTACACTCGGAAGACTTTCGTATGAAGTCGCTGTATGGGCGTGGTCGCGATTGGCCCCTCTCCTACGACGAACTGCGACCGTATTACGATCGCATTCAGGAAGAAGTTGGAATTTCCGGCGACGCGGCGGCCGAAGTATGGCGGCCCGCTGGCGTAGCTTACCCGCTGCCGCCGCTACCGGTATTCAAACAGGGCGAATTACTAGCGCGCGGTTTTCACGCGCTAGGCATGAAAACTGCGCCCTATCCGGCCGCGATCCTATCGGCACCGTACAAAGGTCGTGCCGCGTGTCTCTACGATGGTTGGTGCGACGCCGGCTGCCCCATCATGGCGCTGGCGAATCCCCTTGCGATTTACATACCGCAAGCACAGGCGGCGGGTGCGCGCTTTGTGCCGCATAGCACTGTTGCCCGCGTGCTGGTCGATAAAGCTAATCGTGCCACCGGCGTTGAATACTTCGATAGCAAAGGATCGAAAAAAAAGCTGCATGCGTCGGTGGTAATTCTCGCCTCGGCGGCGATACAGAACAGCCGCCTGCTACTCAACTCCACTAGCGCCAAGCAGCAGCGGGGGATTGCCAACGCCAGCGGCCTGGTGGGCAAGTCGGTCATGGCACATGCGCTGGCGCAGCTCTACGGCATGTTCGAAGAAGAAACCGATTGCCATCTGGGCGTTAGCGGTGCGCAGCTCACGTGTCAGGATGCTTACGCGAAACAACAGCCGGGCCGGCCTTTCGGCAGCACCACGTGGGCCATCGCCAATGCGGTGAAGCCCAATGACTTGCTGGGCATCGCCAATACACGGCCGGACATCATGGGCACAGCCCTGCATGATTTCATCAAGCGTGGCGCCAAGCATCTGGCGCTACTCGGCGCACTTTGCGAAAGCCTGCCCGACGACGCTAATCGCGTGGAACTCGTCGCCGAAAAAGATCGCTATGGTCTAAGGTTACCGCGCCTCACACATACCCTGGGCGACGAAGCGATGGCACTGTGGGCTCATACCATCGAGCAAGGCAAGATTATCTACAAGGCTGCGCGCAGCAAAGAATATTGGTCAGCGCCACCGGTCTTCGCGCACATTGCCGGCGGTACGGTGATGGGCAAAGATGCCGCCACCTCGGTCACCGATAGTTACGGCCGTTGCCATGACGTCCGCAATCTCCTGTTAGCGGGATCCAGTCTCTTTCCCAGTGCCGGCGCCGTCAATCCAACTTATACCATCCATGCGCTTAGTTTGCGTACGGCGGAGCAGCTAATCACTCATTGGTTTGAGTATGCAACGTGAGACGTGTTCACGGTTATTTTGTCTAGCAAAATAACCGTGAACAGCGCGACAGAGTGGATCAATTTTCGATCACCCGAATGGCATATTCTCGCGTTGAAAACGCTGCTCAGTACACAGCTAAATTACAAAGTAAACCCTTGTTGTATGTAGTATTTTAGCAACATGCTGCGCTGCACCCATTGGTAAATTGCTTGAAATATTTGGGGTGACCGCGAAGCCTTATGCTATGTTAGGCCGGAGTCGAATTGAGCAAAATTGTGTGCACAATCCTGTGCTGGTGGTCGCTTAAGAGGCTTCACAAAGCAACTGAGTAAGCTAAAGGAAAGATATGCAGGTTCATAGAAGCGAATTGAAAAAATGGGCGAAGCAGCATCTTCGCGGCATCGAGAATTGCACCTTTCCCTCATTTACGCCTGATCTTCAGGAGCTGGACGAAGAAGGCATCCGTCACGACATACGTCAAGCCGTTAAGCATGGCTTTGTTTCCACGCTGCTGACACTTGAAGCGGGCGTGACTTTCGAAGAAGCCAAGCGCTTTGTCACCATCGCCACCGACGAAGCCAAAGACAAGATAGGGGTCGGGGTAACGCTGATTTTTAACAGCATCGAACAGAATATCGCTATGGCTCAACATGCGGCCAAAGCAGGGGCGCATACTGCGCTGCTGGGCTACCCATTTACCTTTTATCCGCAGACGCCCGAAGAGATTTACGAGGTCAGTAAGCGCGTTTGCGACGCCGCGCCTAATCTGGCCATCGTTCTGTATCCCAGCCACAAGTTTAATTTTGGCCGCTTCCATCCCTGCGGTTTTCCGCTGGATATTCTGGAACGGATGGCGGATATTGAAAACGTGGTGAGCTGCAAATTTGGTCTGCTGGAGCCTGGCT
>JBBQGH010000002.1:0-101666 GCA_038322845.1 Gammaproteobacteria bacterium
GTATAGCCTTCGTCGGCAACAGCGCGCAGCAGTTCAGCCCGGAGGCCGAGTTCGGTAAAGCTCATGGAATAAATCCTGGATCGGCCTCGCTCGAATGGAGCGACCAGTCTAGGCAGAATCTCTAAGGGGGAGTAAGAGCGCAAATCGAGAGGAATGTCGAGTAGCGAGCGTCATCAAGCAGACTGATGGGAGCGACAACGCGGCGCGCAGTGTAACACCTTGCGGGTCGCCCAGCGCGATTGATTATTGGATAGGACCTATAATCCCGCTGTCTTGAATTGCACATACCCTCATGAAATACCACGATCTGCGTGACTTCATTGCGCAACTGGAACGTCTCGGTGAGTTGAAGCGGATTTCCGTCGAGGTTGATCCTCGGCTGGAGATGACGGAGATTTGCGATCGCGTGTTGCGCGCGGGCGGCCCGGCGTTGCTTTTCGAAAAGCCCAAGGGCCACAGCATGCCGGTGCTCGCCAATCTGTTCGGCACGACGCGGCGAGTGGCACTAGGCGTGAATGTGGTCGAGAGCAATGAATCTGTGGCGTCGCTCGCTTCGCTACGCGAAGTCGGCAAGTTGCTCGCTTATCTCAAAGAGCCCGAGCCACCCAAGGGCTGGAAAGACGCATGGGACAAGCTGCCGCTGCTCAAGCAAGTACTCAATATGCAGCCCAAGGTGGTGTCCTCCGCGCCATGTCAGGAGTTGGTGATCGAAGGCGAGGACGTGGACTTAGGCAGCCTGCCTATACAAACCTGCTGGCCCGACGATGCCGCACCGCTCATCACATGGGGACTGACGGTGACGCGCGGTACGAGCAAGCCGCGCCAGAATCTCGGTATCTATCGCCAGCAACTTCTCGGGCGCAACAAGCTCATCATGCGCTGGCTGGCACATCGGGGCGGCGCGCTGGATTACCGCGATCATTGCGCGCGCCATCCCGACCAACCGTTTCCCCTCGCGCTGGTCTTGGGCGCCGATCCCGCAACTACGCTGGCGGCGGTGACGCCGGTGCCGGACGCGCTCTCCGAATATCAATTCGCAGGGCTGCTGCGCGGCGCGAAGACGGAAGTAGTGAAGTGCCTGGGTTCGGATTTGCAGGTGCCGGCTTGCGCAGAAATTATTCTCGAAGGTGTCATCCACCCGGGCGAAATTGCGCTGGAAGGTCCCTTCGGCGACCACACCGGCTATTACAACGAGCAGGCGAGCTTTCCAGTCTTCACTGTCGAGCGCATCACCATGCGACGTGATGCGATTTATCACAGCACCTACACTGGCAAGCCGCCGGATGAACCCGCCATGTTGGGCGTGGCCTTGAACGAAATCTTCTTGCCGCTGCTGCAAAAGCAATTCCCGGAAATCACCGACTTTTATCTGCCGCCGGAGGGCTGCTCCTATCGCATGGCGGTGGTGAGCATCCGCAAGGAATACCCCGGCCACGCCAAGCGCGTGATGTTCGGCATCTGGAGTTTCCTGCGCCAGTTCATGTACACCAAGTTTATCATTGTCACCGACGACGATGTGAATGTGCGTGATTGGAAGGAAGTCATCTGGGCGCTCACCACGCGCGTCGACGCCGCGCGCGATACCCTCATCGCAGAGAACACGCCCATCGATTACCTCGATTTCGCCTCGCCGGTCTCCGGCCTCGGCAGCAAGATGGGCATAGACGCGACCAACAAATGGTTCGGCGAAACCAACCGCGAGTGGGGCCGGCCTATCGTCATGGATGAAACTGTGAAGCGGCGCGTGGATTCCATTTGGCGCGAACTGGGACTGTGAGGGTATGCTAGCCGTATGAGACTGACTGAGCGAGAGAGGGAAGCCATACGCGAAGCGGCGCTGGAGTTTTTCCACGCGCCCGTGCACCTGTTCGGCTCGCGTCTCGATGACGCCGCCAGTGGCGGCGACATCGATCTCTTCATTGAATCCGATCTGTGTGCTGCGGAATTGGAGCAGCGACGCATCGCCATGCTAGGCCGACTTTATCGACGCTTGGGCGAGCGGCGCATAGATCTAGTGGTGACGGCGCCCGGGGGTTGCGCTATGACTGTCGACGCATTGATTAAGCTGCGCGAGGCGCTGCAGGAATGCGGGCGCCACGCTTTCTACCTGGCCAAGGCGCAGGAGCGCTTGCCGCAAACTATAGATGGGCCTCAATTGGAAACTCCGGACGAGAGTCTGGTCGCCGCCCTCGACCAGTTCGCCTATCGCTTTGCCCGCTTGCAGGATGCGCTGGGTCAGCGCGTACTGCGCTTGTTTCTCGTTGCGATACTGCGCGAACCTTTGGAAGATGCGCCCATGCGCGATGTCCTAGATCGGTTGGAGCGGCTGGGATATGTCAATGCGGAACGCTGGGAACAGTACCGAGCGGTTCGTAACGCCTTAGTGCATGAGTATCCCGAAGAGACGGACCGCCGCGCTGTGCGCCTGCATCTGGCGTTTACTATGGCCGATGAGCTAGCAACGCTACTTGTGCGCCTACGCGGCGAAGCCGGCGCATGAACTGCATCCCGCTGCTATCGGGTCAGCAACTCCGCTCATAAACACACTGCAACAACGCATCCTGCGCTGCTTGGCTTGCGGCGGCATGGGTGTGGTTCACCAGAAATACCACGACCTGTTGCTTTCCATTCTTGTCCAACACATAGCCGGCAATGGCGCGGGCACCTTCAAGGGAGCCGGTCTTGATGTGCGCCTGGCCGGCGATGCTGTTGGCGGTGAGGCGGTTTTGCATGGTGCCGTCGATAGCGACAAGCGGCAGTGAGGCGATGAACTCCGGCATGAGTGGGCTGCGCCAGGCTGCGAGCAGTAGTTTGCCCAGGCTCTCGGCGCTGATGCGGGCGTTGCGTGAGAGGCCGGCGCCATTGTCGATGACCAGCTCGGGCATGGTGAGCCCCTTGCGCACTAGCCAGTCGCGAATCGCCGCGTCGGCATCTTGTTCGCGCGCTGGGCGCTTGCTCGCGTCTGCGCCCAGCGTGAGATAAACCTGACGCGCCATGACGTTGTTACTGTATTTGTTGATGTCGCGTACCACTTCGGTGAGCGCGGGCGATTCCATGACTGCCATGCGTTGCGCGTCAGTCGGCAGTGTCGCTATTCGCATCCCACCCGTGAGTTTGCCGCCGGATTCTTCCCACAGCCGACGGAAGACACCGTATGCAAATTGCGGATGCGTCAGCAGGCTCAGATGCGTGATCTTCTCGCCGCAGTCGGCGGAATAGTTGCCGGTGAGTATCACCCGCCAGCGTGTTGCGCTGGTCGTCACGTCTGTCCGCAGCGCTTCCTTCCAGCCGTTGCACGGCGCGGTCGTGAGCGTCAGCAGGTTGATGATGTCCACCTGCGCGGGCAGTGGGTCGGCGATGACTTGCACCGATAGAGAATCGGGCTGTGGAACAAACTGTAAGCGCACCGCTTTGAAATTCACCAGCAGCGCATCGGGGGCGACGTTGTAGGCGCGCAGCGGCTCGTTGTCGAAGCGCGCGGGATCGTAATCAACGGCCTCAAAAAAACTGTGATCCAGCACCAGATCGCCGCGGATTTCGCGCAGGCCACGGGCGCGCAGTTGCCGCAGCAGTAGCCAGAAATTTTCGAGATTAAGCTTGGGGTCGCCGTAGCCCTTGAGGATGAGATCGCCCTCCAGAACGCCGTCAGTCAATTTTCCGTGCGTGTAAGCCTCGGTCTTCCAGGTGTAGGCGGGGCCTAGCAGCTCCAGCGCGGCATAGGTGGTGAGGAGCTTCATCACCGACGCGGGGTTCAGGGGCTGCGCGGCATTCACGGAGATGCGCGGCTGGCGCGCATCGACTTCCTGTACGACGATAGCCACCGACGTGGACGGTAGGCCGGCGCTCTTCAAGGCGCGCGCTACTGGGGCGGGAATGGCGTCAGCGGCCAGCGTGGCAAGCGCACAGGCGATGAGCGAGAGGGCAAGGGTCAGTTGGGCAAGGGCGCGCATCGCGATTCCTAGTGTGTTAGCGCAGAGGTCACACGCGTCTGGGCTGGCGCCGTCATTCCCGCCCCCGATCAGGTCGAGGGCAGGCTCGAGCGGGAATCCAGCGACTTGTACAAGGCCACTGGTCCCCGCTTTCGCGAGGACGACCGACAATAAGCATTGTAGTGTTGCTTCGAGTATATTTCGCAGGCTGAATTTTCGGAGAAGCACATGACGCAAAAAATCGCCGTGGTCACCGGCAGCTACAAAGGTTTGGGCCTCGAAATCGCCCGTCAATTGGCGCAGCGCGGCCTGCAGGTCATTGTCACCGCCCGCAAGGCGGAAGCCGCCCAGCAAGCTGCGGTCACGCTGGCTGGCAGCGGTTTGTCGGTGGAAGCACCGCCTGCAGCGCTTGATGTCGGCGACAGCGTCAGCGTCGCTGCCTTCGCCGCGTGGCTAACAGAGCGCCATGGTCGCGTGGACGTGCTGGTCAATAATGCCGGCGTCAACCCCAAACTTGCAGCAGAGGAACAGAGCGTGCTCACTGCTTTGCCGGAAGTCTTTCTGAAAACCGTAGACACCAACGCAGTGGGCGCGCTACGCATGGCGCAGGCCTTGGTGCCGCTCATGCGCAAGAACGGCTACGGACGCATCGTGAACGTCTCGACGGAGATGGCGGCGCTCTCCGGTATTGCGGGTGATCATTATCCGATCGCGCCTTCCTACCGCGCTTCCAAGGTGGCATTGAACATGGTGTCGCAACTGCTCGCCAAGGAACTCGCCGGCAGCAACATTCTGGTCAATGCTTACTCCCCCGGCTGGACCAAGACCGACATGGGCGGCCCCCACGCGCCCTATACGACAGAAGAAGCCGCGCAAACCGCCGTCTTCCTCGCCACGCTGCCGGATGGCGGCACTACCGGCGGCTTCTACGCCGAAATGCGCAAGCTCGGCGGGCCGGTGGTGGTGGCTTGGTAGGGGACTTGTTGCGGCTACGTGAGCAAGTGAGCAAATGAATGTTATGGGCGCTCGACCTCGAACGCCGCACCCGTGAGGAAAAATCCGCCGCCGGCCAGGTAGTGGATAGTGCGTTGTACGTCGTCGGGAAAGTGCCAGCGATTGTTGGAATACGCCGCTGGATCCGCCCACGCGGCGACGACCTCGGCGATGAAAAGGTCGTAGCGCTGTTGATAGTCTGGCTCGTCGATCACGCGGCATTCCAGCCAGCCGAGGCAACCCTCGATAAGCGGCGCGCCGATACGCTCGGCGGCGAAGGTCGCAAGATCCAACTCGGCGAACTTGTCGTTCTCCTGCCCGGAATGTGACCCAGCCGCCAGCGTCGCCTGCGCCAGAGCGCGCGTCGGTAAATTGATGGCGAATTCGCCCGATGCCTCGATCAACTCGCGTGTGTAGGTGCGCTTGTCCAGCACAACCAGCATTTTGGGCGGATCAAAATCAATGGGCATCACCCACGAGGCCGCCATGACATTGCGTAATCCCGTGTGGGCGCTGGTGATCAGCGTGGCCGGGCCATGATTAAGCAGGCGATAGCACTTGGCGAGGTCGACGGCTTGTCTGTTTTGCATGCTGAAATACTTTCTCGACGGGAATGGACGGCGTACTGCGTGGCTCAAGGATAGCCTGAAAAAACCGCCGCGGTCGCAGTGCGGTTGAGCCTAATAAGCGCCGGGCACCGCACTCATTTTCGGTTCTGCCTCTTGAAATCCTCAGCAGTAGCCCTTATTATTAGCACTCGTTAGCAATGAGTGCTAATGGCAGTTCATCGCATTTCCCCTCGGGCAGCCGCCCGAAAACCATCAGATTGTTCAGTAGAGAGGAGATAACTCTATGAAAATTCGTCCTTTGCACGACCGTGTCATCGTCAAACGCCTGGAAGAGGAGCGTAAGACCGCTTCCGGCATCGTCATTCCCGATACCGCCGCCGAGAAGCCCGATCAGGGTGAAATCGTCGCCATAGGTAAGGGTAAGGTCGGCGACGACGGCAAGGTACGTCCGCTAGACGTCAAGGTCGGCGACCGCGTGTTGTTCGGCAAGTATTCTGGCCAGACCGTCAAGGTCGACGGCGAGGAACTGCTCGTCATGCGCGAAGAAGACATCATGGGCGTCGTCGAGGCCTGAGTCCGGCCCGCTGCCTAATCACGAAATATTGAGGAGAAAAAACAATGCCTGCTAAAGAGGTTAAATTCGGTGATTCCGCCCGCCACCGCATGGTGGAAGGGATCAATATTCTGGCCGACGCGGTCAAGGTCACACTAGGCCCGAAAGGCCGTAACGTCGTGTTGGAGCGCTCTTTCGGCGCCCCGACGGTGACCAAGGACGGCGTCTCTGTCGCCAAGGAAATCGAACTGAAAGACAAGTTTCAGAACATGGGCGCGCAAATGGTCAAGGAAGTTGCTTCCAAGACGTCCGATGTCGCCGGTGACGGCACCACCACCGCGACGGTGCTGGCCCAAGCTATCGTGCGCGAAGGCATGAAGTATGTTGCCGCCGGCATGAACCCGATGGATCTGAAGCGCGGTATCGACAAGGCCGTCGAAGCCACCATCGAAGAACTCAAGAAGCTCTCCAAGCCCTGTTCGACCAACAAGGAAATCGCCCAAGTCGGCTCTATTTCCGCCAATGCCGATGCCTCTATCGGCGACATCATTGCCGAAGCCATGGGCAAGGTCGGCAAGGAAGGCGTTATCACTGTTGAAGACGGCAAGTCGTTGAAGAACGAACTGGATGTCGTTGAAGGTATGCAGTTCGACCGCGGCTATCTGTCGCCCTACTTCATCAACAACCCGGACAAGCAGAGCACCATTCTCGAAAATCCCTTCATCCTGCTGTTCGACAAGAAGATCTCCAACATCCGTGACCTGCTGCCCATTCTGGAGCAAGTCGCCAAGGCTGGCCGTCCCCTCTTGATCGTGGCGGAAGATGTCGAAGGCGAAGCGCTCGCCACTCTGGTGGTCAACAACATCCGTGGCATCCTCAAGACCTGTGCCGTTAAAGCGCCTGGCTTTGGCGACCGCCGCAAGGCCATGCTGGAAGACATTGCTGTCCTCACGGGCGGCGCGGTCATCGCCGAAGAAATCGGCCTGACGCTGGAAAAAGCCACCCTGCAAGACCTCGGCCAAGCCACACGCATCGAGATCGGCAAGGAAAACACCACCATCATCGACGGTGCCGGTGAAGCCGGTCTGATCGAAGCCCGCGTCAAGCAAATCCGCGTGCAGATCGACGAAGCCACCAGCGACTACGACAAAGAGAAGCTGCAAGAGCGCGTGGCCAAGCTGGCCGGCGGTGTTGCGGTGATCAAGGTCGGTGCCGCCACGGAAATGGAAATGAAAGAGAAGAAAGCCCGCGTTGAAGATGCCCTGCACGCCACACGTGCTGCGGTGGAAGAAGGTATCGTCGCCGGTGGTGGCGTGGCCTTCCTGCGTGCCCGCGTCAACGTCAAGGCGACAGGCGATAACCACGACCAGGAAGCCGGCATCAAGATCGTGATGCGCGCGCTTGAGCAACCGATGCGCGAAATCGCCGCGAACGCAGGCGACGAGCCTTCGGTGGTGGTGAACAAGGTGCTCGAAGGCAAGGGCAACTTTGGTTACAACGCTGCTACGGGTGAGTATGGCGACATGGTAGCGATGGGCGTGCTGGACCCAACCAAGGTCACGCGCACCGCGCTGCAAAACGCTGCTTCCGTAGCCGGCCTGATGCTCACTACCGACTGCATGGTCGCTGAACTCGTTGAAGACAAAGCGGGTGGTGGCGGCATGGGCGGTATGGGTGGTGGCATGGGCGGTATGGACATGGGTGGCATGGGCGGCATGGGCATGTAATGCCCCGCTGCTAACGCGATCTTCCGGGGGCGCTTAGCTCAAGACAAGAGCCCCGCTTCGGCGGGGCTCTTTGTTTTTGGGTCGGCAGACTGAGAAATGGCGCGTGCTAAACTCGTGGCACGCAGTTCGCCACGGGCATTCCATGCGCATTCTGTTGGCCGAAGATGACCGCATCATCGCCGATGGCTTGACGCGAAGTTTGCGTAAGTCGGGCTATGCCGTCGACCACGTCGACAATGGTGCGGATGCCGATATCGCCGTGTTGTCTCAGCAGTTCGATCTGCTCATCCTCGATCTGGGCTTGCCGAAATTGCACGGCATTGACGTGCTGAAGCGGCTGCGTGCGCGCAAGTCACCGCTGCCGGTGTTGATCCTCACGGCGCAGGATGGCATCGAGGAGCGCGTGCGCGGCCTTGATGCGGGCGCCGATGACTACCTGACCAAGCCTTTCGCCTTGCCTGAGCTCGAAGCCCGCGTGCGGGCCTTGACCCGGCGCGGTACTGGTAATCCCACGCGCATCGAATTTGGCGCGCTCACCTACGATCAGGCGGATCGCATGGTGAAAAACGGTGAGCAGGCCGTGGATCTTTCTGCGCGAGAATTGGGGCTGCTTGAAGTGTTGTTGTTGCGCGCCGGCCGCCTTGTGGGCAAGGAACAACTGGTTGACCACCTCTGTGGTTGGGGCGAGGAAGTCAGCACCAACGCCATTGAGGTTTATGTGCATCGTCTGCGCAAAAAAATTGAAGCGAGCGGCGTGAAAATCACTACGGTGCGCGGCCTGGGCTATTGTCTGGAAAAGCCCCATGCGGAAAGCTAGGCTGCGGAGGTCGCCCGAACGCACGAAGTTCAACTCCCTCTTCGGGGAAATTCTTGTTTGGATGCTGGTGCCATTTTTGTTGATATGGCCGATCAGCATCGCGCTCATACACAGCGTCGCCAACAACATCGCCGACCAACCCTACGATCAGGCGCTGGCGGAGAATGTGCGTGTGCTCGCCCGGCTGGTTCGCGTCGATGGCACCACCGTGCAGGTAAACTTTCCCGGCCCGGCCCATGATGTTTTGCGTCCCGACAACGAGGACTCCGTTTATTTTCAGGTCTTGGGCTTCAAGGGCGAGTTGGTCGCGGGAGATCGCGATATCCCCTGGATTTATCCGCCGGACGATGTGCGGCCGGAGCAGGTGTTTTTTCGCGACGCCGAGATTGGCGGCGAAGATGTGCGTGTCGCTTATCTCTATATGCAGCCAGGCAGCGGCCCGGCGCGCGTCACCATCCAGGTCGCCGAAACCCGCAACAAACGTAGCGCCTTGGTGAGCCGCATCATCTCCGGCGTCTCGTTGCCGCAGGTCACCATCATTCCACTCGCTGCCTTGCTGGTTTGGATCGGCCTCTCGCGCGGCATCGAGCCGCTCAACCGTCTGCAAAGACTGATCCGCCGACGGCGACCCAGCGATTTGTCGCCCATAGGCAGCAAAGGCATACCCGAGGAGGTCAGCCCGCTCATCATCGCTTTCAACGACATGATGGCGCGGCTAGAGCAGAATCTTCAGGCGCAGCAGCGTTTCATCGCCGACGCGGCGCACCAACTGCGCACGCCGATCACCGGTCTGAAAACCCAAACCGATCTTGCGCTGGTGGAAACCGATCCAGAGCAGTTGCGGCAAAGCCTACGCCAGATTGCCGCCAGCGCCGATCGCGCCGCGCATCTCATCAGCCAATTGCTAGCGCTAGCGCGCGCCGAAGCCAGCCACGAAAAAATTCACGCCTTCGAGCGCGCGGATGTCGAATCGCTGCTGCGCGAAGCCACGCAAGAATGGGTGCCGCGCGCGCTGGAAAAAAACATCGATCTCGGTTTCGAGGGTAGTGGCTGGCCGCTATACATCGATGGCAATCCACTCTTGCTGCATGAGCTGATTGCCAATCTGCTCGATAACGCCATCAAATACACGCCGCCTGGCGGCAAGGTTACGGCGCGTACGCGCGCCAGCGAATTCGCTCTCCTCGAAGTCGAGGATGATGGTCCGGGGATCAGCGAATCCGACCGCGATTTGGTGTTTGAACGTTTCTACCGCGTGCTGGGCAGCGAAGCCACGGGCAGCGGCCTTGGGCTGGCCATCGTGCGCGAGATCGCCGACTTGCACGGCGCGAGCGTTCAAGTCAAAGCCAACAGCGCCGGACGCGGCGCCCTTATGCAAGTCGTTTTCCCGCGCAGCGGCCAACGCGTGGTGCCATTGCCGGATGTGGATGCCGCATAAAATATGAGCGCATGTGACATGCCGCAAGCGTGCGATGCTGTGTTGCGCCGCAACAGTTTGATGTAAGTTTTTCGTCAGCGCTGTCCAGTAGTGTGCGAATCGGCTACACGCCAAACAGGAGGGTTGCGGGGCATGGAGGGCGCATGCGGGTGTCCTGGAGCCGAGCCGATATAACGATTCGAGGAGAGCAGACATGGCCGAAGCACAATTAGGCGGCATGACCCGCGAGGAGCGAAAAGTCATTTTCGCCTCGTCGCTGGGGACGGTGTTCGAGTGGTACGACTTTTACCTGTATGGCTCGCTGGCGGCAATCATTAGCAAGCAGTTTTTTGCCGGCGTCAATGAAACCACGGGGTTCATTTTCGCGTTGCTGGCGTTTGCGGCCGGCTTTGCGGTGCGGCCATTCGGCGCGCTGATTTTCGGTCGTCTCGGCGACATGATCGGTCGGAAGTACACCTTCCTGATCACCATCATGATTATGGGTATGTCGACCGCCATTGTCGGCATGTTGCCGAACTATGCTTCCATCGGCGTGGCCGCACCGATTATTCTGATCGGCCTGCGGCTCTTGCAAGGTTTGGCTTTGGGCGGTGAATACGGCGGTGCGGCGACGTATGTCGCGGAGCATGCGCCTAAAGGCAAGCGCGGCTATTTCACTAGCTGGATACAGACCACCGCAACCCTCGGCCTGTTTCTCTCGCTGCTGGTGATTCTCGGTTGCCGCATGTTGCTGGGCAAGGAGTTCGACGAATGGGGCTGGCGCATTCCTTTCCTGCTTTCCATCGTGCTGCTGGCAATCTCGGTGTACATCCGTTTGCAGTTGAGCGAGTCGCCGATCTTCCAAAAGATGAAGGCCGAAGGCAAAGGCTCCAAGGCGCCGTTGACGGAATCTTTCCTGCGCTGGGGCAACCTGAAGATGGTCATCATGATCCTGCTCGGCGGCACGGCGGGTCAGGCGGTCGTCTGGTACACAGGCCAGTTCTACGCGCTGTTCTTCCTGCTGCAAACCTTGAAGGTCGACCCCACCACGGCCAATCTGCTTATCGCCGGGTCGCTGGTGATCGGCACGCCGTTCTTCATTGTTTTCGGCTCGCTGTCCGACAAGATAGGCCGCAAACCCATCATCATGCTGGGCTGCGTGCTCGCGGCGGCGACTTACTTCCCGATTTTCAAGGCACTGACGGAGTATGCCAATCCGGCCATTTATGCGGCGCAGGCGACTAACCCGGTGACCATCGTGGCGGATCCGTCGCAGTGTTCCTTCCAGTTCGACCCGGTAGGCAAGGCCAAATTCACCAGTTCATGCGACATCGCCAAAAGCGCCATCGCCAAGCGTGCCATGAACTACACGAATGAAGCCGTCCCGGCAGGCACGGTGGCAAGCATCAAGATCGGCCCCACCACCATCGCCAGTTTCGAGGGCACGGGCCTGCCGCCGGCGGAACTGAAGGCCAAGCTGGGCGAGTTCGATAAAGCGCTCACCGATGCGGTGAAGGCGGCGGGTTATCCGACCAAAGCCGATCCGGATAAGATGAACACGCCGATGGTGTTGCTGTTGCTGACCATCCTCGTCATCTACGTGACGATGGTGTACGGCCCGATCGCCGCTTGGCTGGTTGAGCTGTTCCCGACGCGCATCCGCTACACCTCGATGTCCTTGCCTTACCACATCGGCAATGGCTGGTTCGGCGGCTTCCTGCCGACCACCGCCTTTGCCATGGTGGCGGCCACCGGCGATATTTACTATGGCTTGTGGTATCCCATCGTGATCGCCACAATGACTGCAGTGTTGGGCACGCTGTTCCTGCCTGAAACCAAGGATCGCGATATTAATCACGACGCCTGAGGGCCACTGTTGTAAAACCGGCCCCCTGTGTGTACTCACAGGGGGCTTTTTCTTGAAGTAGCGATATGAAAATTGCATTGCTTGCCGATATCCATTCCAATCTCGAAGCGCTCGATGCGTGCCTAGAACACGCGGCTGCACATGGCGCGGAAAGTTATGCATTCATCGGGGATTTGGTTGGCTATGGGGGCGATCCTGTGGCGGTGCTGGATAGATTGCAGACCGAGGTTGCACGTGGCGCCGTCGCAGTGCAAGGCAATCACGACGCCGCCGTGGCGGGCCAGGGAAGTGAGGCCATGAATGAAGCCGCTGAAGCCGCCATCGCCTGGACACGTACGCAGTTGAACGAGGCGCAGCGCGGCTTCCTGGCCAATCTGCCGCTAAGCGTGCGCGACGACAAGCTGCTCTTTGTTCATGCCAGCGCCGATGCGCCGGAAAAATGGATTTACGTCCACGACGCCTTATGCGCGTCGCGTAGCATGGCGGCGACTGACGCGCGCTTTATTTTTAGTGGCCACGTGCATGAGCCGATGTTGTACTACATCGGTGCAGGCGGACGCCCGCTGCCCTTTCAGCCGGTGCCGGGCACGTCGATACCTGTCGGCCCGCATCGCAAGTGGCTCGCTATCGTCGGCTCCTGCGGCCAGCCGCGCGATGGCAATACCGCCGCTTGCTATGCCATGATCGACACCACACGCTGGCTGCTCACTTTCCATCGCGTGCCCTATGACTACGCTGCTACCGCTGCAAAAATTCGCGCTGCGGGTTTGCCCGAGCGCCTGGCGCTGCGGCTGGAACAGGGGGAATGAGGGATGGGCGCTAAGACCAATAAGACCAATAAGCCTGAAACGACTGAAAAGACTTTGCCGCGGATTGCGCGGATGAACGCGGATACTGCAAAGGAGAAGGGTTGCTTTTTCGTTTTTATCCGCGCGCATCCGCGTAATCCGCGGCCAGTCTTGTTTCGTATGAGCACACACTGATGGTCGAATTCTCGCCAGGTGTTGAAATCGACGGCTTCTTGTTGGGCGAGCGGCTGCATGCGGGGGGCATGGCGTTGTTGTTTGAGGTGACCAAGCCGGGCATTGATTTCCCGCTGTTGATGAAAGTCCCGCGCCTGGGGCATGGTGAGTCGGCAGGCACCATTGTCGGTTTCGAGGTTGAGCAGATGTTACTCGCAGTACTCACCGGGCCGTATGTGCCGCGTTTTGTTGCCTCCGGCGACATTACCGAAAAGCCCTACATCGTCATGGAGCACATCGACGGGCGCCTGCTTTCCGAATGGGCCGACAGTGCGCCACACCCCGCCGAAGAAGTCGCGCGCCTGGGTGCGGCGCTGGCCGCTGCGGTGCACAGTCTACACAAGCAGGACGCGGTGCATCTCGATCTCAAGCCGCGCAATGTCTTGATCCGTCCAAGTGGCGAGGCGGTGCTGATCGACTTTGGCCTGGCGCATCACGGCCATTTTCCCGATCTGCTCGCGGAAGAATTTAGCGAGCCGTTGGGATCGCCTCCCTACATGGCACCGGAACAAATTTTCCGTGTGCGTTGCGATCCGCGTAGCGATATTTTTGCCATCGGCGCCATGCTTTATGAGCTGGCCACCGGTCGCCTGCCTTATGGCGCGCCATCCACTATCGCTGGTTTGCGTAAGCGGCTGTGGAACGATCCGACGCCACCACGTGCGCTGGTGTCGGCCCTGCCGGAGTGGTTGCAGGAAGTCATTCTGCGCTGTCTGGAAGTGGATGCCAGCAAGCGCTATGGATCGGCGGCGCAGCTTGCTTTTGATCTCTCTCATTCCGATCAGGTGGCCATTACCGAGCATGGCCGTCGTCTGCGCACGGCCGGTCTGTCGACGCGCTTTCGCCGCTGGTTTCGCGCGGCGGGTTATGAGCCTGCGCCTTGTCCGCAGCCTTCCAGCCGCATCAATAGTGCGCCCATCGTGTTGGTTGCCGTGGCCACCACGCATACCAACGAAACGCAGTTCGAGGCACTGCGTCAGGCAGTGAGACGCGCCACCACGCTCGATGCCGCCTGTCGCGTCGCCGTCGCCACGGTTATCAAACCCGAGCCGTTGCTAGGCAGCGCGACACTGGACGGCACAGCCACCAGCCAGCACATCAAGCATCTGGTGCAGTTGCGGCATTGGGCGGAGAAGCTACAACTGTCACCGAAACGCCTGACCTTTCACGTGCTCGAATCAAGCGATCCCGTCGATGCGCTGCTCAAATATGTGCGCAGCAATCATGTCGACCAGATTGTCATCGGCGCGTCGTCACCCGGGCTGCCGCTGCGTTCATTGTTTGCCACTGTGGCTACACGCGTCATGGTCGAGGCACCTTGCTCGGTCACGGTCGTGCGCACGCGCCAAGACGCGGCGCCACGCCCTGATGGCACGATGTAATTCTGGCTTGCGCCATGTAAGCGGCGGGCAAGCGTGGGTTGCCAAGGTGCCTTTGCGTGAAAGCAATCCCATCTACCGTGTCTTGCCGTTGGTAGTGCAGCCCGTTTTACGCGCAATCCGCTGGCCACTCGGGTGCGCTTGCCCAAGCCCTCTCTCGACTGGCCAGCCGTTGTACCGCTCCTGTTGCTGTGCGTGGCGCTTTACATGATTTGGTATAGCAACGGGTGATAACGCAAGGCATAGGCACCACCGACTGACGAGCTGGAACTTGCGAGAGGGTCGTCTTTGACGCTCGGCAGTCACGTCGGTATAATTCGCGCTCTTCGTAAGGCCCGTGGCATTCTGTAGTGAAGAAACCTGCTACGCAGGATAGAGTCACAAGCGGGGCTCAAGTAGGGCACAAACGAATTTTGCAGTAAATGGCCAAGTAGCTCAGTTGGTAGAGCAGCGGATTGAAAATCCGCGTGTCGGTGGTTCGATTCCGCCCTTGGCCACCAGAATTAAAAACGGCTCCCGCCTGGGAGCCGTTTTATTTTCATCACTCAAATTTTCCGCGGGCAATGAAATTCATTAGTTTGTCGGTGGAGCTGCGCTCTTCTTCAACTTGGTAGCTGGCGAGGAATTTTCGGTAGACATTTGGATCGCTGTGGCTGAGTTTTTCAAATTCTTGGATGGACATGGGCCGCGCCGGTGACGCGCTGGATTTAAGCGACAGTGGCAGGGCTGGGCGGTGTGCGTCAGCGGTAGCGGATTTAACGAAGCCGAGAGTGTTGACGATGTCATCAACTCGCCAGCCGACGAGACAGATGCCTATAAGGACAAGTAGCAGCAGATTTTTCATGATGAGCCCTTTAGAGCAATCGGATGTAGGCGACGGCTGTGGCCAAGGTATGGCTTCTTTTTTTGGGGCATGCTGGCGCCCCGGTCCGCGCTCGGCGCACTATACCACAAGCATATAGTGCTAAGCGGGAGAGCCTATTGTGGACGTCTATGACGCCGCATCGTAGAAAAAAAGCGGCTCCCAGAGGGAGCCGTAAGAGGGGTCACACTTTACTGCTACTGCGGAGGGCGCTGCTATTAAACGGGTTATCTCGGCGCTAGCGCACCCGGGGGCGGCGGCGGAGGGTTGCCATAGGGCGGCGGCGGAATGTTGGGGGCGCTCGGCTGTGGCGCCGGCGCGTATGTCGTAGTAGCGGGTGCGCTGACCTGCCGCCCCGACACGGGTACGCTGTGGCCCTTGGCGTACATGCATTGGATGTAGGCGTTGTCGTAGCGACGCTGTGAATCGTAGCCCGAGCTTTCACCTGCGCCCGCACCGGCGACCGTCCCCACAACCAAGCCCATGCCGGCACCGGCGCCCGCGCCTTGATGACCACCCATCGCGGCGCCGGCCACTGCGCCGATTACCGTACCGAGGACGGCGCTCTTGACCACGCTGTCGGTCTGACCTTGCTCGGCGGTTTTTCCATCCACCTGGCCGCTTGCGTAGTATCGGCAATCGGCGTCATCGAAGCGGAATTGGTCGAAACTCTTATTACTACCCGGCAGTGCCATCAAGCTGGGGCCCGTGGGTATGCTGGCGCAGGCGCTAAGCAAACAAGTGGCTAATACGGTTGAAAGTTTCAAGTTGGGCGACATACTCAATCTTCCTTTTATCTAGGAGCGGACGGCTGTGGCGCTACGGGTTGCCAGCCCCCCGGACATTCACGAACGTAGGGGTAATAACCTTTGGCTGCGGCGCAGTAATACCAATAGTTTTGCGCGGGCGGCGCGACCGAAAGGTCAGTGCGTTCTACATACACGGGCGCCGGCTGCACAACCACTTGCGGCGGATAGTAAGGGCGATAGTACGGTCCCTCCGAGTAATAGCGCTCGGGGTAGTAGTACGGGCCCGGCTGATAATACGGCCAGCCCCAGGGCGACCCGATCACCACACCGAAACGAACACCGGAGTGCCCGCGGTAATGACCGTGATCCGCCCATGCGGCGCTGCTCGCTACGGTGGCGCCGAACAATGCGAATATCAATGCTAATTTTCCGAGTTTCATGATCTTGCCCCACTGAAAGCTTGGCTTGTAATTCCTTAATAGACGCATCAAACCCGACTTAGTTCGCTGTTGTGACCTTTACTTCGCTCAGAGGCCCAAGCCGCCCAAATTTTCCTGCCTTGCTTGGGCGGCTAGTCACGATGACGATTGCGCCAGGTGTCCTCATGACCGCGCCCGTGATCATCCCAATCACGATCGTGATCATACCCGTGGCGGGTCCAATTCCCACGACGATTGTCCCATTCGCGATAGTTGGAAACGTAGACTCGCGGCTGGTAATACACGGGCCGCGGTGCAACGACGACAGGCGGCGGGTAATACACGGGCTGGGGGTAGTAGGCGCGCTGTGAGTAATACGCGGGCTGTGAGTAATACACCGGCTCGGCTTGATAGGCGGGGCGCTCCTCATAGTAGCCCCCACGGCTGCGGCGCTGTTCGCTAGCGAGCGCAGCACCTGTGGCTGCCCCCAATACGCCCCCGACTATGGCGCCATCGCGTCCGCCTACGGCCCTGCCTACCATGGCGCCTGCACCCCCGCCCAGAAGGGCGCCGAATACCACGTCTGAAGCCTGTGCCGTGCCAGCGAGTAGTAGGCCACTGGCGACAAGTACTGAGGCTAATTTGAATTTGGTTTTCATGGTGTACTCCTGTTGAGTTCTACACCCCCAGCATAGGCGAAATTGCATGAGCGCGGATGTCTGGAGTGTAAGAGTTGTAAGCAGATATTTCGTCGCTGAGTGGCGTCGCTGAGTCTCGTCGCTAAAGCAATTCAAAGGACTGGAGCAGACCGATAATGCACATCAGTGCGAGTCCGATGATGAAGGCGGTATCGGCGTGCCGCTCCAACTTCACCCCCGGTCCCCAGGCACGTATCGAAAGATAGGACAGCATCGCGCTGACCATGAAGAACATGCTGTCCACAGACAAGACTTGAGAGAACAAGCTGCCCAACTGGGTGCCGTAGATCGATTTGCTCAAACTCATCACGGTGACGCATACACCTACCATCGTGGCCGACGTGGGCAGGATGTGCCGCGTTAAGGGCTGCGCTTGGTCTGGCGATGCAGTCATGGTGACGCCCGCCTAGCCGATATTGAGCGGCACGAATAGCCGTGTTTCGCCGCGCTGTATTAGCAATGCAATGGTCTTGCCCGCTTTGCCCGTCAGCAAGCGTAGCTGTTCCGCGCTCTCAACCGGCGAACCATTTACCGCGAGAATGACGTCACCCGGTCGCACCCCCGCCCGAGCTGCAGGACCCCCGACGTTTTCAACCAGGAGACCGGCACTGCTATGCACCTCGCTTTTCTCATTGGGTGTGAGCGGTCTCACGGCCAAACCCAGTCGTCCGGGGTCGGCGCTTTTTTCATTGGTGGCGGATTGCGCCAGTGACGCTTCACCCAGGCTGACGGTCAGCGCCTTACTTTGTCCTTTGCGCCAAACTTCGAGTGTTGCGTGGGAACCGGGTGCCAGATCGGCCACCAGTGGCGGCAACTCGCCGGAACTCGCCACTTCTTTGCCGTTGAACTTTAGTATCACGTCGCCTACTTCCACGCCGGCTTTCTCCGCCGGGCTGCCCGGTTCGACAGAACTCACCAGCGCACCTTCGGGCTTTGGCAGCCCGAAGGATACGGCGAGCGATTGATTCACCTCCTGGATCATCACGCCGAGCCGGCCGCGGCTGACTTTGCCATGCTCAACTAACTGCTGCTGAATCTTCAAGGCTATATCGATGGGGATGGCGAAAGAGAGTCCCTGGTAACCACCGTTGCGGCTGTATATCTGCGAGTTGATGCCTATCACTTCGCCACGCATATTGAATAGCGGCCCGCCGGAATTGCCAGGGTTTATGGCCACATCCGTTTGCAGGAAGGGGATATAGCCGGAATCCGGCAGCGAGCGCGCTTTGGCAGAGATGATGCCCGCCGTCACGCTATTTTCGAAGCCGAAGGGCGCCCCGATTGCGACCACCCATTCGCCGACGCGCGACTGTTGGGGGTTGCCAAGCTTAACCGTCGGTAGGTCTTTGGCATCGATCTTCAGCACGGCTACATCGGTGGCTTTGTCTATGCCCAAAACTTTGGCCTTGAATTCGCGCCGGTCGGTGAGCTTAACGGTCACTTCGTTCGCGTCGGTGACCACGTGCGCGTTAGTCAGGATGATGCCTTCGGCGCTGACGATAAAGCCCGAACCCAGGCCGTGGGTTTGATATTGCCCGTCTGGGTTGCCTGGTTGGAAACGGCGAAAGAAATCGTAAAATGGATCGTTGGGGTCGAGTTGGGGTAAGCCGGTCATGGCGGTTTTCATGGTGCCGGAAACGCTGACATTCACCACGGCGCCGCCTTCGCGTTCGACAATCGCGGTGAAATCCGGCAGCAGTGCCGCGCCGACCGGCGTACTGGCGGACTGGGCCGGCATCGCCACGGCTGGCACGGCGTGCGCGCTACGCATGTTAGGCGCGACCAAGGCACCATAGCCGCCAACGAGGGTGCCCAGAACTGCGGTACCGACCAGTATTTTACGCAGGTGTTTAGCTAGCATCATCGACTCCTGGAGGCAGGCAATAGAAACGTATTGCCTATGGAGAGCCAACACCGGCGCGGAGTTCCCGAGCAGTATGTAAAAAAATGTTAGCGCAAGAGAGGCGCGTCAACGCAAGGCGGGGGCTAGCGGCGGCTCGTCCATCAAGGCGATTTGTTCGCGTAGTTCGAGTATGCGGTCTTGCCAATAACGTTGTGTGTTGAACCAGGGAAAAGCAGCGGGAAAGGCGGGGTCGTCCCAGCGACGCGCCAGCCATGCCGAGTAGTGGATTAGGCGCAGCGTGCGGAGGGCTTCAACGAGGTGTAACTCCCGCGGGTCGAAGTGGTGAAAACGCTCATAGCCTGAAAGCAGTAAGCCGAGTTGCTGCGTCATATCCTCGCGGTCGCCGGAAAGCAGCATCCATAAATCTTGCACGGCCGGCCCACTGCGGGCGTCATCGAAATCCACGAAATGCGGGCCTGCGTCCGTCCATAACACATTGCCGACATGGCAGTCGCCATGCAGGCGCAGCGTAGCTAGCTTACCGGCGCGAGAGAAGCAGTTACGCACGCCGACCAATGCCAGCGTTGTGGCGCTGCGCCACGCCTCGATGATATCCGGCGGAATAAAGTCGTTCGCAAGCAGGTAATGCTGCGGCTCTTCGCCGAAACTCGTGATGTCCAGAGCAGGTCGCTCGCGAAACGGCGCTACCGCGCCGACGGCGTGAATGCGCCCGATGAAGCGGCCCAACCATTCCAGCGTGCCTACACGGTCCAGTTCTGGCGCACGACCGCCTTGCTTGGAGAACACCGCGAAACGGAAGCCCTGGAATTCGTGCAGCGTGCCTGCATCGCACAGCGACTGCGCCGCTACGACGGGAATCTCGCGCTCGAATAGTGTTTGCACGAAAGCATGCTCTTCGCGTATCGCGGCATCGGACCACCGGGCCGGTCGATAAAACTTCACCACCAGCGGTGGGCCGTCCTCCATGCCAACCTGATAGACGCGGTTCTCGTAACTGTTCAAGGCGAGCAGTCGGCCATCGCCATAAAGGCCGACGGCCTCCAGCGCGTCCAGCACGGTGTCTGGCGTCAGTGCGGCATAGGCGTGACTCATACGAACAGACTACTTGCGTCGACTGGAGAGCCACAACTGGATGATAGCGGCCACCACCCCGACCGTGATGGCCTGATAGACATCGTCACTCTGAATGCCATCGCCGAATACGCCGATGGCAGCGATGAATGAGCCTCTGATCGGATGCATCTCACGCCCCTTATACCTTTTTCTCTTCCCTATTTCCTATTTCCGATTTCATTCGAATTGCGGCAGCGAGAGCAAATCGGCGACGCAGACCGGCTTTTTGTTATGCGCGGATTCGACCACCACATGCCAACCGAGTTGCATGCCGTGTGGCGTTTCTTTGATGCTGCTGAGCGTCAGGCGCGCCCTTATGCTTTCCCCGCTGCGTACCGGCGACGGGAAGCGTATGCGGTCGGCACCGTAATTGATGTTGGCCTTCATGCCTTTGATCGACACCGCGTTGACGAGCCAAGGCGAAAGCAGCGATAAGGTGAGAAAACCTTGCGCCACCGTGGTGCCGTAGGGCGACTCCGCTGCGGCGCGAGCCACGTCAGTATGCATCCACTGCTTATCGCCGGATACTTCGGTGAAACGATTGATGCGTTCTTGCGTAACTTCCACCCAAGGTGTGACGGCGATTTCCTTGCCGATGTATTGCGTGAGTTCAGTCAGATTTGCGACGTCGAGTTTGGACATTTTCAGAGGGCGGCTGAGGCGGAAGTGGACTAGTTGAAACGGGAGAAATCAGCTTTACGTTTTTCCAGAAACGCCGCGAAAGCTTCCTTAGCTTCCGGTGACAACAGTTGCAGCATAAACGTTGTCGCTTCGTCGCGCATGGTTTCCGCGATAGTGGGCGCGGGCGCTTGCTTGAGCAGGCGTTTGGTTACGCGCAATGCTGCAGGCGGGAGAGTCGTGAGCTTGTAGGCGCGTTCGAGCGCTATGTCGAGCACCGCTTCCGCGGGGTGGATAGCGTTTACCAGGCCGATTTTGCACGCTGTGGCGGCGTCGAAGGGCTCGCCGAACATCAGCAATTCGGTCGCCTGCCTGTGGCCCGCCAGTCGGGGCAGAAGCACGCTTGATCCACCCTCTGGCGAGAGGCCCAAGGTCGCGAAGGGCAACTGGAAACGGGCGTTCCCAGCAGCGTAGGCCAGATCACAATGCAGCAGCAGGGTGGTGCCGATGCCGATCGCGTTGCCGCATACCGCCGCGATAAGCGGCTGGGGCAGCGCATCCAGCGCGAGCAGAAAGCGGAATGCCGGCGCATCCAAATCGGTCGGCGGATTGTTCAAAAAATCCGCTAGATCGTTGCCGGCGGTGAAGCCATCAGGCTGGCCGTGGATCAGCACTACGCGCACGGAGTCGTCGTGCGCGGCGTCGTCCAGGGTTTGCGCTAACGCCGCGTACATCGCGGCGGTGATAGCGTTCTTCTTTTCCGGACGGCGAATCTCGATGCGCAATATGCCGTCGCGCAATTCGCTCAGTATGTGCTCCATGGATGTGCTCCGCATGTCGCCGTGTATGTCGTAGCGCAATTTGTTGCGCACGTTGTTGCGTGTGACGTTACGTATGACGTTACGTATTTCGCGCCGCTCAAAAACAAAAACCGTCCGCGGCGAAATGTGCCACGAACGGTCTTATCGTTATTACAACCGCCTCGTTACGGAATCAGACGGGCTTGGGTTCCGGTTTGAATTGCAGCGACTTGAACTCAAGAAAGTCTTCCATGCCGTATTTGCCCAGCTCGCGGCCGTTGCCCGACTGCTTGTAGCCGCCGAAGGGCGCCTGGATGTTGTACTGGCCGCCATTAATATCTACCTGGCCGGTGCGCATGCGGCGCGCCACACTGATGGCGCGCTCATCCGTGCTGGCCCACACGGCGCCCGACAAACCATAGATGGAGTTGTTGGCGATGCGCACGGCGTCGTCCTCATCTTTGTAGGTGATGATGGAGAGCACTGGCCCGAAGATTTCTTCCTGCTCGATGGTGCAGCCCGGCTTGACGCGACCGAAGATGGTTGGCTGCACGTAATAACCCTTGCTGAAACCAGCCGGGGCGTCGGCGCCGCCACAAAGGAGTTCGGCGCCCTCTGCGATGCCTTTGCGGATGTAGTCGGTGACGCTCTCGCGCTGCGCGGCGGAAATCACTGGGCCCAAGCGGCTGGTTTCGACAAAGGGGTCACCCAGGGTGAGCTTGCGCACGGCTTCGACAGCGAGCTTGGCCGCTTCTTCGTAGCGCGATTCGGAGACCAGCATGCGGGTGTGCGCGGTGCAGGTCTGGCCGGAATTGAGGAAGCAGGAATTCACTTCACTTTTCACGGCCGCGGCGAGGTCGGCGTCGTCAAGAATGATGGAGGCAGATTTGCCTCCCAGTTCCAGCGCGACGCGCTTGATATTGACGGCGGCCATTTCGGTGATGCGCTTGCCAGCACTGGTTGAGCCGGTGAAAGAAACCATATCCACATCGGGATGCACCACCATCGCTTCACCCACCACCACGCCGGGGCCGGTGACCAGGTTGAAGACGCCCGCCGGCAGGCCGGCCTCGTGGATCACATCAGCCAGCATGAAGGCGTTGAGCGGCGCCACATCGGAGGGCTTGAGCACTACGGTGCAGCCGGCGGCAATGGCGGCGGCGACCTTGGCGGCGATCTGGTGCAGTGGGTAATTCCACGGCGTGATACAGGCCACCACGCCGATGGCCTCGCGAAGCACCAGCGAGTGACCGACTTTTTCCTCGAAGGAAAAGGTCGCCAACAACTTGCTGTAATAGCCGAAGGTAGCAATGGGCGAACCGGTCTGCACCATGGCCGCCATCTTTAGCGGCATGCCCACTTCGCCGGCGATGGTGCGCGCGAAGTCGTCCATGCGCGCCTTCATGCCGTCCTGAATCTTCTTCAGCACCGCAGCGCGTTCGGCGGCGGGTGTGACCGACCAGATTTCAAAAGCGCGGCGCGCAGCGGCGACGGCGGCATTCACGTCGTTGGCATCGCCTTTGGGCACGCGGCCGATCACCTCTTCGGTGGAGGCGCTGATGACATCGGTGGTTTTGGTGCCGGAAGGGGCGACCCAGCGGCCGTCGATATAAAGTTTGTCTCGGTTATCCATATCAGGCTTTCGCTCTAGCGTAGTAAACGTCAGCATGCATTTTAACAGGCTCGGGCAGGCTGTTCGGCGGAATGCTAATCTACAAGCTTCAGTCGTCACTCGTCATGATGGGAGCAGGCATGAGTCAAGCGCATTACAAGGTCGATGGTCAGATTGCCGTGATCACCCTCGATAACCCGCCCGTCAACGGCCTGGGCCACGATTTGCGCAGCGGTATCGTGCAGGGTTTGGATCAGGCCCAGGCCGATGCCGACATCCAGGCTATTGTGCTCATAGGTACACCCAAGGCTTTTTCAGGTGGTGCTGATATTCGCGAATTCAATACCCCCAAGGCCAGCGCCGAACCCATACTGCGCACTGTCATTCGCGCGCTGGACGATTGCGTGAAGCCTGTCGTCGCCGCCATCAGTGGCGTGGCGATGGGCGGCGGCCTGGAGCTGGCGCTGGGCTGCCATTACCGTGTGGCGCTGCCCGGTGCGCAGATCGCGTTGCCCGAAGTGAATCTGGGCATCCTGCCGGGCGCCGGCGGCACGCAACGCCTGCCGCGTGTGTTGGGCGTGGAAGCCGCACTCAACATGATTGTCTCGGGTAAGCCCCTACCGGCCGAGCAGTTCAAAGGCACGCCGCTGCTAGATGAATTGGTAGAAGGCGATCTACTAGCGGGCGCGCTGGCCTTTGCACGCAAGGTCGTCGCCGACAAGCTGCCACTGAAGCGCATCCGTGACATGAAGCTGGAGTATCCGAACGCCGAAGCTTACTTTCAGTTTTCGCGCAACAGCATTGCCGCGGTAGCCAAAAATTTCCCTGCTCCTTTGAAGTGCGTCGACGCTGTCGCTGCGGCGGTGAGCAAGTCCTTCGAAGAAGGTCTCGCCGTTGAGCGCGAATGCTTCATGTATTTGATCGGTACGCCGGAATCCAAAGCCCTGCGTCACGCCTTCTTCGGCGAGCGCACCGCCGCAAAAATAGCCGACGTGCCCGACGACACCCCCAAACGCAAGGTTGAGCAGGTCGCCATCATCGGTGCCGGCACCATGGGCAGTGGCATCGCTATGAACTTTCTGGGCGCGGGCATCCCGGTAACGCTCCTGGAAATGAAACAGGAAGTGCTCGACAAAGGGCTCGCTGCGCTACGCAAGAATTACGAAGGCCAAGTGAAGAAAGGCAAGCTCACGCAGGACAAGCTAGACAAGTTGCTGACGTTGCTCAAGCCCACGCTCTCCTACGACGACATCAAGGACGCCGATCTGGTGATCGAAGCAGTGTTTGAAGACATCGGCGTCAAGGAGCAAGTATTCGGCAAGTTGGACGAAGTGATGAAGCCCGGCGCCATCCTCGCCAGCAACACCTCCACCCTGGACCTCAACAAAATCGCCGGCTTCACCAAGCGACCGCAAGACCTGATTGGCATGCATTTCTTCAGCCCGGCGAACGTGATGAAGCTGCTGGAAGTGGTGCGTGGTGCGGCCACCGGCAAAGACGTGCTGGCGACGGTGATGCAAGTCGCCAAGAAGATCAAGAAGACGGCGGTGGTCTCCGGCGTGTGCGACGGCTTCATTGGCAATCGCATGATCGAGCAGTACTCGCGCCAGGCCATGTTCCTGCTCGATGAAGGTGCATCGCCGCAGCAAGTGGATGCCGCGCTGGAAAAATTCGGCTTCGCCATGGGCCCCTTCCGCATGTCCGATCTCGCCGGCAATGACATCGGCTGGGCCATACGCAAGCGCCGCTACATCGAGCAGCCCAAGGTCATTTACTCCGAGGTCGCCGACAAGCTGTGCGAGCTGGGCCGCTTTGGTCAGAAGACCAGCGCGGGTTGGTATCGTTATGAGCCGGGCGGGCGCGACGCGCTGCCAGATCCAGTGGTGGATGAATTGATCGCCACTTACCGCAAAGAGATCGGCATCACCCCGCGCAAAATCAGCAATGACGAAATCGTCGAACGCTGCGTCTATGCGCTGGTGAATGAAGGTGCACGCATACTCGAAGAAGGCATAGCGCAACGCGCTTCCGACATCGACATGGTGTACCTCACCGGCTATGGCTTCCCGCTGCATCGCGGCGGGCCGATGCTCTACGCGGATATTGTCGGCCTATACAACGTAGTGCGTGCCGCTCACAAGTTCGCCGCCAACTCGCATGGCGACGCCGCTTTCTGGCAACCCGCGCCGCTGCTGGCAAAGCTGGCGAGCGAAGGCAAGACGTTTAATTGAACAAAATGCTTCTGGAGCTCACGCCATGACTGATGCCGTAATCGTTTCCACCGCCCGTACGCCGCTGGCCAAATCCTGGCGCGGTAGTTTCAATATGACGCACGGCGCCACACTGGGCGGGCACGCGGTGGCCGCCGCTGTCGAGCGCGCTGGCGTTGATCCGGCCGAGATTGAAGATGTGTTGATGGGCTGCGCCACGCCGGAAGGCGCGACCGGCTTCAATATCGCGCGGCAGATCGCGTTGCGGGCGGGCTTGCCGGTGACCACCTCGGGCGTTACGGTAAACCGCTTTTGCTCGTCTGGCCTGCAAACCATCGCCATGGCGGCGCAGCGTGTGATCGTGGACAAAGTGCCGATGTTGGTCGCCGGTGGTGTCGAATCCATCTCCTGTGTGCAGCAGGAAATGAATACGCACATGTTGACCGAAGTCTGGCTGCAACAAAACAAGCCGGGCATTTACTGGAGCATGCTGCAAACGGCGGAAGAAGTCGCCAAGCGCTACAAGATCTCGCGCCAGCAGCAGGACGAATACGGCGCGCGCAGCCAACAGCGCGCTGCAGCGGCACAGGCGGCGGGCAAATTCAACGACGAGATAGCGCCCATCACGGTCACCGCCGGCATCGCCGATAAAGCCAGCGGCCAGCTCTCCACGAAACAAGTGACCGTCAGTGCCGACGAAGGCATACGCGCCGACACGACGTATGAAGGCGTGGCCAAAATCAAGTCCGCCACGCCGGGCGGTGTGATCGCCGCCGGCAATGCCAGCCAGTTTTCCGACGGCGCTTCTGCCTGCGTGGTAATGGACGCCAAGCTAGCTGAGCAACGCAACCTTAAACCGCTAGGCATTTTCCGCGGCTTCGCCGTTGCCGGCTGCGAACCGGAGGTCATGGGCATAGGCCCGGTCTACGCCATCCCGCGCCTGTTGGAGCGCACCGGCGTGAAAATGGCCGACATCGGCTTGTGGGAACTCAACGAAGCCTTCGCTGTACAAGTCATCTACTGCCGCGACGCACTGGGTATTCCCGACGACCGCCTCAACGTCAATGGCGGTGCCATTGCTGTAGGCCATCCTTACGGCGTCACCGGCGCGCGTCTCGTCGGCCATGCGCTCATAGAAGGCAAGCGGCGCGGCGTGAAGTATGTGGTCGTTTCGATGTGTATAGGTGGCGGCATGGGCGCCGCAGGTTTGTTTGAAGTCGTGTGAAGATTTATTTGGTAGTACGTTTCAGTAGGGAGTGGTTCCATAGGATGGCTAAGCCATGCAGGTTTTGTTCACATTTTTAAGGGGGAGTTGGGATGAACCTAGTCGAACGCATCAAAAATATTTGCATCACGCCTAAAACCGAGTGGCCGGTCATCGATGCCGAGACCACGCCGACCGCGGGTTTGATCACGGGTTACGTCGCGCCACTGGCGGGATTTGCCGCCGTCTGCGGCTTCATCGGTGGTTCGTTGGTTGGTTATAGCGCGCCTTTCATGGGGCATTTCCGGGTGCCCGTCATCAGCGGACTGAGCATGGCGATTTTCCAATTCGTCATGGCCATCGTTGCGGTCTTTGTCATTTCTTTCATCATCGATGCGCTGGCGCCCAGCTTTGGCGGCCAGAAAAACAAGGCGCAGGCATTGAAGGTGGCGGTGTATGCCTTTACGCCCGGCTGGCTCGCGGCGGTGTTCAACATCATCCCTGGCCTGGGCTTGTTGGCGTTGCTGGGTTCGCTATACGGGCTCTATCTGCTCTATCTCGGTTTGCCGCGTCTGATGAAATCCCCCGAGGACAAAGCCATCGGCTACACCGCCGTGGTGGTGATCTGCGCCATAGTCCTGTCCGTAATCATCGGCGCCTTGGTTAGCGCCGTCGGCGGCATCGGCATGATGGGCGCGGGCGCGATGGGTGGTGCGTTGAGTGGCGTTACAGGCGGTCCTACGAGCCGGTCAAATGTCGAGTTCGATAAGGATAGCCCGATGGGCAAGCTCGACGCCTTTGGCAAGAAGATGGAAGAGAGCAACAAAAAGATGGAAGCCGCACAAAAGAGTGGCGACAAGAATGCTCAAATGCAAGCCTCCATGGAAGCGCTGGGTACGGCCTTGGGCGGCGGCAAGCGTGTAGAGCCGCTGGGTATCGATCAACTTAAACCCTTCGTGCCGGACACCTTTGCAGGGCTACCAAAAAAATCCAGCAACGCCGAAAAATCCGGCATGGCCGGGGTGATGATTTCTAAGGCCGAGGCGACGTATGGCGACGCTGGCGGCAAGCAGGTGAGTCTGGAAGTCTCCGACACCGGCGGCATGAGCGGCTTGATGGGCTTGGCCGGGTGGGTAGGCGTGCAAGGCGAAAAAGATAACGACAGCGCTTCCGAACGCACACAGAAGGTGAACGGCCGCCTGATGCACGAAAAAGTTTCCAAGCGCGGCGGCAGCAACGAGTTCGCCGTGGTGCTGGGCGATCGCTTCATCGTCACGGCCAAAGGCAATGTCGATCTTGAGACGCTCAAAGGCGCAGTCGCCGGCGTGGACCTCGGCAAGCTCGAAGCGATGAAGGATGTAGGGGTGCAGAAGTAAGCCGCGTGAGTCGCAACTTGATCAAAAAGGCAGGATCAAGTTGCGACGTTTTTGAACGACAAGCGACTGGCGCTGGAGCTGGTTAAATGGGTGTTAATGGGTATAAGGGGGTGTAAAGGGGTGTAAAGGGGTGTAGTATTGGTGGCCATGATTCCATCCCATGTCATCCAGATAACGCCGGAAATCCTCAGTCTCATTGCCGGCATTGATGAGTTCAAGGGCGCTTGGCGCGCGCTTGGCACCCTCGCACCGGATAGGCTTTCCGCGCTGCTTCGGGTTGCCACCATCGAGAGTATCGGCTCGTCGACGCGCATCGAGGGCAGCAAATTGTCTGACCGCGAGGTCGAACGTTTGCTCTCCAACCTGCAGCTAAAATCTTTCGCAACGCGTGACGAGCAGGAGGTGGCCGGCTACGCTGATGTCATGGAGCTGGTATTCACGTCCTGGCAGGACATCACCCTGACCGAGAACCACATCAAGCAATTGCACCGCGACCTGCTGACCTACAGCGAGAAGGACGCCCGGCACCGCGGCAACTACAAGCGCGCCACAAACAGCGTGGTTGCCTTCGACGAAAAAGGCAAACAGATAGGCGTGGTCTTTGAAACCGCGACGCCCTTCGATACGCCGCGCCTGATGACCGAACTGGTCACGTGGTTCAACGAGGAGCGAGACGCCAAGCGGGTTCACCCGCTATTGCTCATTGGCATCTGGGTCGTGGTCTTCTTGGAGATACACCCCTTCCAGGACGGAAATGGCCGCCTTAGCCGCGTTCTCACCACCTTGCTGCTGCTTCAAGCCGGCTACGCCTACGTGCCGTTCAGCTCACTCGAAAGCGTGATCGAGCAGAGCAAGGAAGCCTATTACCTCGCGCTACGACAAACGCAAGGGACGATCCGCACCAAGGCGCCGAACTGGCAACCCTGGCTGGTCTTCTTCCTGCGAGCGCTGGCAGAGCAAGTCCGGCGTCTCAACCGCAAAGTCGAGCGCGAGAAGCTGGTGCTGGCGGTGCTGCCCGAGCTCTCGCTACAGTTGGTCGAGTTCGCACGCGAGCATGGACGCGTCACCATGGCCGATGCGATTCGATTGACCGGTGGCAATCGCAACACGCTCAAGCTGCATTTAAGGGCGCTGGTGGCGCAAGGCCACCTTGCCCAGCACGGTGCTGGCAGAGGCGTTTGGTACCAGTTGAAGTAGGGAGTTACCAGTTATGCATATAGACTTTTGGCATCAAAGGTGGGAGAAAAATGAGATTCATTTCCACGAAAGCGAAGCCAATCCACTGCTGGTCAAACACTTCAGCGCGCTATCGCTAGCGCCGGGCAGTCGTGTGTTTTTGCCCTTGTGTGGCAAGACGCGTGATATTTCTTGGCTGCTGTTCAATGGCTATCGCGTTGCCGGCGCCGAGTTGAGCAAGATTGCCATTGAACAGTTATTTGCCGAGCTTGGCGTGACACCGGCAATATCGCGAGTGGGTAAGTTGACTCACTACAGCGCAAAGGATATCGACATATTCGTCGGCGATATCTTTGATTTGTCCGGCGATGCGCTTGCGCCAGTCGATGCAATTTATGACCGGGCAGCTTTAGTAGCCTTGCCCGAACAAATGCGTAACCAATACGCGGCACACCTCACGGCGATTACGAATAATGCACCGCAGTTGCTGATTTGCTTTGAGTACGACCAAAGCTTGATGGCAGGCCCGCCCTTTTCAGTCAGCAATGACGAGGTCAATCAAAAATATGCAGAGATTTATGATTTGACGTTGTTGGAAAGCGCAACGATGGCGAGGGGATTGAAGGGGATATCTGCAGTTAGAGAAAATGCGTGGCTACTAAAATGATTGAGAAGCTCTTCATTGCTGGAAGAGATGCGTGCGCGGCCGACGGGCGGAACGCACACCGTCCGTTTAGTGGGCCTTGGGAGAAATTGACGCGATGACCAAAGCCAACCGCCAAGTCTTGCTCGCCGCGCGTCCGCAAGGCTGGGTACGCGAGAGCGACTTCCGCATCGTCGAGTCGCCCATGCCTGCCATACGCGACGGCCAGGTGCTGGTGCGCAATCTGTGGCTGTCGCTCGATCCGTACATGCGTGGCCGCATGTCAGACGCCAAGTCCTATGCGCAGCCACTGAAGATTGGCGACGTGATGATAGGCGGCACGGCGGGCGAGGTGATCGAGTCGCGCCACGCGGACTTCAAAATTGGCGACAAGGTGGTGGGCACGCTCGGCTGGCAGCTTTATGCCGCCTGCGATGGCAATGTCCTGCGCCAGGTCGACGATGCGCGCCTACCGCTTTCCGCTTACCTCGGCGTGGTGGCCATGCCGGGTGTGACAGCATGGATAGGCCTATCAGACATCTGCCAGCCCAAGCTGGGTGAAACGGTGGTGGTGACAGCGGCTTCCGGCGCAGTGGGCAGTGTGGTGGGGCAGCTTGCGAAGCTGCGCGGTTGCCGTGCGGTGGGCGTGGCGGGTGGGCCGGAGAAGTGCCGCTACGTGGTTGAGGAACTGGGCTTCGATGCCTGCGTCGACTACAAGGCCGGCAATCTGTGGCCGGATATCCAGGCTGCTACACCGCAGGGCATAGATTGTCTGTTTGAGAATGTCGGTGGGGAGATTTTCGACACGCTGCTCATGCGCATGAACGCCTTTTCGCGCATTGCGCTGTGCGGCATGGTGTCCGAATACAACGCCGCCCAGCCCTATGCGATGAAGAACATCCGCTCGCTGCTGACGAATCGCATCCGCGTGCAGGGCTTTATCGTCTCCGAGCATCTGGAGCGCTGGCCGCAGGCTTTGCAGGAACTCACGGCGGGCGTCGTGGCCGACAAAATCAAATACCGTGAAACCATCGCCGATGGCCTGGAAGCCGCGCCCCGTGCGCTTCTCGGGCTGCTCAAGGGAGAAAACCTCGGTAAGCAGTTGGTGAAATTGGTTTAGTTGCTCGGCCGTGATTGGCACGAGGGCGCTGTCGTTGTCGCGAAGGCGAGAGCCACCGGCTGGTGCAGAAGACGCTGGATTCCCGCTTTCGCGGGAAAGACGGTTTTTGCGCTGAGCCTCTGCTCGAGAACCGGCCGCCTACGGGAACTCAGGCAACTCGGGCAACCACGGCACCTCGGGCTTTATTGCCCCCCACTCGCGCCCTCAGCTCGCCACCCAACACGGATGCATATGTTGACCTGTATCAGCCAGGGCCACCAGGGGCCCGGTGCTATAATTTCACAGGTAATTTCGGCGCTCAAAATTTGGGGCGTCCCCTCGGCGCCCACCTTCCCATGCAGCTTTTCGCACTCGGCTTGAATCATCACACTGCTCCCCTCGCCGTACGCGAGCAAGTGGCGTTCGATCCGTTGCGGCTGCCTCAGGCCTTAGCCGAGCTAGTGCGCGCCAAGCCGGTGCAGGAAGCAGCGATCTTGTCGACCTGCAATCGCACTGAGCTGTATTGCGCTTCAGAATCGCCCGAGAGCGCGGCCGAATGGCTGGCCGAATATCACCACCTCTCACCCGGCAAGATCGCTCCCTACCTCTATACATTGCCGGCAGGCGATGCGGTGCGGCACATGTTCCGCGTTGCCAGCGGCCTGGATTCCATGGTGTTGGGCGAGCCTCAGATCCTCGGCCAGATGAAGCAGGCGGCGCGCGTGGCGGAGAGTGCCGGCACGCTGGGCACGCTGCTTAACAAACTCTTCCAGAAAACCTTTGCCGTGGCGAAAGAGGTGCGCTCCACCACGGCCATCGGCGCGAACGTCGTCTCCATGGCCGCCGCTTCGGTGCATCTCACCGGCCGCATCTTCGAGAACATCTCCGACCAGAAAGTGCTGCTCATAGGCGCAGGTGAAATGGTCGAGCTGTGCGCTGCGCATTTTGCCGGCGCGCGGCCGAAAAAACTCACGGTCGCGAATCGCACACTGGAGCGGGGCGCCGCGCTGGCGCAACGCTTTGGGGGCGACGCAATGCAACTCGACGAGTTGGCCGAACGCCTGCCCGAGTACGACGTAGTGATTTCCTGCACCGCCAGCCCCTTGCCTATCATCGGTCTGGGCATGGCCGAGCGCGCCGTCAAAGCGCGTCGCCACCGGCCCATGATGATGATCGATCTCGCCGTGCCGCGCGATGTCGAAGCCGAAGTCGGCAAGCTCGACGATGTATTCCTCTACACACTGGACGATCTCGGTAGCATCGTGGAATCCGGCCTGGAATCGCGCGAGCAGGCGGTGGTCGAGGCGGAAGCCATTATCGACACGCGCGTCGACAGCTTCTTGCACTGGCTGGATGCGCGCGAAGTCGTTCCGACCATACGCGCGCTACGCGACTCGGCCGAGCGCGCACGCCGCCACGAGGTGGAGCATGCACTCAAGCTTCTCGCCAAAGGCGAGGACCCCCACCGCGTGCTGGAAGCGCTATCGCACGGCCTCACCAACAAATTCCTGCACGGCCCCACGGCCACGCTGAACCAGGCCGAGGGCGCCAGTCGCGCCGAATTGGCCGAACTCATCGTTCGCATTTATCACCTGCATTCCTAGCTGCGCTGCGAGTTACGCCGATAGTCGCGAACCTTGTTCGTGTTTATCCGTGTTTATCCTTGCTTAGCCTTGCTTATCCCTGTTATCCGTGTCATTCGCAGCCGACGATTTTTATATGAAAAAAAGCATTAGCGACAAACTCGAACATCTGTCCAATCGCCTCGTCGAACTGGATGCTCTCCTCGGCAACGAGAACGCGACCAAGAACATCGATTCCTATCGCAAGCTCACGCGCGAGCATGCTGAGATCGGCCCTCTCGTTGCGCTGTACTCGGCTTATTGCAAGGCTGGCGACGAGCTGCAATCGGCGCAGGCCATGCTGGGCGACGCAGAAATGAAAGCGCTGGCGGAAACCGAGATCAAAGCCTGCCGGGAAGAAATGGAGCAGTTGGAAGTCGACATGCAGAAAGCACTTCTGCCTACCGACCCCAACGACGAACGCAACATTTTTCTGGAAATTCGCGCAGGCACCGGCGGTGACGAATCCGCGCTATTCGGCGGCGATTTGCTGCGTATGTACACGCGCTATGCGGAGCGGCAACGCTGGCAGGTCGAAGTTATTTCGCAGAGCCCGTCTGATCTGGGCGGCTACCGCGAAGTGATCCTGCGCGTGATCGGGCAGGGCGCTTATTCGAAGCTCAAGTTCGAATCGGGTGGCCACCGCGTGCAGCGCGTGCCGGCCACGGAGACGCAAGGGCGCATCCACACTTCGGCCTGTACGGTGGCCGTGCTTCCTGAAGCCGATGAATTGGCCGATGTGGTGATCAATCCGGCAGAGTTGCGCATCGACACCTTTCGCGCCAGCGGGGCGGGCGGCCAGCACATCAACAAGACTGATTCCGCGGTGCGTATTACGCACATCCCCACGGGCATCGTTGTCGAATGTCAGGATGACCGCTCGCAACACAAAAACAAGGCGCAGGCCCTCTCCGTGCTCGTCGCCCGCATTACTGACAAACAAACGCGCGAGCAGCAGGCCAAGATTGCCTCGACCCGCAAAACGCTCATCGGTAGCGGTGATCGCTCCGAGCGTATTCGCACCTACAACTTTCCGCAGGGGCGCATCACGGACCATCGCATCAACCTCACGCTGTACAAGATCGATCAAATCATGGACGGTGATCTCACTGAACTCATCGGCGCGCTCTCTAGTGAGCATCAGGCTGAGCTGCTGGCGGCGCTGAGCGAGGAGTGAGGAGTGAGGGTCAAGAAGCAGGAAGCAGCTGGTTACGCCTTTTGACGTTTTTCATAACATGACGATTTCCACCTTGCTTAATGCTGTCCGCGCGCAGATTCCATTGCGCGAGGCGCGCTTGCTATTGCAGGGGGTGCTTGGCATCGCGCATGCGGAGCTGGCGGCGCATCCCGAGCGTTCGGTGGCGGAGCCGGAAGCGGCCCATTTTCTCGCGTTGGCGGGGCGCCGCGCGGCGGGCGAACCGATCGCTTATCTCCTCGGCGTCAGCGAGTTTTATGGTCGCGTTTTTTGCATCACACCCGATGTATTGATTCCACGGCCCGAGACGGAATTGCTAGTCGATATTGCGATTGAGAAACTCGGTGCGCGTGCCTGCCGCGTGCTCGATTTTGGCACGGGCAGCGGTTGTCTGGCGGTGAGCATCGCCAAAGAACTACCGCAGGTGGAGGTCACCGCAGTCGATGTGTCTTCCGCCGCGCTCGCCATCGCGCAGAACAACGCTGCACGTCATGGTGTGACGCTGCGTTCATTGCAAAGTGACTGGTACGCGGCGCTGGCCCATGAAACCTTCGATCTCATCGTCGCCAACCCGCCTTATATCGCCGACGCAGACACGCATCTCTCCCAGGGCGATCTGCGCTACGAGCCGCGCGGGGCTTTGGCCTCGGGGCTAGAGGGCCTGGATGCGCTGCGCATCATCGTCGCGCAGGCGCCTCAGCACCTCAGCGCAGGCGGTTGGCTATACGTCGAGCACGGCTACGACCAGGCGCAGGCCGTGGAGACATTGCTAGCCCAGGCCGGCTTGGTCGATATCGATCATCGTACCGATCTGGCAGGCATCCAGCGGGTGGCCGGTGGCCGCTTGCCTTGACGCCATCCGCTTCCGGGCAGTATACTTGACCAAATTACTCGACCTTTATGAAGGGAACTCCCATGGACGTCCAACAGTTACTGAAAGAACAGGTTTCCACCAACCCCGTTGTGCTCTATATGAAGGGCACACCCACCTTCCCCCAGTGCGGCTTTTCCGCGAAAGCCATCCAGATTCTCAAAGGCTGCGGGCTGAAGGGCTTTTACACGGTGAACGTGCTGGAGCACCCGGAAATCCGCGCCGGCATCAAGGAATTCTCTAGCTGGCCGACCGTCCCGCAGCTCTACGTGAAGGGCGAGTTCATCGGCGGCTCGGACATCATGACTGAGATGTACGAGGCCGGTGAATTGCAGAAAAAGCTCGAAGGCGTTGAAGTCGCGAGCTGAACTTTGTAGTGCCTGCGTGAGCGGGCCTCGCGGTTGAATAAAGATCCCCGTTTCAGCGGGGATCTTTATTCAACCGGCGGCGCGAGTGGCCTAGGCGAGTAGCCTAGTTAAGCCGACGCGACCCGAGCATTGGCGAGCGCCAAGCGGTTGGCCAGCACTGCCAGGAAGGCAGCATAAAAGTGCATGCGGCAAGCTTCGGAGGCTCGGCGCAATGCGTTGCCGGTGATAGTGATAATTTTTGCGTCGGTGACGGCGACCACATCCGCGTTGCGCGCACCGGAAGTATTGCCGATCACCGCCATTTCGCCGAAGCATTCTCCGGTGGTGAGTACGTTCAACATCCGGCCACGCTTAACCACTTTCACTTCGCCGTCCGCGACGAAACAAAAGTAGTCGCCCGGCTCGCCGTCTTTCATGATGACCGTTTCTGGCGCGAAAGTATCCCAGGTCGAGAAGCGCAGCACTTCCCACAGCTCAACGTCGCTGAAGTCTTTGAAGAAAGGTAAGGCGCGCAGGTTTTCGAATTTTTCGCTGTCCGCAAACTCAACTTGCTTGCGTTCCTTCAACTGACGATTGTGGAAGGCTTGCGCCAGATCATGCGAAAACTCTTCCCAATTTGCGTAGCGCGCGTCGAGGTCTTTCTGCATCGCACGCGCAACCACTGCGTCAAGATTCGCCGGGATATCGTTGCGGAAAGTTGAAGGCGGCGGCGGATCGACATGGGTGATCTGATACACCATGCTGTAGTTATTGCTGGCCTGGAAAGGCGGGCGACCAGTGAGCAATTGGTACATCACCACCCCCAGTGAATAAATGTCGGTCTGGTGGGTGAGCGGCATCTCGCGCACTTGTTGCGGCGACATATAGGCGGGGGAACCGACGCCCGAAACTTGGGTGCGCGTTTCATCACCACCGGAAAACAGCGCGGCGCCGAAATCTGAAATCTTTATATCACCGCCGGAAGCCAGCAAGATGTTAGCGGGCTTGATGTCGCGGTGGGTAATGCCGAGGTGATAGGCGTAGTCCAGCGCCCGCGTACATTTGAATATGATTTCTACCAGGCGCGGCAGCGCCAGCAAATTATCGGGCGAGATAAAAGGCTCCAAGGTGCCCCCCGCCACATATTCCATCACGATGTAGCTTTGCTCCTCATCCACCACCGCGTCGTAAATCTGCACGATATGCGGATGCACCATCTTGCCGGCGAGGGATGCTTCATTGATGAGCAGGCGGCGATAGAGCCGGCCTCGCTCCTTGTCACGCAGCACTTCGGGGAAGATCACCTTGACTGCGACTTCGCGATTGGCGAACGGGTCCCAAGCTAGCCAGACGTCGCTGGTGGCGCCTTCTCCTAGCTTGCCGCGAACTTCGTACTTACCGATTTTTTCAGGTTGTTCCATATCCGCGACGGCGGGTGGCTCAAATGGTTTTTCGGGCTTGCGCAATCGCCTTGCGCACTTGTTCTGGCGCGGTGCCGCCTATGTGATTGCGGCTGGCGAGCGAGCCTTCCACGGACAACACCGCAAGCGCATCGTCGGCGATGAGGGGTGAGAATTTTTTCAGTTCGGCCAGCGGCAGATCAGGCAGATCGCAGCCGCGAGCTTCCGCCGCGCGCACCGCTTTCGCCACCGCCTCGTGGGCGTCGCGGAAGGGCAGACCCTTCTTCACCAGGTAGTCGGCAAGATCGGTGGCCGTGGCATAGCCTTGGCGCAGCGCGGCGCGCATGGCTACTTCGTTCACGTGTATGCCGTGCACCAGATCGGCGAAAATCGCCAGCGTGTCGCGCACGGTGTCTACCGTATCGAACAATGGCTCCTTGTCTTCCTGGTTGTCCTTGTTATAAGCCAGCGGCTGGCCCTTCATCAGCGTGAGCAGGCCCATCAAATGGCCGTAGACGCGGCCGCTTTTGCCGCGCGCGAGTTCGGGCACGTCCGGATTTTTCTTCTGCGGCATGATGGAAGAGCCCGTGCAGAAGCGGTCGGCGAGATCGATGAAGCCGATGCGCGGGTTCATCCACAAAATTAGCTCTTCGGAGAAGCGCGAGATATGCATCATCACCAGCGCGCAGGCGGCGGTGAACTCGATGGCGAAGTCGCGATCCGAGACGGCGTCCAGCGAATTGGCGCAGACGCCGTCGAAACCGAGTTCGCGTGCGACGAACTCGCGGTCGATAGGGTAGGACGTGCCGGCCAGAGCCGCCGCGCCTAGCGGCAGGCGATTGGCGCGTATACGGCAATCGGTGAGTCGCGAACGGTCGCGCGTCGCCATTTCCACATAGGCCATGAGGTGATGACCGAAGGTGACGGGCTGAGCGACCTGCAAATGCGTGAAGCCGGGCATGGGCGTGCCGGCGTGCTGCTCCGCCAGATCGAGCAGACCAATTTGATAAGCGCGCAGCAGATTGTCGAGTTCGTCCGTGGCGTCGCGCAACCAAAGGCGGATATCGGTGGCGACCTGGTCATTACGTGAGCGCCCGGTATGCAGGCGCTTGCCCGCGTCGCCGACCAGCGCGGTGAGACGCTTTTCGATGTTGAGATGCACGTCTTCATCGTCGAGGGACCAGACGAATTCGCCGCGCTCGATTTCTCCTTTGATCTGCGCCAGTCCGCTTTCGATGTCGGCGAGATCCAACGCGGCGATGATCCCCTGGCGCTCCAACATTTTGGCGTGGGCCAACGAGCCTTTAATATCCACCAACGCCAGCCGCTGGTCAAAAAAAACCGAGCCGGTGTAGCGCTTGACCAGTTCTGCCACGGGCTCGTTGAAGCGGCCGGACCAAGCCTGGCTACTGGTGTCGTTGTGTTGTTCTGTCATAATCGCTAAGCAGCGTTTCGGGTTTGGGGTTGCGGGTTTGGGGTTGCGGGTTGTTGGCGGCGCAGCGACTTGATCTACCGCAAACCTATCTACGCGATGCGCCAAGATCGCATAACGGCCGCAAGCCAGGAGCAAGCCGAAAAACAAAACCGGAAACTAGCAACCCGAAACCGATCTTTTATGAGTATACGGCAAAACCCCCAGCCGACGCGCCTGCCGGATTTCTATAATCTGGGTGTCATGCTGCGCATATTGCTGGCGGTAAACCTGCTAGCGTTTTGCGCCGCGCTGGCGCGCAACAGTGAACTCGCGCGCCTCCCGGGCGAGTTGGTGGAGTTGTCGGCTTCCGTCGAGCCGACGCTCATCGCCAGCGTAATTCTGCTCGGCGGGCTGTCTGGCCTGTTGGCGCGTATGAACTATGTGCTAGGCGTTGCGACCGTAACCGCGCTCTGTGCAGGCCTGACCGCTTTCCTGCAAATCGTCTTCAACCCTATGCTGTTCGAAGGCGTCTCACCGTCGCTATTCCGCGCCGCGTTGCTGGCCGCTATCGCAGCGCTGGCCGTACTGTTCTACTTCAATCTGCGCAACCGCGCCTACTCGCCGGCGCTGGCCGAAGCGCGCCTGATGGCACTCACTGCGCGCATCCGGCCGCATTTTCTGTTCAATAGTCTGAACGCCGTGCTCGGCGTGATCCGCAGCGACCCGCAGCGCGCCGAGCGTGCGCTCGAAGAGCTCTCCGACCTGTTTCGTGTGCTGATGGCGGAAAACCGCGAGTTGGTTCCGTTCGGTGACGAGGTCGCCCTATGCCGTCAATATCTCGATCTGGAGCGCTTGCGGCTCGGCGAGCGTTTGCAAGTCGAGTGGGATATCGAGGCTTGCCCGAATGACGCCCTGGTGCCGCCGCTCATGTTGCAGCCCCTGTTGGAGAACGCCGTCTATCATGGCGTTGAGCCTTCGGCGGAGCCGACCACCATTGCCATCAGTGCCAAGCGCCACGGCGATGAAATCCATATCGCCCTACGCAATCCCCTGCCGCCCGACGATGTACGGCACGCGGGCAACCGCATGGCGCTGGATAATATCCGCGAGCGATTGATGCTGTTCTTCGATCTGGAGGCCCGCCTGGATACCGAAAGGAAGGACGGCCAGTTCTGCGCCGATATTCGTATGCCCTATCGACCGAAAACACCATGACTGAACCCTTGCGAATATTCATCGTCGACGACGAAGCGCCAGCACGTTCGCGTTTACGCGTGCTGCTCACCGACATCGCCAATGAGGTGCCCAATGACATCGTCGGCGAAGCGGCCAACGGCAAAGAAGCGCTGGAAGGTTTAGCCAGCACACCGGCGGATGTCGTACTGATCGACATCCGCATGCCGCAGATGGACGGCATAGAGCTGGCGCATCACTTGTCTCGCCTAGAGGTTCCGCCCGCCATCGTTTTCACCACCGCTTACGATCAATATGCCGTGCAGGCTTTTGAGCTAAATGCTGTCGATTACCTCTTGAAGCCAGTGCGCGCGCAGCGCCTTGCTGCGGCGCTCGACAAGGCGCGCCGCAGCGCGCCGCCCTCGCGCGAGGCGCTCGAGAAAATCGCCCCGTCCGGCCGCAAGCATTTAAGCGTGGCCGAGCGCGGCCGCATTCTATTGGTACCGATAGTTGAAGTGCTTTACCTCAAGGCCGAACTGAAATACGTCACGGCGCGCACGCGCGAACGCGAGTTCTTGCTCGACGAATCTCTCACGCATTTGGAGGAAGAATTCGGCCAACGCTTCGTGCGCGTGCATCGCAACTGCCTGGTTGCACGACCCGCTATCGCCGGCTTCGAAAAGGCCGGCATCGAAGACGGCGAAGCGCACTGGACGGTGCTATTGAGCGGGTTGGAAGAGAAGCTCCCCGTGTCGCGCCGCCAGTGGCCCACTGTAAAAGCAGCGTTCACCGGCGACGATAGCTGAACTTGAAAGAGCGGCAATGAGTGAACTGCTGCAAACGGCGTGGGATTACTTCTGTTGTGTTTGGGTGACCAGTGCGAGCGCGAATCGCAACTTGAGCATGCCAAAGAAGCCATAGGCATAGAAACCAGCGCCCGCGACCAAGCGCATAAACACGCCAATACTCTGCTGCGGACACAAGCGTTCTTTGGCCTGGCGGGGTGAACTCGCAGCGAAGCTCGGCAGTTTGAGATAACCCGAATTTAAGTGAGGCCAGGTCCCATGCCGAAGTACAACATCACCGAAGCCAAGGCGCATTTTTCCGAACTGGTGCAGAAGGCCATGCGGGGAGAGGAAGTGATCATCGCCAGGAATAACAAGCCAGTGCTAAAGCTCGTGCCGCGGGAAAAATCCCAGCAACCGCGCAAGCCCGGCTCAGCCAAGGGACAGATTTTCTATTTGACGCCCGACTTTGACGCAATTCCCGAAGGCTTGGAGGGCTATGTTTGATGCCTGGGTTGTTCGACACGCAAGAAGGGCGTCCAATCGATGCCCTGGAAAAGCGCATGGACTGGGCGTCGCAGACTCGTTGTGTTGGAGAGCCGCATGGAACTGCCGTGTGCTGCATCCGGGCGATGGAGAGAAGAAATGTGGCGCGTCCCCAATTTGTCGTTTGCCAACCAAAACCATCCGACACAGCAGCTGTATGAAACTATTCACCCTGACCCCTATCGCTCCCTAACACCGGCGGAGCTTCAGTAGTTTGACAGTATTAACTGGTAAGGGAAATCATGATAGACACGAAAACTGGTGAGCGAATAACGGTTGCCATTGACGAAAAATATGGCCCTTACATACGTGTGGCGACGTATGCCGATGCGGCAGCATTAGAAGATGTCTTAGATGACCAATATTTTGTTTTGTACTGGACCAAGTCACCGGATGATATTGTGGGCGATGGCGGCAACGAATACTACTTCGGTGGCGCTGCTGACCCTGTAAGAGTGCAAACCATTTTGGATTCAATTTCATTTGATGAAAACCGTAAATCAAACGGGGCAGGCTCAATTAACAATTAACAAAGGAATGTGACAAGGGGCCAGGCACGCATTTAATTTGCATAACGTAAAAGAGACGCGCTCCGCTGAATGTCGAACGCTTAAGCGATAATGGGACGGGGTGGCCCTCACCCGCTATTCCTCAATCCCGCCGCCAGTCCGTTAATGGTCATGTGTATTCCCCGGCGTACGCGCTCCGCCGTTTCGCCGGCGCGGTGACGTTTGAGCAACTCGATCTGCAAATGGTTGAGTGGGTCGAGGTAAGGAAAACGGTTGCGGATGGAGCGGGCGAGTAGGGGATTGGTTTCCAGTAGGGTTTTTTGCCCGGTGATTTTCAGCAGCGCGGCAATGGAGGCTTCCCACTCGGCGCGTAGCCGCGGGAAGATGGCGTCGCGGAGTTTCTTGTCAGTCATCAGGTCGGCATAGCGCGAGGCCAGGGCGATGTCGCTCTTCGCCAGCACCATGTCCATGTTGGAGAGCAGGGTGGCGAAGAAGGGCCAGTCGCGGTGCATTTCTTTCAGCAGGGCGAGGCGCTTCTTCGGTTGCTCGGTGAGCCAGCTTTGCACGGCGGCGCCGAAGCCATACCAGCCCGGCAGCATCAAGCGGCATTGTGCCCAACTGAATACCCAGGGGATGGCGCGGAGGTCTTCGATGCGCTTGGATTTCTTGCGCGAGGCGGGACGGCTGCCGATGTTGAGATCAGCGATTTCCGAAATCACCGTGGTCTCCCAGAAATAGCGCGTGAAGCCCGGGGTCTCGTAGACCAGATTGCGGTAAGCGGCGAAGGCGAGTGCGGAAAGCTCTTCCATCGCTTGCAGGAATTCGGCACGCGGCGCAGCGCCCTGACCTTTCGCTAGCAAAGTCGCTTCCAGCGTGGCGGCGGCGAGGATTTCCAGATTGCGCCGACCGATTTCCGGGTTGGCGTATTTGCTGCTGATGACTTCGCCTTGCTCGGTGATGCGGATGCGCCCCTGCACCGCGCCTTCCGGCTGGGCGAGGATGGCCTGGTAGGACGGCCCGCCCCCGCGCCCGACACTGCCGCCGCGGCCGTGAAATAGGCGTAGCTTGATGCCGTGCTTGCGAAAGATTTCCACCAGCGTGATCTCGGCTTTGTACAACTCCCAGCCCGAGGTGAGAAAGCCGCCGTCCTTGTTGCTATCTGAATAGCCCAGCATGATTTCCTGCATCATGCCGCGCGAGCCCAGCAGGCGACGGTAGCCGGGCAGCGCAAAGAGACTACCCATAATCGCGCCGCAATTACGCAAGTCGGCAATCGTTTCAAAGAGCGGGATGATGTTCACCGCGAGATGCGCGTCCTGCGGGCGCAGCAGGCCGGCTTCCTTGAGCAGCAGCGCAGCTTCGAGGATGTCCGAAGCGCCATCGGTTTTGGAAATGATGTAGTTAGGCACGGCGTCGACGCCGAAGCGCGCTTGGCCTTCGGCGGCGGTGCGCAAAATGTCGAGTTCCGAGCGCGTGAGTTCGGAGTAGGCGACGTAACTGGAGGCGAGCGGGCGCGGCGTGGCGAGCTCTTCCAGCAGCAGCGCGATGCGCGCGGCTTCGTCGAGCGCCAGGTAGTCTGTGCCCGGGCGAGCGGCCGCCAGCAGTTCGGCGACGACTTTTTCGTGCACGTCGGAGTTCTGACGCAGATCCAGCGGCGCGAGGTGGAAGCCGAAGACGCTCACCGCCCGACGCAAATGACGCAGCCGTCCTCGTGCGAGCAGCTGCGAACCGTGACCGACCAGCGAATCATGCATTACATCGAGATCGGCTTTGAGTTCGGCGGCGTTGGTATAGGCAGGCGCGTCGCCGACGGCATGGCGCATGGCTTCGAAATGATCGAGCGCGCGCGCGGTGGCGGCGAGGCGCGCATAGATGCCGGTGAGGGCACGACGATAAGGCTCGTCGTTGCGATGCGGCGAGTTGTCGGGCGAGCGGTTGGCCAGTTCGATTAATTCGGGCGAGACTTTGGCGAGCAGCTTGGCCACGGAAAGTTCGGCACCGAGCTGGTGCACTTGTTCCAGAAGAAAACTCAGCGCGCGGCTGGAATGCAGGCCCAGCGCGGTGTTCAGCACATCGGCGGTGACAAAGGGATTGCCGTCGCGGTCGCCGCCTATCCAACTACCGATCTTGAAAAAAGGCGGCAGCTCCGCCCCCTGCCAACGCTTGTCGCGAGTAGCGAGTTCGTCTTCAAGCGCGGCGTAAAAGTGCGGTAGCTCGCGCAGAAAAGTGTGATCGTAGAAAGACAGTCCGTTGCGGATTTCGTCGGCGACGGAGAGTTTTGTCCAGCGCAACATGCGCGTCTGCCACAGCGTGAGCACGGCGCGGCGCAGCGATTCGTCTAGTGCCTGATGCTCTTCGGGCGTGAGCCGGGTACGGTCGCGGTGGTCGAGCAGGCGCGCGATTTCGATGCGGCAATCCAGCGTGCTTTTTCTTTGCACTTCGGTGGGGTGAGCGGTTAGCACCGGCACCACCTGCGCACCAGCAAAAAATTGCGCCAGTTCCTTGCGCCCGATGCGCGCCAGTTTTGCGCGGTCGAGCGCGTAGGCCATGCTGCCTTCGCGCGGCGCCGAGCCGGCGATGGCGTGGGCGCGGCCGCGGCGGATGTGGTGCTGGTCTTCAGCGATATTGGCGAGATGCGAAAAATAGCTGAAGGCGCGTACCACCTGGGTGGTCTCGTCGCGCGACAAACGCGCGAGTATTTTTTCCAGCTCGCGCCGCGCGCTGGGGTCTTCATCGCGGTGAAAGCGCAACGCGGTCTGGCGCACGTGCTCGATGAGTTCAAACACGGCGACGCCCTCATGTTCGCGCAAGGTATCGCCGAGTATGCTGCCGAGCAGGCGGATGTCCTGCTTGAGGGGCTGATCCTTGTTGCTATCCGTCGTCGGCGTGGGGGTGGTGCGCCGTGCGGGCAAGCTCTTGGTCTTGGGGGTGCCGTTCTTGCGTGTGACTGGAACTTTCACGATGCTAGGTGCTCCGTTTGGTGGCTAACCCAGCGCCGTGCGAGAGCGAGGGCGCAGGAGAGCCATGTTAAAATCGACACTGGACGCCACGGTGCGCCCAAGCGCTGGCGACGTCACCAAACTACACCCACCATTTTTCGAGACTATCCAAACCGTGAGTCATGCCGCCCCGGAGAGCATCGTCATCGCTACACGCGAATCTCGTTTGGCGCTGTGGCAGGCAGAACATGTGCGCAATCGCCTCCAGGCATTATACCCAGCGTGTCAGGTCGAGCTGGCCGGTATGACTACGCGCGGCGACCAGATACTCGACCGGCCACTCGCCAAAGTGGGCGGCAAGGGTCTATTCGTCAAGGAACTCGAAACCGCCCTGCTCGAAGGCCGCGCCGATATCGCCGTGCACTCCATGAAGGACGTGCCGATGACGCTGGAGCCTGAGTTCGCCCTGGTGGCGATCTCCGAACGCGAAAACCCGCTCGATGCCTTTATCTCCAACAAATACGCCAGCCTCGAAGATATTCCCCCCGGCGGCGTCGTAGGCACCTCCAGCCTGCGTCGCGAATCGCAATTGCGCGCGCGCTTCCCCTATCTGGCCGTGACCAGCTTGCGGGGCAATCTGGATACTCGCTTGCGCAAGCTGGATGAAGGCCAGTACGACGCCATCATTCTCGCCGCAGCGGGACTGACGCGTCTCGGCTTGGCCTCACGCATACGCGACGTGCTGCCCGCCAAACTTTCTTTGCCGGCCGCCGGCCAAGGCGCGTTGGGCATAGAGGCGCTCGTCGCTCGCCCCGAGGTGGCCGCCTGGATGGCGCCGCTCAATGATGCTGTTGCTTCGGCTTGTGTGCGTGCCGAACGCGCCGTCTCTCGCGCGCTGGCCGGTAGTTGTGAAGTGCCACTGGGCGCCTTTGGTCAAATCAGCGCGGGCCGCTTGCGCCTGCGCGGTTTTGTCGCGACGCCGGACGGCACACGCATGGCCAGCGCCGATCTCTCCGGTGCGCCCGCCGACGCGGAAGCCCTGGGCCTAGCGCTCGCCGACGAATTGCGACGTCGCGGCGCCGACGAAATACTCGCTGCTTTGCCCGGATGATCGCCATGACTATTGCCCATGCCGATGAGGCAGCGTATGTCGCTTTGCCACTGCAAGGCCGGCATATCGTGGTCACGCGGCCGAGTGCACAGGCGCAGGGTTTGGCAGAGGCCATTACACGCGCGGGCGGCGAGCCGGTGCTATTTCCGCTCATGGAAATTGAGCCTACCGATAAGCAAGCCGCGCTGAAGCACGCCTGGTCGCGCTTGGATGAATTCGATTACGCGGTGTTCGTGAGTCCCAACGCTATCGAGCAGGCCTTCGCGGCCATTGAGGTCAAGCGCGCCTGGCCGCGAGGAGTGGGCGCGGTGGTCATGGGCGAGACTAGCGCGGCGGCTTTGCGTCGCCACGGCGTGCCTGACGTACACGTGCCGACGCAGGGCACGGATACGGAAGCGCTGCTGGCCTCGCCGCAATTCCAAGGGCCGGCGTTGGTGGGCAAGGCGGTGATTATTTTTCGCGGTGACGGCGGACGCGAATTGCTGGGCGAGACCTTGGCCGCGCGCGGTGCTCGCGTCGAATATGTCGAGTGCTATCGTCGGCGTGCGCCTTTGCAAGGCGCGGCGCCCTTGACGGATTTGTGGCACGCGCAGTCGCTCGATGCCATCACGCTCACCAGCAGTGAGAGCCTGCGCAACTTGCTGGAGATTGTGGGTGCGGCGGGCGTGGATGGGCTTAAGCGCACGCCGTTGTTCGTCAGCCATCGCCGCATTGCAGACGAGGTGCGGCGCTTGGGTTTTGTGAAGGTCGTCACCACCGAAGCCGGCGACGAAGGTTTGCTGGCAGGACTGATTGCCTACTTTGGCGCCGAACGGGAATGAGCATGAATACGGAAAATAGCGATCCCACGAGCAATAGCATCCACGCTGAGGAGAGCGCTCTCCTCAGTGCGCCACTCAGCACGCAAAACCAGACGCTTAAACCTAAGCCTAGGGGCTACGCCGCATGGCGCACGTCCTTGCGACCGACCGGCATCATCGCCTTGATCGCGTTGCTACTGCTCGCCTGGCAATGGATAGAAACACGCGCTACGCTGCGCAGCCTCCACACTGAGTTGGCCGGCCGCCTGGCGGACAGCGACTCGGCCGCCAAGGAGGCGCGTGGTGTGGCCAAGCAGAGCCAGGAAAGTGTGGCACTTCTGCAGGGCAAGCTGGGCGAGCTGGAAGCCCAGCTCGCCGCATCGCAAAGCCATCAAGCCGCGCTCGAAGCCATGTACCAAGAGCTGACGCGCAATCGTGACGAACGTTTGATGTCTGAAATCGAACAAGGCCTCAACGCGGCCGCCCAGCAGTTGCAACTCGCCGGCAATGTTGAAGCCGCCTTGCTGGCCTTGCAAGGGATCGATGCTCGCCTGGCTTCGGCCGGGCGCGCGCAATTTCTGTCTTTGCGCAAAGTTATCGCGCGCGACATAGAGCGCCTGAAAGCCTTGCCCCTGGCCGATGTGCCGGGTATTGCCCTGCGTCTCGAAGCGGTGATTGCTAGCATCGACGCCATGCCGCTCGCTTTTGAAGCCAAACCGCGCGCCGAAGCCACCAAAGACGCAAAGGCATCGCCAGCAACTTCTCAGTCCATGAGCAGTAGTGGCTACTGGCTCAATGCGTGGACCGAGCTGTGGGCCGAGATCAAGGGGCTGGTGCGCATAGAGCGGCTAGACAGTGCCGACCCCGTCTTGGTCTCGCCGACACAAAGCTTTTTCCTTCGCGAGAATCTCAAGTTGCGTCTGGTGAATGCGCGCCTGGCACTATTGCAACGCGATGGCAGCAGCTTCCGCGAAGACGTGCAGCAGGCCCAGGTCTGGCTTTCGCGCTACTTCGACAAGCGCGCCAAGTCGGTGCAGAGTGCGCTCGCCATGCTGGAGCAATTAGGCAGTGCGGGTGTCGGCGTGGAATTGCCCACCTTGAGTGAAAGCCTCACCACCCTGCGCAATCTGAAGGTTGCCAAAGAACGCGACTATCCTTCGTCATCGACGAGCGCACCGGTGAGCGGCAGTGCCGTAAGCGCTGCGACCCTGCGCGGAGCCCGCTGATGCGCGCCTTGTTCTGGTTGCTGACGCTCTTCGCCCTGGCCGTGGGCGTGGCGCTGCTGGCCAACTACAACGAAGGTTACGTGCTGCTGGTACTGCCGCCGTGGCGTGCTGAAGTGTCGCTCAATCTTTTTATCGTTGCGCTGATCGCCGGGTTTTCCCTCGGCTACGGCGCGCTGCGGGTGTTGGTGCGCACGCTGCGACTGCCCATGTCGGTGGGCGCTTGGCGTGATCGCAAGCGCCGCGAAAAAGCCCTGAACGCCTTACGCGAAGCGGCTCTCCAGCTTTTTGAAGGGCGCTATGGGCAGGCCCTGAAAAACGCCGCGGTGGCTTATGCCGCGAACGAATCACCGGCACTCGCGGCGCTCATGGCCGCTCGCGCCGCCGGTGGCATGCGTGACGCCGTACGTACCGACGAATGGCTTAAGCGCGCCGCCGAGCATGATCGCGACGTGCGTGCTGCGCGGCTGATGACTGAAGCAGAACTGGCCGTGAATGCGCGCCGCTACGACGAAGCCCTCGCCGCCCTGGTGGCCCTGCGAGCGGGTGGCCACCGGCATATCGCTGCGCTGCGCCTGGCGCTGCGCGTCTATCGTGGCGTCGGTCGTTGGGACGAGGTGCTGCGCATTACTCGCCAGTTGGAAAACCATCGCGCCCTCACCCCGGAGGCAGCGGGGCCACTCAAGCTGCGCGCACATCTGGAGAATCTGCGCGGCAAGTCCGGCGACGCCCGCGCGCTGGCGGCATGTTGGCAGGCCGTGCCGCGAGACGAACGTGGTATGCCGCGTGTGGCCGCAGCCTGCGCCCGCGCGCTGATCGCAGCGGGCGATGTGGAGAGCGCGCAGCGCCTCGTCGAAACGCAACTGGATGTAGAGTGGAATTCCGAGCTGGCGGAACTCTATGGCGCCTGCACCGGCGGCGACGCTCTCGCCCGCATCGCCAAGGCGGAGGGCTGGCTTAAGAAGCAGCCGCGCGACGCGCAACTGTTGCTGGCGCTAGGGCGTCTGTGCCGCGAGCAACAACTGTGGGGTAAGGCGCAGAGCTATTACGAAACCTCACTTGCGATAGCCCCTACACAGTACGCCTGGGCCGAACTTGCGGCGCTCTTCGATCAACTGGGCAAAACGGAAGAAGCCAATCGCGCCTATCGGAGTGCGGCGCAGATGTGGGGAAAACCCTAGCCGCGGATTTCGCGGGACGCGGATAGTCGGTAGGGTGGGCAGCTTTGCTGCCCACGTGGACAAAGGCGGTACCGAAGGGCTAATGTGGGAATCGCTCCCCCTACGGCGTTTGTTCGATTACTTAGCCCCAATCCTTCGCCACCAGAAAATCCGAATACAACTTTGCTTCGGCACTGCCCGGTTCGGGTTTCCAGTCGTAGCGCCATTTCACGATGGGCGGCAGCGACATGAGGATGGATTCGGTGCGGCCGCCAGATTGCAGGCCGAAGAGGGTGCCGCGATCCCACACCAGATTGAATTCCACATAGCGTCCGCGACGGTAGGCCTGAAAGTCGCGCTCGCGCTCGGTATAGGGCGTGTCGCAGTGGCTTTTAAGGATGGGGATGTAGGCGAGGAGGAAGGAATCGCCGACGCTTTGCGTGAGCGCGAAGCAGCGCTCGAAGGCGGAGCCGTAGCCGGCGCTGATCTCATTGAGATCGTCGTAGAAAATGCCGCCAATGCCACGCGGTTCGTTGCGGTGTTTCAAGAAAAAATAGTCATCACACCATTTCTTGTAGCGCGGATGCACATCTGCGCCGAAGTTCGTTAGCGCGGTTTTGCAGGCCGCATGAAACCCCCGGGCGTCTTCCTCGAAGCCGTAATAAGGTGTGAGGTCCATGCCGCCGCCGAACCACCACACCGCATCGCTGCCTGCTTGCGTGGCGATGAAGAAGCGTACGTTCATGTGCACCGTGGGGCAGTAAGGATTGTGCGGATGCAGCACCAGTGAGACGCCCAGCGCTTCCCAGGCGCGGCCGGCGAGTTCGGGCCGGTGCGCGGTTGCCGAAGCCGGCAAGGAGTCACCCGTGACGTGCGAAAAATTCACGCCGCCGCGCTCGAAGAGATTACCTTCCTCGATCAATCGCGAAATGCCGCCACCACCCGCCGGTCTTTCCCAGCTATCAGTACGAAAAGGCTTGCCGTCGATCGCTTCAAGCGCGACGACGATGCGATCTTGCAGGCCGAGCAGATAACTTTTGACGAGAGCGGGATCGGGTTGCATGAGTTCGCGCCTCTATTGCGTCGCGTGGAGGTTGGCCACCATTTCGTGCTTTGCGGCGTCATTCCCGCGCAAGCGGGAATCCAGTGGCTGTACTGAACGTCGCTCGGTCCCCGCTTTTGCGGGGACGACGAGCTTAGGCGCAGCCATAGATATTATTTTCAATAGTTGCCTTTGCGATGGATCGCCCGATAACCGATGTCACGCCGATACTGCATGCCGGTAAAACGGATGGGCTCGAGAATTTCGTAGGCGCGGCGCTGCGCGGCGCTGACGTTGTCCCCCAGCGCGGTGACGCACAACACGCGACCGCCGCTGACCACCACGTCTTTGCCGGCCAGTGTGGTACCGGCGTGGAAGACTTGATGATCGATTTCCTCGCCCATACTGCTAAGCGCCGGCAGGCCGCTGATCACAGCGCCCTTCTGTGGTGTGTCGGGGTAGCCGCCGGCGGCCATGACCACGCCGAGTGCGACACGGCGATCCCACTGCGCTTCGATGCTGTCGAGGCGGCCTTGAACGGCGGCTTCGACGATGTCCACGAGGTCGCTCTTCAAACGCAGCATGATGGGCTGGGTTTCGGGGTCGCCCATGCGGCAGTTGAATTCCAGCGTCTTCACCGAGCCGTCGCGGCCTATCATCAGACCGGCGTAGAGAAAGCCGGTGTAGGGGGTGCCATCCTGCGCCATGCCGTTTACGGTGGGCATGATGATTTCGCGCATCACTCGCGCGTGTATGTCCGGTGTCACCACCGGCGCCGGCGAGTAGGCACCCATGCCGCCGGTGTTTGGCCCTTGGTCGCCATCTTGCAGACGCTTGTGGTCTTGGCTGGTGGCGAGCGTCAGCACGTTCACGCCGTCACACATAACGATGAAACTGGCCTCTTCGCCGTCGAGAAATTCTTCGATGACGACGCGCGCTCCAGCATCGCCCATCTTGTTGTCGACCAGCATCATGGCTATGGCGGCGTGGGCTTCGTCGAGTGTGGTGGCGACGACGACGCCTTTGCCGGCGGCAAGACCGTCGGCCTTGATGACGATGGGCGCGCCGCGCTGATTCACGTAGGCGTGCGCCTGATCGGCTTCGGAAAAAGTCTCGAACGCTGCGGTGGGAATCTTGTGTCGCGCCATGAAGCGCTTGGCGAAATCTTTGGAGGACTCGAGTTGCGCGGCTTCGCGCGTCGGCCCGAAAATGGCGAGACCTTGGGAGCGAAAGGCATTCACGACACCGGCCGCTAGCGGCGCTTCCGGCCCCACCACCGTGAGATAAATCTGCTCGCGCAGTGCAAAAGCCAATAATTCCTCGACCGATGTGAGCGGCACATTTTCCAGATCGGGCTCGCGCGCCGTGCCGGCATTGCCGGGCGCGACAAAGATTTTTTGTACACGCGGCGATTTGGCCAGGCGCCAGGCCAGCGCATGCTCGCGTCCGCCCGATCCGATGACGAGTAGTTTCATGTAGAGACTTTCAACGCAAAGACGACAAGTAAGCCAAAGTGCGCCAGCGTGCGCAAAGGGAATCGAACATCATCCTTAGCGCAAAATTAATGACGGAAATGCCGGAATCCCGTGAACACCATCGCGATGCCGTGTTCATCTGCGGCGGCGATGACTTCGGCATCACGGACGCTGCCGCCCGGCTGGATCACCGCCGTGGCGCCAGCTTTGGCGAGCACATCGAGACCATCGCGGAAGGGGAAAAAGGCGTCTGAAGCGACCACCGCGCCCGCTATCGTGAGACCGGCGTTGTCGGCCTTAATGGCGGCAATGCGCGCGGAATCGACGCGGCTCATCTGGCCGGCGCCTACGCCCACCGTCTGGCCGTTCTTGCAATACACGATGGCATTAGACTTCACATATTTGGCGACGCGCCAGGCGAAGAGCATATCCGCCATTTCGCGCGCATCGGGTTGGCGCTTGGAAACAATTTTCAGATCATCAGGCGTGATCATGGCTTCGTCGCAGGTCTGCACCAGCAGGCCGCCACCGACACGCTTGAGGTCGTAGGCGTTGCCGGCTTTGCGGCCACCGGCGCTTAGCGGCACCACCAGGACGCGCACGTTCTGTTTGGCAGCAAGCACCTGGCGCGCCTCCGCGGTGATCAACGGCGCGATCAGCACTTCCATGAATTGTTGTGTGACCGCTTCGGCGGCCGCTTTGTCGACGGCGCAGTTGAAGGCGATGATGCCGCCGAAAGACGAGACGGGGTCGGTGGCGAAGGCTTTCTTGTAGGCCTCGGCGGGATTCGCGCCCAGCGCCACACCGCAGGGGTTGGCGTGCTTGACAATCACGCAGCAGGCCGGTGCCAGGCCGGTGTCGAAAGTTTTCACGCATTCCCAGGCGGCATCGGCATCAGCGATGTTGTTGTAGGACAGTTCCTTGCCTTGCAACTGTTCGTAGTTAGCGATGCCATTGCCGCCGGCCCCCGCCAGCTGGGATTCCCGGTAGAAGGCCGCGTGTTGATGCGGGTTCTCGCCGTAACGCAATTCCTCGACGCGATCGAAGGCGAATTGCAAGCGCTGCGGAAAGGCGCTGCGCTTGCCGTCTTCTTGCAGGCTGGTGAGGTAGTTAGCAATGGCGCCGTCATACCGTGCGGTATGCGTGAAAGCTTTCTTGGCCAAGTTGAAACGAGTCGTGTCCGAGAGCTCGCCGCCGCTCTGCTGCATTTCGGCAATAAGCACGTCGTAGTCTGCTGGCTCGGTAACAACGGCACAGCCGCCATGATTTTTCGCCGCCGCGCGCACCATGGTGGGGCCGCCTATGTCGATATTCTCGATGGCGTCTTCCAGTGTGCAATCGGGCTTGGCAATGGTTTGCTGAAAGGGGTAGAGATTCACGCAGACCAGATCTATGGGCGGGATGCCGGCTTTGGCTATAGCTGCTAGATGGGCGGGCAAATCGCGCCGCGCCAGGATGCCGCCATGCACTTTAGGATGCAGCGTCTTGACACGTCCATCGAGCATTTCAGGAAAGCCCGTGTAGTCGGACACTTCCGTCACCGGCAAGCCGGCGTCACGTAACAGTTTAGCGCTGCCACCGGTAGAGAGCAGTTTGACGCCCAGCGCGACGAGCGCTCGGGCGAAATCCACGGCGCCGTGCTTGTCGGAGACGCTGATGAGAGCTTGAGAGATTTTCATGGCGTAGAACTAAGAAAAGCGTTGGCCGCAGATTACGCAGATGACACGGATTTTTCGCTTTGATCCGCGTTCATCCGTGGCAAGAACTCAGAGCAATTTATGCTCGACCAGTTTGCGTCGTAGCGTGTTGCGATTGATGCCGAGCATTTCCGCGGCGATAGTCTGGTTGCCCTCGGCTTCGCGCATCACCACTTCGAGCATGGGCTTTTCGATATTGTGCAAAACCATTTCGTAGATGGCGGAGGGGGTCTCACCGTCGAGATCTTTGAAGTAGCGCTCCAGGCAACGCCGCACGCATTCGGAAATTTCGCTGTGACCGCCAGTGCGGCCTCCGTGACTAGGGCGACTCATGCGGCGAGTTCCTCGAGTTGATAGAGGCGGTCGTTCTGTGCGGCGAGACTCAAGAAGAACTCGTCAGTGGCGGCAAGCTGCGCTTCGACGGTGGGGAGCTGGTTCATGGCATGGCGAAAGTGCGCTGAGCCTATCAATCCTTTGGTGTACCAGGAGATGTGTTTGCGTGCCACGCCCACGCCGGTGGCGATGCCATAGAAATCGTAGAGCTCGACAAGGTGCGCGCGCAATACGCGGTGGATTTCGTCTACGCGCGGCGGCGGTAAATGTTCGCCGGTCGCGAGAAAGTGCTCGATCTCGCGGAATATCCACGGGCGGCCTTGGGCGGCACGCCCGATCATCACCGCATCGGCGCCGGTGTAATCCAGTACGTGCCGGGCTTTTTCCGGCGAGGTGATATCGCCGTTAGCGATGATAGGAATTTGTGCTTCGGCCTTCACTGCGGCGATGGTGTCGTACTCGGCGTCGCCGGTATAGGCGCAGGCTCGCGTGCGCCCGTGGATGGCCAGCGCGCGGATGCCGCTAGCCTCGGCGATTTTGAGAACTGACAGGGCGTTCTTGTGCGACTTATCCCAACCGGTGCGGATTTTCAGCGTGACCGGAATATTTACTGCGCTCACCACCGCTTCGAGAATACTCGCTACCAGCGGCTCGTTTTGCAGCAGTGCGGAGCCGGCCATAACATTGCATATCTTTTTGGCCGGGCAGCCCATATTGATATCGATAATCTGCGCGCCTTGATCGGCGTTGTAGCGCGCCGCATCCGCCATCATGCGCGGATCGGCACCGGCGATTTGCACGGAAACGGGGTCCGCTTCACCTTCGTGATTCGCGCGGCGCTTGGTTTTCGCACTGCCATAAAGCAGCGAATTCGAGGTCACCATTTCCGACACGGCAAGACCCGCACCCATGCGCTTGCAGAGCTGACGAAAAGGCCGATCAGTCACCCCGGCCATGGGCGCGACAAACAAATTGTTGCGTAGCGTATAGCCGGCGAACTGCATGCGGGTGATCGGACGGTTGGGTGGTCGACGGGGAAGGCGCGAATTGTAACCCAATTGCCAGCGACTGACATTCAAGCCGGGCGTGCCAAAAAATCAGAGCGGAGTTCAAAAAATTAGTAAGCGCGGGCGCCAAATATCATGCGCCGCGCCAGGAACGAGCGCGCCGTGGGTAGCAAATCTAAAGCGATAAGGCCGGCGCCGCGCGCGTGTTTGAGCAGGGGGTTTTTCCCTGCGAAAAGGCGGATAAGCGCATCGGTGAAGCGGATGGTGGCAACGCGATCCACGCGTCGCGCGCGCGCGTAGCGCGCCAGCGTGGCGTCCGCGCCGAAATCTGAATTGCCGCTGGCGCGCAGCGTTTGCAACAGAACCGCGACGTCGCGCAGCGCCAGGTTGAAACCCTGGCCAGCCACCGGATGCAGCGTTTGCGCGGCATTGCCCAGCCACGCCGTGCGCGGGCCCGTGGGCTGCAAGCGATATCGCAAACCTAGCGGAAAGGTATTGCGCTTACTGACTGCGACGAATTCGTGGCGGTTACCGAAAGTGGCTTGCAGCTTTGCTAGAAAAGCGCTGTCAGATAGCGCCAGCAACGCCGCCACATCGCGCTCTGCCACTGTCCACACCAACGCGTAATCACCGCCCTCAGTACTACCATATGGCAGGAGTGCCAGCGGGCCGTCGGGCGTGAAGCGCTCCCACGCGCGGTGTTCGTGTGCCTGCCGCGTTTGTACCGTGGCGATGAGCGCTTGTTGCGCATAATCGTGACGCACGATGTCGCGCTCTTCCGTCACGCCGCCTTCGGCGCAGGCGACGAGGCTCGCCGTGAATTTCTTGGCGCCATCAGCACCATCAGCACCATCGGCGCCGGCACCGCCAGCAAGGCGCAGGCAGGCATGCCGTTCACCTGCCTCGATCGCATCGACGCGTACGTCATAGTGGATGGGCACGCCAGCTATATTGCAGGCGTCTTCCAGTGCGCCGCCCAGGGCACTGGCATCCACCACATAGCCCAGGGCGGATAGGCTTTCCTCTTCGGCGGTTAGCAGCGTGCGGCCCAAGCCACCTTGCTGCGATATGTGAATGCTGGCGATGGGTGTAGCGCTGGTAGTGGCGACTTCGGGCCAAACGGCCAGCCGCGCCAGTGTCTGCTGCGAGCCATGCGAGAGCGCCAGCACGCGCTTGTCTTCGCGCACGCTGCCACGCGGGCGCGCGTCGAGGACTTCGCAGGCGATACCGGCACGATGCAATGCCAAGCCCAGTGCCAAGCCCACCGGGCCGGCGCCGACTATGGCGATGTCAGTGTCGGTCATGATGGATTTCGATGAGTCACCGCATCCAGGCCTCGATATCGGCCACGGTTTTTGGTGCACTGTGGGTGAGAACATCGCAGCCGTTCTCAGTGACAACGACATCGTCTTCAATGCGTATGCCGATGTTGTGCAGCGCTGGCGGCACATCGGCGGCGGCGCGGATGTAGCAGCCGGGCTCCACAGTAAGCACCATGCCGGCTTGCAGGGGGCGCCATTCGCCGTCGAGTTTGTATTCGCCCACGTCATGAACGTCCATGCCCAGCCAGTGGCCGGTGCGGTGCATGTAAAAACGTTTGTAGGCTTCGGATTCGATTGCGCCGTCGACACTGCCGCTGAGGAGTTTCAGGTCGACCATGCCTTGCACAAGCACGCGTAGCGCTGCTTCATGCGGGGCTATCCAGGAATTGCCGGGTGCGACTTTTTCGATAGCGGCCGTTTGTGCGGCCAGCACCAACTCATAGACATCGCGCTGGGCGGGTGTAAATTTTCCATTCACGGGGAAGGTGCGCGTAATGTCGGCGGCGTAGGAGTCCAGTTCGCAGCCGGCGTCGATGAGCAACAAATCGCCGTCGCGCAGCGCGCGGCTGTTTTCGACATAGTGGAGGATGCAGGAATGGGCGCCACCCGCGACGATGGCCGTGTAGGCCGGCGATTGCGCGCCACTGCGGCGAAATTCGTGCAGCAGCTCAGCCTCGATTTCGTATTCGAATTTGCCGGGTGCGGCGGCGCGCATGGCGCGACGGTGCGCGGCGGCGGAAATTTCGCCGGCGCGCTGCATGGTGGCAAGTTCGGTGGCGTCTTTGATCAGACGCATCTCGTCCAGCACGACGCGCACGTCTTCGATGGCAGCCGGCGCCTGCGCACCACTGCGCACGTTGGCCCGCACGCGGTTCAAGGCTGCTAGGACGCGTTGATCCCATGCGTTGTCCCGGCCCATCGAGTAATGCAGCAGGGGTTGGCCGACGAGGAATTCCGTCAGCTTGTCATCCAGCGCATCAATGGAATACGCGGCATCCAGGCCAAATTCGCGCTGCGCATTTTCGGGCCCGTGACGAAAGCCGTCCCAGATCTCGCGTTCTTCGTCCTTGTCTCGGCAAAACAAGACGGATAGTGGCTGCTCGCCGGCGATAAGGACCAACACGGCGTCGGGTTCGGTGAAGCCGGTCAGGTAGTGGAAGTAGCTATCGTGGCGATAGGGAAAATAAGAGTCGCGATTGCGTGGCCGCTCGGGCGCGGTCGGGATGACGGCAATGCCGCGTTGCATTTTTTGTTGCAGGCGTGCACGGCGTGCGGCGTAGGGTTTGAGCATGTTTCGGGTTGCGGGTTTCGGGTTTCGAGTGCTTGGATTAGCGTTAGGCGAGGTATTGATCCAGTTCGGCAAGGCGTTCGGGCGTGCCGATGTCCATCCATAAGCCGGCATAGTACTCGCCGCTGGTGCGGCCGGCACGCATGGCAAGTTTTAGCAGTGGCACCAGCTGGGCCTTTTCGCCTGGCTTCACCGAGGCGAACAGTTCGGGCCGATAGACGCCTATCCCCGAAAAGGTCAGGCGTGGCGCGCCTTCGTCAAGCACGCGACCACCCGACAACGCGAAGTCGCCTTGCGGATGATGCGGCGGGTTGTCGACCAACACCAGATGTGCCAGGTCATTCGTGGCGAGCGTGGGTAGCGTCGTGTAATCGTAGCGGCAGTGTATGTCGCCATTGACGACGAGAAAGGGCTGTTTACCCAGCAGGGGGAGTGCTTGCGCGATGCCGCCGGCGGTTTCCAGCGCCTCGCCCTCGGCGGAGTAGCGGATGCGCGCCCCATAGCGGGTGCCGTCGCCGAGTGCCGCTTCCAGCTTGTCGCCGAGATGGGCGTGGTTGATCACGATGTCGCGCAGGCCGGCGCGCACCAGTGCTTCGATATGCCAGACGATGAGCGGTTTGCCGCCCGCAAGCAACAGCGGTTTGGGGCTGGTGTCGGTGAGCGGGCGCATGCGTATGCCGCGTCCCGCCGCAAGGATCATGGCTTTCATGGGGCTAAAAACCGTACCCGACTTTTACTTGGCGTTCTTCGATCTCGTCGAGGAGACGCAAGAGCGGCCCGAGTTCGCGATAGCGCTCGCAGGCGGCGCGCAGGTACTTGAACACCAGCGGCATGTCCTTGAGATAACCGTCCTTGCCGTCGCGATGCATTAGTCGCGCAAAAATCCCCAATACTTTGATATGACGCTGCACGCCCATCCATTCGTAGTCGCGGTGGAATTCGGCGAAGTCGCGCGCGATGGGGAGGCCGGCGGCACGCGCCGCTGTCCAGTAGCGTACCAGCCAGTCCAGCACTTGCGCTTCCTCCCATGCGATGTAGGCATCCTTGAACAGCGACGCCAGGTCATAGCTGATAGGGCCATAGACGGCATCCTGAAAGTCGAGGATGCCGGGATTGGGCTCCGTCACCATCAGGTTGCGCGAGTGGTAATCGCGATGCACGAAGACCTTCGCTTCGGCAAGATTCACGGTTAGGATGCGCTCGAAAACGCTCTCCAGATCCGTGCGTTGTTGCGCGTTTAATTGGATGCCGAGATGTCGACCGAGATACCACTCAGGGAATAAATCCAGTTCGCGCTTGAGCAGCGCGCGGTCGTAGTCCGGCAACACGCCCGCGCGGCTGGCCGACTGAATTTTAACCAGCGCATCGGTGGCGGCATGATAGAGCGGGCCCGCGCTGTGGTCATTCAAGGCCGCCAGGTAAGTCGTGCTGCCCAGGTCGCTAAGCAGCAAAAAACCTTGCTCCAAGTCTTGCGCCAACAGGTCGGGTACATGCACCGCAGCCGCACCGAAAAGCGCGGCGATATGGAGAAAGGGTCGGCAGTCTTCATGCTGCGGTGGTGCGTCCATCACGATATGCGTCTCGCCGTCGCTAAAGCTGACGCGAAAATAGCGGCGAAAGCTGGCATCGGCGGAAGCCGGGGCGAGGGAAAAGCTACGGCCGGGATACAGCCCGCCAAGCCAGTCTTGGATCAGTTGGAGGCGGTGCACGCCATTCTTCCGTCGGAGCAATGATGATAAACTATGTAGATTCGCAATTCTAACATTGGCGCCGTGGTCCTCCGCTTGGCGTTACAACACAACAGCGCAACTCAACACTCATTCTTTCTCGTGCGCAAAACGCTGTTTCCTGTTCTTCTTCTTGGCTTGTCAGGCGCTGCGCTGGCGGAAAGTTTGCCGCCCTTGCACGTAGATCCCGCATTGCTTGGAACCGTCCCTGCGACGTCACCGGCAGGGGAGCGTACTCCGGTTGTCTCTGGTGACGGCCAGTCCGCCCGAGGGGCTGTGGCGGTAGCTAAACCCGTCGCTTCTACGCCTATAACGGCGGCGTCCACAACGTCTTCAGCGTCTACAGCGTCGTCAGCGTCAACGGCGACTTCAGCGTTGCCGGCGGCTTCGGCGTCGCAAGCAAAGGAAGCGGCTAAAGCGCCGCGTGCACCTACTCCACCCGCTACACCAAGCGCCGTACGCGGCAATGTGCCGAATGCCCGGAACATGCCGTCATTGCGCGTCGACCCGGCACTGTTGGGCCAGGCACCTGCGCCAACAGCGCCGCAGGCAGCAGCTTCGCAGCCGCCGATTGTTGAAGATCGCGCCGCGATTCCGCCTTTGTATTCGGCGCAGGTGGCCGCCAGCCTGCTGCCTGATCCCGTGTTGAAATCGACCACGACGCTGTCGCCGGTGCCGCGCGTAGCCAACGAGGCCTACCCGGTTTTCCTCGCCGCTACGCGCATCACTTCGCAAGGCGACACCGACGTCGTCGCCGAAGGTGACACGGAGTTGCGCAAGTCCAATATCACGCTCTCCGCCGACCGTCAGACCTATAACAAAATCGAAGACGAAGTAGAGGCGGTGGGCAATGCGCGTCTGACGCGTGATGCGGATGTCATGGTCGGACCTAAAATGCGTTACAACTTGACCGATTCCACCGGTTTCGTCGAGCAGCCAAAATATGCTTTCACGCGACCGACGCGCCTGCCGGCGCAGTCATCCAGCTTGTTACCGGCAGTCCCACTCGCGCCGCTGCAAGTAATCGCTGGCGAGATCGTAGGAGAGCATGGCCCACTGATCACGAGTAGCGGGGCCGCCGATCGGCTGGAATTTCAGGGCGTGAATCGTATGCAGCTCACCAACGCGACTTACAGCACTTGTCGGCCGGAAAAGCCAGATTGGTATGTGCAGGCAAGCGACTTGAGTCTCGACTACGATCACGAGGAAGGTGTAGCGCGCCACGCCCGCGTGATGTTCCAGGGTTTGCCGCTTTTTTATTCGCCCTGGTTGCCTTTCTCGCTTAGCAACGCGCGCAAATCTGGTCTGCTGGCGCCGACTTTCGGCGCCTCGAGCAACACCGGTACGGAGCTTACGGCGCCTTATTACTGGAATATCGCGCCCAACATGGACGCGACTATTGCGCCACGCATCATGACCAAGCGTGGCGTGCAACTCAACGGCGAGTACCGCTATCTGGAAGCCAATTACAGCGGCGAGTTGCATGGCGAATGGTTGCCGGACGATGCGGTGGCGCACCGCTCGCGTAGCGCTTATGCGGTACTCCATACGCAAAACTTCGGCTACGGTTTTACGGGCAGCCTAAATTTGAATGGCGTTTCCGACGATACTTATTTGACTGATCTGGCGACGCGCATTTCACGTACCTCACAGATCAACATGTTGCGCCAAGGCATACTTACCTACAGTGGCGGCGGTTGGTGGAGCGCGACCGCCAACGTGCAGCGTTACCAGACCTTGCAAGATCCCGCGCAGCCGCCGGTGGCTACCCCCTATGATCGCGCGCCGCAATTGACGCTCACGGCTAACCGCCCTGACGTCTACGGCGCGGCCCTGGCCTTTAATGGCGAGTATGTGGATTTCAGGAATTCCACGCTGGTCACCGGTCGTCGCACTACGCTTTACCCGCAAGTTTCATTTCCATGGCAGGCGCCGGGCTGGTATGTAACGCCGAAATTGGGTTACCACATGACGCGTTATGATCTTTCCAGCCAGGCAGCTGGTGTGCCGGATCGCATTTCGCGCAACCTGCCCATCTTCAGCGTCGACTCGGGCCTAATATTCGAGCGTGATGCCACCTGGGGCGGCAAGAATGTGACGCAGACCCTAGAGCCGCGGCTTTACTACCTTAACGTGCCCAAGCGCGATCAAAGTCTGATCCCCAACTTTGATACAGGCTTCACCGACTTCAATTTCGCCACTATCTTTTCAGAGAACGTCTTTGCGGGTGGCGACCGTATCGCCGATGCGAACCAGGTCACGGCCGCCCTCACTTCACGCCTGATCGACCCGCAAACCGGCCAGGAGTATTTGCGCGGTCTTATCGGTCAGCGCTACTATTTCAACAATCAGGAAGTCACCTTGCCGGGCGTGCCGGCGCGCCCCGGGGGCGCCTCCGACTTCCTCGCCGCCTTGTCCGGCCGCGTCGCGGACCGCGCCTATATCGACAGCGGCTGGCAATACAATCCGCGTGATCGCCATACCGAGCGTTTTACCGTGGGCGCCCGCTGGCAGCCAGACTTCACCAAGGCCTTGAATGCGAGTTATCGTTACACCCGAGATTCCGTGGTGAGTGGGCCGGGCATACGCCAGATTGATCTGGCCGGCCAGTGGCCCATCGCCAATGGCTGGTACGCGGTAGGACGCTACAACTATTCGCTACGAGACAAGCGCTTGGTTGAGAGCGTGGGCGGTCTGGAATACGATGGGGGTTGTTGGATTGCGCGCTTCGTGGTGCAACGCTTCGCTACCACCAGCGGCACGGCTAACACCGCCTTCTTCCTGCAGCTCGAATTGAACGGCTTGTCCAGTGTTGGGTCGAACCCACTTGAATTGCTCAAGCGCAACATCCCTGGCTATGGAATGATCAATCAACCGACCGCCGATCCGGCTTTCGGCGCGCAATAACCCTCTGCCCTTCACATACTATGATGCGTTTCATACTAGGAATTTTACTGTCCCTCAGTTTGCTAAGTGGCATAGACCCTGCAGTCGCCGCGCAGCCCGTGGAGGCGGACCGCATCGTCGCCGTAGTCAATAACGAAGTGATCACGCTGCGCGAGTTGCAAGCCAGCGTGGCGTCAGCCGAATTGCAATTGCGGCAGCAAAATACGCCACTGCCGCCGCGCGATATTCTGCAACGTCACATCCTCGATCGCATGATTGTTGATCGTGTGCAGGTCCAGTCCGCCAAAGAGACCGGATTGCGCGTGGATGATGTGGAACTCACTCGGGCGCTCGGCACCATCGCTGAACGCAACCACATGAACCTGACGGAGTTTCGCGGTGCCCTGGAAAAGGACGGCATTGCCTGGACGAAATTCCGCGAAGACATCCGCAACGAAATCATGATGTCTCGACTCAAGGATCGCGAAGTCGACAGCCGCATTTTGGTGAGCGATGGCGAAGTAGATAACTTCCTGGCTAATTTTGAAGGCAATGCGGGCAGTGAAGAAGTCAACGTCGCGCACATACTTTTGCGTGTGCCGGAGCAGGCGAGGCCCGAGCAGTTGATGCGCATACGCGCGCGCGCCGAAGAGGTGTTGGCGCAGCTTAAGCGGGGCACCGATTTCGCCCAACTCGCCGCCACCAATTCCGATGGGCCCGACGCGCTCAGCGGCGGCGCCATGGGTTGGCGCGCTACTGATCGTCTGCCTGCGTTGTTCACGGATACGCTGGCGAAAATGAAGCCTGGCGACGTCAGCGAAGTGATACGCAGCCCGGCCGGCTTGCACATCCTTAAGCTGGTCGATCGGCGGGGCGGAAAAGTGAAGGTTGAGCCTGTACAGCAAACCCATACGCGTCACATCCTCATCAAGACCAGTGAGGTGGTGTCCGAAGCGGAAGCGCGCCGCCGGGCCATCGCCCTGAAAGAGCGTCTCGACAACGGCGCAGATTTCGCCGAGTTGGCTAGGCTGCATTCCAATGATCTTTCGTCGGCCAAGGGCGGCGATTTGGGTTGGCTAAATCCCGGCGAAACCGTGCCGGATTTCGAACGTGCTATGAATGCTTTGCAAATCGGCCAGATCAGCGCGCCTGTGACCTCGCCCTTCGGCGTGCATTTGATACAAGTTCTTGAACGCCGCACCGATGTGTCGCAGGAACGTCTGCGCCAGCATGCGCGCATGGTGTTGCGCGAGCGCAAGGCGGACGAGGAATATCAGGACTGGGTACGACAAATGCGAGACCGGGCGTATGTCGAGTACCGGCTGGAAGATAACCGGTAGCACAAGCCGGGCAGCCAGAGCATGACGGCCCGCCCGGATCGTCCATCAGCTAAGCCGGTCATCGCGGTCACCAGCGGCGAGCCCGCGGGCGTCGGCCCGGAACTTTGCGCTCGGCTTCCAACGCGAGAGTTCTTTGCGCGGCTGGTGGTGCTGGGTGACCGCGAGCTTATCGCGGTGCGAGCGAAGGTGAACAATAACGGGAATGGCAAGGCGCCGACCATAGTCGACTATGACCCGAAGGTGTTGCCCCCGCCTGGCGCCTTGGAAGTTCTTCACCTTCCCTTGCGCGTACCCAGCGATGCTGGAAAGTTGGATACAGCCAACGCCACTTATGTCTTGCAGCTACTCGATCGCGCCCTGTATGGATGCCTCAACCATGAATTCGCCGCCATGGTCACGGCGCCGGTGCACAAGGGCGTCATCAATGATGCTGGCATTGCCTTCAGCGGCCATACCGAATACTTAGCCGACCACACAGCCACGTCGCGCGTAGTGATGATGCTGGTGGGCGGTGGCTTGCGCGTTGCGCTGGCCACTATCCATCTCGCCCTCAAAGATGTGCCCGCGGCCCTGACGTGCGATGAACTTGAAACCACCATACGCATCCTCGAAGGCGATCTGCGCAGACGTTTTGGCATTAATAAGCCGCGCATCCTCGTGGCCGGTCTGAATCCACACGCGGGTGAGAACGGCCATATGGGTCGTGAAGAAATTGAGGTGATTAATCCGGTGTTGGAAAAATTGCGCGGCGAGGGCATGACGCTGCTCGGTCCCTTGCCGGCGGACACGCTATTTACGCCGCATCAACTCGAACGCGGTGATTGCGTGCTCGCTATGTACCACGACCAGGGCCTGCCGGTGCTGAAGTACGCCAGCTTCGGGGGCGGGGTGAATGTCACCCTCGGGCTGCCGATAGTGCGCACCTCGGTTGATCACGGCACCGCACTCGATCTCGCCGGCACAGGTCTAGCCGATCCAGGTAGCCTTTACGCGGCGGTGGAGCTGGCGATAGCGTTGTGTGGGGCGGGAAAGGTTTGAACGCGGATTTTCGCGGATTAAAAGCAAGCCCCCAAAGAGGCCGCTTTCAAAAAGGGCGCCTGCTTTATCCGCGCTTATCCGCGCTTATCCGCAAAATCCGCGTCAAAAAATAGCGCGCCAAAATGAAACATATTCCGCGCAAACGCTTCGGCCAAAACTTTCTTGTTTCCCTCGATGTCATCGCGAGCATCGTCGACGCGATACACCCCCAGCGGGGCGACCTGATGGTGGAAATCGGCCCGGGATTAGCTGCGCTAACCGCCCCCCTGTTGCAGCGTCTAGATCATTTGCATGTGGTCGAAATCGACCGTGATTTGATCGCGCGCTTGAGAGTAGGCTTTCCGTCGGAGCGACTCATCATCCATGAGGGTGATGCGCTCAAGTTCGACTTTGCGTCGCTCGGTGACGAATTGCGCATCGTTGGCAATCTACCTTACAACATTTCCACGCCGATTCTGTTTCATCTCGCCGATTACGCGACGCAGGTGCGCGACATGCATTTCATGCTGCAACGTGAAGTGGTGGATCGCATGGTCGCCGCGCCGGGTGGCTCGGAATATGGCCGCTTGTCTGTCATGCTGCAATATCGCTTCGATATGGAGCGCTTGTTTCTGGTGCCACCGGAGGCTTTCAATCCACCGCCGAAAGTGGAATCGGCCATAGTACGCATGCGGCCGCGCCCATTAGCGGCATTGGGCGCGCGTGATGCGACGGTTTTCTACCGTGTGGTGGCCGCCGCGTTTTCGCAGCGGCGGAAGATGCTCCGTAATACGCTGCGCGACATTATTGCTGAGGGACAGCTTGCCGAACTCGGCGTAGCACCGACCCGGCGCGCTGAAGAAATCGCCGTGGATGACTACGTGCGCATCGCCAATCACTGCGCTACTTAGATCAGATTTTTTCGTTCAGCCAAAATCGGCGATGACCGGCGCGTGGTCCGACGGCCGTTCGGCTCGGCGGGCGTCCTTGTCGACCTTGCAGGTTAGGCACTTCGATGCCAGCGCTGGGGTGACGAGAATGTGGTCTATGCGTAGGCCCTTGTTGCGGCGAAAGGCCAGCATGCGGTAGTCCCACCATGTGTAAGTTTTCTCCGCTTGCTCGAAGAGGCGAAAGGCATCGATCAGCCCCAGCCCGATCAGCGCGCGAAAGGCGGCGCGTTCCGGTTCGGAAACGAGCACCTGGCCTTCCCAGGCCGCGGGGTCGCACACATCGCGCGCCTCTGGCGCAATGTTGTAATCGCCTAGTAGGGCCAATTGCCCGTGACGATTCATCTCCTCGCGGAGCCAAGCGGTGAGCGCCGATATCCAGCCGAGTTTATAAATGTATTTGTCCGAATCCAGGCTCTGGCCATTCGGAAAATAAGCGCACACCACGCGCAGCGGCCCGTGCTGGGTCGCGACCGTCGCGGCGATGAGGCGCTTTTGCTCATCCACGAAATGAGGGATGCCCATCGTAACGTCCGTGAGCGGTAAGCGCGACAGGATGGCGACGCCGTTATAGGTTTTCTGCCCCGAATAGGCCGCTAGATAGCCGGCGGCTTCCAACTCTTTGACGGGGAAAGCGCCGTTTTCCTGCTTGGTCTCCTGCAGACAGAGGACGTCCGGCTCGGATGCCGCCAGCCAGTCCAGCACTTGGGGCAAGCGAACCTTCAGCGAATTGACGTTCCAGCTAGCGAGTTTCATGGTGATAGACGTGCCGGTAAGGATTGTAATCAAAATGCCCACGCCAGTGCCGGACGCCCTAAATGCCGATGGAGACTGTCGAAATAATTTACAACCGATCTCACCCCTGGCATCAGTATTGCATGCAACTGGTTGCCTTAGAACGGGAACAGCGTGTCAGCACGAATATTGCTAGGACACCTATGTTTACTCTACGGCATAGTGGCGAGCATAACGCCAGCCGGGCGTAACGACGATGACTGCCGACGGGGCGCATCGGGGGGCAGCAGAAGGTCGGGGGCAGCGTTTTGGGCAGGCTCAAACAAAGGGTGACTCTTTCGGTATCGACTAGCCGCATAGGCGGCTGGCTGCCTATCTCGCATCGCTGCTCAGGGTGCCGGGATGAGGCAACGCCGGTCTATATCGATAAGAGCGCCCTGCGGCGCTAAGCAATTCATGATACCGATACCCGAGAAGCTACTGGCGAGCATAGAGCAGATCAGCCTGCCGGTTCTGCCGCAGGTGCTACTAAGGCTGTTGAATACCTTGGCCGCTGAGGGGGCGACCTACGAGCACATCGCAGTTATTGTGTCGCAAGACGCGGCCCTGAGCCTTCGTATGCTGGCGGCCGCTAACGCCGTGGAGACTCCCCCCGAAGGTCAGGCGGGCAGTCTGCCGGAGCGTCTCGGCCGCTTAGGGCTAGGGCTCATTAAGGCAATAGCGACTGGCTTATCCTCACGTCAAGTGTTTGACCGCATGTCTGATGAGGCGCGTTGCGATTTGCAGGGCTACTGGGCACACTCGCTACTGGTCGCGGAAACGGCCCGCTTGATCGCGCAGGAATCCGCCTACGCCAACCTCGACCAGGCCTACCTCGCCGGCCTGTTGCATGATGTCGGCGAACTTGCGCTGGTCACCGGCGTGCCCGAATATGCCGCGCTGCTAAGCCTGAATCAGGACGAAGTTGCCCTTTCCGAGTATGAAATGCGCTTACTGGGTGCGACGCACGCTACGGTGGGAGCCTGGCTGATTGATCGCGCGCGTTTGAATGCGGAAGTGGTCGATGCCGTGCTCTTTCACCATCACGGCGCGCGCGAGATGGGCGAGGCTGCTCCGTTGTGCCGCATCGTTTGGGCGGCGAACATGCTGGCCCTGGGCGGACAGGGAGGCGACGTGCAGGCTTTACGGCACATCGTCAATATTGCGCCGGAAAACCTCATTGCCCTACGTGATAAGGCGCTTGTTAATGTCAGCGCGGCCGCCAGCGATTTGTTGATCAGTCTGGACCCGGCCGCCGCCACCGTTCCGGTTCCCGGCATTTGTCTTAAACCTACATCGCACGAGGGACACACGCAGACCGATCAGGCCGAGCTAGCGCTGCAACAGATGGTGAGAGACACGGCCTTGATGCAGCCGATCCAGCAGACGCTGATCGAGCTCGACCAGGAAGATCAAATCCTGCATGCCTTGCGTGAGACTGCCATCACCTTGATGGGCAGCTCCCGCATCGCTTTGTTTTTGCATGAGGCTGACCGTCAGGTGCTTAGTGGCCGCGCGGTGGCGGGGCAGGCGTCACGGCTGCGCGAGATGGAGATACCGCTCATCGCGGCATTCAGCCTTGTCGCGACGGCCGCGGTATCGCGCGCCTTGGTGACCTCGCATGGGCCGCTCGCGCGCCCGCTTACCATGCTCGACCACCACATTACCCGTGCGCTGGAGACTGAGGGCCTGATTTGTGTGCCGCTGATCGCGCGCGATCGGCTGCTCGGGGTGCTGGTCTTGGGCGCCAATGCGGCGCAGCAAGCGCGCATAAAGCATCACCCGCAATGGATGAACAGCTTTGCCCGGCTCGCCGCCAACGTGCTCGACGTGCGTCAGTTTTCTGACCTGCGCGAGAGCCAGATGGAATCGGAACTCGGCGAACGTTATCGCCTGAAGGCGCGTCAGGTCGCGCACGAGGCGGGTAATCCGCTCGGAATTATTAAAAACTATGTCAAGATACTCAGCCTCAAGGTGGCGGGCGACAGTCCGGTGCAGCGGGAACTGGGCATACTCAATGAAGAAATTGATCGTGTCTCCGAAATTGTCAGGGGCATTCCGGATATCTATGGCGAGCACGTCAGCATCACCGAGGTGGATGTCAATGGATTGCTGCGAGAGCTGATCGGCTTCTACGGTGAGACTTTATTTACCAGCCGGGGCATTACGGTGGAGGTCAGTCTGGATCCCAATTTGCCGCTGCTGCGGAGTGACCGCAATGCCATCAAGCAGTCGTTGCTGAATCTATGGAAAAACGCCTCCAATGCTTTGGGGCGAGGTGGCAAGGTGCTTATCGCTACGGTAGTTCAGGACGACGACCTAGAAATTCGCGTCTCCGACAACGGCCCTGGCGTGCCGCCGGAAGTCATGAAGCACTTGTTCACGCCGCAAGCGGCCACCGTCAGGCGCCCTCGACAGGAGGGGCTGGGGCTCTCCATCGTTTATGCCATCATGCAACGCTTAGGTGGCCGCATTGAATGCAGTAGCGAGCCAGGTCGCGGCGCCCGCTTCTCTCTTTTGCTACCGCGGCAAGGCAAGACCAACGGGGGGTCATGATGGGAAACTACGCGCCTGCGCCTTTTAATTATGTCGCTGACGGCGTCGACGATTCGCAGCGCATACTGATCGTCGACGATGAGCCGCGCATGGGCGACAGCCTGCGCACCCTACTGGAAGGTGACGGGCGTGAACTGGCGGTGTGCTCGAGCGGCACGCAGGCCATCGAGATACTCGATCGTTTCGATATCGATCTGGTATTGCTCGATCTGGGCATGCCAGACGTCACCGGCATGGATGTCCTCGACTGGATAACGACGAACCAGAACTCCGCGACCGTCATTATTGTCAGCGCCAACGACAGCATCGATTCGGTCATCAGCGCCCTGCGTTCCCGGGCATATGATTTTGTGCGCAAGCCCTATCAGGCTGAACACATACAACGCACGGTCGAGAACGCGCTGCACCGGCGCAGGTTAGAGCGCTCCCACGCGTTGATCACAGCGCGCTTGGAACAGTCGGAACGGCTGCATCGCTTCCTCGTAGAAAACTCACCCGACATCATCTACACGCTGGATATCGCGGGGCGCTTCACCTTCGTCAACGGTCGCGTGGAGGAGATGCTAGGTTTTTCCAGAAAAGAACTCATAGGTGCGCATTATTCAACACTGGTCCATGAGGAAGATCGCGAGCAGGCGCGCTACGCTTTCCAGGAGCGCCGCACCGGGCACAGGGCGACTAACAATGTCGAACTCCGCCTGAGCTGCAAGCTGGGCGATGGAGACTTCCGCAGCTTTGAAAACCGCTTTGTCGTGATCGTGCTGAGCGCGATGGGCGTCTATGATGAAGGCGACGGCAGCAACAAAAATGGTTTCCTGGGTACCTATGGTGTGGCGCGCGACATCACTGAGCGCAAGCGCGCAGAAGAAACCATCAGTTTCCAGGCTTATCACGATCTCCTGACACAGCTGCCCAATCGCACGCTGTTCAAGGATCGTCTCGGCCTCGCCATGGCTCAGTCACGCCGCCATGGTCGCCTGGTCGGCGTCATGTTTATTGATTTAGATCGCTTCAAGCTAGTGAATGATACGTACGGCCATGCCGGCGGTGATGAATTGCTCAAGGGCGTGGCCACAAGGTTGAAGCATTGTGTCCGTTCCGGCGACACCCTAGCGCGGCAAGGGGGTGACGAATTCACTGTCATGCTGCCGGATCTGGCGGCACCAGAAGATGCGGCTGCCATCGCTGAAAAAATCGTCGAAGAATTACGCCGCCCATTCACCATCGCTGACCAGGAGTTTCGCGCTACGGTGAGCATCGGCATCTCGATTTTCCCACGCGACGGTGACACTGAGGACGCCTTGATCAAGCATGCCGATATTGCCATGTACCACGTCAAAGCGCGTGGCAAGAATGGTTATCAGTACTTCACGGCGGCGATGAACGAAATGTTCTTGCAGCGACTCTCGCTGGAGAACGACTTGCGCGGTGCGCTACAACGAAGCGAATTCGAGTTGCACTATCAACCGCAGGTGAGCATTTCACGCCACAAGGTGGTTGGTGTGGAGGCCTTGATACGTTGGCGACACCCCGATCACGGCTTGCTAAATCCGACGAGATTTATTGATCTGGCCGAAGAAACCGGGCTGATAAGCGCCATTAGCGACTGGGTGCTAGACACCGCGTGTGGCCAATTGCGGGCATGGCGCGAGGCCGGCCTTGATGGGCTGCGCATGTCGGTCAACTTGTCACCGCACGAGTTCGAGCGTAGCGACGTGGTGCGCCGGGTTGCCAGTGCCGCCGCATTGCATCGGCTGCCTGCGAATGTGCTCGAAGTGGAAATTACGGAAAATTTATTATTGCAAGACGCCGAAGGGATCATCGATAAAGTCCGGCGCTTGCGCGAACACGGGGTACGAGTGTCGATAGACGATTTTGGGACTCGCTACTCATCGCTCAACTATCTGCAGAAGTTTCCCATCAGCAGCATCAAGATAGATCAGTCCTTTATCAAGGAGCTTGATAACAGTTCGGAGCCTTCACCGGTTATCGTGGCGATTGTCGCCATCGCGCGCGGGTTCGGCTTGCATTTGCTTGCCGAAGGCGTGGAAACCATCGAGCAAGTTGAGGCACTGCGTAGCTTGGGCTGCGATGAGATGCAGGGCTATTTCTTCGGACATCCGCTGCGCGCCGACCAAGCGACTGAGGTTTTGCGAACGCCCATCCGGTCACTAAAGGCTGATCATTTTTAGCAGCGGATGTAATAGCGAAGTGTGCGAGCTGGGCTAAACCCCCGCCGCTTGAGCTAACGCTCTATGAGCTGCGTTGCCTTAGTTGGCTTGGCTGCCTTCAGTTGCCCTCAGTTGCCGTCAGTTTCCCTTGGTTGGTTTTATTGGCTCTGGCGCAACAGTAGGGACGGCGGGGGTGGTGTTTTTAGGCACGCTGCCCGGGACAACGCTACGTGGATACCGCGCATCATCCAGCATGGAATTCCATCCGCCCTCGCTGTAGCCCTGCTGTTTTTGCGAGCCGACCAGGATTGAAGGCAGGAAAAGTTTCTCGTTGCCGAAGGTCTTACGATACGCCGCCGCATCATCCGGGCTGCTGATGCTGGTTTCGCGAAATGGCACGCCGCGTTTGTTCAGAAACTCCCGCGCGATCTGGCATTCCGCTGTGCAGTCAGGGGCGGTGTAAAGCGTGACGGGGAAATCCTTGGCTGCCTTTTGACTCGCAAAGGGCAGACCGCCGGTGTCGATAGTGCTAGCCGCGCCTATATGGCGCTGCTCTACCTTTTTGATTTCTTGGGGCGGCGGCTGATCGGCGTAATGCACCTTGCCGTCCTTGTCGACCCAGCGATAGGCCGTTTCTGCGGTGGCCAGTGTAGAACCCATTAGTAGTACGGCCAGCGCGCTCAGCGCATAGGGTTGCAACTTCATAGCCTTTCTCCCCGTACAATTTCGCAGCGGAAAATTACGCGGCAATCATACCATTGTGTCGTAGCAGCGCATCCACACTGGGCTCGCGGCCGCGAAAGGCTTTAAACGATTCGATGGCCGGTCGGCTGCCTCCTACCGCAAGTATTTCGCGCCAGAATTTCGCGCCGGTTTCGGGATCCAGGGGGTCGCCGCGCTTGCGGCCCATTTCCTCGAATAATTCGTAGGCGTCGGCCGAGAGCACTTCCGCCCACTTGTAGCTGAAGTAACCGGCGCTGTAACCGCCTGCAAAAATATGCGAGAAGCTCTGCGGAAAGCGATTCCACGACGGCGGCTTCACCACGGCGACTTCGTTCCGCACTTCGTCCAGCAAGGCCAATACGCTCTTGGCCCCGCCCGGTTGGTAGTCGTCATGTAGGCGCAGATCGAACAACGAGAACTCAATTTGTCGCAGCGTCTGCATGCCGCTGTGGAAGTTTTTCGCCGCCAGCATTTTGTCGTAGAGCGAGCGTGGCAGCGCTGCGCCGGTGTCCACATGAGCCGTCATTCTGGACAGTACGCTCCATTCCCAGCAAAAGTTTTCCATGAACTGGCTGGGGAGTTCGACCGCATCCCACTCCACGCCATGGATGCCCGAGACCGCCAGTTCTTCTCCCTGAGACAGCAGGTGATGCAGGCCGTGGCCGAACTCATGGAATAGCGTGATAACTTCGTCGTGCGTAAACAAGGCGGGGCGCTTCTCTCCATTCCTTTCACCTATCGGCGCGGAGAAATTACAGGTGAGGTAGGCAACTGGCGTCTGTATGCCGCTGGCCGTACGCCGTCGCGTAATGGCGTCGTCCATCCAGGCCCCGCCACGCTTTGTGTCGCGCGCATAGAGATCGAGATAGAACTGGCCCAGGGTTTTTCCGTCGCTGCCGACGATGCGGAAGAAGCGCACATCCGGGTGCCAGGCTGGCGCACTGTCCGACTCTACGCGCACACCGAACAACGTCGACACGACCCGAAACAGGCCTTCGAGCACCTTGTATTCAGGGAAATACTGCTTCACTTCCTGCTCGGAAAAATCATAGCGCTTCAAACGCAGTTTCTCCGAGGCGTAGGCGAAATCCCAAGCTTGCGCGTCCTTTATCGCCAGCTCTTCCGCCGCGAAAGCCAGCAATTCGGCGTGATCGCGCTCGCCATAGGGCCGCGCCTTGGCAGCCAGCTCACGCAAAAAAGCGGCAACTTGCGCGGGTGACTCGGCCATTTTTGGCACTAGCGACGCCTCGGCGTAGCAACGGTAGCCCAGCAGCTGCGCCTCCTCGTTGCGCAGTGCAACTATCTGGTCGATCAAGGCGGTGTTGTCCCATTCCGGCTTGCCGAATTCGGAAGCACGCGTCGAATAGGCGCGGTAGAGGCGCGCGCGCAGTTCGCCATCATCGGCGTACTGCATGACCGGCATAAAGGAGGGCGCATGCAAGGTAAATTTCCAGCCCGGGCGGTCTTCGGCCTTTGCGGCCGCAGCAGCGGCTTCAATGACATCCGGCGGCAGGCCCGAGAGCAGGCGCTTATCGTCGATGTACTCGCCATAGGCATTGGTGGCATCAAGCAAGTTTTCGGAAAATTTCGCGGCGAGTCGGGCGAGTTCTTCCTGTATTTCCTGAAAGCGCGGTTTTTGCTCGGCGGCTAATTCGGCGCCGGACAGGCGGAAGTCGCGGATTTCGTTGTCGACAATCTTGCGTCTCGCCTGACTCAGCGTCGCATAGGCGGCGCTGGCCTGTATCGCCTTGAACTTTTCAAATAGCGCCAGATTCTGACCCAGTTCGGCATAGAAGCGCGAGACTTCGGGCAGGTTGGCGTTATAGGCTTCGCGCCAGTCGGGCACATCGTTCACGCCATGCAAATGGCCGACCACGCCCCAGGTGCGCGAGAACCGCTCATTACCATCAAAAAACAGCGCGGCGAAATCTTCCCAGGTCGCCGGTGCGCTATGCGTCAGCCGTTCGATCAGTGCGCGGCTCTCCGTTAAAAGCTGCGTCACGGCGGGCGTCACATGCTCGGGCTGAATGGCATCGAAGCGAGGCAAACCGGAAAAGTCGAGCAAGGGATTCTGGTCGGTCATGGCGCCTAGGGTCCGGGAAAAATAGAGAGGTAAGCGCTAAATTTTGCGGCGCTTACCCGTTAGAGTGAAACTCAAGCCAGGGTCAAGGCGGTAATGCGCTGGTAGGCCTCGCGATATTTCGCGCTGGTTTTGTCTATCACGTCGGCCGGAAGTTTCGGACCGGGCGCCTGTTTATTCCAGTCCAGCGTTTCCAGATAATCGCGCACGAATTGTTTGTCGAAGCTGGGCGGGCTGATGCCTTCCTGATATTGGTCGGCAGGCCAGAAGCGCGATGAGTCGGGCGTGAGCGCCTCGTCGATGAGATGCAGCGTACCGCCTTCATCGAGACCGAATTCGAATTTGGTGTCGGCAATGATGATGCCGCGCGTCAGCGCATAGGCGGATGCTTCGCTATAGAAGCGCAGCGTCACATCGCGTACTTGGGCGGCAAGAGATGCGCCTATCATTTTTTCCACCGTGGCGAAATCGATGTTTTCATCGTGCTCGCCCATTTCCGCCTTGGTGGCGGGCGTGAACAACGGTTGCGGCAGTTGCTGCGCCAACTTCAGCCCCGCCGGCAAAGCGATCCCACAAACCGCGCCGGTCTGTTGGTAATCCTTCCAGCCACTGCCAATGATATAACCGCGCACCACCGCTTCGATGGGTAGGGGCTTCAAGCGTTTCACCACCACAGAACGGCCGCGTACCTGGGCGCGTTCGTCCTCGCCCGTCACCACCGATTCGGGATCGACGCCGGTCAGGTGGCTGGGAATGATGTGAGCAAGCTTATCAAACCAGAAGCTCGACACCGCCGTTAACACGCGGCCCTTGTCGGGAATCGGGTCCGGCAGGATGACGTCGAAGGCGGAAAGGCGATCGGTGGTGACGATGAGCAGGCGATCATCACCTACGGCGTAAATATCGCGTACCTTGCCGCGGCCAAGCAGCGGCAAGTGGGTGATGAGGGATTCGAAAACAGTTGGGTTCATGTCGCGTTTCATTTGCTATGGAAGCGGGAATGGCAAGCTTACTTCACAACCTGATTCAGTTCGCCCTGTTTGTAACGCTCGGCCATTTTCTCCAGCGTGATGACCTTGATTTTGGAAGCCTGGCCGGCGCAGCCGAAAGCTTCATAGCGTGCCTTGCAGATGGCTTTGGCGGCGACGCGGGCGGGCTTCAAGTAATCGCGCGGATCAAACATGGAAGGATTTTCCGCCATGTATTTGCGGATGGCAGCCGTCATGGCAAGACGCACATCGGTGTCGATGTTGATCTTGCGTACGCCGTGTTTGATGCCTTCCTGGATTTCTTCCACCGGCACGCCGTAGGTTTCCTTCATGTCGCCACCGTACTGCCGAATGATTTCCAGCAAATCTTGCGGCACGCTGCTGGAGCCGTGCATCACCAGGTGGGTGTTGGGAATGCGCGCGTGGATTTCCTTGATGCGGCCGATGGCGAGTATGTCGCCCGTCGGTTTGCGCGAGAACTTGTAGGCTCCGTGCGAAGTGCCGATGGCGATGGCCAGCGCGTCGCACTGCGTTTGCTTGACGAAGTCGGCGGCCTGATCCGGATCGGTGAGCAACTGTTCGCGTGTCATGGTGCCTTCGGCGCCGTGGCCGTCTTCCTTGTCACCCTTCATGGTTTCCAGCGAGCCGAGCACGCCCAGTTCGGCTTCGACGGTGACGCCGATGGAGTGGGCGAACTCCACCACCTTCTTGCTCACGGCGACGTTGTATTCATAGGAGGCGACGCTCTTGCCATCTTCCTGCAAGGAACCATCCATCATTACCGAGGAGAAGCCCGAGCGGATCGCCGTCATGCATACCGCGGGCGATTGGCCGTGGTCCTGGTGCATTACGATGGGTATTTGCGGATAGGCTTCCAGGGCGGCGAGGATCTGGTGGCGCAGGAAAGCCTCGCCAGCGTATTTCCGCGCGCCAGCCGAGGCTTGCATGATGACCGGGCTGTCGGTCTCGGCAGCCGCTTCCATAATGGCCCACACCTGCTCCATATTGTTTACGTTGAAGGCGGGCAGGCCGTAGGCATTTTCTGCGGCGTGATCGAGCAGTTGGCGCATTGATACGAGTGGCATGTGAAGCTCCTATTTGAAGAATGATGGCGCGCCGCCGCGTCAGATTCCGTTGCGGGCGATTGTCCGGGCGTGTTCACCGACTTTGACGATTTTCATGGTGTTGGTACCGCCTGGCGTGCCTATCGGTTCGCCGATGGTCAGCACGATGGTGTCGCCCACTTCGACGGCACCGGATGAAATCAAAATGTCCTCGGCTTCTTGCAGCAACTCGTCGCGATCCTGGTCGATGTAGCGCATCATCAAGGGATACACATCGCGAAACAGACTGACCTTGTAACGCGTGCGAATCTCCGGCGTCAGCGCGTAAATCGGCACGCCGCAATTGATGCGCGACATCCAAAGTGCCGTGGAGCCGGACTGGGTGAGGGAGGCGATGGCTTTCACCTTCAAGTGGTAAGCCGTAAATAGCGCCGCCATGGCGATGGATTGGTCGATGCGGGTGAACACGCGATCGAGAAAGTGGCGATCGAGTGTGACGTCTTGCGATTTCTCCGCCTCGAGGCAGATGCGCGCCATGGCTTCCACCGTTTCCACGGGGAATTTTCCCGAGGCGGTTTCTGCCGAGAGCATCACGGCGTCGGTGCCATCGAGTACGGCGTTGGCGACATCGGACACTTCGGCGCGTGTCGGCACCGGGCTGTTGATCATCGACTCCATCATCTGCGTGGCGGTGATGGCGAATTTGTTGTGTTCGCGGGCCATGCGGATCATGCGTTTTTGCAATGCCGGCACCGCCGCGTCACCCACCTCTACCGCCAGATCGCCGCGTGCCACCATGATGCCGTCGCAGGCACGCATGATGTCCTCCAGTGCGGCAATGGCTTCGACGCGCTCGATCTTGGCGATCAGCAGGGCGTCGGACCCGGCGGCTTGCAGAAGTTTGCGCGCCAGATTCATGTCGGCACCCGACTTGGGGAAAGAGACGGCAACGAAATCGCAATTGATTTCAGCGGCGATCAGGATGGCTTCCATGTCCTTGGGCGTCAACGCTGGGGCCGAGAGGCCACCACCCTGGCGGTTGATGCCTTTGTTGTTGGAGAGCGTGCCGCCGACGCGCACCCGGCAGTGTATGCAGCCTTCCAGGATACTTTCGACATCGAGCACGATGCGGCCATCGTCGAGCAGCAGTACCGCGCCCGGTTCGACATCGTCAATCAGCTCGGGGTAGTCGAGCCCGACACGCGTCTCATCGCCGGAGCGGCAGGCCGTGTCGAGGATGAATGCTGCGCCGTTCTTGAGTTCCACCTTGCCGGCGGAAAATTTGCCGACACGAATTTTCGGCCCTTGCAAATCGACCATGACGCCGACCGTGCGACCGGAGTTGTGCGCAGCTTCCCGCAACAGTGCGACGCGTTGCCGGTGGTCGTCGGCGGTGCCATGCGAAAAATTCATCCGCACCACATCGACGCCAGCGGCGATGAGCCGCGCCAGCACCGCTGCATCACTCGATGAAGGGCCCAGGGTGGCGACAATTTTAGTGGCGCGTTGCATGGTTTTGGGTTTCGGGTTTCGGGTTTCGGGTTTCAGGTTTCGAGTTATAGCCTCAGTGCGAGGGTCATTGGCCGCGCGCTCTTTGCTCGAGGATTTCTACTGCGGGCAGTGTGCGCCCTTCCAGAAACTCCAGGAAAGCGCCGCCGGCGGTGGAGATGTAGGAGACCTTGTCGTAAATACCGTATTTCTGGATGGCCGCGATGGTATCGCCGCCGCCGGCCAGGGTAAACGCCTTGGTCGCGGCGATGGCTTCGGCGATTTTTTTTGTGCCCGCGCCGAACTGGTCGAACTCGAAGACGCCTACCGGCCCGTTCCACACTACGGTGCCGGCCTGCATGATGATGTCGGCGATTTGCTGCGCGCTCTTTGGGCCGATGTCGAAAATAATGTCGTCGTCAACCACCGCGTCGGCGTCTTTCAGCACGGCCGGTTCGGCCGCATCGAACTTCTTGCCGACGACCACATCGACCGCAATGGGGATGCTGGCGCCACGCTTGGTCAGCTTCTGCATGAGCGCCTGTGCCGTCGGCACGAGATCGTGTTCGGCGAGCGACTTGCCGATATTCTTGCCGGCGGCTTCGAGAAAGGTGTTGGCGATACCGCCACCGACGACAAGCTGGTCGACTTTCTCCGCCAGCGATTCCAACACGGTGACTTTGGTTGAGACCTTGGAACCGCCGACGATGGCCACCATCGGATGCGCCGGGTTGTGCAGGGCTTTGCCCAGGGCTTCGAGTTCTTCCGTGAGCAGAAGGCCGGCGCAGGCCACCGGCGCGAACTTGGCGATGCCGTGAGTGCTGGCTTCGGCGCGATGCGCGGTGCCGAAAGCATCCATGACGAAAATGTCGCACAGCGCGGCGTACTTCTTCGCCGTGTCGTCGACGTTCTTTTTTTCGCCTTTGTTGAAGCGGCAGTTTTCCAGCAGTACCAGTTCGCCGGGCGCCATGTCGAAGCCGCCGTCGATCCAGTCCTTGATGAGCCGCACCGGCTTGCCGAGCAAGCTGGCCATCACGTCGGCCACCGGCTTCAGTGAATTTTCTTCGGAGTACGCACCTTCTTCAGGGCGACCGAGATGCGAGGTAACCATGACCTTGGCGCCAGCCTTGAGACAGTATTCCAGCGTCGGCATGCTGGCCTTGATGCGTGCATCCGACGTGACTTTGCCATCCTTGACCGGCACGTTGAGGTCAGAGCGGATGAACACACGCTTGCCTTTGAGGTCGAGATCGGTGACACGTAGGTAGTTCATGGCGTCTCGGCGCTTAGTCGCCCTTACTTCGAAATCACGCGTGCCATTTCCAGCACCTTGCTGGAATAGCCCCATTCATTGTCGTACCAGGCGATGACTTTGATGAAGGTGCTGTCCAGCGCAATGCCGGCGTCTGCGTCGAACACGGAGGTGCAGCTTTCGCCGCGGAAGTCGGTGGCGACGACCTTCTCTTTGGTATAGCCGAGCACGCCCTTCATGGCGCCTTGCGAGGCAGCCAGCATGGCGGCGCAGATCTCTTCATAGGTCGCGGGCTTGCTGAGTTCCACTGTGAGATCCACCACAGAGACATCCGAGGTTGGTACGCGGAAAGACATGCCGGTGAGCTTCTTGTTGAGTTCGGGTATCACCACGCCGACGGCTTTCGCCGCGCCAGTAGAGGAAGGAATAATATTTTCCAGGATGCCCCGTCCGCCGCGCCAGTCCTTGTTTGACGGGCTATCGACGGTTTTCTGCGTGGCAGTGGTGGCATGTACGGTGGTCATCAAGCCTCGCTTGATGCCCCAGTTGTCATTGAGTACCTTGGCGACCGGCGCCAGGCAATTGGTGGTGCAGGAGGCGTTGGAGATAATGGCCTGACCGGCGTAGGTCTTATCATTAACGCCGAAGACGAACATCGGTGTGTCGTCTTTGGAGGGCGCGGATAAAATGACCTTCTTGGCGCCGGCGGCGATATGCTTTTGGGCGGTTTCCTTGGTGAGGAAGAGGCCGGTGGCTTCGATGACGATATCCGCACCGACTTCATTCCACTTCAGTTCGACTGGATCTTTCACCGCGCTAAGACGAATTTTTTTGCCGTTAACGCTCAGCGTGTTGCCGTCGACAGAAATGTCCCCCTGAAAGCGGCCATGCACGGAGTCGAATTTCAGCATGTAGGCCAGATAGTCGGGCTCCAGCAAGTCATTGATGGCGACGATCTCGATATCCGGAAAATTTTTCGCTGCCGCGCGGAATACCATCCGTCCGATGCGACCGAATCCATTAATGCCGACTTTGATAGTCATGTTGCATACTCCCAAAAAAAGTCCCGCGGGCGACGGCCCGCGGCGGATGATTACAAAACGTCCTTGACCGTCTTCACGACATTGTCCACTGTGAAGCCGAATTCTTTGAATAGTTCCGCTGCCGGCGCTGATTCCCCGAAACGGTCCAATCCAAGCACCGCACCGTCCAGGCCGACGTATTTACGCCAGCCATCGGTGACGCCAGCTTCCACCGCCACGCGCACCACGCCCTTAGGCAACACGCTTGCACGGTAAGTAGCGTCCTGGCGGTCGAAGATATTTGTACAAGGCATGGACACCACGCGCACGGCGATGCCTTCCTGGGCCAGCGCTTGTTGCGCCTTGATGGCGAGGTCGACCTCGGAACCGGTCGCGATAATCACCGCACGCGGTGTGCTGGCGGTCTCAGACAGCACATAGCCGCCGCGCGCGATGGCGGCGATTTGTGCCGCATCGCGCTGCTGGAACGCCAGGTTTTGGCGCGACAGACAGAGCGCGGTCGGGCCGTCGCGGCGGGCTATTGCTGAGGCCCAAGCGGTGGCCGTTTCCACCGTGTCGCAAGGGCGCCAGGTGTCGAGGTTAGGCATCAAGCGCAGTGTGGCAATTTGTTCGACGGGCTGGTGCGTCGGGCCGTCTTCCCCCAAGCCGATGGAATCGTGGGTGAATACCAATATCTGGCGCAGTTTGATCAGCGCCGCCATACGAATGGCGTTGCGCGCGTATTCCGAAAACATCAAGAAGGTAGCGGTATAAGGAATCAAGCCCCCATGCAGGCTGATGCCATTGGCAATCGCCACCATGCCAAATTCGCGCACGCCGTAATAAACGTAGTTGCCGCCGCTATCGTGTGTCACGCCCTTGGAACCCGACCACAGCGTGAGGTTGGAGCCAGCGAGGTCCGCCGAGCCGCCCAGCAGCTCGGGCAACTTCGGCGCGTAGGCTTCGATGCTGTTCTGAGAAGCTTTGCGCGTGGCGATGGTCTCGGCTTTGTCATTCACCTTGGCGAGGATGGCCTGGACTTGCGCCGTCCAGTTCGCCGGCAGGTCGCCCGCCATGCGGCGTTTGAATTCGGCGGCGAGTTCCGGATATTGCTGGCTGTAGCGATCGAACTTAAGTTGCCATTCGGTTTCCCATTCAGCGCCTTTCTGGCGCGCATCCCAGGCCGCATACACGTCCGGCGGAACTTCGAAGGGGGCGTAGTGCCAGCCGATATGCGATCGGGTGGCGGCGATTTCAGCCTCGCCTAGTGGCGCGCCATGCACGTCATGGCCTCCGGCCTTATTGGCTGCGCCCATACCGATCACAGTCTTGCAACAGAGCAAGGTGGGGCGTGAGCTTTCGGCCTTGGCCTGGGTGATGGCAGCGTGCAGCGCCTCGGGGTCGTGTCCGGGCACATTGGCGATGACTTGCCAGCCATAGGCCTCGAAGCGGCGCGGCGTGTCGTCGGTGAACCAGCCTTTCACCTCGCCGTCGATTGAAATGCCGTTATCGTCGTAGAAACAGATGAGCTTGCCTAAGCCCAAGGTGCCGGCCAGCGAACAGGCCTCGTGCGATATGCCTTCCATGAGGCAACCGTCACCCAGGAAGACGTAAGTGTGGTGATCGACGATGGCAAAGCCAGGCTGGTTGAATTCCGCTGCTAGCAGCTTTTCAGCCAGCGCCATCCCGACGGCATTGGCGAGGCCCTGGCCCAGTGGCCCGGTGGTGGTCTCCACGCCGGGTGCATAGCCGTATTCCGGGTGCCCCGGCGTCTTCGAGTGGAGTTGGCGAAACTGCTTGAGATCGTCGATGGAAAGCGCATAACCCGTCAGATGCAGCAAGGCGTAAAGCAGCATCGAGCCGTGGCCGTTGGAGATGACGAAGCGGTCACGGTTGGCCCACTTCGGATTGGCCGGGTTGTGGCGTAAATGGTGGTTCCACAAGACTTCGGCAATCTCTGCCATGCCCATGGGCATGCCGGGGTGGCCAGAGTTGGCTTTTTGCACCGCGTCCATGGCGAGTGCACGTATGGCGCTGGTGAGATTGTTGAACACGGGGTGCTCGAAATCGGAAAAGGTAGACATCAGGACCGAAGGCCGGGCGGAAAACCGCAAATTATCGTTCAAATGGACCGGTTTTGGTAGCGCGGATGCGGGCCGCAGGAGGCAACGGCGGCACGGTGGGGTGTGGCGATCAGGTTTTCAGGGCTTTCAATTCCTGTTTCATCCAGTCTATGAAGGCACGGGTGCGTGCTGGCAGCAGCCGTGCGTGAGGATAAACGATGCTGACCGGGCGGGGTTGGTGGCTACTTGCCTTTGCGCTGGAGTGCGGCATCGCCCTCGCCTCGCCCTTCTCTCCCGCACACGGGGGAGTAGCCAGGCGGCGTGTGAGAAATGTGGCGCTCAATCGCGCCACTTGATCGAGCACCCCATGCTGGCTGTCTGCTCGCGCGGGCCTAGTCCGGTCTGGGCGATTTGCAGCATGGCTTCGAAGAGTTCGCGTCGCGCGCCGGGGACGGTTTCCATGCGTGAGGCGTCGAGGCGACCGCGATATTGCAATTCGAGCTTGGCGTTGAAACCGAAGAAGTCCGGCGTGCAGACGGCAGCGTAGTCTTTGGCGCCTTGCTGGGTTTCGTCGAGCAGGTAGGGAAAAGGGAAGTCGAGTTCACGCGCCACACGCGCCATGTTATCCAGGGAATCGGCCGGATACTCGGCCACGTCATTCGACATGATGGCAACAGCACCGATGCCGTATTCCTGCAACTCGCGGCAGTCGCGCACGATGCGATCGATCACGGCCTGCACATAGGGGCAATGATTGCAGATGAACATCACCAGCAAGCCGCGCGGGCCGCGTGTGGATGACAGGCTGTGGACTTGTCCGTCGGCGCCACTCAGGCTGAAATCGCGCGCTTTCCAGCCAAAATCGCACAGCGGGGTGGTGAGGCTGACCATGGCTGTCTAGGGCCTGCTCATGCCGCTGTCTGCTGGGACCGCAGGGTGAAGTGGAACGTGGTGCCCGCATCGGCATTGGCCAGCGCCCACATGTGCCCACCATGTGCCTCGACGATACTTTGGCTGATGGAAAGGCCCAGGCCGACGCCGGTGGACTTGGTGGTAAAAAAGGGCATGAAGATTTCGCTAGCGACATCACTGGGCAGACCGCAGCCGTAGTCCCGCACGGAAATTTGCACTTGCTCGTCGACCTCCGCGCGCCGGGTGCAAACGTGCAGGCGGGGCGAGTCCGTCATACCTTCCATAGCTTCGATGCCGTTACGCATGAGGTTTAGCAACACCTGTTCGATCTGCGTGCCATCCGCCTGAACCAGTGGCAAGTCGGACGCCAGTTCCAGTTCGATCGCCACGCCGGCTGCGGTGGCGGTGCGCCGCAGAAGTTGCACGGCGCTCATGACCAGCGTATTGACATTGATGTCCTCGCGACGCACAGCCTGCCGGTTGATCAATGAACGCACCCCATTGATAATGTTGCCGGCGCGCAAGGCATCGTCTTTCATGCCGCGTACGGCAGTGCGCAAGCTATTGAGATTCGGTTGTTCCTGTGTCAACAGGCGTTCGGCAACGCCGCCGTAAGCCACGATAGCCATCAGCGGCTGGTTTATTTCATGGGCAATGGTTGCGGCCATTTCGCCCAGGCTGGTGAGTTGGGACTGGCGCTGTACGCGATCTGTTTCCGCGTGTTCGCGTTCCTCCAGCTGTTTGCGCGTGGTGATGTCTTCCTTCAAAGCCATATAGTTCACGATGTCACCGTGATCGGAGCAAATGGGAATGATGCGCATCAAATCCCAATTGAAGCTGCCGTCTTTTTTGCGGTTACGCAATTCGCCTGACCATTCCTTGCCGCTGGAGATGCTATGCCACAGACGCTGGTACTCCTCACTGGGGATGCCATCGCCTTTCAGCATGCGGGTATTTCGCCCCAACACTTCCGTCTGCGTATACCCGCTGGCCTCGCAGAAACGCGGATTCACGTACTCGATATCCCCCTTTTTGTCGGTGATGATGATGCCGACCGGGCTTTGTTCCACCACGGCATAGAACTGGAGGAGGCGTCGCTCGGCTGCCATCAGCACTTGCAGCATATGGCGCAACTCAACGTCGGCCGCAGCAATTTCCTGTGAGCCCTCTAAAGCCGGCGGAATTTCGCGCTCGCCCTTCGCAATGCGACTGGCACGTTCGGCCAGCGTCAACAACGGTACCCCGATACCACGGCCGATCAGGCGCGCCAACACGACCCAGATGCCCAACACACCGAGCAGCAAGAAGTTATAAGCTAGATAGTCGTGCCGCATTTGGGCAAGAACGGGCTCGGCGTTGGCCGACGCCACCGCGTACCAGTCGGTTCCGGCGACGGGCGCAGCGGCGTAGAAATAGTGCGGATGACCTGGAGCAGAGTCCGCCAAAGGGGCGACCGATTGTCGCGATTGCCGGAGTACTTGCATCAATCCGCTGTCAAAACGACTGCCGCTTTTTAATGTGTGGTGCTCGGTGTGCGTCAAGACAGTATCGCTACCATCCACCAGCGCGACATCGACGTTCTCCATTAAGCCGACAGGTCCGGTTAGCGGACGCAGATTGGACAAATTGAGTGCCACACCGATCATTCCGACATAGCGGTTTGCTTCATCATGTAAGGGGTAGGCCATGGGCACTATCCAGAGCTGAGAGACGGGACCCTGTTGCAACCGGCCCATCACCGTGGCACGTTCGCGCTTTACCGCCTCAAGCAAATAGTTAAGGGCGCTCGAGTTTTTTTGTCCATTCACTGTTTGGCCACTGAGCGGCAAGGCTGAGCAGAGCCTCCGGCCATTCGCATCACTCACCACTAGATTGGCGTATTGCGGATTTTCATCAAGAAAACCATTGAAGGCCGGCGAACACTGGCCGCCCTGTGTGGATTTGATAATGTCCGGGCGCTCCGCCAACTTACTCAAGAGTAGGGTCGTGCGCCGTATGAAGCGTTCGGTTTCTGTACGCGTCACCTCGGCCTGGGTGGCGAGTTGGCGTACTGCATTATCTTGCCACTCGACCACGCGCAGATAAATCAGGATGCCAGACGCGATGATGAGCGGCAAGGCGATGGCCGCCCCGAAAACGTGTAGCTGCAGGCTAATCCGGCTGCGTTTCCAAAATGACAGCAGATCCATGACCCCTCTTGAAGGAAAGCTTGCGTGACTAGGGAAGACGCTAGGCGCTTGCGCTCAGCCGCTTTTTTAGAGGGTAGTCTATCATCCGTAAATGGTGCTCATCGCAGCCATGGATTCATCCACCGATACCTTTAAAAATGACCGCACGCTTCTTTTGCAATTTTCCTTTAGTCGGTCGCACCCTCCTCGAACTGCCGGAGGCCGCCGCCCACCATGCCCTGCGTGTCCTGCGCCTGAAAGTGGGCGACGACGTAACGTTATTTGATGGGCAGGGCGGCGAACACGTCGCACGCATCGTCGAGACGGGTCGTACGGTTAGCGTGGAATTGATTGAATGGCGTGATATCGAGCGTGAGACGAGCTTCAAGGTCACCTTGGCCCAGGCCCTGCCTTCGGGCGACAAGATGGATTGGATAGTGCAAAAGGCCGTGGAGTTGGGCGCCACGCGCATTTTGCCGCTGGCGGCTACGCGTAGCGTGGTGCGCCTGGCGGGCGCGCGCGCAACCCGGCGCGTGGAACATTGGCAGTCGGTGGTGGTGGCTGCCTGCGAACAATGCGGACGGAATCGCGTGCCGGAGATCGCACCGCTGTTGGAGCTGCGACTATGGCTGAGCCAATACCAACAGACAGCAGACGAAGTAAGCCTGTTGCTCACGCCCCAGGCGACACGCAACTTGGGCGCACTAGTGGCGGAAAAGCGAGCAGGCGGGACAACGCTGCTGATCGGCCCGGAGGGCGGCTTCACGGAGGAAGAGGAAGCGGCCGCGCTGGCCAGTGGTTTTCAGCCCGTGTCGCTGGGCACGCGCGTGCTGCGCACGGAAACGGCAGGGCCGGCGGTATTGGCCGCGCTGGCGGCCTGGCACGGCGATTTTTGAGGAGGCAGGAGATGTTCGAATCGGCGGAGCTGGAACACCACATCGACAAAGCGACGTGGAGCAAGGTCGTGCCCAAATTGCGAGCGGATTTGCTTGACGCGCAGTTCGATCTGAGCACGCTGAAAAAATTCCCGGTCATCATACTCATCAACGGTGTGGATGGCGCCGGCAAGGGCGAAACGGTCAATTTGCTCAATACCTGGATGGACCCGCGGCACATCCAGACCCACGCCTTTCCGCCGCCATCCGATGAGGAGCGCGCACGCCCCATGATGTGGCGCTGCTGGCGGGCCCTGCCGCCCAAGGGCGAGATCGGCATCCTCTTCGGCAATTGGTACACCGACCCTATGCTTGAACGCGTCAACAAGCGCTGCAAAGTCGCCGAGCTGGATGGGCGGCTCGACGAAATCAACCGCTTCGAGCAAATGTTGGCACAGGAGGGGGCGCTAATCCTCAAGTTCTGGTTTCATTTGTCTAGGGAGCAACAGGCCCAGCGACTTAAGGCGCTGGAGAAAAATCCGGAAACCCGCTGGCGCGTCACCAAAACCGAGTGGCGCGAGTACAAGCAATACGATCGCTTTCGGACAGTGTCCGAGCATGTGCTACGCCAAACCAGTACCGGACATGCGCCATGGATCGTGGTGGCCGGCGCCGATGAGCGCTATCGCTCTCTTACGGTCGGTAAGACCTTGTTGAGCGCAATACGCAAGCGCATCGCCCTCGAGACAAAAGGCGCTTGGCGCCCGCGCAATACGGCAGCGCCCTTGCCGCCGGCTATCGACAATCGCGACATTATTAACTCGCTGGACGTGTCGCTCAAAATCAGCAAGTCGCGTTTTGAGCGCGATCTGGAAAAATACCAGGGCCGGCTGGCCTTGCTCACGCGCCGGCCCGAATTCCAGCAGCGCTCACTGATCGTTGTCTTCGAAGGCAATGACGCTGCGGGTAAGGGCGGCAGCATACGGCGCGTCACCGGCGCCATGGATGCGCGGCATTTTGAAGTAACGCCTGTCGCTGCACCCACCGAAGAGGAGCGCGCCCAACCTTATATGTGGCGCTTCTGGCGGCACATTCCGCGCACCGGGCGCGTCGCCATATTCGACCGTTCTTGGTACGGTCGCGTGCTGGTGGAGCGGGTCGAAGGTTTTTGTGCGGAAGGCGACTGGATGCGTGCTTACGCAGAGATCAATGATTTCGAAGACCAGCTCGTGCGCTTCGGTGCGGTGGTGGTTAAATTCTGGCTGGCCATTACACCGGAGGAGCAACTGCAGCGTTTCAAGGAGCGCGAAAAAACGCGCTTCAAACGTTTCAAAATCACCGCCGACGATTGGCGCAATCGCAAGAAATGGGATGACTACGAACGCGCCATCTGCGACATGATAGATCGCACCAGCACCGAAACCGCGCCATGGACGCTGATCGAGGCTAACGACAAATACTACGCACGCATCAAGGTACTGAAGACCTTGTGCGACAGCCTCGAAGCGGCACTCTAGGAGCGGCACTCTAGGTTGGGGCGCGCGGGAAACCAGACGCGCATTCCTTGAGCGTTTCCGGATGGGCGGCGGCTTTCTGCGGCACAACGGTATAGAGCGCGTGAAATATTTACATACTTAAGCGCGCGTCATAGGCTAAACTCTAGTTAAAACATGTGCTTGCTTTGACAATTTAATCTATGACATCGCCTGATTTAACACGCCAATTTGTTGCCTGGTTTCGCCAGGCGGCACCTTATATCCACGCCTTCGGCGGCCGCACCTTCGTTATTGGGTTCGGCGGCGAAGTGGCGGTAGGCGCTTTGGCTCAAGCCTTGGCGCAAGACTGCAATCTGCTTGCGGCACTGGGAATAAGGCTGGTGCTGGTTCACGGCGCGCGGCCGCAAATCGAAACGGAACTTCAGCGGCGCAATCTCAAGGGACGTTATCACAAGGGCTTGCGTGTGACGGATGCCGAGGCGCTCGAATGCGTCAAGTCGGCCAGCGGTGTGACGCGGATGGAGCTGGAAGCGCTGCTGTCGCAGGGTTTGCCCAATACGCCGATGGCCGGGGCTTACATGCGCGTCACGGGCGGCAACTTTATTACAGCCAAGCCCGTAGGTGTGGTGGATGGCATCGATTATTTATATACCGGTGCGGTGCGCAAAGTCATGGCGGAGGAAATCAACGCCGACCTGGATCAGGAAAATGTCGTGCTTATCAGTCCGCTAGGTGTGTCACCTTCGGGCGAGATTTTCAATCTGAGCATGGAAGAAGTGGCTGAGGCCGTCGCCATCGCCGTCCAAGCCGAGAAGCTGATCTTCCTTTGCGATGCGTCGGGCGTCACCGATGCTAAAGGCGTGCTGATTGAAGAACTCACCGCCGACGAAGCCGAGCAAGTGCTGAAGAAGCCCAAGCGGCTGACCGAAGATCTGGGCCTCTACCTGCCTGGCTGCGTGCGTGCCTGCAATGCTGGCGTGAAGCGCGCCCATCTCATCGACCGCGACATAGACGGCGGCTTACTTCTTGAACTGTTCACCCGCAGCGGCGTCGGCACGGTGATCACACGTGACGCCCTGGTCACCATCCGCGAGGCGACTGCCGATGATGTCGGCGCCATCATCGGCATCATTGGCCCGCTCGAAACCGATGGCACGCTGGTGCGTCGTGGACGCGAGCTACTGGAAATGGAAGTTACGCGTTTCTCCGTGCTGGAACACGACGGCATGGTGCTGGGCTGCGCGGCGCTTTACCCTTTCAACAAGGACAAGTTGGCCGAGTTGGCTTGTTTGGCCGTGAGCCCGGAGTATCGCCGCGCCGGTTACGGTGATCAGTTGCTCGGCCACATGGAAGCGCGCGCCCGCAAGGCCGGTTTCAAGCGGTTGTTTGTGTTGACTACCCGCACGGCGCACTGGTTCATAGAGCGCGATTTCAAGGAATCCAGCCCCGAGACGCTGCCAGTCGAAAAGCGCGAGCTGTATAACTGGCAACGTCGCTCCAAAGTTTTCGTGAAGACTCTCTAGTCAGCCAACCGACCCGACCCACCCCGCCCCCAACTCTGTGTTCGACTCTCTCCAAATCTTGACACGCTCTTTGCGCTTCCGCATGGTGGCTGCGGCGAGCATTGTGTTATTGCTAATGCTCACCGCGCTCATCGCCAACAGCGTGCGGCTTATGGGGTCGTCACTCACTGACCGCGAGAGCCAGCGCGTGGGCGGCTTGCAGGTTTTGTTTAATGCCGCATTTGCAGGGGCCCTGGCGCAGGGTGACACCGAAGCACTGCAGCGGTTGGTAGGGCAGCTACAGCACGATAAGGGCGTGGTTTATCTGGTCGTGTTGGATATCAAGCAGCGAGTCGTTGTCTCTGAGGGCTGGCCGCAGGGTCAGCCGTTGCCGGCGGCAGTAAGCGATCCGGCAAATTTACCCGCCAGCGCAACGCGGCTGGACGGTGTGGTCCCGATCTCCTCCGCCGGGCGCCTTTTGGGTGAGCTGCATTTCGGCATCAACGTCGATTTCGCGCGTCGTGCCGCCCAACAGTTATTCTGGCAAAGCGTCGCTATCGGCCTGGCAGCTTTCGTGTTGACTGTGCTGCTGCTGTCTGCCATGGGCTACTGGTTGACGCGCGATCTACGCCAGTTGCAGCGTGGCGTGGTGGCGCTGGAAGGTGGCGAAGTCACGGTGCGCCTGCCCGTGAATAGCAATGATGAAATCGGCGATCTCACGCGTACTTTCAATCGCATGGCGCAAGCCCTGGACGAGCGCGTCGACGCCTTGAAAAAGAGCGAAGCGCGCTTCCACGCTATTGCCGACTACACCTATGGTGTCGAGGCCTGGTTCAATCCACAAGGTCGGTTGATCTGGATGAACCGCTCGGTGGAGCGGGTTACCGGCTACACCACTATGGAATGTCTGCTTTCGGCCAACCTGGTCGATATGCTGGTATTTGAGAAAGATCGCAAGCACGCGCGCGACGTGGCCTTGAAGGCGCTGCGTGGTAGTACCGGCGACAATTTCGAAGTGCGCTTGAAGCGCAAGGACGGCTCGATTATCTGGGTAGTCATCAACTGGCAGCCGATTTACAGTGCCACCGAAGAATATCTGGGCCTGCGCGTTTCCGCGGACGAAATTCAGAGTCGCAAAGAAGCTGAACTGAAGCTGCTCGATACCGTGGTTGAACTGCGCCGCGCCCAGGCTTTAAAAGAATATTATCTGACACACAGCAACGAAGAGCGCTCACGTTTGGAAGCCTTGCTCAACGTCATGAAGGTTGGGGTGCTGTTCGTCGACGGCAGCGGCCGCATCATCTACGTCAACAAAGCCTGTCGACGCGTCTGGAACATTGCCGAAGATGAAAACATGGGTGGCTTGCGTGACAGCGCCTTGCTTGAGCGCACGGCGCTATTGCGTGACGACGATGCGGGCTACCGTCGCCACATCGAAGAAGTGGTGGCCGGCAGCGGCATCAGCGAGCCCTTTGAAATCGCGCTGCGCGATGGCCGCACCATCACCGATATCTCCTCATTGGTACCTGGCATTAAACAAGGCCAGTACATAGGCCGTGTTTGGATATACGAAGACGTCACCCATCAAAAGCAACTGGAAGCGGAGTTGCTGCATCTGGCCGAGCGCGACCCCCTTACCAATCTCTACAATCGCCGTCGCTTTCATGAAGAGCTGGATCGGGTTATCGCCGATGCGTCGCGGCGCAAATCCTACGCCGGATTGCTGGCCATCGACCTAGATGGATTTAAGCCCATCAACGACGAGTTTGGCCATCAAGCGGGAGATACCGTGCTGACCACCCTGGCGTCGGCAGTCGGTTCAACCATCCGCCGCAACGAAATCTTCTTCCGCATCGGCGGCGACGAATTCGCCGTGCTGGCACCCGATACCAGCGAAGAAGAAATGGTGGGTCTCGCCCGCCGTGTCGGCGCGAAGATTTCCGAGATGCGCTTCGTGTTTAAGGGTCGCGACGTCAGGCTCACTGCCAGTCTGGGTATTGCGCTGTATCCGCAACATGCATCGAGCGGCGAAGACATTATTGCCCGCGCCGACAGCGCCATGTATGAGGCCAAGCTGAGCGGCAAGAACCGCTGGGCGGTATTTCACGACTCCAAGCTGCACTGACCGCGGCTAGTGTTTGGGCTAGAATGCGCCCTCTCGTGTAGGAAAGGATCAGACATGGCACGCACAGTGAATTGCGTCAAACTGGGTCGCGAAGCGGAAGGCCTGGATTTCCCACCGGTGCCAGGCGAACTCGGCAAGCGAATTTTTGAAAATGTCTCCAAGGAAGCCTGGCAAGGCTGGATCAAATTCCAGACTATGCTCATCAATGAAAACCGCTTGAGTCTGGCTGACATCAAAGCGCGTAAATATCTTGCGGAGCAGATGGAGAAGCATTTCTTCGGCGGGGGTACTGATGACATTCAAGGCTACGTGCCGCCTACACACTGAGAAGGCTAGCTTCAAAACAAAACGCCGCGTAACGCGGCTTTTTTTATTGGGCGGTGGGGCGCTTTAGTATTTTCACACCATCCGGACCGGCCAATAACACCACATCGGCACCGCGTCGCGCGAACAAGCCGTTGGTGACGACGCCGACGATGTCGTTGACGTTTTGTTCGAAGGCGGCGGGCATGTCTATGTGTAGTCCGTGTACGTCGAGTATGAGGTTGCCGTTGTCGGTGGTGAAACCGGCGCGCAACACGGGCTGGCCGCCCAGCTTGACTAGCTCGCGTGCCACGTAGGCGCGCGCCATGGGAATTACTTCCACGGGGAGCGCGAACTTACCTAACGTCGTCACCAGTTTGGACACATCTGCGATGCAGATGAATTGCGTCGCCACTGCGGCGACAATTTTCTCGCGCGTCAACGCGCCGCCGCCGCCCTTGATCATCGCCAATCCTGCGTCGATCTCGTCGGCGCCGTCCACATAAACCGGGATGTTGTCGACGTCGTTCAAATCCAGCACCTTGATGCCGTGCGACTGTAGGCGGGCGGCCGACGCTTCCGAACTCGCTACCGCGCCGGGGATGCGGTCCTTTATCTTCGCCAGCTCATCGATGAAAAGATTCGCGGTGGAGCCGGTGCCGACACCGACGATAGTGCCTGCTACGACGTAGGGAATCGCGGCGCGCGCGGCAGCGAGTTTGAGTGTGTCTGTCGTCATTGAGTACTTCCTTTGGTTACTTTTTTCGCGGTGCCGGCAGGTCCGTGCATACGCCTTCGAAAAGTTCAGCGGCGAGGCCGATTGATTCTGAGAGGGTGGGATGCGGATGTATGGTCTTGCCTATATCGGTTGCGTCGCAGCCCATCTCGATGGCCAGCGCGATTTCGCTTATCAGGTCACCCGCATTGGTGCCGACGATGGCGCCGCCGACGATGCGATGCGTTTCAGCGTCGAAGAGCAGCTTGGTGAAGCCCTCATCGCGGGCATTGGCGATAGCGCGGCCGCTCGCCGCCCAGGGGAACACACTCTTCTCCACCGCCACACCGCGCGCCTTGGCTTGCTCTTCAGTCAATCCCACCCAGGCGATTTCCGGATCGGTGTAGGCCACCGATGGAATTACCGCTGCGTCGAAATAGCTCTTTTGGCCTGCCGCCGCTTCGGCGGCGACGTGCCCCTCGTGCGTCGCTTTGTGCGCCAGCATAGGCTGTCCGACGATGTCGCCTATGGCGTAGATGTGCGGCACGTTGGTACGCATCTGGCCGTCAACCTGGATAAAGCCGCGCTCGGTGATCGCGACCCCCGCTTTGTCCGCGTCGAGCTGCTGGCCGTTGGGCACGCGGCCTGTTGCGACCAGCAACATGTCATAAGTCTGCGGCTCGCTCGGCGCTTGTTCGCCTTCGAAGCTGACGCGCAAGCCCTTTTTCGTGGCTTCCATCCCGGTGACGCGGGTCTTCAGCATCAGCTTGTCGAAATGCCGGGCGTTGTGCTTTTGCCAGACCTTGACGAGATCACGGTCGGTGCCGGGCATTAAACCGTCCAGCATTTCCACCACACTGACCTTGGCGCCGAGCGCGCCATACACGGTCGCCATTTCCAAACCGATAATGCCGCCGCCCACAACGAGGAGATGTTTGGGCAAGAAGCGCAGTTCCAGCGCACCGGTGGAATCGACTATGCGCGGGTCTGCCGGCATGAAGGGCAGCTTTACCGCCTGGCTGCCAGCGGCGATGATGGCTTTTTGAAATTCAATCACCTTGCGGCCGGCGGCCGTGTCGACGGCGAGATGATGGGCGTCGAGAAATTTGCCCACGCCTTGCACCACTTGCACTTTGCGCGCCTTGGCTAGGGCGACGAGCCCTTGCGTGAGTTTACCCACGACGCCGGCCTTCCACGCGCGCAGCCGGTCGAGGTCGACCTGCGGTGCGGCGAAGCGTATGCCATGCTCGCTCATCTGGGCCGCGTCTTCGATCACCTTAGCCGCATGCAGGAGCGCTTTTGACGGTATGCAGCCCACATTAAGGCAAACGCCGCCCAGGGTCGCATAGCGCTCCACCAGCACGGTATTCAAGCCCAGATCGGCGGCACGGAAGGCCGCGGCGTAGCCGCCGGGGCCCGCACCCAATACCAACAGGTCGCAAACGATGTCGGCCTCGTGACCGGTGATGGGTGAGGGAATGGGTGCGGTTACGGGAACCGGAACGGGGTCGGGAACGGGGGAGAGCGCCGATGCGGCGCTTGCCGACTCTTGATCCGTGATCGTTGAGGCCTGATCCCCGCGCTCCATCAGCAAGATCAACGCACCTTGAGAGAGCTTGTCACCGGCTTTTACTTTGACTTCCTTAACCGTGCCCGCAACGGGCGAGGGGACTTCCATCGCAGCCTTTTCCGACTCCAGCGTGATCAGTGGATCTTCAGCCAGGACCACATCACCGGCCTTGACGAAAACCTCGATCACCGGCACGTCTTTAAAATCACCGATATCGGGAACAGTAACTTCCAGCAGTTTCGCTTTGTTCGCCACGCTGCGCTCCTTGTTACTTCTTCAATTTCACCGAGTGCACGACCACCGGGCCGGCGCTGGCCGTATCGAACTCAATGCCGGCCGCCACGCCCACGCGGGCGATTTCGGCCGCGCTCTTGGCGCGGTCATAGGCGACGAACATCGCGCCCAGTGCGAAATTGCGTCCCGAGCCTATCCCCCAGAAACGCTCGTAGTCGAAGACTTCGCGATAGGAATAGACACCATAGATGCCCGTGCTGTTCACGATGAGGCAGGTGATCTGCGAAGACTCGTAGGGGTCGTCATCCTCCTCCTTGGGATTGAGATAGCACTGCTCTTTGAGTACGGGGTGGATCTGGCGGAAGCTCTCGAACACCTCGGCGCGGCTACCCAGCTTGAGATTGGCGAACTTCGTTAACACGTTTTCCAGCACCAGATGATGTGCCGAGCTGCCGCAAATACCGATATATGAATCGCGAACGTGCAAGATTTTGTCGTGCTCCCCTTTGTACTGACGCCCCAAGCGGGTGTCGCCAAAGGTGGTGAGCGAATCTGCCGCGATAGCGACGGTGCCATTCTTTTTAACTGCAACTATGCTTGTCATTTTTTAGTGAGAGTTAGGGTGGGGTGAGAATTAAGGGGGCGAGGCTTTCCGCCCCTTCCTTCCTCTGCTGCCGGTTTATAACAACACTCGGCGCATATCCGCGAGCAATTGCACGAGGTAAGTCGTAAAGCGCGCCGCTTGCGCGCCATCAATGACACGGTGGTCATACGACAGCGACAGCGGCAGCAACAGACGCGGTGCGAAGACCTTGCCATCCCACACCGGCTTGGTCGTGGATTTCGAGACACCAAGTATCGCCACTTCCGGTGCGTTGATGATGGGTGTGAAGGCGGTGCCGCCTATGCCGCCCAGGCTGGAGACAGAAAAGCAGCCGCCTTGCATCTCGCCCAGTGTCAGCTTGCCCTCGCGGGCCTTGGCCGCCAGCACGGCGGTTTCTTGTGCAATCTCGAGCACGCCTTTCTTATCGACGTCACGGATCACCGGCACCATCAGACCGTTGGGCGTATCTGCAGCGAAGCCGACGTGAAAGTACTTCTTGTAGACCAGACTTTCACCATCTAAAGAGGCATTGAAGTCGGGGAATTTCTTCAGTGCCGCGACCGAGGCTTTGATGAGGAAGGCCAGCATGGTGAGTTTAAGTCCAGACTTTTCATTCTCGCGATTCAGTTGCACGCGTAGCACGTCGAGGTCGGTGATGTCGGCTTCGTCGAATTGCGTGACATGCGGAATCATTACCCAGTTGCGCGCGAGGTTCGCGCCGGAGAGCTTCTTGATGCGCGATAGCGGTTGGGCTTCGATGGGGCCAAACTTGGCGAAATCCACTTGGGGCCAGGGTGCCAGCGTGAGACTGCCTAACGATGCGCCAACGGTGGCCATCGTCGGCTGCGCCAGCGCGTTCTTCACATAGTTCTGCACGTCCTCATGCATGACTCGGCCTTTGGGACCGCTGGCGGCCACCTTCGCAATATCCACCCCAAGCTCACGCGCGAAACGACGCACCGAAGGGCTGGCGTGGGGCTTGGCGTCGTCGGTCGTAGGCGCGACGGGTTCAGATTCCAAAGGCATAGCCCCACCCGAAGGCGACATTGCCATCTGTGGCGCCACGGGCGTCGCCACCGGCACTGGTTGTTCCGGTGAGGCTTTTGGTGTCGCTGATGGTGTCGCTGATGGTGTCGCGGATTCCTGATTCCCGATCCCTGATTTTTGCTCCCCGGCCTCCAGCAACAACACCAGCGTTCCTTCCGCCACCTTATCGCCGACCTTGAGCTTCACTTCCTTCACTACGCCGGCGGCGGGCGAGGGGACTTCCATCGCTGCTTTCTCGGTTTCCAGGGTGATCAGTGGCGTGTCGACGTCGACTGTATCGCCGGCCTGGACGAAGACTTCAATCACCGGCACGTCCTTGAAGTCGCCGATGTCTGGAATTTTTACTTCGAGCATATTATTTCCTCACGCTCACGGACTATACCGTCACCGGCTGCGGCTTCTCGGGATCGATGCCGTAGCGGGACATGGCCTCGGTCACCTTGGCTTTGTCGATCTGGCCTTCGTCGGCAAGCGCCTTCAGTGCGGCGACGGTGACGTAGTGTCTATCCACCTCGAAAAAACTGCGCAGCTTCTCGCGCGTGTCGGAGCGCCCATAGCCATCGGTGCCTAGCGTCACATAGCGGCGGGGCACATAAAGGCGAATTTGTTCGGCGAAAGTACGCACGTAGTCGGTCGACGCGATGACCGGGCCGCGCGTGTCTTGCAGGTTTTTTTCGACATGCGAGCGCTTGGGCTTTTCCCCGGGATGCAGCATATTCCAGCGTGCCATTGTTTGTCCCTCGCGAGCCAGTTGCGTGAAGCTCGGGCAACTCCACACATCGCTATCTACTCCCCAATCTTTCTTCAGCAATTCGGCGGCGGCGATCACTTCGCGCAAAATGCTGCCGCTGCCCAAAAGCTGCACGCGCGGCGCATTGCTGGCCGGCCCCTTCTTGAAAAGGTACATGCCTTTGAGTATGTCGGCTTCCGCACCCGCGGGCATGGCCGGGTGTTCGTAGTTTTCGTTGAGCAGGGTGACGTAGTAGAAAACGTCCTCCTGCTCGCGGTACATCCTGCGCAGCCCATCCTGCATGATGACCGCCACTTCGTAGGCAAAAGTCGGGTCGTAGGCGATGCAGTTGGGAATCAGGCTGGCCTGTACATGCGAGTGGCCATCTTCATGCTGCAAGCCCTCGCCGTTCAGCGTGGTGCGGCCCGACGTGCCGCCGAGCAGAAAGCCACGGCAGCGCGAATCACCCGCCGCCCATGCCAGATCACCGAAGCGCTGGAAGCCAAACATGGAGTAGTAAATGAAGAACGGCATCATCGGCACGCCGTGCGTACTGTAGGAAGTCGCCGCCGCCATCCAGCTCGCCATGGCGCCAGCTTCGGTGATGCCTTCTTGCAGAATCTGACCGGTCTTGGATTCCTTGTAGAACATCAATTCCCCGGCGTCTTGCGGTGTGTATTGCTGACCTTCCGACGACCAGATGCCCAGGCTGCGGAACATGCCTTCCATGCCGAAAGTGCGCGACTCGTCGGCCACGATAGGCACGACGTGTTTGCCGATCTCCTTGTCCTTGACCAGTATGCTGAGTAGGCGCACGAAGGCCATGGTGGTAGAAATTTCGCGACCTTCGCCGCTGGCTTTCAGCAAATTGTCAAAGGCCGAAAGTTCCGGTACCGCGAGCGCTGCGGCCGTACCACGGCGATTGGGCAGGTAGCCACCCAATGCCAATCGCCGCTCGCGCATGTAGGTAATCTCAGGCGAATCGGCCGGTGGCTTGAGGTAGGCTAATTTTTCTACTTGCTCGTCGGTGAGAGGTAACTGAAAGCGATCACGGAAGGCTTTGAGCGAGGTCGTACCCATCTTTTTTTGCTGATGGGTGATGTTCTGCGCCTCGCCTGCTTCGCCCATGCCAAAACCTTTGATGGTCTTGGCGAGAATCACCGTCGGCTGGCCGCGATGGGCAACGGCGGCGGCGTAGGCGGCATAGACCTTGTGCGGATCGTGGCCGCCGCGATTCAAGCGCCAGATATCGTCGTCTGACCAGGTGGCAACCATGGCCCTCAGCTCGGGATACTTGCCAAAGAAATGCTCGCGCACATACGCACCGTCTTTGGACTTGAACGTTTGGTAGTCGCCGTCCACGCATTCTTCCATGCGCTTTTGCAATATGCCGTCGGTATCACGCGCCAAGAGCGGGTCCCAGTAGCCGCCCCAGATCAGCTTGATGACATTCCAGCCGGCGCCGCGAAAATCCGCTTCGAGTTCCTGGATGATTTTGCCGTTGCCGCGCACCGGGCCATCCAGCCGTTGCAAATTGCAGTTGATGACGAAGATGAGGTTGTCGAGCTTCTCGCGCCCACCGAGGCCTATGGCGCCCATGGATTCCGGCTCGTCCATCTCGCCGTCGCCCATGAAGGCCCAGACCTTGCGATCATCGGCAGCCGCAATACTGCGATCATTGAGGTATTTCATGAAGCGCGCCTGGTAGATGGCTTGCAACGGCCCCAGGCCCATGGATACGGTGGGGAATTGCCAGAAATCTGGCATCAGCCAAGGGTGCGGGTAAGAAGACAAGCCTTTGCCATCCACCTCGCGGCGGAAGTTGTTCATCTGCGCTTCGGTGAGCCGGTCTAGCATGAACGCTCGCGCGTAAATGCCCGGCGCCGAGTGGCCTTGCCAATACACCAGGTCGCCACCGTGTTTTTCTGTAGGGGCGCGCCAGAAATGATTGAAACCCACGTCGTAGAGCGTCGCCGCCGAGGCGAAGCTGGCGATGTGCCCGCCCAGATGCGAGTCATCCTGATTCGCTCGCAACACCATGGCCAGCGCGTTCCAGCGCACGTAGTTGCGGATTTTCAATTCCAGCTCGTGGTCGCCGGGCGCGGGTGTTTCCTTGTCGGTGGGAATGGTGTTGATGTAAGCCGTCGTCGCTTTGTAGGGCAGATTGATGCCGCTGCCGCGCGCCAGCTCGACCAGTTGCTCGATCAGGTAATGGGCGCGCTCAGGGCCTTCCCGGGCGATGACAGCCTCCAGGGCGTCCAGCCATTCCCGGGTTTCTTGAGCATCGGGATCGGCCGGCAGCAGCGAATTGGGCACTGCGGACATGGACGTCTCCTCCAAACTACTGTTGATTCGCCAATTTCAATGACGTTCTAACCCTCTTATTACCACAGTCTTACAACACTGTCGCCGCAATCGGCTAAGGGCGATTTTCCGGAAATTTTGGAATACGGAATAAGCTTCGCAACACAGCTTCGCAACACGCAATTCAAGTAAAGCACAGGATAGCCCCAAATTCCACCGGCTTCGTCAAAGGGCGCGGCAGTTCGCGCGCTACAATAGCGCCAGCATGTCTGGAGATGCATCATGGCGACTCAAACCGATCTGAGCGGAAAAATAGCGGTGGTGACGGGCGCGGCGAGCGGCGTCGGTAAGGCCATCGCCCAGCGACTGGCCGCCGACGGCGCGAAGGTCGTGGTGGCTGATATTAGCGAGCACGGCGCGGAAGTTGCGAAAAGTCTGGGTGGCGTTTTTGTACGTGCCGATTCGGCCCAACGCGCCGATTGCAAGACACTCATAGACGCCACACTGGCGCGCTACGGTACGGTGCATATCCTGGTGAATAACGCCGGCTTTCAGCATGTGTCGCCCATCGAAGATTTCCCTGAAGACATGTGGGACAAAATGCAGGCGGTGATGCTCACCGCACCCTTTCTGCTCACACGCTATTGCTGGCCGGCCATGAAACAGCAAGGGTGGGGTCGCGTGGTGAACATTGCCTCCGTACATGGACTGGTTGCTTCGCCCTACAAGGCGGGCTATGTTGCCGCCAAACACGGCCTCATCGGCCTCACGCGTACCACAGCGCTAGAGGGCGGTGCGTATGGCATTACCGTCAACGCCATTTGCCCGGCCTATGTGCGTACGCCGCTGGTCGACAACCAGGTTGCCGATCAGGCCAAAACGCGCGGTATACCCGAATCCGAGGTGATCGAACAAATCATGCTCGAACCAGCAGCCGTAAAGCGCTTGATCGAGCCGGCTGAGGTGGCTGATTTCGTGGCCTATCTCTGCACGCCCGCGGCGGGTGTTATCACTGGCTCGGCGCTGACTATGGATCTCGGCTGGACGGCCCGATAGCGGTAATTGTTACGACGTAACAATCCCGTCATATGGACGCAATAAACTGCGTTCCAGTTCCCACTCGACAGGAGAGTTTCATGTTTAGCAAACAGATCAAGAACGTATTGTCAGGCCTGACACTGGGCTTAGCCGTAGCAGGCTTCGCTCAAGCCGCCGAAGTCACTGGGGCCGGAGCAACCTTCCCGGCGCCGATCTACGCCAAGTGGGCCGACGCTTACAACAAGGCGACCGGCAATAAAATCAACTATCAATCCATCGGTTCCGGCGGCGGCATCAAGCAGATCACCGCCAAGACCGTCGATTTCGGCGCTTCCGATATGCCGATGAAGCCGGCCGATCTCGACAAGGAAGGCCTCATGCAATTCCCCGCCGTAATTGGTGGCGAAGTGCTGGCTGTTAATCTGGCCGGCATCAAATCCGGCGAAATCAAACTCACTGGGCCACTGGTGGCGGACATCTTCTTGGGCAAGATTACCAAGTGGAATGACAAAGCCCTCGCTGATCTTAATCCCACCGTAAAACTTCCCGATCAGGCCATTGCCGTAGTGCGTCGGGCTGATGGCTCCGGCACCACCTTCATTTTCACTAACTATCTCTCCAAGGTCAGTGACGAGTGGAAGACCAAGGTTGGTGAAGCTACCGCAGTACAGTGGCCCGTGGGCTTGGGCGGTAAGGGTAACGAAGGCGTCGCCGCTTTTATCCAGCGCATACCCGGTTCGATTGGCTATATCGAATATGCCTATGCCTTGCAGAACAAGCTGACCTATACGCTGCTGCAAAACGCGGCCGGCCAATATCCGGCGCCTAGTGACGTCAGCTTCAAGGCGGCCGCAGCCAATGCCGACTGGACCAAGTCCGCATTTTACGAGTTGCTCACCAATGAGCCGGGCAAGGAGAGCTGGCCCATCACCGGCGCCACCTTCATCCTTGTGCATAAAGTGCAAGCCAAGCCGCAACAGGCCACGGAAACCCTCAAGTTCTTCGATTGGGCTTTCAAGAACGGCGCCAAAATGGCGGACGAACTGGATTACGTGCCTTTGCCTGACCCTCTGGTCAAGCTGATCCATACGTCATGGGGTCAGATCAAGGACGCCTCGGGGAAAGTTGTTTGGACAGGTAAGTAAGTCGCAGTTCTGCAAGCGCGTCGCCAGTGATGGCGGCGCTTTTTTCTGAACCAACTTATATTCATAAGGCATTTCGGTAGTGGCGAAAATAACTAAGCATCAGTGGGCCGACTGGCTGTTCTTCAACCTGACGCGTTTTTTCGCCTTGCTAACTCTCGCCATGTTGCTCGGGATCATCGCTTCGCTGATCCAGGGAGCCTGGCCCGCCTTGCGGCAATTCGGTTTCGGTTTCGTCACATCCAGCGAGTGGAACCCACCCATGGATCGATTCGGGGCGTTGATCCCGATCTATGGCACGCTGGCCACTTCCCTGGTCGCGCTACTGATCGCCGTACCGGTGAGTTTCGGCATTGCCTTGTTTCTTACTGAGCTCTCACCTCGTTGGCTGCGTCGTCCGCTGGGTATCGCCATTGAGTTGCTCGCCGCCATTCCCTCTATCGTTTATGGCATGTGGGGCTTGCTCGTTTTTGTGCCGATTTTCGCCCAGTACATACAGCCGGTTTTGTCGTCGACCCTGGGCAACGTGCCGTTGATAGGCGCGCTATTTCAGGGCGCGCCCATCGGCATTGGTATCTTGTCCGCCAGTATCGTTTTGGCGATCATGATTATTCCCTTCATTGCCTCCGTCATGCGCGACGTGTTCGAGGTGACGCCGCCCATGCTCAAGGAGTCGGCTTACGGCTTAGGAGCAACCACTTGGGAGGTAGTCTGGAACGTGGTCTTCCCGTATACCAAAGTGGGCGTCATCGGCGGCATCATGTTAGGTCTGGGGCGGGCTCTGGGCGAAACCATGGCGGTGACTTTTCTTATCGGCAATATGAACGCCTTCAACGGCATTTCGCTTTTTCTCCCGAGTAACAGCATCGCCTCGGCGCTGGCCAACGAATTTGCTGAGGCCGAGTCTGCGCTCTATAGTTCTTCGCTGATCGCACTGGGGCTAATCCTCTTCGTTATCACCTTCATCATTCTGGGTTTTTCCAAGTTGTTACTTCTGCGTCTCGCCCGCCAGGAAGGCAAACGCACATGAGCCGACCATGAATCTGCGACAACGACGCAAACTCACCAACCAGTTGGCATTGGGCCTCTCCATGGCGGCGATGCTCTTTGGTCTTTTTTGGCTGTCCTGGATACTGTGGACTACGCTGGAGTTCGGCTTGACGGGCATGTCCTTAAGTTTGTTTACGGAGATGACACCCCCGCCGGGCACGGAAGATGGCGGTCTACTTAACGCCATTGCCGGGAGTGCGGCTTTGGTCGGGCTGGCGACCTTGCTTGGTACGCCGATCGGCATTCTTGCCGGCGTTTATCTGGCGGAATATGATCGCCACTCTTGGCTGGGGCACACCACGCGTTTCATTAACGATATTCTGTTGTCGGCCCCTTCCATCATCATCGGCTTATTTGTGTACGCTATCTATGTGGCGAAAGTGGGTCATTTTTCCGGCTGGGCAGGCGTTGTCGCGCTCGCACTAATCGTTGTGCCGGTGGTGGTGCGTACTACCGAAAACATGCTGTCACTCGTACCCGATACGCTGCGAGAAGCGACCTTCGCACTCGGCGCGCCCAAATGGGTCATGATTTTGCGGGTGACTTTGCGCGCATCCGCCGCCGGCGTACTCACCGGTGTGCTACTGGCGGTGGCGCGGATCTCCGGTGAAACGGCGCCACTGCTTTTCACCGCATTGTCGAACCAGTTCTGGAGCTTCGACATGAATCGTCCGATGGCCAACTTGCCCGTGACGATTTTCAAGTTCGCCATGAGCCCATTCAAGGGCTGGCAAGAACTGGCATGGGCCGGCGTGTTCCTTATCACGCTCAGCGTGTTGGGACTGAATATACTCGCGCGTGTCCTGTTCCGTCGCGATGCCTCCAGCTAAGACAGTTACTCTTCGGACATTGACATGATGATCAACGACACCGTCGCCACCAAATTCGATTCGCAAATTGTTATCGAAGGGTTTAATTTTTACTACGGCAAGTATCACGCCCTGAAGAACGTTAATCTGGAAATCTACAGAGGCAAGATCACCGCCTTCATCGGTCCTTCCGGCTGCGGCAAATCGACGCTGCTGCGCACTTTGAATCGCATGTACGATCTTTATCCTGATCAGCACGCCGAGGGCAAGATATTAATGGATGGGCGGGATATCCTTGATCGCGGCGTCGACCTCAACCAGCTGCGTGCCAAGGTAGGCATGGTGTTTCAGAAGCCCACCCCATTCCCAATGTCTATCTATGAAAATATTGCGTTCGGTGTACGACTGCACGAGAAGCTCTCCCGTGTAGACATGGACGAGCGCGTCGAATGGGCCTTGCGCAAGGCGGCGCTATGGACAGAAGTAAAGGACATCCTCACTCAAAGCGGCACCAGCCTTTCGGGGGGGCAGCAGCAACGCTTGTGTGTCGCGCGCGGCATCGCCGTCAAGCCCCAGGTGTTGCTGCTCGATGAGCCCACCTCGGCACTGGACCCGATCTCGACGATGCGCATTGAAGAACTTCTGAACGAACTGAAAGAAGACTTTACCATCGTCATCGTCACGCACAACATGCAACAGGCGGCGCGGGTATCGGATTTCACTGCCTACATGTACTTGGGCGAACTCATCGAATATGGTCGCACCGACGACATTTTCGTCAAACCCAAGAACAAACAGACCGAAGACTACATCACCGGACGATTCGGCTAAGGAAACGCTGAATAAGTCGGTATCGCTGTGAACGATTTTTTAGTCATGTGGTCAGATAATGGAAGGCGAACACAAGGGATGGAACGATGAAGCAGATGACGCTGGCGACGAGACCGGGTTTTGAGAAACCCAAGCGC
>JBBQGH010000003.1:0-85866 GCA_038322845.1 Gammaproteobacteria bacterium
GTGACCGACGTTTCGCCAAAGCGTGACCGCCGTTTCATGGCGAGCGTGACCGATTGCGGTAAAATTTAGCCATATCCATGCAGCATTCCGCCATCGGTCACGATGACGCGAAATCAGCGGTCACGTTCCGCGAAATGCGCATCGTTGTGATGACCACCGTAAAAAGTGCTGGAAAAAGTCTCCGTACACGTCTCGCGTAGAACTCAAGTAAATCGACGCGTCTCGTCCGGTGCGCTTCGCGCGTCAACTGCTGGGTAATTAAGTAGCCAGAAATAACGAAGAAAACGTCCACGCCGACGAAGCCGCCCGGGGCAAATGAGAACCCAACATGGTTAAGGATGACCATGAGGATTGCAATTGCACGCAAGCCCTCAATGCCCGGAACAAAGTAATGCTTGGTCGAATTCATGTCGTTCTAGACGTTCGTCGGTATTAGTGCGATGCAAAAATTATGCAAGGTACAACACGGGACTTGTACGGCAGCCAATGGTCGAACGGGTGGGCGTTAAATGTTGGGATATTTTGAAGAAATGTAAAGGCGTTGCTTACGGTAAGCATGGTCTGTATTCAAAACAATCATACAAGTCGTTCCTACCCTAAAGTCGAAAACTGAGAATGAACCGCTACACCGTCGCGCCTATCTCGCGCATTAGCATCGAATAGGCCACCGTCGCTTCGTCGATGGTGATGTCGCTCACGTCCTGACTCTCCTTTTGCAGCACGACATGCGGCACACCCCAGGGGTGCCAGCGGGTGGAACTCGAATTGCCGAAGAAGCAGACGATGGGTTTGCCGAGCGCGGCGGCGATGTGCATGGCGCCGCCGTCGCTGCATATCACGCGGTCGCATAGCGACAGGCCGGCGATGAGTTGTTCCAGCCGCTCGGTGGCGACCGGCGCGACGGGCAGGTCGGTCAGCATGTGCAACAACTCGCGCGCTTTATCGTCGTCGCCCGGATGCAGCGCGTCGTCGGTCGCACCCGGCGCCCAGAACAGCAGCACGCCGCTCGCGCCGTCGGCAAGCAGGCGGCGCGCCAGTTCGGCGTAGCGCGCGATGGGCCAGCGTTGCTGCGGTTTGCGCGCGCTGATGTGCAGGCCGATCAGTGGTCCGCGCGCTTGGGTGATGCGTGCGCCGAGGCCTTGGCGCACTGCGGCGACTTCAGCAGCGAGTTCAGTAGCATGGCTGGAGAGCCGCATGGATGGCGGCTCTCCAGCCATGCCAAGGGCGTTCAGCAGATGAAAAGTGGCTTCGACCTCATGGGCCTGCTGGGTGTCGAGCGCGACGGGCATGTCGATTCGGTTTGCGCCGGGCTGTCCCTGCGCATAGCCGATGATGTGTCGCGCGCCAGCGAACCGCGCGAAGCGCAGCGCGCTGGCCTGGAAGCCGGGCGCAGCGAGGATGGCGTAGTCGATGCGCTGTCGACGCAATTCGCGCAGCAAACCTATGCGCCCCAACAGCCAGGCGAAAAATGAACTACCGGCGGGCCGGTGCTTGGCTTTTTCGTAGGCATACACCACGTCGATATCGGGATTGCCCGCCAGCACGGGCGCGTTGTAGGTGTTGGCCAGCACACCTATCCAGGCTTGCGGATAGCGCTCGCGCAGCGCGCGGATGAGCGGCGTGGTGCATAGCAGATCGCCGATGTTGTCGCGACGTATGACGAGAAATTTCGCCTGCGGTGGGACCGACGCAACGCTCATGCCGCCAACCTTTTTTCGACTTCAGGCAGCGCACGTGCCAAACGTTCTTTGAAGGCGGCGAAACTGAAACGTGCCAGGTGTTCCTGCGCCTGACGTGGATTGGGAAACTTTTGCATGACCGCAACCTCACGCAGCAGCCGCGCGAAGTCGGCGCCATTGTCTTCGCGCGGATCGCGATAAAAAAATCCGGTGACACCCTCAACCCCCGTCTCGGTGAATGGCGGCGCGTTGACGGCCAGCACCGGCGTACCACAGGCCTGCGCCTCGATGACATTGAGGCCGAGCGCTTCCTTTTCCGGCAAGCCCGTGAGCAGGAAATCGATCTGCTTATAGACAGCCGCGACATTGCGCTGCTGGCCCCAGAAGCGCGCGCGTCCCGCCAGAGGGCGTAACGCCTGCCGCAAATCGCGCACCGAGGCATAACCACCGCTGCCGAAAATTTCCAGATTGATTTGCGGAAAGGCCGAGAGTATCGGCGCAAGGATGTCGAACAACTGTGGAAACTGCTTGATCGGCGTGAGTCGCGAGACGATGCCCAGCGTGATGCCATCGCGCTTTGCATAGCGGCGCCGCGCCAGAAAGCGTCGATAGAGTGGCTGAAGGTAGCCGAGCAGGCGATCACGCAATTTACGCCGATCCCAGTCATAAACCGATTCGGCGACGATAGGCTGCGCGGTATCGGCGCGCGCAGCGTCGAGTTGCGCTACACCGTAGAGCGGCTCGACGTAGGCCCCCGCAAAGGACGAGGCTCTCAGGCTGTCCAATACATAATTCGAGACGGCAAATACCAGGTCGTAGTATTCGAAACTCTTGGGGTCACGTCCGAACAGTGGCATGTGCGCGATGCCGGAAAGAAAATGTGTGGGCCGTATCGTCAAACGCAGCGCTCGTGGCAATGTGCCATGGGTCAGCACCCAGCTTCGCTCGTTCGGCAATGCCGCAAGTAAGGCTTGCGCCTCGACCGGCACAATGCGCGCACCGGCGAGGTCCATGTCCTGCCAAAATTTCGCCTTGGGCGAAACCAGTAAGCTGACTGCGTAACCGAGCTCACGCAAGGCGCGAGTGAGAAACTGCGTGTACACCTCACCCCCACCGAAGTGCTCCTGAAAGTTGATCTGGTAGCAGTGTCCGCGCATGCAGGCAGGCACTAAACCGAAGCTGGAGCCGAATCAAGCGCAGAGGCCGTGGGCGCATGCATCCGACCGAGCAGTAGGCCTGCCGACGCCCAGAACACCAGAGTCATCGGGTTTTCAAAAAAATCGTCCGTGAAGTTCTTGCCGAACAGCATCAGCACCAGCAGGAGACCTGCAAGTGCAACGCAACGCACTTCCGCATCGCCGTCAGACCTGCGCTGCCAATACGCGCGTACCAACGTTGCAATCAGCCAGAAAAAAAGTGCCAGACCGACCATGCCTGTTTGCAACGCAATATCAATAACAAGGTTGTGGGCGTGCGTCAGCAAGGCCTCACCGACGCTGGCGATACGCGCCCGGCCTTCTGGCGTGTGCACTTGTTTGAGTTGCTTTTTGCCGTAGCCGTTTCCGCGCAGCGGCGACTCTGCCGCCTTATCGAGCCAATATCCCCAGGCCGTGAGACGAGGATCATCGACGAAACTTCTTTCGACCAGCACCGTATCCGCTTCCACCGATGTACCGCTGCGCTCCTCCAGGGTATTGAGAAACAGCGCCCCTGCGATAGCTAAAAATACCATCAATGCGACTACGGAAAAAACTCGTTGGCGACTGGAATAATCGCGCCATGCCAGAACGACAGCGCCGCAAAATGCGATCATCATCACCAGCCAGAACATGCGATTCTTAGCCACGATGCCGACCGCCACGGCGGCAGCGACAAAGACCAGCACCCAGGCAAGTCTCGCCAACGATGGGCGGCCCAGCCAAACCAGACCTAGCGGCAGCAGAAAAGCCGCGTAGGTGCTGGCGACGCCGACGCCTGGGTAAAAGCGGAACAGACCTTGCCGCAACTCGTGCGTAACCTCTGCCCCCGGCGGCGCCATGAAGAACAACGCAACAGACAGCCCTGCAAGCAATAGCAACCCGACGGTCGCTGCCAACACCAGGCGTCGATAACGCGCTGGCGATTGGGCCAACAGCCACGCGCCATAGAAGACGCCGGCACCCAGCACCCAATCACGGCCGGTCGCTTTTAAGGTGGCATACGGATCAATGGACCACATGGCCGAGAGCGCACACCAGCCTATCCACATCGCCATAGGCAAGAGCAACGGTAGCGCTCGCCACTGAAAGCGAGCTACGAACAATGTCGCCAGCATCACCACAATTGCCAGCACATCGCGCAATGCCCCAACCTGTCCGAAAGGCACGACCAGATACAGCAGAATCAAGGCACCAAATAAAATACCCAATGGGATACCCAAGGTGGCCCCATCTGAGCGCGTGGCAACTCCTGGCAAGTTAGTGCGCATATCCGCTATTCCGATATGCGGTTGCCATCGAGCCACATGAGCAGGACAACAAAGCTGTAGGCAAGGCGACGTGATGCACGACCTTGGCGTGCCGCATGCCAAAGCCGCGAAACAGCGGCCGCGTTCAGGAAGGGGGCGATCTGCACCGAGCGAGCGATGTAATCCTCGCAGACGACTCGCCATTGGCCGTTGAAGTAATCTTGCAGCGGCACCGAGAAGCCGTGCTTGGGCCGGTTCCAGACGACTTCCGGCAAATACTTTTGTGCCAAACGGCGCAGTATCATTTTGTCGCCCCCCTCGAAGTGCGCGCTTGCCGGCAGATCGAGTACTGCGTCCACCACGTCGTTGTCGAGAAAGGGCACTCTGACTTCCAATCCATGAAACATACTCGCACGATCTGTTTTAACCAGGCAATTTTCACTCAGATAGGTCCACAAGTCGGCTCGCATCAGGCTGGCCGTATCCATCTGACCACCGAAGCCCGCAGCCAGATTCCGCCACAACTTCATCGTCTCCTCCGGTTGGCAGGCTTGCCAGGCGTGGTCGCTCAGATAGCGCTTCAAGCTCTTGCGCGACGCCTTCCATGGGCCGGCCTCGACGCGACGATAGAGCATCATCTCCTTGCCGGACAAACTGCGGCGCAACAAAGCGCCCGGCAACAGGCCCAAATCAATCAGCCGACGCAAGGCGTTGCGCCACGCGCTGTCGGGATAATCGATTTCCTGCTCAAGAAAGCGGGCGTAGCCGCCGAACAATTCGTCGCCACCGTCACCGCTTAGCGCGACCGTAACGTGGCTACGGGTCAGACGCGCCAATTCCGAGGTCATCACATAGGCCGGATCGGCCAATGGCTGGTCCAGTGCGCCGATGGTCGATACCAACGCGTCAGAACCTATGTCCGGCGCATCGATGATGTGATGGCGCGTGCCATATTGATCCGCCACAATCTTGGCGTAGGCCGTCTCGTCGAAGGCCGTCTGTTTGAAACGTACGCTAAAGGTCTCGATGGGATTAACGCCGGCGTGCGCCATGTAATGCACCATCAGGCTACTGTCTATGCCGCCGCTGAGGAAAGCGCCTAGCGGTACATCGGCGATCAATTGGCGTTTCATGCTGCGCTGGAGGACGTCGTCCATCTCCGCCAATATTTCCCGCGGATCCGGTTTGGCGCGTTTCGCCGCGGGAATCTCCCAGTAGCGCTCAATGGACAACGCGCCATCGTGGGCGTCGTAACGTAGATGAGATGCCGGCGGCAACTGACGCACATCGCGCAGCATACTGTGCGGCGCCAGCACGAACTGGCTGGCCAGATAGTCGCGCAGCGCTTCATAGTCGATGCGGCGCGGAAAACCGTCGAGATGGAAAAAAGGTTTCAGCGTTGAAGCGAGGGCCAAGCCATGAACCGTCGAATAAAACAAGGGCTTGATGCCCAGCCGGTCGCGCGCGGCGAAAACCTGTTGCGCCTGCGTGTCCCAGATGACGAAGGCGAACATGCCGTTCAAGCGCTGGACGACACTCTCACCCCATACACGATAGCCATGGAGGATGACTTCCGTATCCGATTGGGTGGTGAAGGCCACGCCTCGGCCGGCAAGCTCGGCATGCAATTCGCGGTAGTTGTAAATCTCACCATTGAAGACCACGGCATAGCGGCCATCCGCCGTCAGCATGGGCTGTTGGCCGCTGGCCAGATCGATGACGGAAAGACGGTGATGCGCAAGTAATGCGGCATTGTCGGACCAGGTGGTGCTGGCATCCGGTCCGCGGCTCTTGATGGAACCGAACGCCGCTTGATAGCGGCTTTGCCACGGTGTGTTGATCAACGCCAGTAGGCCGCACATAGTCCGCTCGCCCCGCTATGCCGGCTGCCGCCAACGCTGCGGCAAGGCCTCGTATTGATGCAACACGGTTTCTGCCGCGAACTTGGCGAAGGTCTGCTCGCTCAAATCGGGTTTGGTGTCGAGCGCTGCCTGCATCGCCCGCGCAAGCGCGGCGGGATCACCGCAAGGCACCAAGAAGCGCCGCAGCGCGCCTTCGAGAATCTCACGCGGGCCGGACGGGCAATCCGTGCTGACGACGGAGGTGCCGCAGATCAAGGATTCGATCAGCACGTTAGGCAGTCCCTCATGATCGGAACAAAGTACCAGCAAAGCGGCATGACGCATCCACGGGTAAGGATTCTGGCGAAATCCTGCCACAATAGTTCTCTCCTTGATGCCGGCAGCGGTCAGCATGTCATCCAGGGCCGCATTGGGATGGGTCAGCAACACCAGCTTGAAGGAAGGCGGCAGCGTCTTGAATGCCGCAAACAATAAATCATGTCGCTTCTGCCGAACAAAGCGGCCGACATGTAGAACATAGGCTTGCTGCGGAATCTTCGCGTCGTGCGCTTCGGCCAGGCGGCGTATGCCGGCCATATCGTAGAGATTGTAGATGCGCACAATGTTGGCGCGCGGTAGTTGCAGCTGCTCGCGTAAGTCCTCCGCCACACCTTCAGAAACGGCGATGAGGTTGCGACCCTCATAAAGCTCGCGATAGCGCGCCAGTCGGCGCGCCGCCTTGCGGGGATTCTGCTGCTGCAAGGCAGCGACCTCGGCCGAGAGCGTGTTGGCGATGCGATGCCACACACGTGGCAGCCTTGCCAGCGCTACGACTTCATCGGCGAAGGGCAAGGTTGCCACTGTCATGTCGAACGACGCATCGCGCTCAAGTCCGCGATACAGGCGCGCAAGCCGCCAGGCGGCGAGCCGCTTCCCCAAATATCCTTTCGACACGGATTTGCCTGGGCGCGACAAAGCATGCACCTGAAACGACCCATCGATGGGATGTTCGATCAAGTTCTCCAGCAGCAATAAGTGCACCTCGTGCCCGCGCGCGGACAATGCGGAAGCGAGCTTGACCACCGCTTTCTCGGCGCCGCCGCCACGCAGATTGGTGGTGACAAAAGCGAGCTTCACGCGCTCGTGCTCTTCTTCTGTCCACCGGACGTCTGCCGCGGAGAATGCTCGGTCAACGCCAAGACGACTTTTCCCCAGACGCTATCGACGCTGATTTCCGCCATGGGGACTTCGGGCGAACAATCCTGCCCGGTGCGGGGATGATCGACAACATAAAGTGCTGGATGATCGAGTGGGCCTATCAAGCGACTGGGCGAAAAGCCGTGATACAGCCCGACCAGGGGAACGTCGAGCGTGCTCATGAGATGAGTCGGACCGGTATCGACGCCGACGTAAAGATCGGTTTCGCTCATCAGAGCGACTGTTTGCCGCAACGATAGCTTGCCCGCATACAGCGTGGCGCTGCCGCCGAGGTGCGTCTTGAGCGCGGCGGTGCGCTCGCGTTCTTCGTTGCCGCCGAAGATGAGGAAGTGCGCCTGCGGCCAGCGGTGGCGGATACGCTCGCACAGGGCCATGAAATGCGCGATCGGCCAATCGCGATAGCCCTTAGTGGGAAAACTCGCTACTTGCAGGCCCACGCGTGGCGAGGCGCCGGCGGGCAGATCGCGCGCCAAAGTATCGGCGGCCCAGCTGCGTTCTTCTGCACTCACCGCGTACGCAAGACGCAATCCGGCCGGCGGGATATCCAGCGCGGCGGGCAGGCGAAGTAGCTGCAGCACCGAATGCTCGCTCTGGAAGGCGGCCGGCTCGACGACACGGAAGAGGCGCGCATTGAGTGCCGAGTCGGATTGCCGGAAAGCAACCACCTGCTTGGCTACCCGCAGTGCATAACTGATAAGCGGCTCGTCAAAGCCATAAACCAGCGCGGTGTCGTAGCGCTTGCCGCCTATCCAGCCTCGATAGCGCGCGCTGTTTTTGGTGATGCTACCCACCCGACGCACGAAGGATAGATTCAACAAAACCTCAGCGCGGTTGGGATGAGCCAGACAATCGATGACGCAGCCCGGATGGGCGGTGGCTATAGCGCGGATGGCCGGTGTGGCCAATAGGGTATCGCCGATGCGCGATACGTTGATAACCAGGAAGCGCTCACCCATGGTTCTCACGACGGAAGATGTAGTTGCGGCCTTCCGTGTGGATCAGCCGGAAGCCGCATCCAGCAAGCCGGTCCGCCGCCGCTTTGGTTTCTTCGAGACTGTGATGCGTGACGCCATGATGGAACTCGATGAGCACCTGCCGGGCGAGACGGATATCGCCGCTGTCGCATAGCTGTGCCAACACTGCATACTCCGCGCCTTCGACATCGACTTTCAGAACGTCGCATTCCTGTCGCCCCGCGCGGGTAAGCGCCGCGCGCAAATCGACGGTTTCTACCGATAGAGATTCGCCACCCTCTACATATTCATGCGTACCCACCAGACTACCGGAGACGCCATCCGCGCCCTTTGGCAAATCCTGCTGCGCCCGCGGCAAATGAAACACCAAGGTTTCACCGGCTTTGCTCCAGAAGGCGCGCTCAAGTACTTCCATGCCGGCCAGTGGATGCGCGCGGCAGTAGGCCAGACTGCGCGGATTCGGCTCTATACCCAGCACGCGAGCGCCGGGAAAACGCTGTAGGAAAGCCGCCGGAAAACTAATGTCTTCGCCCAACCCGGCATCGATGAGCAGCGGCTGCGCCCCGACCAGACGAGTATCCACCCACCACCCGCCGTAACGCGTACCCAGGCGTGAGTAACCGCGCGGCAGCCACCATTCGCGCCAGCGGCGGCTCAGGCTGCGTTTGGTGCGCTCCCAATTCTTGCGCGGGCCGCCGATCATCGCCGGGCTGTCTCCGTCAGCTGCTTGAAAACGCGTTCCATGCGATCAAGCATGTCGTCTATGGAAAACCGTGCCAAGGCTCGCGTACGTGCCGCGACACCGAGACGCTTGCCCAATGCATCGTCACGCATCAATCGCTCGATTGCAATGCCCAGCATCTTGACATCCTGCGGTGGTGCCACCAGCGCAGTATCGCCATCGCTAACCGCTTCAAGGATTGACCCGATCGGCGTGGTGACGATGGGCAATTCCATCAGCATGGCCTGAAGGATAGCTTGCGGCACACCCTCATTGGCATAGGACGGCAAACAGAAAATATCCAGGGCTTGCAGCCACACTTCGGCATTTTCCTGCTGGCCGACCATGCGCACGCGATGGACCAGCTTCAACTCGACGATCATCGCCTCGATGAATTCGCGACGCGGCCCGTCGCCGACTATGAGCAGTTCCCAGTCCGGCGCATCCAGGCTGGCGTAGGCTTCGAGCAAGTGATGATGGCCTTTCCAGCTGCGCAGTGTGGCGACGATGCCGATGTAGTGCTTGGACTCGTCCAGGCCCAGGCTGCGTCTGGCGGCGAGTTTGTCACCGGGCACGAAGCGGGCGGTATCGATGCCGGTGGGCACCGAGGTAATTTGCTGCGCCGGGTAGCCGTTGTCGCGTATGAGTTGCTCGCGCAGCTTCTCGCCGGTGGTGACGATATGGCGGGTAGCGCGGGTGTATAGCCAGCGCGTGGCGAGGTTGTTGGGAATGGGCGCCGAGATGTGGCGAGTGCGCACGATGGGCGGCGCGTGACTGCTGGTCGCGCAGGCCAGCGCAGACAGCCAGCTATCCGTGGAACTATGCGTGTTGATGACGTCCACCGGGTGTTGGCCCAGCCAGCGTCGCATGGACTGCACACCGCGCAGCGATTTGCGCGCGATGGGCAGGGCTTCAACTTTAAGACCACGTTTGGGCGCCTCCGCAAAAATGCGCGCTTCCTCCGGACACAACAGGGTGACCTCATGCCCGCGCGCCACCATGCCGGCGGCCTCCGTGAGGATGCGAATTTCCTGGCCACCCCAGCCACAGGAGGCTTCGGTGTGCACGATATGCATTAGGCGGCGTCCAGCACCAGAGCCGACTGATAGAGCCGAGCATAGATGCGGTTCAAAGCCAGCAGTTCGACGTGCGTGCCCATCTCGGCAATGACACCCTTATCGAGCACCACAATACGGTCGGCGTTTTCTATGGTCGACAAACGATGTGCGATGACCAAGGTCGTGCGGTTTTTCATCAACTCATCCAGCGCTGCCTGTACCTGGCGTTCAGATTCCGTATCCAGCGCCGAAGTGGCTTCATCAAGAATGAGGATGGGCGCATCCTTCAGCAGGGCGCGCGCAATGGCCAGGCGCTGGCGTTGCCCGCCGGAAAGCTTGACGCCGTTTTCGCCTATGGGTGTGTCGAAAGCCTTCGGCATGGCGAGTATGAAATCGAGTGCATGTGCCGCCTTGGCCGCCGCCTCTATCCTTTCGCGACTCGCGCCGGCCATGCTCCCGTAGGCGATATTCGCTGCAACGCTGTCGTTGAACAACACCACGTCCTGACTCACTAACGCCACGTTGGCGCGTAGGCTAAGCAGGCTCAGCGTTTCGATGTCATAGTCGTCGATCAATATGCGGCCCGAGGTCACGCTGTAGAGGCGCGGCAACAGATTCGCCAGCGTCGTCTTGCCGCCGCCGGATTGGCCCACTAGCGCAATGCGCTCGCCGGGCTGAATGCGCAGCGAAATATCATGCAGCGCGTCGCGTTCCGCTTCGGGGTAGCGGTAGCTAATATGCTTCAACTCAATAGCGCCCTGCGCGCGGCCTAGCGTGATCTTGCCTTCGTCTCGCTCTGGCGTCTCATCCACCAACTCAAAGACACTCTCCGCAGCAGCAAGGCCGCGTTGCAGCGGCGCGTTGATATCGGTCAGCCGCTTAACCGGCGCCAGCAACATCAGCATGGCAGTGATGAAGGAAACGAAATCCCCCACGGTGGCGCGGCCTTCGGCCATTTGCTTCAAGGCGACAGAAATCACCACGGCCAGCGCGATGGCCACGACCACTTGGACGATGGGTCCCTGCCCCGCCGCCGCCACAGTCTGGCGCATGTTGTAACCGCGCTGCACGGCGTTGGCATGAGCGAAGCGGTTGCTCTCATAACGCTGCCCGCCGAAAATTTTCACCACCTTGTGCGCTTCGATACTTTCTTGCAGGACGCGCGTGATCTCGCCCATGGACCGCTGCGCGCCACGACTCATGGCGCGCAGTCGGCCGCCAAAAAGCTTCACGGCGCCGGCGATAGGCGGCACGATGGCGATGGCGACCAGCGTGAGTTGCCAATTCAAATAAAGCAGCCAGCCCAGCAGACCGACCACGGCAATGCTGTCGCGCACCGCCACGGTAATAACGCTCACCGCCGCGCCGGTGACGTTAGTAACATCGTAAGCCACCTTGGACATCAGCGCGCCGGAGGATTGATTATCGAAATAGCGTGTCGGCAAGCTCACCATGCGTGCGAACATGGCGTTGCGCAGATCGGGGATCACCTTGTTGGCAACCCAGGCTAGGCAATAGTCGGCGAGAAAACCGAACATGCCCCGTAGCAGAAAAATCCCGACGATGGCGAGCGGATAGGTGATGTAATCGGCGTTGCCACTGCTGCCGTGACCGTCGAGCAGGGGCTTCATCAAAGCTGGTAGCAGTGGCTCCGTCGAGGCGGTTGCCGCCATGCCCAGCACGCCTAACAGAAACACCTTCCAATAAGGGCGCACGTATCCCAGCAATCGGAAATACAGAACGCGGCTGGAAAGTTGCTGTTTGGGCATGGATTGCCGGCGGGCGAAAATGCAAACGGCGAATTATAACGGACGCGTGGTACTGGGCATGAGCGACTGGTAAAGCGCGACGAGCCGCGCCGCCATAGCATCGACGCCGAGATGCGCAACGCTGGCGCGCGAGGCGTCGCGCATCGCCCTGGCCACACCCGGCACGGCCAGGGCATCGAGACGATCCGCCAGCTGCGCGTTGTCGCGTGCTTCGCAGACGTAACCGTTCTCGCCGGCGCGGATCAGCTCTGCCGCGCCGCAGGCGGTGGAGGTGATAACCGGCAGGCCGCAGGCCAGCGCTTCCAGCGCTGCATTGGGAAAAGGGTCGTAGAGCGTCGGCAACACAAAAGTATCGGCCGCGCCGTAAAAGGGCTGCACATCTTGCTGACCACCGAGGAAGCGCACGCGATTTTTCACGCCCAGCGCAGCGGCATCGCGCTCCATGCGTTTGCGCTGCTTATCGTGGCCGACGACAAGCAATTGCGCATCGCGCGCGCGCATCAACGCGAAAGCGCGCAACAACTGTGGTACGCCCTTGCGCTCGAAGCCGGAGCCGACGAAGAGAAACAGCGGCGTGGCATCGGCAAAGCCTAGTTCGGCGCGGCTACGGCTGCGATGCTCCTCGCGCAAACGCGGATGAAATGCCGTCAGATCGACGCCGTTGTAGATGACATGCAACTTGGCCTCCGCCACGGCAAAGCGCCGCGCGATGTCGTCGCGCACCATCTGCGAATTGCAGATCACGGCTTTCAGGCGCGCGTCGCGGAACATCGCCGCTTCGGTTCTCAGCACATAGCGATGCCACAGATTGATTCGCTCGAGCAGCCTCGCCAGCGGCCCCCGAAATTGCGCTCTCAATTCGAGCCAAGTTGCATGCACACCGTCACCCGCGCGATAGATATCGCAGCCGGGAATACGCTCGTGGCTTTGCAGCAAATCGAATTTGTCCTCAGCGATAACCGCCTGCACAGCGCGCGCGAAGCTGACATCGCGCCACAAGCGGCCCACATAAGCGGGATTGCAAATCAACACCGCCTGCTCGGCCGGGCCTTGCCAACTGCGCGTGACGAGCGTGGTCGCAACACCTTGCGTTGCCAGCGCGGCCAGCGCGCGTTCAACGAAGCGCTCCGCGCCACCGTAGGGGTTGTATTTCTGCCGAACCAGCGCAAGCTTCATGCAGGGATCAGCGCACCGCCGAGGCCAACAATTCGTCGCAGGCCGCCGCAACGCGCGCCACCGGCAGCGTGGTGAGACATTCCGAAATCTTGCCGCCGCCGCAGCCGTCAATGCCGCAAGGGCGGCAAGCATGCGCGTCGCTGGTGACAACGCGATTGGGCACGCCCCACGGCGCCCATTCCAATTCACCGGAAGGGCCGAACAGCGCCACCACTGGCGTTCCGACGGCGGCGGCGATATGCATCGGCGCAGAATCCACACCGACGAAGAGCGCGGCGCGAGCCGACAAAGCGGCGAGTTCCTTAAGGCTGAGCTGACCGGACAGATCGACCACTGGCACCGGCGCCTTATGCAATATCGCAGCGACGAATTCCCGCTCACGGGCATCCGGCGCGCAGGTCACCACCACGCGCCGACCGGTGACCTGCCAGCGCTGCAACAACTCGGCATTTTTTTCCACCGTCCAACATTTGAACTGCCAGCGCGAGGCAGGATGGAAATGGATGAAACCGCCCGTGGCAAGCTGGTGATCGGCCAGCAGCGCCGCTATGCGGGCATCCGCCTCTGCGCCCGGCACCAGCACCAGCCGGCGTTCATCCGCATCCGGCTGCACACCGACGCGACGCAAGGCATCAAGATTGAGTTCGACGGTATGGCGGCGTGCGTTGAGGGGATGGCTATAGAGATGCGTAAAACTACGGCGCCAGAAGCTCGGCTTGCCGCGCATGGCGCGCGCCACGCCATAGCGCGCGCCAAGAAGGCGCGTCAGCCAGGCACCGCGCGGATGTTCGGTGAGATGGATCACCAGATCGTAGTCGCGCGCGCGCAGGCGGCGAAACAGGCCAAATTCCGCAGCTGCCTGAGCGAAGATGCCGCGCTTCTTCCAGTCACGATCGATGGTATGCACCTGCGCGATATCCGGATGCAGCGTCAGCATGGCGGCAGTGTCGGCATACACCAGCGCGTCGATCTCAATCTGCGGCGCATGCCGCTTCAATACGCTGATCACCGGCGAGGTCAGCAAGACATCGCCGTGATGTCGCAGCTTGATCACCAGCACGCGGCGCAAGTCGGCGAGGGGAATGGCGTCCGAGAGCATGGCGCGCACGATAGCAAACTTCTGCGCGAAAAAGAAATATCCGAGATAAGTTCCGCTACGTTGGCGCGGTAAAATTGCGACATGGCGACCCGACGCATCCATCACGCTCTTGCCATTTTTTTAGCTTTGCTGCTGCTGAATACGCAGCCAGTGTGTGCCGCTGCCATTAGCGTGCGCGACGACAGCGGGCACGAAGTACGAATGGCGCAGCCGGCGACGCGCATAGTCAGCCTCGCGCCCCATGCCACCGAATTGCTCTTCGCCGCCGGCGCCGGCGCGCGCGTGGTGGCGGTGGCGGCTTGGAGCGACTTTCCGCCCGAGGCGGCGAAGCTGCCGCAAGTCGGCGACGCGCACGCGCTGGACATCGAGCGCATCATCGCGCTGCGCCCCGATCTGGTGGTCGCCTGGAGCAGTGGCAACAGCGCCTCGCAAATTGCCCAACTCGAAGCGCGCGGCATCGCCGTTTTCCGCAGCGATCCACAGCGTGTGGAAGAGGTGGCGACCAATCTCGAAAGGCTGGGCGCGCTGGCCGGTACGGATACCACCGCAGTGCTGGCGGCGCGGCGTTTTCGCGAAGGCTTTGCCGAACTCGCGCGCAGCCATGCCGGACGCACACCCGTGAAACTCTTCTACGAAATCTGGGGCGAGCCGCTGATGACGTTCAACGACAAGCACATCGTCAGCGACGTGATGCGCCTGTGCGGCGCACGCAATGTCTTTGGCGATTCGCCGCTGCTTACGCCCACCGTACCAGTGGAAGCCGTCATCAACGCCGCGCCCGATCTCATCATCAGCGGCACCGGCGTGGAAGTGCTGGAAGCCTGGCGCGGCTGGCCACAAATTCCCGCCGTGAAAAACGCCAAGCTCTGCACTGTCGACCCCGCCCACATGCATCGCGCCGGCCCGCGCCTGCTCGAAGGCGCGCGGGAGTTGTGCAAATGCGTTGATGCGGCGCGGGGAAAGTAAAAGACTCGAAAGCCATTACCAAAAATGTAATTCCATGTGAACGAACGTCCCACAGAGATGGTCATTGGGGCGTAGTCGTTTAGAATACTTCCGTCATTTCATCAATAACCCGCTGCGAGGAAACCCATGCGTTTGGTCACCTTGTTTTTCGGCCTGCAGTTGGTTGCACTTGGGGCCAGTGCGAATTTCGACGCGGCGATGAAGCTCTACCAGAACAAGGACTACGAGCACGCATTCTTCGCATTCAATCGTATGGCAGAAATTGGCGACCATGCGTCGCAATTCAATGTTGGAATCATGCATTTCCGCGGCGAAAGCGTACAGCGGGACTCGATCGTGGCCTATTCCTGGATGGCTTTGGCCAGCCAGAAGGGCGACGAAAACTGGGCCAAGATGCGTGACAAGCTGTTTGCCTCTTTGTCCGAGGGGGAGAAAGCCAAGGCGGTATCGGTCAGGGAAACTCTATTTTCCAGACTGTCTGATGCTGTTCTCGAGAAACAGATGGCTCCCGAGGTGATTTCCCGTGGCAGTGCCACTTCAGTGAAATTAAAGAAATCGGTCGCGCCGAAGTACCCACAAGGCGTACGCGATCGCGGCGAAGACGGTTGGGTGGATATTGCCTTTACGGTTGTTGCGGACGGCACAACAAGAAATCACTCGATTATCTCTGCCACTGACCTCGAATTCACAACTAGCGCATTGAAGTCCCTTAAGCAATGGCGGTTCGAACCCCGCGTTGTCCGCAACACAGCTGTGGCGCAGTATGGCGTAATTCATCGGGTGCTTTTTCGCATTGCGGACACCGAATATCGCCAGCAAAGCATCGAAAAGCTCGCTCAAGAGCTGCGCAACAAGGCAGAAAATGGAAACCCGGCCGAGTTGTACGAGTACGCATCGACCCTACAACGTTTGGCGAGTCTTAGTGGCGTTGATTTAACGAAATACAAAGTAGACCGCTGGTTCAATAGGGCGGCTGAAGCTGGCTATGGCCCGGCCCAATTCGCACTTGCGCAGGGGATGTTTTACGCCAGCGACCTGGCGTGCAAAGGTGAACCGGAAGTCGCATTGAAATGGCTCTTACGCGCCGCAAAAGGCGGGCAGACCGATGCACAGAATCTTCTCGCCTACGAATTACTGAGCGGCGTGCGGCTACGGCAAAATGTAACTGCCGCCATTAAGTTGCTGGAGCGCGCCTCTATGGGAAACAACTTGAGCGCACGTCTGCAGCTTGCTTGGATTTTTGCTACCACGCCTGACGACAATTTGCGGAACAGTAAAGCCGCCAAATACTACGTCGACATGGTTCCAGATAACTATCTCGATCACCTCACCTTGTTTGAGGTCAGGGCGGCAGTTGTCGCCGCCAACGACAATTTTTCGGATGCTGTTCTCTGGCAGAACAAAGCGCTTGACGAAGCGAGCCGCTACGACCTGCCCAAAGATACTGTCAGCGACCGACTCAAAGCGTACCAAGCGCAGAAATCTTGGACAGAGCCGGCAACGACACCCCCACCGATTGCTGACGAAAAACCTGCAAACTGTCTGCCGGTTGGCGCAAAGGGGCACTGCGCAACAAACTCCGAGGAATGTCGCGCCCTGGAGCAGGTCAATTCCGCGCAATGAAGGCTGGACTTGTGCGGATGGCGAAGGTTAAAGCTACTAAGGAGGTGTCATGTTCCGACCACTGCTAGTCTTTCTCCCGGTGTTTCTCTCCGCGTGCGCTTCACTGAGCATCTCACCGATTCTCGTTGCACCAACGACTACGGGGAGGCCAGACGCTGTCATAAGGATTGACGCGCGTCCTGGGGAGTATCGGAAATATGGCACAACATTTGACCAGTCTGGCAAGCTCCCAACCCCGGTGCGTTTCGAATTTACCTTCCTAAAGCTCCAGCCAGCGGCAAAGTGGGAGCCGAATCTTGCCTTGTGCTTCCTGGCCGACAAAAACGTCTCCACGACGTGTATCAGCTTCAGAATCAATCGAGCGACTCCCTCGCAGCTGGAATCACGGGTTTTCTACAACACCAACGCTGACTCACCGACCGAATCGAAGCCCCTACCAGTCGTGCTGTCGTCATCTGGCACAAACAGTGTCGATGTCACTTTTACCGAGCAACTGGTGATCTTTAAGCTAAACAACATGATTGTGCACCAACAACCAGTAGCGCACGCACCTAACGCCCTTTCCATGAGCTGTTCATCTGCGGTTTGCGAAATAGCCATCTATGATCCGCCTGATCGCCCTTAATATCCTCGGTTCCGAGGCCATGCGCTTCAAGCCGGCAAAAAGCACATCCCTTCCGGCGTGTCGTGCGCCAGCATGCGGTGGCAATAAAGGCGGCTTAGATTTTCTGCGGTGAGTAGCACTTCGCGCGTGCCGAAGCGGGCTTCGCCGTTGCCGTAGAGCAGCAGCACGTGGCTGCAATAACGCGCGGCGAGATTGGGTTCGTGCAGGGTCATCGCCGCGATACGTCACGGGCTCGATATTCTCTGGCGGCGAAATCGAGCGGCAAGACCTGAACCCGTTGTGGTGCGTTACAATTCCGCTCGTTCACCCTCGGAGATCAATCATGAATTTCACCATCGAGTGCGAGGAAGAGGTTGATGGCCGCTGGCTTGCCGAAGTGCCGCAGCTTCCCGGTGTCCTGTGCTACGGGAAAACGGCCGATGAAGCGATGGCAAAAGCCGAAGTGCTTGCCCTTCGTGCTATGGCCGAGCGCCTTGAGCAAAGTGAATCCCGTCCTGTCGAAATCAAGATTTCTCTTCCCCTCGCCGCATGAGTCAATGGCCGTCAGTCAAGGCCAAACGACTACTTTCGGTTCTATTTGGCCTTGGTTGGAAACTGAAACGGCAATCGGGTTCGCATCGCACCCTGTCACGCGAAGGATGGCCGGACGTTGTCTTCGCTTTTCACGACAGCGAAGAAATTGGCCCACGCATGCTTGCCCGTATCGCAAAACACACATGCATTACGCCTAAAGACCTGTAATTCTGCTGGTACACAAAGCGCCGCCGAGGCCGTCGCTCGACTGGCCGCTGCGCCGCAAAGTGGCTCACGCCTCTCACGAAAAACCGATTGCGGTTAACGCGTTCTGCCTTTTGTTCCCTTTGTGCCGCCTCTTTCCTCAACTCGGCAAAAAGCACATCCCCTCCGCCGTCTCGTGCGCCAGCATACGGTGGCAATAAAGGCGGCTTAGATTTTCTGCGGTGAGTAGCGCCTCGCGCGTCCCATAGCGGGCTTCGCCGTTGCCGTAGAGCAGCAGCACGTGGCTGCAATAGCGGGCGGCGAGATTGGGCTCGTGCAGGGTCATCACCGCGGTGCGATTGCGTTCGCGGCATTCTTGCGCGATGAGATCGAGCAGCAGGATTTGATGGTGTGGGTCGAGGTGGTTCACCGGCTCGTCGAGCAGATAGAGTTGCGGCGACTGCGCCAAGAGCGTCGCCAGCGCGAGGCGGCGACGCTCGCCGCCGGAGAGGGTGGCACAATCGCGTTCTTCGAGCGTCGCCAGATCGACGCGCGCCAGGGCGTCGCGCGCGAGGGCCATGTCTGCGCGGCTTTCCCAACCCCAGCTTGATTGATACGGGTGGCGGCCGGCCAGCGCGGCTTCCAGCACGGTGAGGGGGAAGGGGTCGTGCGTGTCTTGCGGCATGAGGCCGCGCACGCGGGCCAGCTCGCGGCCGCGCCAGTCTTCGAGCGGCTTGCCGTCGATAGTGAGATTGCCGCTGTCGGCCTGGCGAAGGCCCGCCAGCGTGAGCAACAGCGTGGTCTTGCCGATGCCGTTCATGCCGAGGATACCCAGGCAGGCACCGCGCGTGAGCGCCATGTCCAGCGCGGCGCAGACGGATTTTCCGCCTATGGCCACGGTGAGATTTTCGGTTTGCAGGATGGTGCTCACGGCCCTATTCATCGCCGCGCCATGAGGTAGAGAAACAGCGGCACGCCCAGCGCCGCCGTGAGTGCGCCCACGGGCAATTGCGCCGGTGCGATGACGGTGCGCGCGGCGGTATCGGCCAGCGTGAGCAGCGCGCCGCCCATCAGCGCCGCGCCGGGCAGGAGCAGGCGCTGGTCGTTGCCCAGGGCCATGCGCGCTATGTGTGGTGCGAGCAGGCCGACGAAGCCGATGGTGCCGGCGCTGGTGACAGCCACGGCCGCGCAGGCCGAGGCGGCGAAATACAGCAGCCGTCGCAACCGGGCGACCGGCACACCGAGGGCGCGCGCCGTCAGATCGCCTTGCGCGAGGATGTTGAGACTGCCGCCCCAAGGCAGACACAGCGCCAGCATCGCCACCAAGGTCGCCAGCGCCAGCCACGGAAAGCCCGCCGTGCCCAGATCGCCCATGAGCCAGAACAGCATGCCGCGCAGCCGCGCATCGGGCGCCAGCACGAGCAGTAGCGAGATCGCCGCGCCCCAGCCGGCCGCCACCACCACGCCGGTGAGTAAGAGGCGCGCATGGGTGAAACTGTAGTCCCCGCGCGCCAGAGTGAAGACGAGAAATACCGAGAACAAGGCGCCGCCCAGCGCTGCGCCGGAAACAATAAGACCGGCCGCGCCGAGCATGAGCGCACCCAGCGCCGCCACCGCCGCCCCGCCCGAGAGGCCCAGTACATAAGGGTCTGCGAGGGGATTGCGGAGGAGGATTTGCATCAGCGCACCAGAGAGCGCCAGCAGCGCGCCGACGGCAAAAGCGGACAGCGCGCGCGGCAGACGCAGCTCGAACAGGATGGTGCGCGTGGTGGGATCGCTATCGCGCAACAACGCCGACCAGTCGAGCGTGACGCTGCCGCACACCACGGCGAGCAGGACGCTCGCTAAAGCGATGAGGAGCAGGATCAGCAGACTGGTCAGCGCGCCGCGTTTCATGTCGTGCTTATTGAGCCTTCCATAAGTCGCGACACTTACCGCAAATCCGTTCGCCCTGAGTTTGTCGAAGGGCTTCGACGGGCTCAGCCCGAACGGTGTTCGTCATGAATTTCTGAAACATCAATAACTCGGCACGGAGCGTGAAATACCTTGTGGCCGCGGATGACGCGGAGAAGCGCGGATGATGTTGAAGAAAGCCAGCGCAGGCTGCCCTTTGACGATCTCACATTGCTGTGCAGGCCTCGGCCTTGGCATGTCATCCGTGTTCATCCGTGGCAAAAAATATTATTTGAATCGATACTCCAACGTCATCATGGCATTGCGCTCTGGCAAGGGATAGGCATTGTAGCGGCCGGGGGTGAAGGCGCTCTTGACGGCGTAGTTGTAGTACTTGCGGTCGAAGAGGTTGTTCGCGGCGAGCGCAAGAGTGAAATCACCGACGTCATGGCTCAGCTTGAGATCCGTCACCGTGTAGGACGGGATCATGATGCCCAGGTCGTTGGCTTCGTCGTTATCCATGTACTGGCGACCGACGTGGTTCACCGCGAGCGTCAAGCGGGTTTGCAGCTGCATGAGCCAGGAAGCACCGAGATTCAGCTTGTGGCGCGGCACCAGCGGCACCGTCTTGCCTTCGATGACATTGTTGGACAGCGCGAAACCGCCGCCGACAAACTCGCCGCCGCGAAAGCGCGCCTGCGTGTAAGTGTAGGCGGCATTGAGCGTGAGGGCTTGGCTGGCCTGTGTCTTGGCTTCCAGTTCCAGCCCGCGACGCCGCGAGGGCGGCAGATTGGTGTTGCCCACGCCCGAGGTGAAGGGATCGAGATGAATCTCGTCCGTCATATCGGTGACGAAGAGACTGGCCTGAACCTGGGTCGCGCCCTGACGATAGTCGATGCCGATTTCGCGGGTGTTGGCAGTCTGCGCCTTCAAGAGCTGGAACTCGTTGCTGAACATGGCCGACTGTTCGTAGATTTCGTCCACATTGGCGAATCGAAAACTGCGCGCGAATTTGCCGATCAAGGCCCAGCTCGGTTGCCACTGGTAGCGCAGGCCCAGCTCAGCGGCATGCTGGTGTGCCGTCTGCGACGCGGTCGGCGCGCCAGAACCAAAAACGCCACCCGGTGCGGCGGGGTCATAACTGTCGGTCGCGCCGATGCTCTGGCGCTCGGCGCGGGCGCCGGCGAGGAGGCTCAGGCTATCGGTGATCTGCGAGATGTCCTGCGCATAGAAGCCGGTGTTGTATTGCGTGGCGTTGATGCGGGTGTATGGCTGGTTGCTGTGCGAGGGCTGATCGGAGATGCCGCGTTGATAGCGCCAGCGCTGCCAGTCCAGGCCTACCACCAGATTGCCTGGACCGCCGAACAGAGTGTGCGCAATGCGGGCGCGCGGAGCGAGGGCCAGCATGTCCATATCCGTCTGGGTGTAGAGCGGAAAGCCGCTGAAATCGTAATAGGAGGTTTGCGGCCGATTGCGGTAGGACAGGTCGACATTGATTTCGCCAAAGGCCATGTTGTGGCTGTATTCGAGCGCAGCGCGATTGCCATCTCGCGTGGCGTAATCCAGCGGCATCGCCGTGCCGCGCCGGTCCGTTTCGAGCAGGTTGATGCCCAGGCCGTTGTCCACCAGGCGCGGGCCGGGCAGACGCACATTCTGCCTGTCGGCGCCCAGGCGCAGCCCGAATTGGGCGTTATCCATCGGCCAGCTCAGCTTGGTTTCGACGTTTGACTGGCGGTTGCGGTTGTTGTCGCGATAGCCGTTGCTGTCGTAATAGCTGGACACCACCGAGATGCCGAAGCGATCCCAGAATTTGTTGGCGTAGAGCTGCCCCTGGTAAGTGTCGTAGCTGCCGGCCGCTACGGAAAGCTGCGCCACATCGCCGATACGCGCGGGGGAACGGGTGATGATATTCACCACGCCGTTCGTCGCGCCGCCGCCGAATAGCACCGCGCCGCTACCGCGCAGTACTTCGATGCGTTCGATGGCCAGCATAGGAACCGCCGACCATTGCACGCCCGCCAAATCAATATCGCTGATGCGGCGGCCATCCAACAACACCAGGGTATTCGAGCCGCCGGTCGCGCCTGAACCGCGCAGATCGATGCTGGCGCTCGCGGCGTTGTTGCCGAAAAGATCATGCACGACGATGCCGGCTTTTTCCGACACCAAATCGGGCACTGTCCTGGCGGCGCTATTGCGGCTGTCGTCCTGAGTGATGATGCTGACGTTGAGCGGCTTGTCACGAAAGGTATCGGTAAAACGTGTGCCGGTAATGATCGTTTCATTGGTCTCCGCCAGTGCGGCGGAAACCAAAAACGAGGACAGCAGCGCGGGCAGCGCAATGCGCCGGATGAATGGATGCATGTAAGACTCCCTTTAAGCCGGCGCGCGTCCCCGCTGCCGGACTATGGCAAAAAAACGGAACGCAGCAGGGGAGTCGAGATCGGTGTGGGCGAGTGCTAACTAAAAGGCCCATAGCCGGTCGCCACACCCCCGTGGCGTTTCCGTACGTGTCTATGCAGGCCGGTATCCGGGCTCGCGAGTTTTGGTACGTCGCCTTCCCATGATTGCTCACAGTGGCGAAGGGTCTGGAAACCCTAATGACGTACCCGCACTCGCTGACCGTTGCGGGGGCAGCTGAGGCTTTGCCGAGGGGGTTGATCCCTCGACGCACCTCATTCCCGTTTAACCCATCGGCTGGAAAGCCGGTTGGGCACCTTGCACAGGATGCCGTGCGGTGAGCTGCACGGCGGCCGGATTATAGCCTTCAAATCGCCGCTTGCGGGATGGCTCACTAAGCCGCGTGAGTACGCCCCCGCAATCACAAACAACTTTCAAAGTAAGACGTTATTGCTTGACCTCAAAAGTCTTTTCGGCTAGTTTTCCGGGATGGACAGCGAACTCTTCGCCCTCGAAGAAAGAATTGAGCAATTCATTGCCTTGTGCCAGAACCTGCGCAGCGAGAATCAGGATCTGCGCACGCGTGTGGCCACCCTGGAAGGCGAGCGCATGCGCTTGACCCACAAAATAGATGCCGCCTGCGGCCGGCTGGAAGGCCTCATGGAACGCCTGCCGGAACAATGAGCTGATGAACGCCAAGGCAAAATCCCCGGATACGCTCGACATTGTCCTGATGGGTCGAGAATACCGCGTCGCCTGTGTCCCCGACGAGCGCGAAGCCCTCAAAACGGCGGTGGCCTACGTCGATGAACGCATGCGCGACTTGACCGAGAAAACCAAATCCACCGGCGAACGGCTGGCCGTCATGACCGCCCTGAATCTCGCTCACGAATTACTTTCGATCAAACTGCCAGGCGGGTTTGACATGCAAGAGTTCCGGCGTAGAATCGGTTCCATGCAGTCGCGGCTTGATGAAGCCATGGCCAGCCAGGAACAGCTCTTCTAGCAGTACCGGACCAGCATCCCCGCTCCGTCGTCACTCCATCGTTTTTCCCCAGCCGCGCAGAAATTCCCCTGCGGTGTTCGCCTAGGCCATATATTCCTTGAACCAATACGTTGGCATTGGCCGCGAACCACAGCGTCACTATTGTGAGCGTCCCTTGTTGGACGAACCTACGGTGACCGGAACGTGGCCACTCTGAACCTTAGGTTCAGGATGCCGGCCTAACGGCACAGGCGGGGGATCTACAAAAGAAAAACGCGGCCATCGCAAGATGCCGCGTTTTTCTTTATAGCCCGAGGAATCGAGCGGCAGACGGGAAGGCTGAATGCTTAGCCGACGTTGAACTCCACGACTTCCTTGCTGCCGTCGGCGTGGGCGTGGCCGAAGCTGATAAGGCCGTGCCCACGCAGGATGACTTCTTCACGTTTGAGAGAGAACTCGGCCTCGCCATCGAACTTCACGTAAGTGCCGTTGGTGCTTTGGTCTATCAAGACAAACTTGTCGCGGCGACGTTCAATTTTGGCGTGGCTGCGCGAGGCGCGCTTGTCGGCAACAACGATGTCACTGGCCGGGTCGCGGCCCAACGCGAGCAGGCTGTTACGCGTATCCAAAACCCAGTCGAGGCTATTGTGATGCACCGTCATGCGCACCGTCGGTGCCTGCGGCGGCACAATACCGGCAGATTTCATGGTCAGTTCATCGGATTCCTGCCAGAGCACCTCGACGACGTGAATGTCGTCGGCCTTACCCTTCACCGAAAGGGCGTCGATGGCGCGGGTGGATAGGCGTAGCAACTCTGGCAACGCTTCTAGGGTGTCGGCATTGGTGATGATCTGGCCAGCCTTGGCAAATCCGGACATGCGCGCCGCCGTATTCACCGTATCGCCGAAGACGTCGTTGTTGTCCTCTATGGCGGGGCCGAAGTGAAAGCCTATGCGTATGGCCAGTTTGACCCCCCGTAGTGGCGGCAAGTCGTCAATGCGCAACTGCATTTCACAGGCGGCCTGAAAGCCGGCTTCGGCGCTGTCGAAGGCAGCCATCACCTCATCGCCGATGGTCTTGACGACTCGACCGTGATACTGCTCGGTGGTGCGCGACATGCGGTTAATACAACGCTCGACAGCGCGCAACGCCTCCTTGTCGCCCAGCTTTTCATAAAGCTGGGTGCTGCCGGCAACATCGGCGAACAACACACAGAGATTGCGTTCGGTCTTTTTTTTCATTGCTTATGCCGATCCAGACAGGGGGTTACGGTGATGGAGTCGCGGTTGAGGCGGTTGAGGACTTGCATCTTGTTTGCATTTGCGCGGTGAGCCGGGCACTCCAATCTTCTGGCGCAGATCATATCAAACCGCATCACTGGCGCGAAGCGGAATCACGGAGGGATCGTCATAATCGTCCGGATCGAAGGCCCGATCACCTTGTGGATCAGCTTGACCACTGGAGCGCAGGTTCACGAAATCATACAGCGCTGGGTCGGCCAGATGCGAGGGTGCCACATTGCCTAAAGCGGCAAAGACTTTCTCGACACGGCCGGGAAAGCGCTTGTCCCAATCGTGCAGCATAGCCTTCATCTCCTTGCGCTTTAAATTCTCCTGCGAGCCACACAGATTGCAAGGAATGATGGGGAAATGACGCAATTCCGCCCAAGTCGCCAGGTCGCGCTCGCGGCAATAAGCCAGGGGGCGGATGACAATATGGCGCCCATCGTCCGACACCAGCTTGGGCGGCATGGCCTTCAGCTTGCCGCCGTAGAACAGATTGAGGAACAGTGTCTCCAGAATATCGTCGCGGTGATGCCCCAGCGCGATCTTGGTCGCACCCAACTCGCCGGCGACGCGATAGAGCACGCCGCGGCGCAGGCGCGAGCACAGCGCGCAGGTGGTTTTGCCCTCAGGCACCACGCGTTTGACGATGGAATAGGTGTCCTGTTCCTCGATGCGGTAATCCACACCTAAGCTGGTGAGGTATTCCGGCAGCACGTGCTCGGGAAAGCCAGGCTGTTTCTGATCCAGATTGACCGCCACGATGTCGAAATGGATGGGCGCGATCTCGCGCATTTGCAGCAGGATGTCGAGCAGGGCGTAGCTGTCCTTGCCACCGGAGAGGCAAACCATCACCTTGTCGCCGTTTTCGATCATGTTGAAATCGGCGATAGCCTGACCAACATTGCGACGCAGGCGCTTGGACAATTTGTTGGCCTCGAAGCGCTGGCGCTCGTCCAACTCATGGCCCAATACGCCCAGTATGTTTTGCATTAGGGTCATGGTTTCACAAGGCTATGCTACGACCGCCGTCTACCGCAATAATTTGCCCGGTGACGTATGGCGCGTCAGCCAGAAGAAAGCGGACGGCACGGGCAACGTCGGCGGGTTCGCCACCTCGCCGCAGTGGCGTGCGCGTTAGAATTTTCGCCTGCGCCGCGTTATCGAAGGTGCCGTCCTCCGGCCAGAGTATCGGTCCGGGCGCGACGCCATTCACCCGCACGTCCGGCGCCAGGTCGAGGGCCAGGGCGCGTGTCAGTCCGACCAACCCCGCCTTGGCGGTACAGTACAGCGCGTAGTGATGCAGCGGCAACTCCGCGTGGATGTCAGTGATATTCACGATCGCGCCCCGCGCCACGGCCAGATGCGCCGCCGCCGCCTGCGCCAGCATCAGCGGCGCTTTGAGGTTGGTGCCGATGAGATCGTTCCATTCCGTCTCGCCGATGCGGCCTATGGGCGTGGCATAGAAGCTGGAGGCGTTATTCACCAGCGCGTCGAGGCGGCCGAAATGCCCCACCACATCTGCCACCAGCTTAGGCAACTGCGCCGTGTCCAGTAGATCCGCCTGAAAGGCCCGTGCAGAGCCGGCACGCGCGGCATTGCACTCCGCCACCAGCGCCTGGGCTTCTGTCGCGGCACCGCGATAGTGCAAGGCTAGCGTGGCGCCCGCCGCATGCAAGGAGCGTGCGATGGCGGCGCCGATGCGTTTAGCCGCACCGGTGATTAGCACCACTTTGCCTGTCAGGTCGCTCATCGCATATCCGCAACATCAGCCGCCAAGAGAATTGCGGATTCTAGCGGATTCGGCCACCATGCGGCCTCCTCAAAAGTCCGCTTTCAACCTCGTGACCCTGCCCACGCCCGACCCTGTCGCCCTCGAATACAGTCAGCGTCTGGGGCGGCACATTGCGCAGACCCTCAAGAATTCCGGCGGCTGGATTTCCTTTGCGCGCTACATGGAACTCGCGCTCTATGCGCCAGGCTTGGGCTATTACAGCGGCGGCGCAACCAAATTCGGCCGCGCAGGCGACTTCATCACCGCGCCGGAAATCTCACCCCTGTTCGGCCAAACCCTAGCGGCGCAGGTGGCGGAAATCATGGCGGGCAGCGCTGCCCAAGTGCTGGAAGTGGGTGCTGGCAGCGGCGCGCTGGCGGCCGACCTACTTTTGGCGCTGGAACACGTAGGCCAGTTACCCGCACGCTACGACATCCTTGAGCTCTCGGGGGAACTGCGTGAGCGGCAGCGGCAAACCCTGCTGGCCCGCACGCCGACCTTATTCGCGCGCGTGAGTTGGCTCGATGCCTTGCCGGCCGCCTACAGCGGCGCCATCATCGCTAACGAATTGCTCGATGCCCTGCCGACCCATGTCGTCGTCTGGCGCGAGGATGGAATATTTGAGCGTGGCGTGGCGCTGAGTGCCGACGGCCACTTCGTCTGGCAGGACCGTCCAGCCGCCGACGCGCTCCTGAAAGCGGCGGCCGCACTACCGGTGGTCGCGCCCTATGTAAGCGAGATTAACCTCGCCGCCCGCGCCTGGTCGGCTGAGTGGGGGCGTATTCTCGCCACCGGCGCGCTGCTCTTGGTTGATTATGGCTACCCGCAGCAGGAGTACTACCATCCACAGCGCGACCGCGGCAGCCTGTTGTGCCACTACCGCCACCATGCTCACGAAGATCCGTTTTGGCTGCCGGGGCTGAACGACCTCACTGCGCACGTCGATTTCACGGCGGTGATCACGGCCGCACACGAGACCGGACTCGACCTCTACGGCTACACCAGCCAGGCGAAGTTCCTATTCAATTGCGGCATCACCGAACTGCTGGCCCAATATCCGGCGGAGGACGCCGCGCGCTACCTACCACTGTCCGCCGGTGCACAAAAGCTCATCAGTCCACAGGAGATGGGCGAGCGCTTCAAGGTGATGGCGATAGGGCGCGGCTTGCAAGAGCCGCTGCTAGGCTTTCGCCGGGGCGACCGCAGCGCCACCTTGTGACGGAAGAAGTAGGTTTGTACCCGATGCAATATACCGGGCGCTAAAGCCCGGCCTTTGCGTTAGCGGACAGCGAATCAGCGAATCAGCGTCTTACCCTTGGCGACCACGGTGATTTCAACAAGATGGAAGCCGTTGTGGTTGTTCGGCGCAAAGGACAGCGGGAGACGACCGAATTCAACATCATTCATGGATTCGATGCTGCTAATGAGCTTGTCGCGTGTGAGCGGCTTGCCGACGCGGCGAGCGCCTTCGACGAACAATTTGGCGGCCAAATAGCCCTCCATCGAGCCGTAGGAAAACTTCTCAAAGCCTGAATCCTGCATGGCTTTTTGATAGTCACGAATCAGCGGAATCACGCTGCTGAAAGGGGTCGGCATTACCTGGGGAATGAGTATGCCGCGTGCATCGTCGCCGAACTCATCCATCAGGCTATTTGAACCTATGGTCGAGAAAACCGCGAAGGGCAACCAGGTGCCGCGGTCGCGCACTTTTGAGATGAAGGCGTTACACGTGACGAGATCGCAACCCAGCACTACCGCGTCCGCGCCCGACTTTAGGATGGCGTCCGCCGCCCAAGTAATGCTCTGCGGCGTGCGATCGGCCGTGGCCACCGCGACCAGTTTTTCATTCGTGGCGGCGAGCGCTTTTTCTATCGCCAGCTTGGTTTCCTGACCAAAAGCATCGTTCTGATAAAACATCGCGATTTTAGAAGAGCCGCTGGCCTTGAGGTTGCTGATGATCGGGCCGGCTTCTTCGCTGTAACTGGCGCGCACGTTGAACACGTAACGGTTGGGCGGGTTGCGCAGCGCTTCCGTGCCCGTATAGGCGCCGATGAAAGGCACTTTGGCGGCGGTGAAGACGGGGATCGCGGCTTTGCTGGTGGCGGTGCCCACGTAGCCCAGCAGCGCAAAAACTTTTTCCTGCTTGATGAGCTTGCGCGTATTGTCTTCCGCTTTGCCCGGATCAAAATTGTCCTCGAGGGCGACCAGCTTGAGCTTGCGCCCATGGACGCCGCCTTCGTTATTCACCGAGTTGAACAAGGCTTCGATGCCTTGTTTCATCTCCAGGCCCAGGCCCGCTTCTGGACCGGAGAAGGCAGCGGACTGTCCGACGAGAATACTGCTGTCGGTGACACCAGCTTCGGCAAACGCGCTGGTTGCCCAGCCCCCCTGCAACATCAGCGCCAACGCAGCGCCGTAGAGCCCTTGCTTGAATTTTTTCATGACAGCCCCCTGGGTTGAGCTTACTTCGTTGAGCTTAGTTGGTCGAAGCTTACCAGTCGAAGCTTACGCTTGCAGCCCCCGCAAACAGGCGCGGATGTTTTCCGGGATCGTCGTCGGTTTGCCTTTGGCGCGATCCACAAAAACGCGCACGAAATGGCCTTGCGCGGCAGGTTTATCCTCGTCTGCCTTGAACAGGCCAACATCATAGCGCACCGAAGAGTTTCCCAAGTGCGCAACGCGCAGGCCGGCATCCAATGTTTCCGGAAATCCAACCGAACGATGATAGCGGCAAGTCGACTCCACGCAATAGGCCACGACTGGGCCGTCGCTTCCGAGTTCGCCTACGCGTATGAGGAAATCGTTGATGACGGTGTCAAAGTAGGCGTAATACACCGCGTTGTTCACGTGGCCGTAAGCGTCGTTATCCATCCAACGCGTCGGGATGGCCAGAAAATGTCGGTAGCCGGCGCGTGTTTCTTGCAGAGTGGCCATGGGCTATAAGTTATTCTCTCGAGCAAGGGAGGCTTGTGAGTAGCACTTGAGCGCGATCTTAGGTGCGCGTCGGTGCGCGGCGCTTCATGACATCGGAGTTTATCTTACAACGGGGCTGAAGGCGAAAATCTTACGTCTCCCGTCGAAATGGGTAAATGATCCGTAAGCGGCGCCGGTCTAGCCCGACCGGCGCGACAGACGATGGAGCGCTATTCTTGGCTGAGATAAATAGCGCGCATGAAGGCTTCGGCGTCCTGCGTCGCCTCCGGCTTCGCTGCCTTGACAGGAATCGCTTCCTGTAATATCAAGCCAAGTTCAAGCTGCGGTGTCCAGTTGGCCAGCAGCACTTCTTCGCTGTATTCGTCTGCCGGTTCCATTCTTTTTTTCCCCGTATCCATATCCGTCATTATCAGCATGATGACCTCCGTAATAGGTCGTGCATTTCGCCATCAACGTCTTGAGCACGCCGACGTCAACAAGACTAACGACTGAAAGGGAAAAAGGTTGAACAACTACGTCACACTTTATCGTGAAATGATGAATGGCAAGGCCAGGCAGCCCAGCGGGGAGAAAACGGAATGAGCGATAGGAAAGGAGTGGGCGCGACGCGGGCAGGTTACTCGTATTCGCGCCAGCCCTGAGGCGTCCACAAAAACAGCTTGCGACTGATCGGCCAGCCTTGGTGCGCTTCGATGGTAGCAACCGTTTCGCGCATTTGGCTGATTTTTTCTGGCTCCAGTGTCGACGTAAACACCACCACATCACGTGTCGGCATGCCCAGAACCAGGGTATCGCCCAGCCGCAGGGTCAGTTCCGACCAGCGCCAATGCAGCAGCACGCGGCTTGCTGCATAGTCGTCGCTAACGTCGATGACGTTCAGCCAGGGCAGCTTGCCTACGGGCTTGATCGTGATCTCCTCCTCGCGGGCAGCGAGATTCGCGAGCGCACGCTGATGCAAGCGATCCGGGTCCATGCCCCAGGTTTTCATCGCACCCCATGAGACGAGCTGTGTCCCCTCACTGAACTCCATTGCGTATATGACTTGCACATCGCCGACGAAATCGCGCACCACCAGCGCGTTCTCCGCCATCCATAGACTCGGCCGGTCGGCGCTGCGGCTCATCGGCGCAAGCTGCACCGCCAATTTGCGCCGAGCATTATCGAGATACGACTTGCCGATCAATATCGGCCGCAGTGCGGCGAGCTCTTCTTCGAGGGTATGGGTGGGAGTGGAGGGTTGGGCGGGGGTTTGGGTAGGGGTTTGGTTAGGAATAGGCGCGAAGCGCGACTGCTCAGCGTTGGCGGGCCGATCGGATTGCGCCCCCGCCACGCTAGACATGACTGTTAATACTGCGAGCACGCACCAGCAACGTAGTAAAGCGATAGGGGAAACGGCAGAGTGAGCTAGCGTCATAGTGACGGTGGTGACGCGCATCTTGCAGGTATCGAAGCCGGGTGGCGAAAAACCGAGAACGGATACGCCGCACCGGATAACTGGCGCGCCCGAGACGATTCGAACGTCCGACCCCTGCCTTCGGAGGGCAGTACTCTATCCAGCTGAGCTACGGGCGCGAGGTGGTGCAGCATAGCTTTTTTCCCGCTTATCGTCCATTCAGCGAGCGCTGCCGTACCTGAAAGTTGGTCTATAATCCGCGCTTTTCCGCGAGAGGAATCAACATGGCCGAGCACCACGACGACGACGGCGGACTCATCCGCACGCCCAAACAATTGATCATTGCCGGCGTCCTCGGCCTGGGCGTGCCACTTGCCATAGCGTTGCTGGTCGCTCAACTCGTGACCACCAGCCAAACCAGCACAGACGCGCCGCCCGAAATGGTCGCAAAACGCATCCAGCCCGTCGCAAAATTGGAAATGGCCGGTGCCGGTGCCAGCGCGGTGAAGCCGCCGGAAGAAACCTACAAGACGGTATGTTCGGCCTGCCATGATGCCGGGGTTGCGGGCGCGCCCAAACTAGGTGACAAGACTGCGTGGGCAAGTCGCATCAGCGTGGGCCTACCCAAGCTTGTGCAATCGGCCATCAAAGGCAAGAACGCCATGCCGCCCAAGGGCGGTACCAGCCTGTCCGACGAAGAATTTACCCGCGTAGTGATTTATATCGCCAACAAGTCTGGCGCCAACTTCAAGGATCCGGGCGCGAAGTGAGCAACTGGCGCAAGCTAGACGAAAAACAAAACGGGGCGGCAGCGCCCCGTTTTGTTTTGGCGGTTGAAGAAAAAATTTTGACGCGGATTTCGCAGATGAACGCCGATTCTCTTGATTTGTCGTTCTCGCGTAAGCGGGGACCCCGCGGCGTTCGCCACAATCTACAGCTCGCCGGACCTGGCTCGGCGAAAAACCAAAAGAAATCCGCGTTCATCTGCGAAATTCGCGTCAGATTTTTAGATTTGTTCCTTATTCAACATCGCACGCATCTGCGCTAGGCGCGCGGTGCCGGTAGCATGATCCGCCGGCTGGTCCTGGCCACGGCCGGATATCTTGAGATCGTCGCCCATCTCAGCAATAAAACGGCTAGGTTCGCATGCGCGCCACTCCTTGCCACTCTTGCGCTTTTCGCAATAGCTGATGTGCAGGCTGCGCTCGGCGCGGGTGATCCCCACGTACATTAAGCGACGCTCCTCCTCGATGCCGCCGGCCTCAACCGATTCGCGATGCGGCAGCAAGCCCTCTTCCATGCCGACCAAAAATACGTGCTTGAACTCCAGACCCTTCGCGGCATGCAGGGTCGCCAGTTGTACTTGGTCTGCGCTCTCATCGGATTTGTCGAGCAGCGAAATCAGTGCGACGGTTTGCGTGAGCTCTGCCAGCTTCTTGTCGTCGTCTTCCCCCTTCTTCGAGAGCCATTCGATGAAATCACGCACGTTGGCCCATTTGGTTTCCGCTTCGCGCAGGTCGAAGCTGTCGAACAACCAGGCTTCATAGCGGATGGCGTTTAGCAAGTCATCTAGCACCTGGCGCGCCGGCTCGCGCTGGGCGCGCCATTCCAGCTTGTTAATAAACACGCCAAATTCAAGCAAGGCTTCGAGCTGCTTCGGATTGACATGACTCGCCGCGCCGGCTTCGAAGGCGGCGGCAAAAAGAGAGAGATGGCGCGTGCCAGCGTAGCGGCCAAGCGCTTCCAGTGTCGTGCTGCCGACACCACGACGCGGCGTCGTGACGGCGCGGATGAAAGCCGGATCGTCATCCGCATTGGCAATCAGGCGCAAGTACGCAATGAGGTCCTTGATTTCCGCCTTCTCGAAAAACGACTGGCCGCCGGACAGCGCGTAGGCAATTTTCTGATTGCGCAATTGCTGCTCGAAGCCGCGCGCCTGATGGTTGCCACGATAGAGAATGGCGTAGTCACCCCATTTGCCGCGATGCTCGAAGTGGTGCGCGACGAGCTTCATCACCACCTGCTCCGCTTCCTGCTCATTGTCGCGCGCCGCCGTTACCTGGATCAGATCTCCCTGGCCGTGCTCGGACCACAGCCGCTTCTCGAAAAGCTTGGTGTTGTTGCCGATGAGCGCGTTGGCGGCCTTGAGGATGCGCGTCGTAGAACGGTAGTTCTGCTCCAGCTTGATGACTTTAAGCTGAGGATAATCCGTTTGCAGCGTGCGCAGATTTTCCACATCTGCGCCGCGCCAGGCGTAGATGGCCTGGTCGTCGTCGCCCACGGCCGTGAAAGCGGCGCGCGGGCCGGCCAGTTGCCGCAGCAACTGATACTGCGTGCGGTTGGTGTCCTGATACTCATCGACCAGCAGATAACGCAGCCGGCCCTGCCAGCGCGTCAGCGCTTCGCCGTCTTGCTCGAAGAGGCGCACCGGCAAGCGCAACAAGTCGTCGAAATCCACTGCCTGATAAGCGCGCAAAGCCTGATCGTAGCCCGTATAGAGGCGTGCGGCGGCGTGTTCCAGTTCGTCTTGAGCCAGCGAGAGAGCAGCTTCCGGCTCAACAAGTGCGCTCTTCCAGCCGGAGATGCGCCACTGCAAAAGTTTCACGCGGCCTTTGTCGGCGTCCTTGGCGAGATCGGCAATGATGCCCGCACTGTCCGCAGCATCAAAAATGGAGAACTGCGGCTTCAAACCCAGCAGCTTGGCTTCCAGCCGCAGGATACGCATGCCCAGCGAATGGAAGGTCGAAACGTTGAGCGACGAGAGCGACTTGCCGGGCAGGAGCTTGCTGGCGCGATCGCGCATTTCCTTCGCCGCCTTGTTGGTGAAGGTGATGGCGGCGATGTGCGCGGGATTAAAGCCGCACTGCTCGATGAGATAAGCGACCTTCTGCGTAATGACACGCGTCTTCCCCGAGCCGGCACCGGCCAGCACCAGCAAAGGACCATCGAGATATTTGACTGCTTCGCGCTGCGGGGGATTCAGTGTGGCTAACATTCGATGCTACGAAAAATGCTTGACCGCGTATGGGCACAAATACACGCAAATACACGCGGATGAACGCGGATTAAAAGCGCTGGCGAATTTCAGTGGTTATTAATTTCGGTGATTACGTCGGGGCTGGAACGGCCTATCAAACAACATCGCCTTTATCTAAGTTCATCCGCGCTTATCTGCGTCAATCTGCGGCAAGGTTTTTACTACAAAACGCCAGACACCCGTCGAGATGACAAGCAGCAGCAAAAAACCCACAATAGGACGCATGGAAGCCCTACCGGGAACACCCGCGGAAACACCCGCAGTCGGCCGTTCGAAAGCCCGCACCGCTGCTATCATTTTGGCGATCGCTGCCGCGCTAGTCGCGACGGGGATTTTTATTCTCTCACAGAAGCCCGCCGCGCCAGAAGCCAGCTTCGTCACCCTGAGCGGTGAAGCCATACACACCAAAGATTTGCGCGGTAAAGTCGTGCTGGTGAATTTCTGGGCCACCAGTTGCACCGTCTGCATGCACGAGATGCCGCGCCTGATTGAGACCCACAAAAAATTCGCGCCCCGCGGCTTTGAGACCATTGCCGTCGCCATGAGCTACGACCCGCCCAACTACGTGCTCGACTACAGCAAACGTCACGCCTTACCGTTCCGCGTGGCACTCGATCAAATGGGCGAACTGGCGCGACGCTTCGGCGACGTACGGGTCACACCCACCACCTTCCTCATCGACAAGCAGGGCCGCATCGCGCGGCAGTTTCGTGGCGAGCCGGACTTCACCCAGCTCGATGGCATGATCGATGCACTCCTCAAGGAGCCAACATGAGCGGATTGAGCTTTAAGCAATATTTCATCTATCAGGCCGACTATCAGCACTGGGCCCACCAGGTTCTCTTCGAATGCCTGGACCGTCTCGACCCTACGGCTCTGATGGAGCCGCAGGGGCTCTACTTCAACACCATCCACCACACCGTCGATCACATCGTGGTCGTGGCGGAACTTTGGCGGCTGAGGCTGCAAGGCGAACATCCCCTACCCGACATGATGCGCATCCACCATCCCGATTGGCGCGAACTCAAAAAAGCCTTGCAAGTCGAGATGCACGAACTGCAACATTGGCTGGAACTCCAGCCTGACAGCTACTTCGATTCCGAAGTGAGTTACCGCAGCATGGACGGCAAAGAAAGACGCAACTGGGTGCGCGACATCCTCACCCACATGATGACCCACATGGCCCACCACCGCGGCCAGGTCTCAGGCGCCGCGACACAACTAGGCGCGCCGGCGGCGGAGATGGACTACATCTACTACAAGCGCTCGGTGGATAGTGCGTTGGAGCAGACGAGGAAGGGATAGTGCAAAAAGGCCCGCGTACAAAGCAATCTCAGTGACTTTGCAACTTCTCTTTCAACCACACCTTGATCAACGACTGGTACGGCACGTCGCGCGAGTTTGCGGCAGCCTTGATCGAATCGAGCAAGTGTTGTGGTAATCGCAATGAAATAGTCTTGGTGGTCGGCTTGAGATTGGGCAGCACAACCCGCTGACCCTTACTCCAATCGACATACTCCGACGAGTCGTGCTTCTCCCAGAATGCCCGCTCTTCGGCTTCGCTGCGAAACTTGGGTATCGCTTTAAGTCTCTTGTTCATAAATCCTCCGCTCCTTGCGATGCATGTCACGCGCCGAGATCACGCGTATTGACTCACCAGCACGGCGCAAAGTGAAAGTGATGTGCAACAGCCGGTCTTCATCGGTCCTGCCCAAGGCGTGGTAACGAGGCTCGCGCTGGCTATATTCAATGTCGGCCAACAATAACAGCGGCGCATTAAAAAACACTTGCTCCGCTTCCGCTTGGGACACGCCGTGCGACTCGTTCTTGCTGGCGTTGCCGTCGTCCCAATCGAACCCGGTGATCTTCCCCAGATCAATCATTTTTGTATATTATAACCATATACACATTAACGCAAGCCATTGCTAGGAGTGGCGCTTCAGCGCAGTTATATCAGTCACGCTAGAGGTCTAACTGCCGGAGAAATATCGGCACCATACCCTCTGCCTGAATATCTCAGTAGATTGGGTTCTGGAAATGAAGAGCCCCTTCCACAACAAATGTGCTAAAGATTTCATTTTCCAACCCCCGCGCCACGCGCCTGCTGATCGGCGTGGTAGCTAGACCTCACCATGGGGCCGCAGGCGGCATGGGAAAACCCCAGGGCTTGGGCTTCGCCTTCGAACATTTTGAAGATATCGGGATGGGGGTAGCGCAGCACTGGCAGATGGTGTCCTGAGGGGGCGAGGTACTGGCCCAGAGTGAGCATTTCTACGGCGTGGGCGCGCAGGTCACGCATCACCTCGAGAATTTCCTCGTCGGTTTCGCCCAGGCCCAGCATGAGGCCGGACTTGGTGGGCACGTTGGTGTTGCGCGCCTTGAACTCCTGCAGGAGTTTGAGTGAGTGAGCGTAGTCGGCGCCGGGGCGTGCCTGTTTGTAGAGGCGCGGCACGGTTTCGAGGTTGTGGTTGAAGACATCTGGCGGCGTGCTGCCAAGGATATCGAGCGCTACTTCCATGCGGCCGCGAAAGTCCGGCACCAGCACCTCGATCTGCGTGGTGGGCGAAGCGGCGCGCACGGCGCGGATGCAGTCGGCAAAGTGCTGGGCGCCGCCATCACGCAGATCGTCTCTGTCTACGCTGGTGATCACGACGTATTTGAGTTTCATCGCGGCGATGGTGCGCGCTAGATTTTCTGGCTCATTGCTGTCCGGCGGCAAAGGGCGGCCGTGGCCCACGTCGCAAAAGGGGCAACGGCGCGTGCAGAGGTCGCCGAGGATCATAAAGGTGGCAGTGCCGTTGCCGAAGCACTCACCGATGTTGGGGCAGGAGGCTTCTTCGCACACGGTGTGCAGCCCGGCTTCGCGCAGGATGCGCTTCACTTCGCCGTAGCGCGAGAGATCGTTGCCGGCTTTGACGCGTATCCAGTCAGGCTTTTTCAAGCGCTCGACTGCCACGATCTTGATGGTGGTTTTGCCGTAGGCACGCGCGGTCTTCGCTTCGCCTTTTTGCTTGATCGGATTTTCAGTATTCATTTTCCAGATTCCGCGCCAGATGCGCCGCGAGTACTTCTCCCGCCGTGCGAGTATCGAGATCAACGCCGAGATCGCGTAACTGAGTGACGCGCATACCGGCATAGCCACAGGGATTGATCGCCGTAAACGGCGCCAGTTCCATATCCACATTGAGCGCGATGCCGTGGTAGCAGCAGCCGCCCTTCACGCGTAAACCCAGCGCAGCGATTTTGGCGCCGGCCACATACACGCCGGGCGCACCGCTCAGGCGCTCGCCGTGCAAGCCGTAGTCAGCAAGCGTAGCGATGGCGGCCTGCTCAATGTAGCGCACCAGTTCGCGCACCTTGAGCCCACGCCGTGTTAGGTTGAGCAGCAGATAGACCACCGCCTGTCCGGGGCCGTGATAGGTAATCTGCCCGCCTCGATCCGTTTTCACAACGGGAATATCCGTCGCGCGCAGCAGATGCTCGGTTTTGCCGGCGAGACCCAGTGTATAGATCGGCGGGTGTTCGACCAGCCACAATTCGTCCGGCGTGTTGCTATCGCGGGTCGCAGAAAACGCCTGCATGGCGCGCCAGGTTGGTTCGTAGTCGACTAAGCCTGAACGGCGGACGAGCAGCGCAGGAAGCTGTTGCGCACACGATGATTCGCTTAGCAGGGCTTGCCCTTCGCTCCTCATAGCACAACAGAAACCAGCGGATGGCTCGACAACTCTCGGTACAGCGCATCAAGCTGCTCACGCGAGCGCGCCGTGATGGTGCACGTCAGTCCGATGTAATTGCCTTTGGTGCTAGGCCGCATAACGATGCTGGCGGCATCGAAATCTGGCGCGTGGCGCAGCACGACTTCGAGTACTGCCTGAGCGAATCCGTCTTTCGAGCGGCCCATTACCTTGATGGGAAACTCAGAAGGAAATTCCAGCAGGGACTTTTCGTCAGCCATGACTCGCACTCACTTGGCGACCAGCATGCCACGCATTACGGTGGCCTTGAATTCCTGATACCAGCGGAACATCTCAGCGTACATCGGCCCGGGTTTGCCACGATGCGCGGCGTGGCCGACCGCCTCGCCGTCTAGTAGCGTGATGGGCAGCACTTCCTTGGTGGAGGAGGTGAGCCAGACTTCGTCAGCGTTGCGCAGATCGTTCTCGGTGACATCGCGCACATCGACGCGCAAACCGTGTTGTTGGGCCAATTCCAGCACCACATCGTAGGTAATGCCGGGCAGCATCAAATGGTTTTTGAGGGGTGCAACCAGCACACCGTCTTTCACGATAAAAATATTCGAGGCGGCCCCCTCAGTCATGCAGCCATCACGCAGCAAGAGTGTTTCGACGCAGCCGGCATCCACCGCGAGCTGTCTCAGCAGGCAGTTGGCGAGCAGCGAGGTGGCCTTGAGATCGCAGCGCAGCCAGCGGTTATCCGCCGCGGTGACGGCAGCAACGCCGGTTTCGCGCAAGCTGGCGGGCGGCGTCGGCAACGCTTCCGACATAATGAATACGGTGGGCGCTAGGTTGGCCGGAAAGGCGTGATTGCGCTTGGTGTCTGCGCCCCGCGTAATTTGCAGGTAGACCGATTGGTCTTGCGGCGCATTGCGCGCGATGATTTCCTCGATCAGCCACGCCCACTCGGCCTCACTGTGCGGATTGGTCAAGCGTATGCCATCAAGGCTGTGCTGCAAACGGCGCAGATGCTCGCTCAGACGAAAAGGCCGGCGCGAGTAAACGGGGATCACTTCGTACACGCCGTCACCGAAGAGAAAGCCGCGGTCCATGACCGAAACCTTGGCATCGGCAATGGGCATGAATTCGCCCTTAAGATAAATCACGGTAAATCACACTAGAGTATTTCAGCGAAATTTCTGCGCGTTAGTTGAACCACAATCTCATCGTGTCCCATGCGCGACCGAAGATGCCGGCGACCGGCACTGCTTCCAGCGCCACCACCGAATAGTCGCCATACGGCTTGTCGTCCAGCGTCAGCTTGAGCGTGCCGACAACCTGGCCTGCTTGCACAGGTGCAAGCAGAGGCTGACGGCTTTCGAGCGAGGCCTTGACCTTGCCCACCATACCCTTAGGCAGAGAGAGGGTGAAGTCTTCGAGGAAGCCCGCCTTAACCAGATTCTGCGCGCCTTTCCAGACCCTCAATTGCGACACCGCTTGATTTTTTTCATAGAGCCGCACGGCATCGAAGAATTGAAAACCGAAGTTAAGTAGCTTCTGCGACTCCTGCGCGCGCAGAGTGTCAGAAGCGGTGCCCATCATCACCGTGAGCAAACGACGCGTACCCCGCTTCGCGGATGCAATGAGACAGAAGCCGGCGTTTTCGGTGTGGCCGGTCTTCATGCCATCGACCGTAGCGTCCTGCCACAGCAGGCGATTGCGATTGGGTTGGGAGATGCGGTTGTAGGTGTATTCCTTGAGCGAATAGAGCGGGTAGTACTCAGGAAAGTCGCGGATCAGCGCAGCGGCCATCGTGGCGAGATCACGCGCGGTGGAATAGTGCTGCGGATCGGACAATCCGGTGGAACTCACGAAATGCGTGTTTTTGAGGCCCAGGCGCTGCGCTTCACGGTTCATCAACTGGACGAAATTGTCTTCGCTGCCGGCCACCGCCTCCGCCAGTGCGACGCAGGCGTCGTTGCCGGATTGCACAATAACGCCGTGCATCAGCTCGTCGACGGTGACGGGCTTGTTAGGCTCGATGAACATGCGCGAGCCTTGAGTCTTCCAGGCGCGCTCGGAAACCGCCACCGTCTGGTTGAGCTGCAAGGATTTTTGCTTTAACGCAGCGAACACCAGGTAAGCCGTCATGAGCTTGGTGAGCGAAGCGGGCTCGACACGCTCATCCGGCATGTAACTCGCCAACGGCTGGCCCGTGGCGTAATCCATCAACAGCCAGGATTTCGCGGCAAGCGTGGGTGCCTGCGGCTGCAACTGCGCATGCGCAAACGCGGCGAGGAATAATGAGAGGAGGAACGCGAGTGTTCTCATGGGGAAGTGTTACCGCTATTGCGAGTTCGAAAGAAATTATACCGTCGGGACCGAGCTAGGCTTCTAGAAGGTACTATGGTCTGTTCATAATTATTCTTACGGCGCGAAAAATAACTATGAACAGACCCTAGTGCTATGAACAGACCCTAGTGTAGTGCTGCATCCTTGATAGAACATTTTTAAAAACATGTATCATTCCCGCGCAGGCGGGAATCCAGCGACGTGCCACCCCGAAGACACTGGAGCCCCACCTTCGCGGGGACGACAAAACCTGAGTTTATAAGCAGCACTTTGCATGCAACACCACATCAGCGCTGAACCACAAAGGGCTTGAAGTCCAGCGTATCGCGTATCTTGTTGGCGACCCGCTTGGCTTCTTGCGCATCCGCGAAAGGCCCGAGCTGGACGCGATACGTGCCGCCCTTGGGCTGTATCTGCAAGGTGCCGGAAAGCCCGGAAACCTGCTCCGCGACGCGAGCGCGGAAACTCTCGGCGTTGTCCTGACTAGCAAAAGCGCCCAGTTGCAGGAAGATGCCGCGCAGCTCGGCCACCGTAGGCACCGGTGGTTCGGGCGTAGGCGCGTCAGACTTGGCGTCGATCTGCGCGGCGGCCATGGTGAGCTCGGCGAGCGGATCGGCCGCCAGCAGCGGATTACTGCGGGCGCCGGCGAGCAGCGTATCACCCGGCTGCACCACTTCGACTTCCACCATCGCGCTGCCGTTGCCCACATAGCCGAGCTTATAGGCGGCTGTGTAGGACAGATCGATTAGGCGGCCAGAGTGAAAAGGTCCGCGATCATTGACGCGCACGATGACGGATTTTCCATTGGCGATGTTGGTGACGCGCACGTAGCAGGGTATAGGCAGCGTGGTATGCGCCGCTGTCATGCCGTACATGTCATAGATTTCGCCGTTGGAGGTCTTCTGGCCGTGGAATTTTCGCCCATACCAACTGCCGATGCCGCTCGCCTTGTAGGGCTTCAACTCCTTCATCGGCACGTAATCGCGGCCCAGCACCGAGTAGGGCTTGGTCGTGGCGCGGTTCAAGGGCTCGACCCGCGGCTCGGCGTCGGGGATGGCGTCGATATTTTCCGGCGCGTTGTCACCCGGACCGTCATCCATGTAATAGCCACCGCCTTTTTTGAGCGTGTAGAGCGGCTTGGATAACGCCACTTTCGGCGCAGGCGCTTTCACCACCGGTTCAGGCGCAGAAGGCCGTGGCAGGGGCGAGCTACAGGAGGCCAGCAAGAACAAGGCAAAAGCAGCCGCGGATTGCACGGATAAACGCGGATGATCCAAAAAAATTCCGCGTTTATCTGCGCAATCCGTGCAATCCGCGGCAAAGACTTTTTTGATTTTGTTCACTTTTGAACAAGCATCCGATGCTTGTGGATGCTCATGAGAATACCGATGCCCAGAAACAGCGTCACCAGCGCAGTGCCGCCATAGCTAACGAGCGGGAGCGGCACGCCCACTACCGGCAGGATGCCGCTCACCATGCCCATATTCACGAACGCGTAGGTGAAGAAGATCAGCGTGATGCTGCCGGCAAGTAGGCGCGAGAATAGGGTCGGCGCGTTGCCGGCGATCATGAGGCCGCGTGCGATGAGCAACGCATAGAGCACCAGCAGCACGACGATGCCGAGAAGACCGAATTCTTCGGAGAGTACGGCGAAAATAAAATCGGTATGGCGTTCCGGGAGGAACTCCAAATGCGTCTGCGTGCCATGCCCCCAGCCCTTGCCCAGCAGCCCACCCGAGCCAACAGCGATGGTGGACTGAATGATGTGAAAGCCTTTGCCGAGCGGATCTTGCTCAGGATCGAGCAGGGTGAGTATGCGACTGCGCTGATAGTCGCGCAGCACCGACCACAACAGCGGCAAACTCGCCAGCCCCCCCACGGCCATGGCAATAAGCACTTTCCAACTGATGCCGGCGAGAAAAATGACATAGAAGCCGACAGCGAGTACGAGTATGGCGGTGCCCAAGTCGGGCTGGCGCGCGATCAACGCCACCGGCGCAACGAGCATGAGGGCGGCAAAGGCGAATTCCTTCCAGCGCAGCATGGCCTCGTGCTTCTGGAAATACCACGCAAGCATGAGCGGCATGGCGATCTTCATGATCTCCGAAGGTTGAATGCGCATGAAGCCCAGATTGAGCCAACGTCGCGCACCTTTGGACACATCACCGAACAAGGCCACGGCGATGAGCAAGAGAAAGCCGCCGACATAAAGCGGCAGCGCCAAGTGCATCAGGCGCTGCGGTGGAATCTGGGCGGCAATACGCAGGACCACCAGCGCGACACCGAGGTTGAGCAACTGGCTCACCAAGCGCTCACTAGAAGCACTGGCGAGCACGAGCATGGCATAGCCCAGCAGCAAACAGACGATGGCCATCAGCGGCGGATCAATGGGAGCGACGAGGCGGCGCCAAAGATTCCTAATCACCGCTATCCTCTTCCGCCGAGGCGTCCACGGCTGGTTCTTTGGGTAGCTTGCCGAGGAGGTAGTAGTCCAACACCTGTCGGGCGATGGGCGCGGCGGACTGGGCACCGAAGCCGCCGTTTTCAACCAGCACGGCCAGCGCAATTTTAGGATTGTCCACCGGTGCAAACGCGATGAAGAGCGCGTGATCGCGCAAACGCTCCTTCACCTTGCCTTCGGTATATTTCTCGCCCTTCAGGCTGTACACCTGCGCCGTGCCGGTCTTGCCGGCCGAGACGTATTCCGCACCGGCAAAAGCGCGTGCGCCCGTGCCTTCCTTGTTCACGCCGACCATGGCTTGCTTGATGATATCGATATTGGCTTGTTTGAGCGGTATGGTGCGCAAAGGTTGCGGCTCGATGATGCGCTTTTCGCCGGTACGTATGTTCTGGATGTGGCTCACCACATGCGGGCGATACATAACGCCGTTATTGGCCAGCGCTGCCATCGCCTGGGCGAGCTGGATGGGCGTGTACGCATTGTAGCCCTGACCGATGCCGATAGAGATGGTCTCACCGGCATACCATTTCTGCTGCTCCGGCCGCTTGTAGTGCGTACGCTTCCATTCCTGAGACGGCAAAACGCCACGCGATTCTCCTTCTATGTCGATGCCAGTGGCCTGACCAAAGCCGAACGGACGCATAAAGGCAGCAATGTTGTCGATGCCCAAATCGTTGGAGAGCATGTAGTAGTAGGTATCGCAGGACTGCACGATGGACTTATACATATCCACGCTGCCATGGCCGCCCTTCTTGTCGTCGCGGAATTGGTGATTGCCGAAATTGTAATAACCCGGATCGAAAATAACCTGGCTCGGCGTGCGCTTGCCCAGCTCCAGCGCCGCCAGCGCCATGTAAGGCTTGAAGGTCGAGCCGGGCGGATAGGTGCCGTTAAGTGCGCGGTTCAACATCGGTTTGTCTTCGGACGTGTTGAGCGCGTCCCAGTCTTGTGGATTGATGCCGTCGACAAACAGGTTCGGGTCGTAACCCGGCATGGAAACCAGCGCCAGCACGCCGCCATTGCTGGGGTCGATGGCGACCAGCGCGCCGCGCCGGTCGCCGAAGGCTTTCTCTACGACCTGTTGCAACTTGATATCCAAAGTGAGCATCAGGTTGTCGCCTGGTACCGGAGCGGTGCGTGCCAGCACCCGCACCGCGCGCCCGCCGGAATCAACCTCGACCTGCTCGAAGCCGGTCTGGCCATGCAGATCGAATTCGTATTTCTGCTCCAGACCCGTCTTGCCGAAGTGCTCGGTGCCGCGATAGTTGTCTTCGGCGTTATGGTTCTCGATGGCATCGAGATCACGATCATTCACGCGACCGATATAGCCGAGGGCGTGCGACGCCAGCTCGCCGTAAGGATACTGACGAAACAGGCGCGCCTTAATCTCGACGCCGGGAAAACGATAGCGCTGCGCGATGAAGCGCGCGACTTCTTCGTCGGTGAGGCGCGTGCGTATGGGTAGAGATTCGAAATTCTTGCTTTCTTCGAGTAATTTTTTGAAACGTTTGCGGTCCTTGATCTGGATGTCGATGACTTTCGCCAACTCGTTGATGACCGTCTCCAGATCACCCGCCTTGTCGGGCATGATCTCCAACGTATAGGCGGAGTAGTTGCGTGCCAGCACCATGCCGTTGCGGTCGACAATGAGGCCGCGATTGGGTACTACAGGCACCAGCGAAATACGGTTTTCCTCGGCGCGCGTCTGGTAATACTCGTGCTGGATTACCTGCAACCAGAAAAAGCGTGCGAACAAAAGCGCGAAGGCGAAAAGCACAAAGCCACCCGCCACCGCCAGCCGGCGCTGGAACTGACGTATCTCATGTTCAGGATTGAGAAATTCAGTGGGATGCATGGTTCAATTTTGTTGCGGGTTTCGGGTTTCGGGTTTCGGGTTGTAGGTTCGATAACCCAAAACCCGCAACCCCAAATTCGCAACTGGGTTAAATCGGTCTGTTCTCATCCTTCTCGACCGGCTGGTATTGCGGCAGCAGGAGCAGAAAGGTGAGGGGATACCACAGCAGGGTGGCTGTGAAGCAACCGAGGAAATAGCCAAAACCGGGAAAGTCCGCGCCGGCAATCATGCGCGTGACCACCATGACCAGTTGCGTGGCGAGCAGCAGCGGCAGGATCTGCAGCGCCTGCTGCGCCAGCGGGAACCACAATATGCGTCGCGACAAACCGCCAGCAGCGAACACCAGCAACACATAAGCCAGGGCGTGCTGGCCCATCACGCCGGCGGCGGCAACGTCCATCAATACACCTAACGCGAAAGCCGCGCTCATGCCTATGCGATGCGGTTCGCGCACGCTCCAGAAGGCCAGTCCCAGCGCCACCCAGTCAGGAAAACCAATGGCATGGCCGTAAGGAATTAAATTGAAGAAGAACGCCACGATCAGCGTAAACCAGATGAACCAGCGCTTGACTGGCAGCAAGATGCGGCGCGAGCTGTAATTTGGCTGTATCGACATCGACGTCCCTTATTCCTTTTTCTTGCCGCGCCGGGTCTTCAGCGGCTTGTCCGTCGTCGCGGATTGCCGCTCATCCGCACCGGGGGCAAGCGGCGCGCGCGAGCCGAGGATCAAGACCTGGTCATGCCTTTCCACGCCGGCCGCCGGCTCGCAGAGAATGCGTGCAAAGGTGTAGGCGGCGTCGCGGTCGATGTGCGTGACCTTCGCTACCGGCAGGCCGGCCTGGTACACGCCATCCAGCCCCGAGGTAACGACCAGATCGCCCGGCAATACATCGGCGTTGGCGGCAAGGAAGCGCAATTCCAGTTGCCCGCCGCCGGCGCCGAACAATACGGCGCGCAGGCCGTTGCGCACGACTTGTACAGGCACTGCCTGGTTCTTGTCGGTGATCAGCGTGGCTTCGCTTTGCAGCGGATAGGCGCGCGTCACCTGGCCTATCAGTCCTGTTTCATCCACCACGGCTTGGCCCGCAACGATACCTTGCTGCGTACCCTTGTCGACAATGATGCGACGCGTGAAGGGATCATTCGCCGCATAAAGAATTTCTGCCAGAACGGCCGGCACGGGCTGGCGCTCTTTCATTTCGAGCAGCTGGCGGAGTCGCTGGTTTTCCAGCTCAAGATGCTGCTGACGTAGTAGCCAGTTGGCGGCCTCCAGTTCCTTGCGCTTGAGGTGGGTGTTGTCGTTCTGCAGGCTGGAGAGGCTGCTGAAATAGCCGCCTAAGTGATCCATCAGCTCGGCGGGAGCATAGGCAACGCGCTGTATGGGGTAGATGGCGATGGCGACACCCTGCCTCACGCGCTCCAGGTAGTGGAAGCGTAGATCCAGTACCAACAACGAGAGGGAGAGGATGACAAAAAAAGCTAAGCGCGCCAGCGGCGCGGGGCCGCGCTTAAAGAAGGGGGGCGCCTGACTAACTACGGGCACCGAGTCACGCTCGACTAACGGTTTGGAGGTTTAGTGGTCGCGCGCCGTCGCTTTTCAACGCGAAACTCGCAACCCGAAACACGAAACTAGCCACTCACTCATTGGCGAAAATACTGCCGAGCGTATCCATTTTCTCTAGCGCGATGCCGGAGCCGCGCACAACGCAGGTGAGCGGGTCGTCGGCGACGATCACCGGCAAGCCAGTTTCTTCCATGAGCAGACGGTCGAGATCACGCAGCAAGGCGCCGCCACCGGTAATGACCATACCTTTTTCGGCAATGTCTGCGCCCAACTCGGGCGGCGTCTGCTCCAGCGCTGACTTGACGGCGCCGACGATGGAGTTAAGGGGGTCGGTCAGCGCTTCCAGGATTTCATTACTGGAAATGGTGAAGCTGCGCGGAATGCCTTCGGCCAGGTTGCGGCCCTTCACTTCCATTTCCTTCACTTCGGAGCCGGGGAAAGCGGAGCCGATTTCCTTCTTAATTGCCTCGGCCGTGGTTTCGCCGATCAGCATGCCGTAGTTGCGGCGGATGTAGTTGATGATGGCTTCGTCGAATTTATCACCGCCCACGCGCACCGAGCCGGCGTACACCATGCCACCCAGCGAAATGACGCCGACCTCTGTGGTGCCGCCGCCGATATCCACCACCATGGAGCCGGTAGCATCTGACACCGGCATGCCGGCACCGATGGCTGCGGCCATGGGTTCTTCGATCAAATACACCTGCGAGGCGCCGGCGCCCAGCGCCGATTCCCGAATGGCGCGGCGCTCGACTTGGGTGGAGCCGCAGGGCACGCAGATGATGATGCGCGGGCTGGGTGAGAAGAGGCGCGAGTCATGCACCCTCTTGATGAACTGCTTGAGCATTTGCTCGGTGACAGTGAAGTCGGCAATGACGCCGTCTTTCATGGGGCGAATAGCGGTGATGTTGCCCGGCGTCTTGCCCAGCATCTGCTTGGCGGCGGTGCCGACAGCCTGGATGGTTTTCTTGGCATTGGGGCCGCCTTCGGTACGAATCGCTACTACCGATGGTTCGTTGAGCACGATGCCTTTACCCCGCACGTAAATCAGGGTGTTGGCGGTGCCAAGGTCGATCGCGAGATCGTTGGAGAAATAGGAGCGTAGGAAACCAAACATCGCTAAGTGCCCGCGTGGTAGAAAATTAGGGGTCTATGATACTCTAATGCGCTATGCAATTTTAGCCGTCTCGCCTGACAAAACCTGACAAAAGCCCGGAAAAGCCATGTCGCTGGATCACGACCAAATACGACGCATCGCCCATCTTGCCCGCATCGAACTTGCGCCCGCCGAGGTCGAAGAAACCCGCCTACGCCTGAACGGTATCTTTGCGCTCATCGAAGAAATGCAGGCGGTCGACACGCTTGGCGTCGAACCGATGGCCCATGCACAAGATCTGGCCCAGCGCCTGCGCGACGACCGTGTCACCGAGACGGATCACCACGCGGAGTTTCAGAAAATCGCACCCGAAGTCGACGCGGGTCTTTACCTGGTGCCCAAAGTGATCGAATAAGACACCGCGGATAACTAAACTAAACGCGAAGCATTGCTCTATCCGCGCTCATCTGCCTACTCCGCGTCAAAACTTCGACCCATGATCAACGCCAGCCTCAAAGAACTCGCCGTCGCGCTCGCCCAAAAGAAGCTCTCCAGCGTCGAGCTGACGGAGTTGTACTTGGCACGCATTACGCGGCTCAATCCGGCGCTCAACGCCTTCATCACCACCGATCACGAAAAGACGCTGGCGCAAGCCCGCGCCGCGGATGCACGCCTGGCCGCAGGCCACGCCGGCCCGCTCACCGGCATACCCATCGCGCACAAAGACATTTTCTGCACCCAGGGTTGGCTCACCACCTGCGGCTCGAAGATGCTCTCAAATTTTGTAAGCCCCTATGACGCTACAGTGATCGAGCGCCTCAATGCCGCTGGCATGGTTACCTTGGGCAAGACCAATATGGATGAGTTCGCCATGGGTTCGTCGAATGAAACTTCCTTCTACGGCCCGGTGAAGAACCCGTGGAATCCAAGCCTGGTGCCCGGCGGCTCTTCCGGCGGCGCGGCGGCGGCCATCGCGGCGCGGCTAGCGCCCGCCGCCACCGGCACGGACACCGGCGGCTCCATTCGCCAGCCGGCGGCGCTGTGCGGACTGAGCGGACTCAAGCCCACCTACGGTGTGGTGTCGCGCTACGGCATGATCGCCTTCGCTTCCTCACTGGACCAAGCCGGCCCAATGGCCAAGAGCGCGGAAGACTGCGCGCTCCTGCTCAACGCCATGGCCGGTTTCGACGAGTGCGATTCCACCAGCCTCGACCGGCCGGCCGAAGACTACGCCCGCGATCTCGCCAAACCACTCGCCGGTTTGAAGATCGGCCTACCGAAAGAATTTTTCGCCGAGGGGCTGTCGGCGGATGTCGCGCAGGCAGTGGAAGCGGCCATCGCCGAATACCGCAAGCTGGGCGCCACCACAGTAGAAATCTCGCTGCCGAACATGAAGCTTTCCGTCGCGGCGTACTACGTTATTGCCCCGGCTGAAGCCTCCAGCAATTTGTCGCGCTTCGACGGCGTACGCTATGGTTACCGCGCCCCGCAATACGGCGACCTCGCCGACATGTATGCCAAGAGCCGTGCCCAGGGCTTCGGCGCCGAGGTGAAGCGACGTATTTTAATCGGCACGTACGTGCTCTCGCACGGCTATTACGACGCCTACTACCTGCAAGCCCAGCGCATCCGTCGCCTGATCGCGCAGGACTTCGCCACAGCTTTCAGCCAATGCGATCTAATTCTCGGTCCGACCGCGCCGACCACCGCTTTCAAACTCGGCGAAAAATCCGCCGACCCGGTGCAGATGTACCTCTCCGACATTTACACCATCGCCGTCAACCTCGCCGGCTTGCCGGGGATGTCCATTCCATGCGGCTTTTCAGGTGGTGAAGCAAGTGAGCTACCAGTGGGCCTGCAACTCATCGGCAACTACTTTGACGAAGCGCGCATGCTCAACGCCGCGCATCAGTATCAGTTGGCCACCAACTGGCACACCCAAATGCCGGAGGACATCTGATCATGACCTGGGAAATTGTCATCGGGCTCGAAACCCACGCGCAGCTCAATACGCAATCGAAAATTTTCTCCGGCGCGGCTACGGCCTTCGGCGCAGTGCCAAACGCGCAAGCCTGCGCCGTGGATATCGCGTTGCCCGGCGTGCTGCCGGTGCTAAATCACGGCGCCGTGGAGCGCGCAATCCGCTTAGGTTTGGCGGTGGGTGCCAGCATCGCTCGGCGCTCCGTCTTCGCGCGCAAGAATTATTTCTACCCGGATTTACCCAAGGGTTACCAGATCAGCCAGTACGAGCTGCCCGTGGTCGTAGGCGGAAGCCTCGCGATTCAAGTCCCTGCGACAAGCTCAGGGCAGGCTCAGCAAAAAATCGTGCGCCTGACGCGTGCCCATCTGGAGGAAGACGCTGGCAAATCGCTGCATGAAGATTTTCACGGCAAGAGCGGCATAGACCTCAACCGCGCCGGCACGCCGCTACTGGAAATTGTCACCGAGCCGGATATGAGTTCGGCCGAAGAAGCAGTAGCTTACGCCAAAGCGCTGCACGCGCTGGTACGTTGGATAGACATCTGCGACGGCAACATGCAGGAAGGCTCTTTCCGCTGCGACGCCAACGTCTCGGTGCGCCGCCCTGGCGACCCGCTGGGTACGCGCCGCGAAATTAAAAATCTCAACTCCTTCCGCTTCATGCAACAGGCCATCGAGTATGAGGTGAAGTGGCAAATCGAAACGCTGGAAAACGGTGGTCGGGTTGAGCAGGCGACGGTGCTCTTCGACCCTGCCACCGGCGAGACGCGCGCCATGCGCTCCAAGGAAGACGCGCACGATTACCGCTACTTCCCCGATCCCGATTTATTGCCGCTGGAGATTTCCGAGGCGTGGATCGCTAAGGTGCACGCCACGTTGCCTGAGTTACCGCAGCAAATGCGCGAGCGCTTCGAACGCGAACACGGTCTTTCCACGTACGACGCTGCGGGTCTAACCGCTACGCGCGAGACAGCGGCCTATTACGAGCAAACGCTAGCGATACTGGGTACGGATGCCAAGGTGTGCGCCAATTGGGTCATGGGCGAACTTGCCGCGCGCTTGAATCGTGAAGACAAGGACATCTCGGCTGCACCGCTGACGCCTGCACAACTGGCGGGCCTGCTAAAGCGCATAGTCGATGGCACCATTTCGAGCAAGATCGCCAAAGAAGTCTTCGAAGCGCTATGGGCTGGCGAATCACGCGACGCCGACGCGGTGATTGAGGCGCGCGGATTGCAGCAAATTTCAGACGTGGGCGCCATCGAGAAAATCGTCGATGAAGTGCTCGCAGCCAATCCGAAATCGGTAGAGGAGTTCCACGCCGGCAAGGAAAAAGCCTTTAACGCCTTAGTGGGGCAGGCCATGAAGGCCACCAAAGGCAAGGCCAATCCGCAGCAAGTGAATGACCTGCTGCGACGCAAGCTCACGCCCTAAGCTTTAGCGCGGCCGCCGATCGGCGGCCGACGGCTCGGCCGCAACCGTTGCAGGCTTCTTGCCACCCTTAAGCTCGCGGTAGCGCGCCAATTCGTCGTCGTACTTAGCCTTGACTGCGGCTATGTCTTTTTGCTTAGTGTCTATGGTGGACTGGAAGGTTTTTCGCTCATCCTCGTTCTCGCGCATGGCGTTTCTCAGCTGAAACGGCAACGTTTTTTTCTTGTAGAACTCGGCCTCTTCGTTGAGCTTCACCTGCTTTTTCGCCACGTCGTCCAGCTTGACTTTCGAATCCTCGATAGCTTTTTGTAACTCGCTCACGGCGCGATTGCGCATGTAGTCGATGTCTTGCTCGGTCGCGTAGGTGGCTAACAAAGCCCGGTTCTTGTGGTCTTGTTCGAGCTTTCTCTGCGCTTCTTCCTTGGCCTGCTTGGCCTCTTCTTCCTTTTTAGCGAGCTGTTCGGCTGTTAGAGGGGCGTCGACGCGTTTGACCGTGATGCCACGCTCGTTGATTTCCCGGTAAGCCTTGCCATAGCAGGCCGGTGGAAGGACATCGGAACAAACCTGTTTGCCCTTATCATCGGCGCAACAGAAAGTTGACCCTGCTTGCGCTGCAGTGGCGAACAGACTGGAAAAAACAAAAACGGTAAAGGCTGAGCCTAGCCTTGGTTTCATGGTGTAGTCCCATATTGTTGTCTATAGCGGGTGACCTCTTGCAACTTCTGCGCCAGCTCGGCGCGACCAGCAAGATAAGCGAGCAGATCATCCAGCGTGGCGACCGCAATGACCGGTAAACCATAGATGTCGCGCACTTCTTGTACCGCCGATAGGTGCCCCTGGCCGCGCTCCATGCGGTCGAGCGCAATCACCACACCGCAAGGCTGAGCACCGGCGGCGCGGATCAGCCCGACGGACTCACGCACCGAGGTGCCCGCGGAGATCACATCATCAATGATCAGCACCCGTCCCGCCAAGGGCGCACCGACCAGCGTCCCGCCTTCGCCGTGATCCTTGGCTTCCTTGCGGTTGAAGGCGAAGGGCAAATTGTGCCCTTTTTGAGCAAGCGCGATGGCCGTACCGGCGGCGAGCGGTATGCCCTTGTAAGCCGGGCCAAACAGCATGTCGAAAGCCAGGCCCGACGCGATTATGGCTTCGGCATAGAAGTTGGTGAGGCGATGTAACGAGTGGCCGTCGTTGAACAAGCCGGCGTTGAAAAAATAGGGGCTCAGCCGTCCCGCCTTGGTGGTGAATTCGCCGAAACCCAAAACGCCCTGCTCTACCGCAAACTCGATAAACTTGCCGCTCAAACTCATCTTGCACTCACTTTGAACAGTCATTTTTAAAATTCGGATTTACGATGCGTATCATAACCTTGAACCTTAATGGCATACGCTCGGCAGAGCGCAAAGGCTTTTTTCCCTGGCTGGCCAAGCAGGAAGCCGACATCGTCTGCCTGCAAGAACTCAAAGCGCAAGAGGCGGACATGACGCCCGAGATGCTGACGCCGCCGGGCTACCAGGGCTATTTCCACTACGCAGAGAAGAAGGGCTATAGCGGCGTGGGGCTTTACACGCGACGCACGCCGAAGCGTGTTGTCGTAGGGCTAGGCGTGCCGGAGATCGATGCCGAGGGCCGCTATCTGGAATTGGTCTACGACAACTTCTAGGTCATCTCGCTCTATCTGCCCTCCGGCTCCAGCGGCGATCACCGCCAAGCAGCGAAGTTCGTTTTCCTGGAGCATTTCTTCACGCATCTGAAAAAGCTGCGTAACGCAGGCCGCGAGATCGTGATGTGCGGCGACTGGAACATCGCACACCGCGAGATTGATTTGAAAAACTGGAAGAGCAACCAGAAGAACTCCGGCTTTCTGCCCGAGGAACGCGCCTGGTTAACCCGCGCCTTCGACGAGTTAGGTTGGGTCGACGTCTATCGGCAAGTGCATCCCGAGACTATGGGCGACGCCTACACCTGGTGGTCGAATCGCGGGCAGGCCTGGGCGAAAAATGTCGGCTGGCGCATCGATTATCATATCGCCACTCCTGAACTGGCCGAAAAGGCGCGCCAAGCGGCCATCTACAAGGAGGAGCGTTTCTCCGATCACGCGCCCTTGACGGTCGATTACGACTACACCATCGTTTGATTTCGCTAATTGCGTTTCGCCGTGAAAATCGGTAGCCTTCATTCATAAATATCGTTATCAACCTGGAGAGCCGTCATGGATCAAGTAAGTCCGATCACCAAAGGAAAACTCGTCGCCGATTTCAAAGTAGTGGTCGCCGACGCCGAAGAATTGTTGCGCGCCACCGCGGGCCAGGCCGGCGACAAGCTCGGCGACCTGCGCGCCAAGTTGCAAGATCATCTCAACAACGCCAAGAACAGCCTGGCTGACGCGCAAGCCGCTGTGGTGGAAAAAACCAAAGCCGTCGCCAGTGCCACGGACGACTATGTGCATGACTACCCTTGGCGTTCCATAGGCATAGCCGCCAGCATCGGCCTGGTCATCGGTCTCTTGATCGGCCGTCGTTAAGTCGCCCATCATGGGTGTGAGCAGCGAAGCCGGCGCAGCCGGACTGCTGGCGCGAGTGCGAGGTGTGGGTGCCACGGCGTTTGCCATCCTCAAGACGCGCCTTGAACTGTTAGTCACCGAAGTCGAAGAAGAAAAACTTCGGCTAGCCAGCATGCTGGCTTATGCCGCCGCGGCGTTTTTCTTCCTAGGCTTCGGCGCGATTTTCCTCGCTCTATTCGTTACCGTGTTGCTGTGGGATAGCCAACGTTTGCTGGCCTTGGGCATATTCACTGCGGTCTTTCTGACCGTCGGCGCGGTAGCCACGTTCGCGGTTGTCCGTTTGGCGCGGCGAGGGTCACAACTCTTTGCCGCCAGCATGGCTGAATTGGCGGAAGACTGCGAAGCTTTGCGCAACGATTAGTCGATACTCGCCCTATGAACCAGCGCCTAGTAGAACTCGCTCTGAAGAAACAGCGCTTGCAAATTCAAGCGGCCACACAACGCTTGCAGATGGCGCAGCAGTTGGAGGTTTTCGCCCCTGCATTCAGCGCTATGCAAGGCCTGCAGCGTATTGGTGCATGGGTGCGCGGCCACAGCCCCTTGCTCGTCGTCGCCGGTGTCGTCTTGCTTGTAGCGCGGCCCAAGGCGACGTTCCGCTGGGTACGTCGTGGCTTTGTGGCTTGGCAGTTGCTGCGTCGGACGCGCGGTGCCTTGCAGGCCATGATTCCCCTGTAAGGCTCATGCCACAGAATTATTATTCTCGCCCTGCCAGTCCTTTGCGTGGTCTGATCAAGGCGCAGCAACACCAGCGCGCACGCATGGTCTCGGAAATTCTCAAGATAGATGGCTTAATGCCGCTGCTCATGAAGCAGCGTAATGGCTGTCGCCGGAGCAGCGCCGAGCGACGTGAATTGCGTGAGGAGTTGCGCGCGCTACCGCTGCATTCGCCTTACCTCTCCCCTTATCGCTTTACGGGGTCTTTGCCCGGCTCAGTGATGTTGCTACCATTTCTGGCCTGGTGGCTAGATCGTCGGCGCACCCGACGCAATGATGAACCCGTGCGCAACACAAAAGAAACGCAGCGCTGAAATCTCCGATTTTACCGTCCGAGGCCCAAGGCGGAGGATTCTTCACCCGTCCGCCAGGGTGCTACTCTAAATAGCAACAGCATGCCCGGCACCGCCAGCAGGGCGCAGAGCAGAAAGAAATTTGTCCAGCCCATTTGTTCCACGATCCAGCCTGTGGTGGCGTTGCCGAAGGTGCGCGGCACAGCGGCGAGACTGGTGAACAAAGCGAACTGGGTAGCCGTGTAGAGCGGATGCGTGGTGCGGGCGATGTAGGCGACAAAAGCGGCCGTACCCAGGCCCACCCCCAGCGCTTCAACGCCGATCACCAGCGCCAGTTGCAGCAGATGCTCGGGTTCCACCAGGGCGCGCGGCCCCAGCCAGGCCAGCCAGGCGAAACCAAAGATGGCCAACAATTGCACGGCGCCGAACAACCACAGCGCGCGATTAATGCCCAGCCGCACCATCCACAAGCCGCCCAGCAAGCCACCAATCACGCTGGGCCACAAGCCAGCGTTCTTCGCCACCAGGCCGATTTCCGATTTAGAAAAACCCATGTCGAGATAGAAGGGCGTGGCGAGTGCCGTGCACATCGAATCACCCAGCTTGTAAAAAAAAATGAAGGCCAGCACCAAGAGGGCGCTGCGCCAGCCGCTACGCGTGAGGAATTCGCGGAAAGGTTCGACGACCGCGGCGCGCAAGGTGCGCGGTGTCTCCGCCGCCAGCGTCGGCTCGCGCACCGAGAGCGTGAGTATCATGCCGGGCAGCATGAACAGTGCCGTGATGGCGAAGACCTGCAGCCACGGCAGATGGTCGGCCAGAATCAAGGAAAGCGAGCCGGGCACCAAACCCGCCACCTTGTAGGCGTTCACGTGCACGGCATTGCCCAGGCCCAGTTCTTCGTCTCGCAACAACTCGCGGCGGTAGGCGTCCAGCACGATGTCCTGCGTGGCGCTCAAGAAGGCCAGGAGTACGGTGAGCCAGATAATCCAATCTAGTTGATCGCGCGGCGAAAGCGCACCTAGCGCGGCAATGGCGGCGAACAAGCCCAACTGCGTCGCCAGCATCCAGCCACGTCGACGCCCCAGCAGTGGCAGCGCATAGCGGTCCAGCAAGGGTGACCAGAGAAATTTCCAGGTGTAGGGAAACTGAATCAGCGCGAACAAGCCGATGGCCTTCAAGCCTATGCCCTCGCTGCGCAGCCAGGCCGGCAACAAATTGAGCAGAAGGTACAGCGGCAAGCCAGACGAAAAGCCCGTGAACACGCAAATCAGCATGCGCCGATTGAGCAGGGCGGCGATCGGCGAGGGCTTGTCGTTGGGCATGGGAAATTAAAAGCAAAGCAGCCGCGGATTTCGCCCCGCAGGAAGTCCCCTTGAGGGGCGCGGATGACACGGATTTTCTTCTTTGGATTTATCCGCGTTCATCCGCGAAATCCGCGGCTGCACTTTCATTCAACCCGCCCGCCGGAAGCGAAACACGGCGAGACTACCGCGCAAATTGGGCAACCAGCGCACTTCCTCACCTTCATGCAGCACCTGACGAGCGATGATTTCGATGCCACGCTGGCGACAGAAGTTTTGAAAATCAACAATAGTGCACAGGTGAATGTTGGGCGTGTTGTACCACTCGTAGGGCAGACGCTCCGAGACCGGCATATGGCCTTCGATGCCGACCTGCCAACGATGGCGCCAATAGCCGAAGTTGGGAAAAGTGACGATGGCCTCGCGACCGACGCGCAGCATTTCGTCGATGATTTCTTCGGTATGCCGCATCGCTTGCAAGGTTTGCGAGAGGATGACGCAATCGAATGCGCCATTCTCGAAGCCGGCGAGGCCAGCTTCGAGATTGCTTTGGATTATATTCACACCGGCCTTGACGCAAGCCAGCACATTCCCGTCACTAATCTCCACGCCATAGCCATGGACGTCGCGCGCCTGGGCGAGGTGGCGCAGCAGCGCGCCGTCGCCGCAGCCGAGATCGAGCACAGTCGCGCGCGGTGCCACCCAGCCGGCGATGACATCGAAATCCGCACGGCCGGATTGTGCGGCGAGGATAGCCTGGCTATTCATGCCACGCCCTCCGCGATGTTTTCAAAGTAAGCCCGCAGCAGACCGTGGTAGCGCGGATCGTCGAGCAAAAAAGCGTCGTGCCCATGCGGCGCGTCGATTTCCGCGTAAGAGACATCGCGTTTATCGTCGAGCAAGGCTTGCACGATCTCGCGCGAACGCGCCGGCGAAAAGCGCCAGTCTGACGTGAACGAGACCACGAGAAAATGCGCCTTTACACCGGCCAGTGCGGCAGAGAGACTGCCACCATATTCCAAGGCCGGATCGAAATAATCCAGCGTACGAGTGATGAGCAGGTAGGTATTGGCGTCGAAATAATTCGAGAATTTATCGCCTTGATGGCGCAGGTAGGATTCGATTTCGAAATCCACGCCGAAGTGAAAGCCGATGCTGCCCGTACGCAGGCCGCGACCAAATTTCTCCATCATGGCGTCGTCGGATAGATAGGTGATATGGCCGATCATACGGGCCAGCCGCAGGCCACCGCGCGGCACTACGCCGTGGGCGTAAAAATCGCCGCCGTGAAAATCTGGATCGGTGGTGATAGCCTGGCGCGCCACCTCGTTGAAGGCGATATTCTGGGCTGACAGCTTGGGAGCAGCGGCGATGACAATGGCGTTACGTACGCGCTCCGGAAAACTGATGGCCCACTGCATAGCTTGCATGGCGCCGAGACTGCCGCCCATGACGGCGGCGAACTGACGTATGCCGAGACGATCCGCCAAGCGTGCCTGCGCCGCCACCCAGTCTTCCACCGTCAACACCGGAAAGTGCGAGCCGTAGGGCTGGCCGGTCTTGGGATCGATGCTCGCGGGTCCGGTGGAACCGAAGCAACCTCCGAGATTATTCACGCCGATGACAAAAAAGCGACGGGTGTCCACCGGCTTGCCCGGCCCGATCATGTTGTCCCACCAGCCGATATTCTCGGCATCGCCGGCATACCAGCCGGCGACGTGATGCGAGGCGTTGAGCGCGTGGCAGACCAGCACGGCGTTAGAGTGTTCGGCGTTAAGCGTGCCGTAGGTTTCGTAGGCGAGATCGTAGGCATCGAGCACCGCGCCACTGCGGAAATGCAAGGGCTCCTCGAAATGCATGCGCTGCGCCGCCACGGCGCCGACGGAATTTCCCTCGGCCATGTGTTCCTCTATGTTTTCTTCTCAATACCAAAAACAAAAACCCGGTCAGCTAAGCTGGACCGGGTTGCGAGTCCGCGCTTAGCCGTATTTATAAGGAAGGGTTCGAACATCACGAACTTCCTTAAGGAAGCGTTCAAACCTCATGAACTTCCTTTAGCGCCCGCAAGCTGACGGTGAAATCGGCGCTGTCTGTAGAAATTACCTTGATGCAGACAAAATGTAAAGCCCTCACCCCGCCGCGCGCAACGCAACGCTCAGGCCGCATTGAGCTTGTCGAGCTGCGTGCGCAGTTTGATCGGATCGTCCGTATTAAGCATGCGCTGCACCTTGCGTTTTAGCTCCTTGAAGTCGCTGCGCAGCACCTGCTGTTTGACTTCGAGTATTTGCGCCGGATGCATGGAAAACTGACGCAATCCCATGCCTAACATTAGCCGGGTCAGGCTAGCGTCGCCGGCCATTTCGCCGCACACCGCGACGGGCAAACCGGCGCGGGTGCCGGCCTGAATGGTGTGCGCAATAAGGCGCAACACAGCCGGGTGTAGCGGGTCATAAAGATGCGCCACCGCTTCGTCGGTGCGGTCAATCGCCAGCGTGTATTGGATAAGGTCATTGGTGCCGATGGAGAGAAAATCCAGCTTGTCGAGAAACACGCCCAACGCCAGGGCGGCGGCCGGGATTTCGATCATGCCGCCGACTTCTATGGCTTCGTTAAAGGGCTGGCCTTGGCCACGCAAGGCTTCCTTGGCGAGCTGGATCAGCGATAGCGTCTGACGGATTTCCTGCGCATACGAGAGCATGGGAATGAGCATGCGCACATGGCCGTAGTGCGAGGCGCGCAGGATGGCGCGCAACTGCGCAAGAAACATTTGCGGCTCGGACAAGCAGTAGCGGATGGCGCGCAGGCCCAGCGCCGGATTGGCTTCGCTGCGCTGGCCGCGCAGGCCCTTATCGCCACCCACATCTAGCGTGCGGATGGTAACCGGCTTGCCCTCCATGGCCTCGGTCACACTGCGATATGCATGAAATTGCTCTTCTTCGTCCGGCATGTCGGCGCGGTTGAGGAAGAGGAACTCGGTGCGGAATAGGCCAATGCCAGCAGCATTGACTTCCCTGACGTGCGGCATATCCTGCGGCAATTCGATATTGGCTTGCAGGCTGATGTCTTCACCGTCAAGTGTGGTGGCGCGGGATTTTTTCAGGCGCTTGAGCTTGGAGCGTTCCAGATCCAGCTCGGTGCGGCGCAGGCGATACTCTTCGAGCACGCGCGGATCCGGATCGACGATCAGCACGCCGCGCCCGCCATCAACGATGAGCATGTCGTTTTCGCGGATCAGCGCGCGCGCGTGATGCAAACCAACCACCGCTGGAATGGCGAGACTGCGCGCAACGATGGCGGTATGCGACGTGGCGCCGCCGAAATCGGTGACGAAGCCGCCGATTTTGAGCTGCTTGAACTGGATAGTGTCGGCCGGCGACAAATCGTGCGCCACGATGATGAGATGTTCTTCGCGTCCGCGGCGCGGCGGTAACTGGCCAGGGTGGCCCAGCAAGACCTTCAACACACGCTCGACTACTTGCACTATGTCGGCCTTGCGCTCGCGCAGATACACATCTTCGATCTGGTCGAACTGATGCACTACCTGCTCCATTTGTTGCACCAGTGCCCACTCAGCGTTGCAGCGCCGCTCGCGGATGAGGGCGCGCGTGGCGTCAGTCAGCATCGGGTCGGCCAGGATCATTTGATGCACATCGATGAAGGCGGTTATCTCGGCTGGCGTACCCACACTGCTGCCGGCAAGCAATTGATCCAGTTCTTCACCGACTACAACCAGCGCCGCATCCAGACGGGCGATTTCCTCTTCAACCGCTTTTACAGGCAGCAAAAGGTGGGACACTTCCAGTGTGGCGTGCGACACCAGATGGGCATGGCCGATGGCGATGCCATGAGAGACCGCCAGGCCGTGGATGGTGAAGCTCATGGCTTCACTCGCCCTCGCCAAATTTGTCGGCGATGAGAGCAATGATGGCGGCGAGCGCCGCATCAGCATCGGGGCCTTCAGTCTCCACGACGATAGTGGCGCCTTTGCCAGCGGCCAGCATCATTACACCCATAATGCTTTTGGCATTGACGCGGCGGCCGTTGCGCTCTAACCATACTTCACACACGAAAGGCGTGGCCGTCTGTGTGAGTTTGGCCGAAGCGCGCGCATGCAGCCCCAGGCGATTGACGATTTCGACTTCCTTCTTAGGCATGCCGCTCCCCTTTGATCTGCAGCACGCCATCGTGTCCGCCGGATACCGCTTTGCTGATCAAAGTTTCCATATCCTTATCACGGTAGGTTAGCGCACGTAATAGCATGGGCAGATTGGCGCCCGTCACGGCCTCGACATGACCGTACTGCAATAATTTCTGCGCAATGTTGCTCGGCGTAGCGCCGAAAACATCGGTGAGCACGAGTACGCCACTGCCGCTGTCCACCATTTTCAGCATGTCTCGCGCCAGGGGCAGCGCATCCAGGGGATCGTCCTGGGCGGAAACGCCCAACTGCACGAGTTGCAGTGGACGTTTGTTGAGTACATGGCAGGCACACTGGATGAGCGATTCACCAAGGCTGCCATGTGTGATGAGAAAAATGCCGATCATAGGTGTGCCTGGATAGTCAGAAGATTGTAACCGAAGGCCGCGAAGACTCGAGGGGGCCGGTCTCTATGCTGCCCCGTGCTTAGTTAGACAGGCTTTTTCCAGCGCATCAATGAACATGCCAGCAACATTGAAGCCGGTTTGTTCAGTGATTTCGACAAAGCAGGTCGGGCTGGTGACATTGATTTCGGTGAGGCAGTCGCCAATGACATCTATGCCGGTGAGCAGTATGCCGCGACGCTGGAGTATCGGCGCGAGGTGTTCGGCGATTTCGCGGTCGCGTGTGGAGAGCGGTTGCGCCACGCCAGTGCCACCGGCGGCGAGATTGCCGCGCGTCTCACCCGCCTTGGGGATGCGCGCCAAAGCGTAAGGCACGACTTCGCCGCCTATGAGCAGGATGCGTTTGTCGCCTTGGGCGATTTCCGGCAAATAGTGCTGGGCCATGATGGTGCGTGTGCCGTGATGCGTGAGCATCTCGGTGATGACGTTGCGATTGGGGTCATTGCGATGCACGCGGAAAATCTGGCTGCCACCCATGCCGTCTATGGGTTTCAGCACCGCATCTTGCATATGGTCGATAAAAGCCTGGATCGCCTCGGGTTCGCGCGCCACCAATGTGGGTGTAGTGAATTGCGGAAACTCCAGAATTGAGAGCTTCTCGGAGTGGTCTCGTACGCTGCGAGGATCGTTGAAGACGCGCGCCCCGCCTGCCTTCGCACGCTCCAGCAACCAGGTGGCAGCAATATATTCGATATCGAAGGGGGGGTCCTGACGCATCAGCACCGCGTCGAAAGCGCTTAATAATTGTTCGGAGGTAGCGCCTACCTCAAACCAATCATGATGGTCGTCGCTGAGCATCAAGGGTGCCGCCTGCGCCCGCACCGCGCCGTCACGCCACATGAGCGCAGGCCGCATCACAGCATGCACCTCGTAGCCACGCCGTTGCGCCTCGCGCATCATGGCGACGCTCGAATCTTTGTAAGCCTTGAGGTGCTCGAGCGGATCGAGAATGAAGCAGAGCTTCACGCGACACTCTCAGCCGGTTGGGAAACTTCAAGTTCAACCGCCGCCGCGAGCATGGCTAGCCGGGCGACAACCCCGTAGGCGAAGAAACGATTCGGCGGCGCATCGGGCTCACAGTGCGGATCGGGCAAGGAACAACTAGTCTCGAAAGCCAGCGGCTCGAAACGCATGCCCGGCGCGTTGAGATTCTCGTCGCGACCGCGCTCGGTGTTGACGCGGTAAAAGCCACCGACCACATAGCGATCGATCATGTACACCACCGGCTCGGCGACATTGCCGTCTATAGTTTCGAAGGTGTGCACACCTTCCTGAATGATGACCTCGGTGACCTGCAAGCCTTCCTTACCCACCGCCATCTTGTTGCGCTGTTTGCGATTGAGTCCGGTGACTTCGGCGGCGTCATACACCGTCATGATGCCCATGCCGTAGGTGCCGGCGTCGGCCTTGACGATCACGAAGGGCTTCTCCTTCACGCCGTATTGCTGGTACTTGGCGCGTATGCGCGTCAGCACCGCATCTACATTCGCGGCCAGGCATTCTTCGCCCTGACGCTCCTGGAAATTGATCTCGCCGCACATGGCGAAATCGGGGTTGATGAGCCAGGGATCGAGGCCCAGGGTCTGAGCGAATTCGCCGGCGACGCGATCATAGGCGGCGAAGTGCTGCGATTTGCGCCGCGTCATCCAACCGGCATGCAGCGGCGGAAGAACGAACTGCTCGTTCAGGTTCTTGAGTATCTCGGGTACGCCAGCGGAGAGATCGTTGTTGAGCAGAATGGCGCAGGGATCGAAACCGTCCAAACCCAGACGGCCGTTGTTGCGCTTCATCGGTTCCAGCAACAATTGTTGGCCATCGGCCAGTGCTATGGGAGTCGGCTCCGTGATATCGGGAATCAGCGTGCCTATGCGCACATTAAGGCCCGCGTGACGCAGGATGGTAGCAAGCTGAGCGACGTTTTGCAGATAGAACAAATTACGCGTATGGTTTTCCGGCACCAGCAGCAGATTCTTGGCGTCGGGACAGATCTTCTCAATAGCGGCCATGGCCGCCTGCACGCACAGCGGCAGAAATGCCGGATTCAAATTATTGAAGCCGCCAGGAAAGAGATTGGTATCGACGGGCGCCAGCTTGAAGCCGGCGTTGCGCAAGTCCACCGACGTATAGAACGGCGGTGTGTGATCCTGCCATTGCGCGCGGAACCATTGTTCGATGTCCGTGCGCGCGCCCAGAAATTTCTGTTCCAGATCGAGCAGCGGACCAGTCAGTGCAGTAGTGAGATGAGGGACCATGATGTCGCGTTCGAATTCGTAGAAGGTTACAGCAAAGGCATTACCGCCGCGCGTAGGGCGCGAAGGTTTCCGGCAGTAGGGTGGTTTCCAGGCTACGCTGGGCGAAAAGATAACGGCCGTCGCAAATGAAACCCAGCTCCTGCCAATCCACGTCATTGAGCAAACGGCACAGCGTGACCACATCAGCTTGTGGATCGTGAGGGAAAAGCGCCAGGACAGCGCCGTCGTAGTCGTGGCAATCATGCAGAAAAAATGGCTGTGGGCGGCGCGTTTTGCCATTCACGTAGATGCGTGGCGCCGTGGAAACGTGATGGCGGCGCCCCCATTGCCACCAGTTTGATTCGTCGAACTTCGCCACGCGCCGCCCCAACAGCCGCTCTTTGAACTGCTCCAGGTAAGAAAGTTTGGAATCGAAAATCATGCGGCGCAGCTCGCCCGTGGTGGCGGTGCGCGAGCAGACGAAATCCACCTTACCTAATTCCGCGTTAGTAAAAATATCGTCGGCGCCAGAAACGGCGCCCACCTTGACATAGAAAACACGAGAAAGTGGCACGCTGTAGATGCCGCGCGTCAGCATGAGCTGGCCGCCCGCCAAGCGCATGCGCCGACCATCGGTGGTGCGCCGCGTGAAATTGCCTTTTTCAAAGCGCCAGATGCAGCAGTTCGGCAGGGCGCCTTCGAAAATTCGGGCGTCGCCCAGCTCGATGAAATCGGTGATGCTGCCCTGATCGTGCAACCAGACATTGAGACGCGCAGAGCCGGTAGCTTTGAGAAAATCGCGGGGGGTGATGAAAACCAGCTCGCCGCCCGGCTGCAAATGGCGCACGCACTTCTCGATGAAATGCAGGTAGAGATTGGCGTGGCCGTCGAGCAAGCCGCTGCCGAGATGGCGCCGCGTTTCCGGCAGAATGTCGCGCGCCTTCACATAGGGCGGATTGCCGATAATAGTGTCGAACTTGTGGCTTTCCGGGTAGGCGAAGAAGTCCAAAGTGAGGGCGCCAGTCGGCGCGAAAGCGCTGTCCAACTCAATGGCAGTGCAGCCGGACAGATGCCGAGTAAAGGCGCCATCGCCGCAGGCCGGCTCCAGCACTGAGCCTCGATTGCGTCGCAGCGCCAACATGGCGTCGACCACCGCCGGCGGCGTGAATACCTGGCCACGCCGCGCCACGTCGAGTTCGGCTGTAAGAGTCGGCATAGTAGAATGGAGGGCTTATCGCTGGACAGCGCGGGTGGCTAAGTTGCAACCTCAGTGACACCCTCCGCGGCAGCGTTCACCTCGGGATCGGACTTGCAGTGCTTACCACCTCAAATATTACCATGCAGTTCGGGGCCAAGCCCCTGTTCGAGAACATCTCCGTCAAGTTCGGCGAGGGTAATCGTTACGGCTTGATCGGCGCCAACGGCTGCGGCAAAACCACCTTCATGAAGATACTCGCGGGCGTGCTGGAGCCCTCTGGAGGCAACGTTGCGCTGGATCGGCATGAGCGCATGGCCTGGTTGCGGCAGGACCAGTTCGGCTTTGAGGACATCCGCGTACTCGATGTCGTGCTAATGGGCCACGAGCAGATGTGGGCCTGCATGCAAGAGAAGGACGCCATCTACGCCAATCCCGAGGCCACCGAAGAAGACTACCTCCATGCTGCGGAGCTGGAAGCCAAGTTCGCCGAGTACGACGGGTACACGGCCGAGTCACGCGCCGGCGAATTACTGCATGGCGCCGGCATTCCCACCGAACAGCACAGCGGCCCGATGAGCGCCGTCGCCCCCGGCTGGAAGCTGCGCGTGCTGCTGGCGCAGGCGCTGTTTTCCAACCCCGACATTCTGCTGCTGGACGAGCCGACCAACAACCTCGACATCAACACCATCCGCTGGTTAGAGCAGGTGCTGAACGAGCGTGGCAGCACCATGATCATCATTTCGCACGACCGCCACTTTCTTAACCAGGTGTGCACGCACATGGCCGACCTGGACTACGGGCGGCTGACGCTTTACCCGGGCAACTACGATGACTACATGGAGGCCTCGACGCAGGCCCGCCAGCAGCAGCTGAAAGACAATACCAAGGCCAAGGAGCGCGTCGCAGAATTGCAGGATTTCGTGCGCCGCTTTTCTGCCAACAAATCCAAGGCACGCCAGGCCACCAGCCGTGCCAAGCAGATCGAGAAGATCAAGGTGGAGGACATCAAGCCCTCGTCACGGCAATATCCGTGGATACGCTTCGACGTGGACGAGAAAGAAAAGCTGCATCGCCATGCCGTTGAAATCGACGGGCTGACTCACGGTTATGACAAAAATCTCTTCGAACGTTTCAGCGCCACCATTGAAGCCGGCGAGAAGGTCGCTATTATCGGCGAGAACGGCGTGGGTAAAACCACGCTACTGCGTTGTCTTGCGGGGGCGGAATTGGGCGGACTCGCGCCCAAGGCCGGCAAAATCAAATGGGCGGAAAAGGCGCGTGCGGGCTATTTCGCGCAGGATCACGCCAGCGATTTCGCGAAGGGGGAGCCGCTTACCGACTGGATGCGGCAGTGGACGCGCGGCGACGACGACGAGCAAGTGGTGCGCGCCACACTGGGTCGTCTGCTGTTCTCCGGCGACGAAGTCGGCAAGTCGGTGCAGGTGATCTCGGGGGGAGAGCAAGGCCGCATGCTCTTCGGTAAGTTGATCCTGCAAAAGCCCAATGCCTTGTTAATGGACGAGCCGACCAATCACCTCGACATGGAATCCATCGAGTCGCTTAACACCGCCCTGGAAATATACACCGGCACGCTGATCTTCGTCTCGCATGACCGGGAATTTGTCTCCTCACTCGCCAACCGCATCATCGAAATCAGACCGGATCGCATCATTGACTATCAAGGCGGCTACGAGGACTATCTGGTGAGCCAGGGCATCGAGTATTGAGGTTCGTGACATAAGTCACAGCGAGGTCATACTCCCTTTTACGCGTGCTGCTGATTCTTGTCTAAAACTGGCGAAAAGCGGCAAGCCGTAATACGTCCCTGGATAGACTTGCAAGGCATTTCAATGACTTAAAAATAGACGTCGGTCCGGCACGACAGTTGCTAAATGTAGCTTGTCGAGGATACGGTTTGTGCGAGATAGTTCAACGCACCGAACCGCGAATCCAGCCCCAACAGAGATCGAATACGGAGATCATGATGAAAAACAAGAAGGAAAAAACCGGCTTGTCCAAAGCGCAAACCCTCACCCTCGTTTGGCTCTTGATATCTGCCGCACTCGCCCACCCGCTCTACTCCTTTCTCTTCACCATCGGATTCAACCAGGTGCTCGCCGGCGTGACGGTATTCATCGGCATTTGCCTTTTGTATGACATCCCCTACCGTGCTCGCGTCCAGGCGGAATTCGAACTCGCCACCAGCCGGGCGGACCATTGGCGGAATCGTAGCTGCTAAAGGAGTTGGCAGCGCCGAAGCTTGTGGCTGCCAGTGGTATCTTTATCTGACGCGGGGCATTTTCCTAGAACGAGAAGCGCGCTCCGCGCTAATTCGTAATTCCGTTACTGCGACGCTCGGCTGCTTTTTCTTCCGCGCGGCGTTTGTCTTTCTCGGCGCGTTGGCGCGCTTTATCTTCAGCGTTTTTGCGTTTCTGTTCGCGCGCGGCGGCAGCGTCAGCGCGGTGCTTGGCTTCGGTGACGGCATGCTTTTGGCCTTCGGTGGCGCGCTTTCCCCGCGCGCTGGCCTCTTCGGCACGACGCTTAGCGCGCTGTGCGGATTCTTCGCGGCCGCGCGCGGCCTTGGCAGCTTCATCCGCGGCGCGCTGGGGCGCTTCGGCCAGCTCTTGGGCTTCTCGGGTCACCTGTTGGCGGCGGCGGATGTCCCGCTCGATTTGCCGTGACTCACTATCCAATTTGCGCGCCTCGATCATGGCCTGGGTATGAGCTTCCTTGGCTTGCTCCAGACAGGCCGAAACCAGAAACCGTTGCCAGCAACTGGTCTCCGATTCCTTGAGCTTGGCCGCGGCGTCGGCCTTCTGCTTGTCAGCGCTTCCTTTCAGCGCGCGCACCTTGTTGGTGAGTTGCTGCTCTTCTTCGGGCGTGATTTGCGCGGCGGGTGGATGAATCTCGCTCGCTACGCCGGGCACGGCAGGCACGCTAGCGTCGTCCACCGCATAAGCGGCAGTAGCGACAAACAACAGCGAGGCGACGTAAAAGGAAAAGGAAAAGGAAACGAAAAAGCGTGACATGGCAGGTGATCTGTTTGGCTCTTGCGTACAATAACGCGTTTCCCCACGTGCCGGTTGAACCGGCATCTTGAAAATTCCGTGATTCTTTTACGCAATCTCACCCTCGCCCGGGCCGGTCGCCCGTTGCTCGAAGGGGTCAATCTCAGTCTACATGCGGGGCAAAAAGTTGGCCTTACCGGCGCGAATGGCTGCGGAAAATCCAGCCTGTTCGCGTTGCTGACCAATGATTTGCATCAGGAACAGGGCGATCTCGAACTGCCGCCGCAGTGGGTCATCGCCCACGTGGCGCAGGACACGCCGGCACTGGACACCGTCGCCATTGATTACACGCTGGATGGCGATGCCGGGCTGCGTCGCATCGAGGCCGCGCTGCGCGATGCCGAAGAGCGACACGACGGCGAGGCCATCGCCCATCTGCACGAGGACTACGGCCACATCGACGGCTATAGCGCCCGCGCCCGCGCCGCCGCGCTGCTGCACGGCCTGGGGTTTTCCGACGCGGAATTCGAGAAGCCGGTGGCAGAATTCTCGGGCGGCTGGCGCGTGCGGCTTAATCTCGCGCGCGCTTTGATGTGCCGCTCCGATCTGCTGCTGCTGGACGAACCGACCAACCACCTCGATCTCGACGCGGTGATCTGGCTGGAAGGCTGGCTGAAGGGCTATCGCGGCACGCTGCTGATGATTTCGCACGACCGCGATTTTCTCGATGCCACCGTCGGTCATATCGCGCACATCGAGGGCAAGCGGCTCAAGCTCTACACCGGCAACTACAGCGCCTTCGAGCGCGCCCGCGCCGAGCATCTGGCCTTGCAGCAGGCCATGCACGACAAGCAGCAGCGTGAAGTCGCCCATCTCAAAAGCTACATCGAGCGCTTCCGCGCCAAGGCCACCAAGGCGCGTCAGGCGCAGAGCCGCATCAAGGCGCTGGCCCGCATGGAAGAAGTCACCGCCGCGCACGTCGACACGCCTTTCGAGTTTCGTTTCTTCGAACCCGTCGGCAGCCCTGATCCGCTGCTGATGCTGGAAGACGGCGCCGCCGGCTACGGCGAGCGTGTGGTGCTCTCCAACCTCAACCTCACGCTGCGACGCGGCGAACGTCTAGGTCTTTTGGGGCGCAATGGCGCCGGCAAGTCGACGCTGATCCGTCTGCTGGCGGGGCTGGCCGAGCCGCTCGCCGGCCATAGACGCGAAGGCAAAGGCCTCAAGATCGGCTATTTCGCCCAGCACCAACTCGAACAACTGCGCCCCGATGAGAGCCCACTGTGGCACATGGTGCATCTTGACCCGAGGACGCGCGAGCAGGATTTCCGCAACTATCTCGGTGGCTTCAACTTCCACGGCGACATGACCACCGCCAAGGTTGGCCCCTTCTCGGGCGGCGAGAAATCGCGCCTCGCGCTGGCGCTGCTGATCTGGCAAAAACCCAATCTGCTGTTGCTGGATGAACCGACCAACCACCTCGATCTGGAAATGCGCCACGCACTGACCCTGGCCCTGTCGGAATACGAGGGCGCGATGGTGCTGGTGTCGCACGACCGGCATCTGCTCCGCACCACCTGCGATAGTTTCAGCCTTGTCGCGGATGGCGGCGTCCAGCCCTTCGAAGGCGATCTGGACGATTACCGCAAATGGCTGGACCAATCGGCCGCCGGCGAAAAGGCCGTCGCCAACAAACCAGAGACGACCAGCCGCAAAGAGCAACGACAGCAACGCGCCGAAGCCCGCGCCAAGCCAGTGCAACAAGTACCCGCGAGCGCAACCAAGAAAGCCGCTTCCGGCAATCAGCGCAACCCAAAAACGCGCGAACTCGAACAACTGGAGCGCCGCATGGCGCAGCTCAACCAGGAAAAAGCCGCGCTGGAAGCCAAGCTATCCGACCCCGCCGTCTATCAATCGCCAGACAAACCGGCCATGCAGCAAAGCGTCAAACGCCAGAGCGAACTCACGCAGCAACTCGCCGAAGCCGAAGAACGCTGGCTTGCCTTGCAGGAAGAAGTGGAAAACTCGTGAGCCGCCAGCGGCAGTAAGTTCCGCTAGAATCCCTGCACCCTCTATCTGGCCGACATCATGCATCCGCAACGCCGCTACACGCTCACCGCCGCCTGCCCAGACCGGGTGGGCATCGTCGCTCGCGTAGCCACCTTCATCGCTGACAACAAGGGCTGGATACTCGAGACGAGCCACCATGCCGACTCGGACACCGAACGTTATTTCATGCGCATCGAGATCAAGGCTGACTCACTGCCCTTCGATCTGGCGGAATTCCAGCGCCGCTTCCAGCCTATCGCCGATGAATTCGACATGGATAGCCGCATTACCGATTCAGCCGTAAAAAAGCGCGTCGTCGTGCTGGTCTCCACGCAAGAGCATTGTCTTTATGATTTGCTGGCGCGCTGGCAGAGCAAGGAACTGGATATTGAGATTCCCTGCGTCATTTCCAACCACGACAACTTTCGCAGCTTCGTCGAGTGGCACGGCATTCCGTTTCATCATGTGCCCATCACGCCGGAGAACAAGGCCCGCGCCTACACCGAAGTAACGCGGCTATTCGAAGAAGCGCGCGGCGACGTGATGGTATTGGCGCGCTACATGCAGGTGCTCTCGGCAGACCTGTGCGAACGCTACCCCGGTCGCATCGTCAACATCCACCACTCCTTCCTGCCTTCCTTCGTCGGCGCCAAGCCCTATCACCAGGCCTACCAGCGCGGCGTCAAACTGATCGGCGCAACCTGTCATTACGTCACCGCCGAACTGGATGCCGGCCCCATTATCGAACAGGACACTGTACGCATCGACCACGGCGATACGGTGGAAGACCTGGTGCGCTACGGTAAAGACATCGAAAAAGCCGTGCTAGCGCGCGGCCTGCGCTATCACGTGGAAGACCGTGTCTTGCTCAATGGCAATCGCACAGTGGTGTTTCGATAGGTAAGCGCTTGAGTGCGGATTGCACTCCGATACGCGACGGTTTCCTTTGATGATGGGTCACTTCAGCGCATGCAGCGGACAAACGGCATGCTCAGGCCATCGGGGTAAATATGGCCGAGAATAATATGACTCCCCCACTATTGGAACACATCCCCTCACGCATCCTGGTAATTCGCGGGCCAGAAGGTGATGATCGATTCCGATCTGGCCGAGTTGTACGACGTCACAACGAAGCGTTGCAATGAGCAGATGCGACGCAACGCGGGACGCTTCCCGGAAGACTTCATGTTCCAACTCTCGCAGGAAGAGCGGGGGTCTTTAAGGTCGCAATTTGCGACCTTAAAGACGGGGCGCGGCCAACACCGCAAATACCTGCCTTACGTCTTCACCGAACACGGCGCAATCATGGCAGCAACGGTGCTCAACAGCCCGCGTGCGGTGGAGGTCTCCATCTATGTGGTGCGCGCCTTCGTACGCTTGCGTGAGGTGCTCACTTCCAGCAAAGACCTGGCAACGAAACTCACCGAGCTGGAGCGCAAACTCAAGGGTCACGATCAGGCTATCGCCGGGATTCTCGATGCGATCCGCCAACTCATGGCGCCGCCACCTGAGCCACCGAAGCGACCTATCGGCTTCGTCACACCGATGGAGAAGAAGCGAAGCGATAAATCTTGATCGATTGAATGCAGGACCGCAGCGCGGCCCTGCTCGCTTTTATCTCAGCAGCTCACCGCGCATAGCGCGGTGGGGCTGCTTTTTTTATTGCTGTAAACAACCACAGAGAACAGCACACATTGCTTGGGCAGCTAAAGAAGCAATGGTGTTGGGCTTGAGGGAGCCCCCTTGGGGACGGCGCATCGAGCGTGGAGCGTAAGCCCGCAGGGCTGAAGCCGTGCGAATGCAACGCGTGGGGTGTAGCAGGGGTTTCGCGCGGCATGCCGCGCCCCTGCGGAACGATCGCGCGTGTGCAAACGCGCGATGCGCCCTGCAATGGGGCCGGGGCTCGTGCTCCACCCTTGCGCGCAGCGCCTGGCTAAACCCTCGTGCTGGCGTGAAACGCGAGCACGCAAGGCAGCGACGTTAAGCGACGTGCGCGTAGCGGACGCCGCGCGCCTTCGGCCTGGGGCGCAAGACATAACCGTCCCTTACGCGAACCCACCAGGGCGCGAAGCGGTAGGCCACCAAGCGCAGCCCTGCAGCGACTGGCCTACTTTGCGTAAGGCGCGGTTATGTTAAAGCTGGCGCAGCCAATTTACCCCGGGACGAGGGCCAGGTCGCGGTGGGCTCAAGGCCCGCTGCGGGCTGTTTGCGTGCGATGCGCAGAGCGCCTGACTTTGAGCGGAGGCCGCAAGCGGGACTGCAGGCAAATAACCTCGGTGTAGCCCGGCGCGCGGCTTGCCGGGCACTGCCTTCAACCATGCACGCTTTGCAAGGGGCGTGACGGGCGGGGTAGCAGTAAGGACATGGAATTTAATTCGAGCCTGGAACCTTTGATTCTTCAATGCCCGCTGCGGGCTGGGAAATTTACGAGCATGAAACTATTCACGCTGACCCCTTTGCTCTGATTGCCTTTCCCATCTGACACCTCCACAGGTATTGTCTACCTTCAAAAGTGTCCGTGAAAGTCGGGGTAGCTCAGCCTGACCCGTTTTACGCTGATGTGCTTAAATTAACTGTCCGTGAAAGCCGGGGTACCTCAGCCTGGCCCCTTATCGTGTCATTTTGTTCGTCGCAAACGACCATTCTTGAATGCCCACGACTCACTCGATATATGACCTTGCCCACGATTGCGAGAGCCCCCAGGAATAACAATAGTAATTTGTCCATTTTTTTCTTTAACCATTGGGGCAAATCCTCCACAAAAATCTAAGACTTCAGATCGGTGATATGAGCCGTCTTTTTTGAGGCCTAAGAACCACAATGGTCCACCATTGCAGGCGTTGCCCCAAGAGTTCTGCTGAAACAAGATCACTTCGTCAAACGGCGGAATCAATTTTCTAAAATGCTTAACAATTATTGGGACAGGGAAGTCCGATAATTTTTGTTCGGCATCATCACCATCACCAGTTTTTAAAATAACCTCTTCATTTAGAATGACAGCATAACTTCGTCCCAAGCGCCCCTCGTCTAATTGAACAACCTGAAGCACACCAGCAACGGTTTGTACTGACGCGACTTGTTTAAGCTCTTCTGCATTTACAATATCGTAGCCCGTACACAATGTGAAAATACAGAATAACGCTGCAACAAAATGGAAGGGCGTCCAAGAGCTATTTGGCGTTTTCACTCGACCTCCCAAGCGTCAATCTGACTTGAACTTTAGCTGTAGCTTCTGCCTTAGTAATCTCACCATTACCATTTATGTCTAGCCCCTTATTTTGTGTATACGCTTTGGGCTTAGCCTTCTGATCAAACAAGACGTAGTCATCAGGTTTGCCGATAGCTGACGGAAGAAGAATAGCCATATATACATCCGGCAAGCTATTTAATTTGCCCTGGTATGGACTGAAATATTGTTCAACGTAACCTAGCTGCTGCTCCGCTGTCATCTTGCTAAGCGCATCAGTTGTGGTGCCGAGTCCTATTGCGGTACTGGGCATAAATTGTATTAACCCCGTCGCACCGCTTCCGCTGCCATTTTTGATAGACGGACTAAAGGTTCCCCCTGTTTCAAAAGCCATTGCAGCCATCAAATAGTCAGGATTCGTTCCGAGATTCTGAGCAATCTGAATTGTCTTGATTCTAAATTCGGGTGATACCTTGCTACCCCACGCGAGCATATTGGTGCTACCCAAGTCATTGGCCTGATAAATTCCAATTCCATTGGGATCGCGTGCTGAAAGATAAAAACTCCGTCCATTTTCTCGAACTATTCCCGATGGCGAATCACGCCTTAGCGTGTCCCAAGAAGATGCCGGAAGACCATCATCGGGCATGTTAGCCGCACTGATTGCATCGCTCACAATTTTATCAAGGGAGTTTAGTTGGGGATCAGGTAATCCCAAACCATTCAATAGTCCTTTCGAGACCGCACCCGAGGGGGTTGAAGCATGGGCATCTAGACTAACCAACGATTCGTTCATGCCGGTTGAAGCCGTCAATGATGCATTGATAAACCGACCATCAGCAATATAGTCTTCGCCATAAACATAATTCCCACCTGCGGGGCGATGAGAGTCTGAATATACGACACCTTCTCCAAGCTGATTGGGAGATAGTCGATTCCATTGAGTGCTCATTCCAGCATCACTCGATGCTGGCGCCGAACGACCATCCTGCCAACTCTGCGCATACAAATCGTCTTCACGATTCAGTTCAGCCTCGCGCGCCGAGATGGCGACTCCTCCTGCACTACCCCCCCGCCCCATCTGTCCCTGCACGAAGCCGGAGAGCGCATCTGCGGCAATCCGTCGCCCCGCCATGCGCAGTCGTAGATTTGGCGAGTTTTCCCAGGCGGGGTGCGGGTTGGCGGAGGGTTCGTGCTGACGAAGCTGCATGACGGAGGGGAATTTTTTCCAGACGCGAGTTTCGCTGATTGCGCGCGGAGCGACAAGGCCGGCGACAAGGCCGGCGGCATGACGCCGGCGTTCAGGCTGGCGGCTAAGGAACGGCGGAGAGATCGCGGCCGTCAGGCTGAGCTGTCTTCTTCATCACCCCCGCCCTCATCTTGCAGGGTGTCTAAAAACGCCTGTGCCGCATCGCGCACTGTGGCTTGAGGGGTAGCCTCATCCGGAGCCGCTGCCATCGCCTGGTGCTGCGTTAATCGCGCCGGATGCGTGGCCGCATGAATGGCCTTCAACTGCTCGATAGAGACATGCGTGTAAATCTCGGTGGTGTTGAGATTGGCATGACCCAACAGTGCCTGAATGAAACGGATGTCAGCGCCGCCTTCGAGCATGTGCGTCGCACAGGCATGGCGCAAGAGATGGGCTGCGCCGGGTCGTGCGATGCCAGCCAGGGCCATGTGGCGTTTGACCCGCGTCGCGACGTAGGGGCCGGTGACGGGGTCGCCGAAATCGGTGACGAAGAGTGCCTGGGCGTCGTGGGCGGTGAGTTGCGGCCGGGCTTCGAAGAGATATTTCTCCAGCCAGGCGGCAGCGCGACTGCCCAGGGGCACGACACGGTCACGACCGCCCTTGCCTTCGCGCACGAACACCACCTGGCGGATGAAGTCGATACTGCTGCGCGTCAAGCTGGCGGCTTCCTTCCTGCGCAGGCCGGTGCTGTAGAGCAGCTCCAGCAAGGCGCGGTCGCGCAGGCTGGCGGGCTCCACGCCGTGGGCTTCGTTGAGGATGGCGGCGACCTCGGCGACCGAGAGGATATGGCGCGGCAGGCGGCGCTGGACTTTGGGGATGTCGAGTTCGGAGGCGGGGTTGTAGAGCAGATGGTTTTCTCGGACGGCCCATTTGAAGAAGGTCTTGAGCGCGCGCAGCAGATTGACCTGGCTGCCCGGCGCCAGCGGGCTGCCACTGTCTTTACCACTGGGTTTTCGGTAGTAGTAGAGATGGCGCTGGTAGCGTTCCAGGATGGGCTTGGTGATCTCCCTCGGGTCGTCGATGCCGCGATCCCCGGCCCAGGTGATGAAGCTGCGTAGCGCCCGGCGGCGGACGCGCACGGTGTCTTCGGCGTAGCCGGTGACGGCCAGCCATTCGCAATGGGCGTCGACGTAACGCGAGAGCAGCCGATGCGCGAAGGGATCGTCGCCGCGTTGGTGGGCGACAGGCATGAAGCGGCCGCGCGCTTTCTGTTTGCGCGGGCGGTGCATGTTAGATGGTGGCGGCTAGGCGTGTGCTGAGCGTCGTCGAAGCAGGAATGGTTTGCGGGGTATGACCGGGTTTTGTCATTGCGCGGGTGGACGTGCGGTTAAGTGCTCACTTCGGCACACTCGTCGGAGAGCCGCGCCGGATGGGCGTCTTCGGGTGATTCGTTACCCCGCGACTGGCCCGCAACCGGGCCGCACCCGCCCCGCAACAACTGCGTGGCATAGAGTTCTCCAGGGGTGAGGGATATACACGGGGTGTACCCGTAGAGGTTATGGCTATCAGTGTCAGCGCCAGGGTGGTTTGACTACGCAGACACAAAGAATCCATTTTCATTCATAAAAAAAGGGCGCGAGGGTTAGCTCGCGCCCGTAAATACTGCCCATCCGGGGAGGGTATGGTCAGTGGTGGTAAGCGCCTTCACCATGTGAAGTGATGTCGAGACCTTCGCGCTCCTCTTCTTCCGGCACGCGCAGGCCGATGACCATATCGACAATCTTGTAGGCAACGATCGCCACTACGCCAGACCAGACCAGGGTGGTGCCGACTGCGGTGAGCTGAACAATCACTTGATCCATGATCGAGTAGCCATCGGCAGCCTTGTTGGCAACGTAGTCCCAGGTGCCGGTGCCGCCCAGGCTGGGCGCGGCGAAAACGCCGGTCAGCGTGGCGCCGAGGATGCCACCCACGCCATGCACGCCGAACACGTCGAGCGAGTCATCGGCGCCGAGCAGGCGCTTCAAGCCATTTACGCCCCACAGGCAGATCACGCCAGCCAGGAGGCCGATGGCGATGGCGCCCATCACGCCGACGAAGCCGCAGGCCGGAGTGATTGCGACGAGGCCAGAAACCGCGCCAGAAGCGGCACCCAGCATGGAGGGCTTGCCCTTCAACATCCATTCGACCAGCATCCAGGCGAGCGCCGCGCATGCGGTGGCGACCCATGTGTTGAGGAAGGCCAGTGCGGCGGTGCCGTTGGCTTCGAGCGCCGAGCCGGCGTTGAAACCGAACCAGCCGAACCACAGCAATGAAGCACCGATCATGGTCATGGTCAGGCTGTGCGGCGCCATTGACTCTTTGCCGTAGCCGATGCGCTTGCCGACGAAATAGGCACCAACCAGACCGGCCACTGCCGCGTTGATATGCACCACCGTGCCGCCGGCAAAGTCGAGCGCGCCTTTCTGGAACAGCCAGCCGCCTTTCGCGGTTTCGGTCGCCAATGTGGCGGCGTCCGTGATGGCATCGGGCCCGGTCCAGAACCAGACCATATGCGCCATAGGCACATAGCTGAAGATGAACCACAACACCATAAACGCCAGCATGGCGGAGAACTTGATACGTTCGGCGAAGGAGCCGACGATCAGCCCGCAAGTGATGGCCGCAAACGCGCCCTGGAAGGCGACATACACAAACTCCGGTATGACGACGCCTTTACTGAAGGTGGCCGCCAGGGAATCCGGCGTCACGCCTTTCAGGAACAGCTTATCGAGATTACCGAAGAAGGCATTGCCCTCATTGAAGGCCAAGCTGTAGCCGAAGACCACCCACAGCACGCTGATCAGAGAGAAGACCACAAAGACCTGCATTAGCACCGAGAGCATGTTCTTCTCGCGCACCAAACCGCCATAAAACAGCGCCAGCCCGGGAATGGACATGAGAATAACGAAGGCCGTAGCCACCATCAACCAGGCGGTGTCACCCTTGTTTGGCGTAGGAGCTGCAGCTGCGGGCGCCGATGCCTCCGCTGCAGGGGCGGCGACCGGCGTTGCCGTTTCGGCGGGCGCCGTAGCGGCAGGCGTGGCTTCTGTTGCCGGCGCGGGCTTGTCTTCGGCGTAGGTATTCCCGCCGAAGCCAACCACGCAAACCGTCAGCAGGATTGCTATTAGTTTTTTCATGACTCCCTCCTAGAGCGCTTCCGCGCCGGTTTCACCGGTGCGTATGCGGATGACTTGTTCGAGTTCGAAGACAAATATCTTGCCATCACCGATTTTGCCGGTGCTGGCGGCCTTCTCGATAGCTTCGATTACCTGTTCGAGAATTTCATCCTTGACCGCAGCTTCGATTTTTACTTTGGGCAAAAAATCGACCACGTATTCCGCGCCGCGATACAGCTCAGTGTGACCTTTCTGGCGCCCAAAGCCCTTTACTTCTGTGACGGTAATACCCGAGACGCCAACCGCAGCCAGCGCTTCGCGCACTTCGTCAAGCTTGAAGGGCTTGATAATTGCGGTAACAAGTTTCATGTTCGCTCCTTGATCGGTGGTGATCAGAATGTGCGGCTGATGGAAAGGACAGCCGTTCCGCTGCCGCCATCGGTGGTTTTACCGGAGGATGTCTTGGTAAACCGATAGAACTCGCCGATGTTGCCCTTGGCGTTGGTATCAATATAGGCAAGGGCAAGCAGCCAGCCGCCGAAGTCTTTAGTCACGCCGACTTTCCAATCGGTGTAGCTGGCGTCGGAGAGGCCGTCGACGTCAAGGTGACCAGCATGGCCGTTAACGCCCCAGCCGTCGCCAAGGTCAAAGTTGGCGGACAAATCAACGTAAGAGGTGTTCTTGGTATCCGGAATCGAGAAGTAGTCGTCAACGCTATGTGAATATTTGAGCGACAGGAACTTCCAGCTCGCGCCGATGTAGATTTCCTTGTTATCAACCGCGCCGGAAGCCGTCTTGCCGGTGTTCGCGTTGGTCGGGCTGTAGAAGCTCGAGCCCGATTCGGTACCGGGGTAGTAGTAGTAAATGGCGCCTATGTCTAGCCCCACATCGCCAAGACTCGTCTTGAAGCCGCCGTAAAAATCCATTTCAAGATTGCCTTCGGGGAAGCCGGCCGTCTCGGAAATGTTGGAGTTCCAGTTACCGAGATAGAAGCCGCTGGCATGCGCATAATCGAAGCCGCCTTGTATCGCCGGCTTCTTAAAGGTTTGCGTAATGCCGCGGAAGCGATAATCTGAATACAGGCCAATGTTAGCCGTGAAGGTGTGCGGCGAAGCCGGTGCCGCCTCCGGTGCTGCAGGTGCGGTGTCCGCGTGGGCACTGATGGGCAAAGTAAGGGCGCCTAAAATGGCGGTGGCAATGAAGGTCTTACGCATGAAAATCTCCCCTTTGAAGCGTTAAAAGAAAATACGTGCAAGACTCCTTTTGCATTTACTGTGCCAGGCAAGTTTTGTTTGTAACAACAGTGATTTACAAAATTCATGGCGGGCCCGTACTAAAGTCGCGCACCAATCGGTTGCGTGGTCTGCGGCGGTCGCACTGCCCTGGTGCGGGCCTCGTCGCAGGGACACGACACGTGCTACAGTAAAGCCATGATCACACCTAAACTTTTCGATGACCTGGCAGCCAAGCTCTCAGAATTTGCTGCCTCAAGTCCCGCCAAAGACTTGGAGAAAAACGCCAAGGCCATGCTGGCGGGTGTTTTCTCCCGGCTCGATTTGGTGACACGCGAGGAATTCGAAATACAGCAGCAAGTCCTCGCGCGCAGTCGCGAAAAACTGGCGGCGATGGAAGAACGCCTCGCGTCGCTCGAAGCCAACGCGCCTGGTCGTCAGCCGGATTAAGATCGGCCCGATGCTAGTCACAGGGAACCTGTAACGCCCTCAACCAGTCACACCCTAGCCTCGATAAAGGACAACAGATGGCCGCTCCGCTCGTCTACACCAAGACTGGCATCGCCCTGCATTGGTTGATCGCGCTACTGATATTCGGCGCGATTCCATTGGGCATCTACATGGCGGACTTGCCGCTGTCGCCCACTAAGTTAAAACTCTTCGCCTGGCACAAATGGGTAGGGGTTACGATATTTTTACTCGCCGCCCTGCGCGCCATCTGGCGCGTGACTCACGACGTGCCGGCGCCGGTGGCAGGCATGCCCGCTTGGCAGGTGCGCGCGGCGAGCATCACGCACGGCCTGTTATATGTGCTGCTGTTTGTGGTGCCGCTGTCCGGCTGGCTGATGAGCTCAGCGCTGGGCGTGCAAACGGTTTACTTCGGCGTGCTGCCCTTGCCCGACTTGCTCGCCAAAAACAAGGAGCTGGGCGAAGTTCTGGAAAAAGTTCATGGTGCGCTGGCCTTCACCATGGCGTTGCTGGTCATCGGTCACATTGCCGCCGCACTGAAGCATCATCTGGTCGACCGCGACGACGTGCTCCGGCGCATGTTGCCTGGATTTAGAGGACCCCGAACGTGAAAAAATATTTTCTTGGTCTCGTTGTCGCCCTAACCTGTGGCGCCGTACTTGCGACCGAATTCAACAGTGTGCAGTCGGAGAAAAGCCGCGTTACCTTCACCTCCAAGCAAATGAATGTGCCCATCGACGGCAAATTCGGAAAATTTACTGCGCAGGTGAGTTTCGACCCAGCCAAGCCAGACATGGGGCGCGCACAAATCGAGATAGACTTGAATAGCATCGACGCAGGCAACGAAGACGCCAACACTGAAATCAAGCACAAGGCCTGGTTCGATACGCAGAGTTTTCCCACTGCACGTTTCATTTCCAGCGGCATCAAGTCGCTCGGCGCGGATCGTTACGAAGCGCAAGGCAAGCTGAACATCAAAGGTCGCAACCTGGATATCGCCGCACCCTTTACCTTCAAACCAGAGGGCAGCGGCGGCCGCGTCGAAGGCAGCTTCACCATCAAACGCCTCGCCTATGGCATCGGTGAAGGCGAGTGGGCGGATACCGCGACGGTATCCAATGAGGTCGTCGTAAAATTCAGTCTATTTGTAATTGCGGCGCCTGTCGCCGCGACTAAGAGCAAGAAGTAAAAACCACCCACCGTTAACCACCCACCGTTAACCACCCCACTGGAGGATCAATGAATAAGCATCTATTCGCCGCCCTCGCCACCCTGGCTGCCACGATTGCTCTGCCGAGCCAGGCCGCCGATTCCTATACGCTGGATCCTGCTCACACCTTCCCAAGCTACGAAGTGCGACATCTGGGTTTTTCGATACAGCGCGGTCGCTTCAACAAGACCAGCGGCAAGATCACCTTGGACCGTGCCGCGAAAACCGGCACGGTGGATATCAATATCGATGCCGCGTCCGTCAGCACCGGCATGCCGCTCTTGGAAGAGCATTTGCGCGGCGAGAATTTCTTCGACGTCGCCAAGAACCCTGTCATCGCCTTCCGCTCCAAAGACTTGAAGTTCAACGGCGACGCACTGGTAGCCGTGAGTGGCGATCTGATGATACGCGGCGTCATTAAGCCGGTGACGCTCAATGTCACCAGTTTCCGCTGCGCGCCACATCCCATGACGAAAAAAGAAGCCTGCGGTGCGGACGCCAACGTCACCATTAAACGCTCTGACTTCGGCATGAACTTTGGACTCGGCGCTGTCGGTGACGAGGTGAAACTGCTCATCAATATCGAGGCAATGAAAGACTGAATAGCCCCAACTTCTCACCGGGCGCTACGGCGCCCGTTTTCGTTTCCAGGCTTCTAGCGCAGCGTGCGTGAACAGCAAGGCAGCGCACCCTACGTTACACTAGGCCCCTCTTCTTCTATCCCTCTCGCATTGTGTCGCTCGCCGTTCTGAAAAGCCGTGCGCTGGCCGGTATGGAAGCGCCGGAAGTCACTGTTGAAGTGCATCTGGGGCCGGGCTTGCCTTCCTTCACCATCGTCGGTTTGCCGGATACCGAAGTGAAGGAAGCACGCGACCGTGTGCGTGCAGCGATACAAAATGCGCGTTTTGATTTTCCGTCGAAGCGGGTCACCGTGAATCTCGCCCCGGCCGATCTGCCTAAGGAATCGGGCCGCTTCGATCTGCCTATCGCGCTGGGGATACTCGTTGCATCGGGTCAGGTCGACGGCAAGCGGCTCACCGAGTTTGAGTTTGCGGGCGAACTGTCGTTGACCGGCGAGTTACGTGCTGTGCGCGGTGCGCTGGCGATGTGCTTGCGTGCTACCGGCGTCAATCGCAGCTTCATATTGCCTACCGATAGTGCGGCTGAAGCGGCGCTGGTGCGTAATGCGCTTATCCTGCCGGCGAAATCCTTGCTGGAGGTCTGCGCGCATCTGAATGGTCAGCAGCAACTTGCGCCCTACACGGGCGAGGCAGCGGTTGCCGAGCCCGCTTATCCTGATCTCGCCGACGTGAAGGGCCAGGCGCAAGCCAAGCGTGCGCTCGAAGTCGCCGCGGCAGGTGGCCACAGTCTGCTCATGATTGGGCCGCCGGGCACGGGGAAATCCATGCTCGCCGCACGCTTTCCGGGTCTCCTACCGCCGATGACGGAAGCGCAGGCCTTGGAATCTGCCGCAATTCATTCGCTCAGTGGCGGTTTCAAATTGTCGCAATGGCGGCAACGCCCCTATCGCGCCCCGCATCACACGGCTTCCGCGCCGGCCCTGGTCGGTGGTGGCAGCAATCCGCAGCCGGGCGAAATTTCTCTCGCGCATCATGGCGTGCTCTTCCTTGACGAGCTGCCAGAGTTTGAGCGCCGCGTGCTGGAAGCCTTGCGCGAGCCTCTGGAATCCGGCCACATTAGCGTTGCCCGCGCGACGCGACGCGTCGACTTTCCCGCGCAGTTCCAACTCGTCGGCGCTATGAATCCCTGCCCCTGTGGCTATCTGGGACACGCCAGTGGGCGCTGCCGGTGCACGCCGGATCAGGTGGCACGCTATCGCGGGAAAATTTCCGGGCCTTTAATGGATCGCATCGACATGGTGATTGAAGTGCCGGCGTTGGCGGAAGGAGAATTGCAAGGTAAGAGCAACGGCGAAGGATCTATCGCTGTACGCAGTCGCACCACACACGCTTATGCCGCGCAACTGGCGCGCCAAGGCAAGCCTAACAACCGCCTCGCCACGAAAGAAATTGACGCACTCTGCGTACCCGACGAAGCCGGCACCGCCCTGCTCAAGCAGGCGATTGCGCGCTTGAATCTGTCGGCGCGCGCTTATCATCGTGTGCTGAAAGTCGCCCGCACCATCGCGGATCTAGCTGGCAGCGTCACCATCACAGGCGCGCATATCGCCGAGGCGATCCATTACCGGCGCGCTGATCGTGCTTGACCATACGGGTCGACATTTAAGAAATGCCTGCCGCAATCTTGTCGTCCCCGCGAAAGCGGGGAGCCCGTGGCGTTGGCCGCCAGACACTGGATTCCCGCCGTCGCGGGAATGACTTCGCTAAGCCGCATGGCGTCGGCTACTTTTTCGCTTCTCAATAAAGCGCCGGCATCGATGAAGAAACTGCCTATTGAGTTTTACGCGCGTGACACCGCGCTGGTGGCGAAAGAATTACTTGGCAAGTGGTTGGTGCGGCGCATAGGTCGCGAGGAACGTGTCGGCCGCATTGTTGAAGTCGAGGCCTATGTCGGCCCGCACGATCTGGCCTGCCACACTGCCAGGGGCATTACGCCGCGCACGCAGGTCATGCACGGCCCGCCGGGACGTGCTTACATCTATCTCATTTACGGCATGTACCACTGCATGAACGTCGTGACCGAGCCCGAAGGACACGGTTCGGCAGTGTTGATCCGCGCCTTGGAGCCAGTGAAAAATCTCGACGGAATTGCTTGCAAAACGCGCGGGCCAGGTTTGCTTTGCAAGGCCATGGAGATAGACCGCAGCCTGAACGGCTACGACTTGCAGGGCGCGGCGCTGAGCATTGTTGCGCCTGACAATGAGCTGCGTATCGCCATCGTGAAGCGGCCACGCATTGGTGTTGCGTATGCCGGCGCCTGGGCCGAAAAAGCGCTGCGTTTTTATATCAAAGACAACAAGTTCATCTCTAAGAAATAGCACGGCCGCACCAGAGAAGAAATCCTCGCGTGATAAAATCGCCCTCCCCCTTTTTTAAGCGCGAGCTAACGCCTCAAATCGCCATGCAAGCCGACCGCAGCGCCCTTCTTCGTTCCCTGCTCGATCAACGCATACTTATCCTCGACGGAGCGATGGGGACGATGATCCAGCGCCACAAGCTGACCGAAGCGGACTATCGCGGCACGCGCTTCGCGGACTGGCCTAGCGATTTGAAGGGCAACAACGACCTGCTGCTGCTCAGCAAACCGGAAGTGATACGCGGCATTCATGCGGCTTATCTCGATGCCGGCGCCGACATCCTTGAGACCAACACCTTCAACTCGACCACCCTGTCGCAAGCCGATTACGGCATGGAGGCGCTGGCCTATGAGTTGAACGTTGCCGGCGCGCGGCTGGCACGTGAGGTCGCTGAGGAGTACACCGCGAAAACGCCCACCAAGCCGCGCTTCGTCGCTGGCGTCATAGGGCCGACTTCGCGTACGGCGTCTATCTCACCCGATGTGAACGATCCGGGCTTTCGTAACGTCAGCTTCGACGAGCTGGTAGGGGCTTACACCGACGCCTTGCGTGGCCTGTGTGACGGCGGCGCCGACATCATCCTGGTTGAAACCGTATTCGATACGCTTAACGCCAAGGCCGCGCTGTTCGCTATCGACAGCTATTTCGAGCAGATAGGCAAGCGCCTGCCGGTGATGATTTCCGGCACCATCACCGACGCCTCGGGCCGCACGCTGTCGGGTCAAACCACCGAAGCTTTCTGGAATTCGTTGCGGCACGCCCAGCCACTGGCCTTCGGCCTCAACTGCGCGCTGGGCGCAAAAGAATTGCGCCAGTACGTGGACGACCTCTCGCGCATTGCCGATACCTATGTTTCGGCTCACCCCAATGCCGGCCTGCCCAATCCACTTTCGCCCGACGGCTACGACGAAACGCCGGAAGCACTGGCGGCGGAAATCCTTGACTGGGGCAAGCACGGTTTGCTCAACATCGCCGGCGGCTGTTGCGGCACCTCGCCGGATCACATCCGCGCCATCGCCGTCGCGCTCAATGGCATAACGCCGCGCCGCGTGCCGACTATCGAACCTAGACTACGTCTCTCCGGTCTGGAACCTTTCAACATCGGCGACGACACGCTGTTCGTCAACGTCGGCGAACGCACCAACGTCACCGGCTCGAAAGCCTTTTCCCGGCTGGTGCTTAACGGCCAGTTTGCCGAGGCGGTGAGCGTCGCGCGCACCCAGGTCGAAGCCGGCGCACAAATCATCGACGTGAACATGGACGAAGCCATGCTGGATTCGAAAGCGGCGATGGTGCGCTTTCTCACCCTCATCGCCTCCGAACCCGACATCGCGCGCGTGCCGGTGATGATCGATTCCTCCAAATGGGAAGTGCTGGAGGCTGGCTTGAAGTGCCTGCAAGGCAAGGGCATCGTCAATTCCATTTCGCTCAAGGAAGGCGAGGAAAAGTTTCTCGAGCAGGCGCGACTGCTACGCCGCTACGGCGCCGCGGTGATCGTCATGGCTTTCGACGAGAAAGGTCAGGCCGACACCTTTGAACGCAAGACGCAAATCTGCCGGCGCTGTTATGAGTTGCTCACCAGCGTCGGTTTTCCCGCTGAGGACATCATTTTCGACCCGAACGTCTTCGCCATCGCCACTGGCATCGAAGAACACAACAACTACGCCGTCGATTTCATCGAGGCCACCGGCTGGATCACGAAAAACCTGCCGCACGCCAAGATTTCCGGCGGTGTATCGAACGTTTCCTTCTCCTTCCGCGGCAACGATCCGGTGCGCGAAGCGATCCATACCGTGTTTCTCTATCACGCCATACAGAATGGCATGACCATGGGCATCGTCAATGCCGGTCAGCTGGGCGTGTATGAGGAGATTCCGCCGGAGTTGCGCGAGCGCGTGGAAGATGTGGTGCTGAATCGCCGGCCCGATGCTGGCGAGCGGCTGGTGGATGTCGCCGCGTCGGTCAAAGGCCAAGCCAAAGTCGATACGCAGGATCTCACCTGGCGGCAGAAATCCGTCGGCGAGCGCCTCACCCACGCGCTGGTGCGCGGCATCACCGACTTCATCATTGAAGACACCGAAGCAGCGCGTCTCGACGCCAAACATCCTCTGCATGTTATCGAAGGCCCGCTCATGGATGGCATGAACGTGGTGGGCGACCTCTTCGGCGCCGGCAAGATGTTCCTGCCGCAGGTCGTGAAATCGGCGCGCGTTATGAAGCAATCGGTCGCGCATCTGCTGCCTTTCATAGAAGCTGCCAAGACGGCGGAAGACACCTCGGTCAAAGGCAAGATCATCATGGCCACGGTGAAAGGCGATGTGCACGACATCGGCAAAAACATCGTCGGCGTAGTGCTCGCCTGTAACAACTACGACGTGGTTGATCTTGGCGTCATGGTGTCCACGGAGAAGATACTGGCCGCGGCGCGCGAGCATAAGGCCGATGTGATCGGTCTCTCAGGCCTCATTACGCCCTCGCTAGAAGAAATGGCGCACGTCGCAAGTGAAATGGAGCGTCAGGGCTTCAAGTTGCCGCTGTTGATCGGCGGCGCCACCACCTCGCGCGCCCATACGGCCATCAAGATCGCGCCGAATTATTCCGGCATCACGGTTTACGTGCCGGACGCCTCACGCGCCGTCGGTGTCGTGAGCCAGTTGCTGTCTGAAGAACTAAGCGCCGCTTATCGCAAAGAAGTCGCAGCCGATTACGCCCGCTTGCGCGAACAGCATGCCAATAAGAAGGGCGTGCAACTCGTCACGCTGGAAGCCGCGCGCAGCAACCGTTTCCGCGGTGCAAGCTATATGCCGACGAAACCCAAAAAATTGGGCGTGCAGGCGCTGAAGAACTACGATCTCGCGACGCTGGCCGAACACATCGACTGGTCGCCCTTCTTCCAGACTTGGGATTTGACCGGCAGTTATCCGCAGATACTCGACGATAAGATCGTGGGCGAATCTGCGCGCGGCGTGTTCAGCGACGCGCAAGCGATGTTGAAACAAATCGTCGAGGAAAAATGGCTGGCGGCAAATGGGGTCTACGGTCTCTTCCCAGCCAACAGCGTCGGCGACGACGTCGAGATTTACGAGGACGAGACGCGAAGCAGTGTGCGCCTCATGTGGCACGGCCTCCGCCAGCAGCACGTTCGGCCGGAAGGCAAACCCAACTACTGCCTGTCGGATTTCGTTGCGCCGAAAGAATCCGGCGTGGCCGACTACGTGGGCGCTTTTGCCGTCACCGCCGGTCTTGGCATCGAGAAGAAGCTGGCCGAGTTTCACGCCGCGCACGACGACTACAACGCCATCATGCTCAAAGCCCTGGCCGACCGCCTGGCCGAAGCCTACGCCGAACACTTGCATCGACGCGTGCGCCGCGAATTCTGGGGCTATGCGACCGACGAGACGCTGAGTAACGCGGACATGATCGCGGAAAAATATCGCGGCATTCGGCCCGCCGCCGGCTACCCCGCCTGCCCGGATCACACCGAGAAGGGGCCGCTGTTCCAGTTGCTCGATGCCACGGACAAGAGCGGCATTACGCTCACCGACAGCTACGCCATGTTGCCGGCAGCGGCCGTCTCAGGCTATTACCTCGCCCACCCAGATGCCCAATATTTCGCCATCAGCAAAATCGGCCGCGACCAACTGGAGGATTATGCCAAGCGCAAAGGCCTGACGCTGACTGAAGCGGAACGCTGGTTGGCGCCGATTTTGTAGGGTGTGTACAACGCGGCGGCCAAAGATATGCGGTAGTCGGCGTACAATGTTTATTCCAGGTTCGGAAAGGACGCAACGTGGAACCACGCATCACGATCGATCCCGCCATATGCCACGGCAAGCCGTGCGTGCGCGGGTTACGTTATCCCGTAGAGACGGTCCTGGAATGGCTGGCCTCCGGCATGACCGCCGATGAAATTCTCGCCGACTATGAAGACCTGGAGCGCGAGGATATATTCGCGGTCCTAGCCTATGCTGCTCGCCTAGCCCATGTGAAACGCCTTGATAGGATGGCTGCTTGAGGTTTTTGGTCGACGCTCAATTGCCTAGACGATTGGCGCGCTGGCTGGTGCAGAAAGGCCACGACGCGCTCCATACGCTGGATCTTCCCTCAGCCAATCGCACAACCGATGAGGAAATCACCTCGTTGGCAGACCTGATGCCCGTGTGGTTGTCACCAAAGATGAAGACTTCGTGCATTCACACCTCGTCTCTGGTCGTCCGTCGCGATTATTACTGATTGCGACGGGCAACATAAGCAACCAGGAACTCATGGCGTTGTTTGAAGCTTGTATGCCGGATGTGCTTAGGGAAACGCTGAATAAGTCGGTATCGCTGTGAACGATTTTTTAGTCATGTGGTCAGATAATGGAAGGCGAACACAAGGGATGGAACGATGAAGCAGATGACGCTGGCGACGAGACCGGGTTTTGAGAAACCCAAGC
>JBBQGH010000004.1:0-85121 GCA_038322845.1 Gammaproteobacteria bacterium
AGCGTCGGGTTCGATGTTACAATTTCCCGCCTCGCACATTCTGCGGGGCTTTTGATTTTTCTCGTTCCCGGATTTGATCAGCTATGAAAAGCGCCGTGATCCGCCAGAAGTTTCTTGATTATTTCGCCGCGCGTGGCCATAGCGTAGTCGCGTCCAGCCCGCTCGTGCCCGGCAACGACCCGACCTTGTTGTTCACCAACTCGGGCATGGTGCAGTTCAAGGATGTTTTTCTCGGCCACGACAAACGGGCTTACAACCGTGCCACCTCGTCGCAGCGCTGCGTACGCGCCGGCGGCAAGCACAACGACCTGGAAAACGTCGGCTATACCGCGCGTCACCACACCTTCTTCGAGATGCTGGGCAACTTCAGCTTTGGTGATTATTTCAAGCGTGATGCGATCAAGTTTGCGTGGGAGTTGTTGACCCAGGTCTATGGCATACCGGCACAAAAATTGTGGATTACCGTCTATCACGAAGACGATGATGCCTTCGACATCTGGACCAATGAAGTCGGTATACCGCCCGAGCGCTGCATTAGCATCGACGATAAGGGTGGGCAGAAGTATCACTCGGACAACTTCTGGCAGATGGCCGACACGGGCCCGTGCGGCCCCTGCTCGGAAATTTTTTACGACCACGGGCCGGACGTCTGGGGTGGACCGCCGGGTAGCCCGGAAGCGGATGGCGACCGCTACATAGAAATCTGGAACCTGGTGTTCATGCAGTACAACCGCGACGAAGCGGGGGTGCTACATCCGCTGCCTAAGCCCAGCGTGGATACGGGCATGGGCCTGGAACGCGTTGCAGCGGTGTTGCAGCAGGTACATAGCAACTACGAGATCGATCTCTTCCAGGAGTTGATACGCGGTGCCGCGCGAGAGACAAGCGCCAAGAATCTGGCCGACAATTCGCTCAAGGTGATCGCTGATCACATCCGCGCTTGTTCATTTTTGATCGTTGATGGCGTCATTCCCGGGTCGGACGGGCGCGGTTACGTCCTGCGCCGTATCATCCGACGTGCTATTAGACACGGCTATAAGCTCGGTCAGCGTAAGCCCTTCTTTCACAAGCTGGTGGACGATTTGGTGCAAGCTATGGGCACGGCCTATCCGGAGTTACCGGCGATGCGCGATCAGGTGGTCGCCGTCCTCAAGCAAGAAGAAGAACGCTTCGCCGAAACCATCGAGCACGGCATGCAAATGTTGGAAGCAGCGCTCGCGGCCGACACCAAAACTTTGGACGGCGAAACCGTCTTCAAGCTCTACGATACTTACGGCTTCCCACTAGATCTCACCGCCGACATCGCGCGCGAGCGGGGGTTGAATGTGGATCACGCAGGCTTCGACGCGGCGATGGAACGCCAGCGCGACATGGCGCGCTCGGCGTCACAATTCAAGATGAAGGGCGCGATGGAATATCGCGGTCGCGCGACAGAGTTTCGCGGCTACGAGACCTTGGAGACTGAGGCTAATGTCCTGGCGCTCTACCACGAAGGCACGCAAGTCGACGCGCTGTCGCCCGGCCAGACCGGCGTGGTAGTCCTGGACGTGACGCCTTTTTACGCCGAATCCGGTGGCCAGGTGGGCGATCGTGGCGAGCTCTCCGCCTCTGGCGCCTGCCTCACACTCTTCTCAGTGAGCGACACACAAAAAATCCAGGCCGAGGTCTTCGGCCATTATGGCGAGCTGAAGAGCGGCGCGCTGCGTGTGGGCCAAAAGCTTGCCGCGCAAGTCGACACGGCGGCGCGCGCTCGCACCGTGCGCAATCACTCCGCCACCCATTTGATGCACTCGGCCCTGCGCCAGGTGCTGGGCAAGCATGTACAGCAGAAGGGTTCGCTGGTCGATCCCCAGCGCACGCGCTTCGATTTCTCTCATCCGCAACCGGTCAAGGCCGAGCAACTGGCTGAAATTGAGGTGCTGGTGAATCGCGAGATTCGCCGCAACGCTAAAGTCACGGCACGCACCATGAAGTATGACGCAGCCATACAGCATGGCGCTATGGCGCTGTTTGGCGAGAAGTATGGTGACGAAGTCCGCGTGTTGGGCATGGGCGATTTCTCGACCGAACTCTGTGGCGGCACGCATGTTTCCCGCACCGGCGATATCGGTCTTTTCAAGATTCTCGCCGAAGGTGGTGTCGCAGCGGGCATACGCCGCATCGAAGCGGTCACTGGTGAGGGCGCGGTCGACCATGTGCAGGAGCAGGAACGTGAACTGCAACAAGTGGCCGGTGCCTTAAAAGCGCAGCCGCAGGAAGTGACCGCCAAAGTTGCGCAGATACTCGACAACGTCAAGGCGCTGGAGAAAGAGTTGGCGCGGCTCAAATCGAAGCTGGCGGCGAGCCAAGGCGACGAGTTAGTCGATCAGGCCATCGACATCAAAGGCGTCAAGCTTTTGTCAGCGGCACTGCAAGGCGCGGATGCCAAGGCGCTGCGTGATACGCTCGACAAACTCAAAGATAAACTCAAATCCTGCGTGGTGGTGCTGGGCGCGGCGCAGAACGGCAAGGCCGAGCTTATCGCTGGCGTCAGTGCCGATCTCATCGGCAAAGTGAAGGCCGGTGAGTTGGTGAATTTTGTCGCCCAACAAGTGGGCGGCAAGGGTGGCGGCCGGCCCGACATGGCGCAGGCCGGCGGCACCGAACCGGAAAAACTCACGGCGGCGCTGGCCTCGGTGCAGGCTTGGTTGGCGGCAAAGCTCTGATGCGCAATCCGCCCATCCTGCGCTTCACGCTGGACAATCTGCAAACACGCAGTGGCGGCTATCTGCCGGAACTGGTCGGCTTCAAGGTACTCACGCTGGAGCAAGGCCGCCTCACGGCGCGACTGCCGATAGAGAAACATTTGCTCGCCCCCAATGGTTATCTGCATGCCGCCACCGTCATCGCCCTGGCCGACACCGCTTGCGGCTTCGGCACCATTGCGCATTTGCCTGAGGGTGCGCAGTCCTTCACCACCATCGAACTCAAGTGCAATTTCATCGGCACCGTACGCGACGGTGGCATCGCCTGCGAGGCCACCGTCATGCACGCCGGCCGTACCACCCAGGTGTGGGACGCCACGGTGACCGATGAAGCAACGGGCAATACTGTCGCGCTGTTTCGCTGCACGCAAATGATCCTCTGGCCCAAGCCGTGAGTCTCGATCCGCAACAACGCTACGCCGCCGCCATTGCAGGCTTCGATGCGGCGAATGCGGAAGATCCCAATCGCGAAGCCGTAGAGGGTCACAGCCAGCCGAAAGAACTCGTCTATGCTAAGCGTATGTCGGCCATGCTTGCGCGCTTCGAGCCTGAAGCTAGCGTAGCGGTGTGCCTCGCCGCGCGCTGCCAGCACATTCGTCGCTGGGAAATTTCGCGCGACAGCTATCCGCGCGATAAGCAAGGCTACAAGGCATGGCGCACACGCCTCCAGGTTTTCCATGCGGAGCTCGCTGGCCGCATTCTGGCCGAAGTCGGTTATGACGAAGTACTTATCGCCCGCGTACAGTCCCTACTGCGCAAGGAGTCGCTCAAGCTCAATCCCGAAACACAATTGCTCGAAGACGTGATCGGCTTGGTGTTCCTAGAAGGCTACCTGGAGGGCTTCGTCGCGCAGCACCCGGAATACGACGAAGCGAAGTGGCTAGATATCCTGCGAAAGACCTGGCGCAAGATGTCACCCCATGGCCACGCGGCTGCGCTGAAATTCATCAAACTGCCGGAAGCGTTACTGCCGTTGATATTGAAGGCAGTGGAAGAAAAAAGCCTATAAGCGCGTAGCGCCGTAAAGCAGCAGGGTGATCGCCGCTGCCACCATTACGATTTTCGTCAGGCGTGTTTTTCGAACCACAACTCCAGCATCATGAGTATCCATACCATTGTGCCGTAATAGCCGGCATGGGTTTGAAGGCGGTCGCTCATGAGACTGTCGATGAAATCGGCGCGGATGATGTTGCGGGACTTGAGCCGTTGCAGTGAGTCCCCAGCCAAGGCGCGCAGCGGTTCGTGACTTTGCAGCCAGGCGCCCACCGGCAAACCAAAGCCATGTTTTTCTTTCTTGATAATTTCCGCAGGTAGAAAGTCGCGCAGCGCTTCCTTGAAGAAGTAGCGCAGCTTGGTGCCATTAAGCTTGAGTTCGGGGGGTAGAGCAGCGGAAAAGTCTACGACGGATTCATGCAGCAAGGGGAAGGCGACGTCGATGCCGGCCAGCTCGCACATGCGTGTCACCTTGGGCAGGTCGTTGTCGGCCAAGGTGAATTTGAGGTCCAATCCGAGCATGTGGTTAATGAGTGTTTCAGCCCGCGTGGCGTCGTAAGTTTCGGTCATTAGTGACAGCGGGTGACCGGGGTCGACCGTTGCCAGAAAATCGGCGGTGAATACGTTTTCGCGGCCCAGGCGTTCCAGCAGGTTATAGGTATCGTAGCGAGCCGGCATGGGAATCGAAGCCTGTTCGATATAGCTGCGCGCCTTGCGGATCAAGGCCAGACGCTGCAAAGCCGGCGTACGCAAAACGAGCTTTTCGATCAGCTTACGGCGCAGGGAGAGCGGCAGCTTTTCGTACAGTGAGAGTTGGTATTGCTTGGCGTAGCGCGCATTGCCACCGAATAGCTCGTCGCCGCCGTCACCGCCCAGGAGTCGGGTCACGCCATCGGCCTTGGCCATGCGGGCGCAGAAATAAGTGGGGATGGCCGAGGCGTTGCCAAAAGGTTGGTCGTACACCTCCGCGATGGAGGGAATGGCCTGAACGACATCGTCGGGAGTGACGTAGTACTCATGGTGGTCAGTCTTGAAATGACGCGAGGCAAGTCGGGCGTATTCCATCTCGTCGAAACCCTTGGCGTCGAAGCCGATGGAATAGGTGTGAGCATGTTGGCCGGTTTGTTTGCTCAAGAACCCGGTTATCGTAGAGCTATCGGTGCCGCCACTGAGAAAGGCGCCGCAGTGATCGTAGTCGGTGGCCGTGGCAACACCTTCGCGCAAAGACTGCATGAAGGACGCCTTGAAGTGCGCGACGCTGCCATGCCCGGTTTCGACGAAGGTCATCTGCCAATAACGCTGAATCGTGACATGCCCTCGCTTGTAGTGCAGGTAGTGTCCGGCTTGCAGGCGCTGTTGACCGCGAAAAATGGTGGTCGGCCCCGGCACCATGTGGAAATAAACATAGTTGTAAATGCTTTGGGGAACGACTTCACGCCGGCTGCCCGGATGGGCGGAAAGCGCGTCGGCGGTCGAGCCAAAGATCAGGCCGCTGTCGCTTTCCTGATAGATCAGATTGCGCACGCCGATGCGGTCTATGGCCAACAGGGCTTCATCGCGATTGCGATCTATGAGTGCCAGCGCAAAGTCGCCATGCAGGCCGCGCAGTGCCCCCGCGCCCACACTGCGATAGGCGCCTAGAAATGCTCGGCAGACGGCCTCGATCTCGGTCAGTCGCGAGTTCGAATCCTCCCAGCGCGGGTGGCCCGAAATCCCCAGGCATAGTTCGCCGTCCTCGACGATGCGGCTGAGCTTGGTCTCGCCCGCCACCGCCAGGCTTGCAGCGGCGTTTGCGCGGAATGACATTGCGCTGTTGTCGAAGCGCGTCAAGGGCGCCACCATACCGCGCAGGGTCTCTTCGGCTGGCTCGGTATGGCCGCCTATCCATCCACAGACTCCACTCATGGTGTTTCGACTTTCTTGTTATGTTGAAGAAGCGCCTTTAGCGCGCGCAGGCTCGGCTTGATCCTTAAGCCCCACAGCGCCGCCAGTTTGCCACGCGAGGATGGACTGTAAGCATCGAGGCGGAACAGCGGCTCCGCCTCATCACTCCAGTGTCTTTTGTAGGGATTGTCACCGGGCCCCATCAGGTAGCGGCGCAGACCGCGCCCACAGAGCTGCTCGAGCTGGTGGCGATGCAGGTAGGCACCGGGTGAAATGTCATCGTAGCCATCCAGTACGTCGCCTCGCAATGCATGTACCTGGCCGTCAAACACCAATTGGTATTCCATCGCCATCGGCTTGCCGCCCACTAAAAGCAACCATAGCGAGAGCCAGCCTTGATCGGCGGCCAGCTGGGAGAGACGCCGAATAAACGCTTGCGGGCCGGGTTGGTCTAGCGAGTTGCCGGTGTCGCGTTTCCAACTGCTGGCGGAAATAGCAATGGCGGTGTTAATTCGCTCCAACGTTTCGCTAGTCGACGGCGTACCTGGCGCGAGCCGTTCGACGAGGATCTCTCCGGCCTTCTTGAGGCGATTCGCGGCCAGGTTGTTGGCCTTCTTCAGGCGGCGGCTGCGGGTCGCGTAGTAGTCTTCCCAGGGCGACTCCAGGCCGACGTAAGGGTTGCCACCGGCTGGCGTCATTGCGACAGGGATACCAAAGTCGCGTAGGGCGCGCGTCAGTTCCAGGATGGCGGCGGCTTGCTCGGGCAAATACCTCATCCGCAGCACATCCCAATCGGCGCGCCTCGATACCAGATGTTCCGCGAACGCGGTCGCTATCGGCTTTTGGTTGGCGTCGGTGGCGATGATGATGTCGCAAAGCTGGGTATCTGGCACGGTGAGGAATTCCAGCGTGCGCAGGACTATGGCGCGCCGCGGTGCTTTGACTTGTATGAAAGGGCACACACCGACCAGACGTTGGCCGCTATAGACGCAGAGAATGGCCAAGGCTGCCGCGTCGTCGCGGCTACGCCATTGCCACGCCGCATCGAACCATTCGTGGCGCAGGAACACCGAGCGCTCGCCAGCGATGGCGTTCCACGCTTCGCGCAGTTCCAGAAAAGCGTTGTAGTGGTCGACCCGGACGATAGCCAACGCGGTCGCGTCGCTCTCGCTTACCGGAGACATCGTGATTTTGCGTTGAGCAGGATCGTGTGGGACCGCGAGCACCGGGCGAAAGACATTGCTGTCGGCTATTGTTGAGTTTTTTCGTCGCGCTTAGTGTCCGGCTCTAGCGGTTTCTCGCCTATCGCCGCAGCAGGTTTGGCGGGCGCAGCAGGGGCAGCGTCCGCGCCGGTCTTCGCTGGCGCTGTTTCATCACCGGCCTTTTCGTTCGCCGCTGGTTTTTTCTCGGCCGGCTTCCAGGCACGCGCAGCCATGAGCTTTTCGCGCAATCCCGGCGGCATATCACCTAGCTCGTAAGCCTGCTGAGCGTGCTCGTTGGCGACGTTGAATTGCTTTTTAGCGGCGTAGGCCAAGCCTAGATTGTAGTGGGCATAGGCGGAACTGGGGTTGATCGCCAGCGACTTTTTGTAGCTCTCAATCGCCTCGTCCAACCGCCCCCGCTTTTGCAGATAGGCGCCTTTTGTCAGGTGGAGGCCTTCACTCTCGGGTGTGCGTTGGAGGGCCTTATCAAAGTGGGGGCCCATGTTGCATTTCGGATTGCGCCACAGGTCACACAGTTGTGCCATCAACAACAGGGCGCGAGGATGGTTGGGAAAGTAGTTGAGGATAAAATTCAAGTCGCCCCAAGCGGCGGAGTAAAACTTGCTGTGCATTTTGTCCAAGGCCGGCTGGAGGTGATACTTCTCCACCGCACTCAGAAGTTCAGTGGTTTGCGGGGTAGCGCGCGCCTGGTAGTAATCGTTATCCATTGCTTGCGCTGCGACCAACGTCGATACGAGCGTCATTGCGGTGGCGAACAAAATGCGTCGAATGAACATTTTTGCGGTTGCCTGCGGCGAGCTATGAAGGATAGGCCTTAGAATATAACAGATGAGTTCAATTTTTTCCGTGCCACAGTCGCCGTAAGGTGGCCAAATAATAAACGCGGGGCGTCGTAGGCTACTGGCGGCGTAAGACCGCTTAATACCGCTTAAGACCGGTTAGGGCCACTCGTATCACTAAACGCCGCTTTCTTTTTGATGCCGATAGCTTGAATGGGATTGTAACTTGAAGAATCTGCTCGTAATCGCCTTCCACTATCCGCCAGACAATTCAAGTACCGGCGTCCTGCGCACCTTCAAATTCACCGAATACCTGCTGCGCCATGGCTGGCTTTCGCGGGTTGTGACGGCGCCTAGCGAGATGTACCGAAGCCGCAATCCGGACGGCTACGACGTCATACCGTCGCAAATTAGCGTCGATCGAGCGTGGGCCTGTGATGTCAAGCAGGCCTTCGGTATCCGCGGCGTGTATCCGGCCTGGCTGGCCGTACCCGACCGCTACTGGCCGTGGTTTTTCGCTGCCCGTCGCGCTGGCGCAAAGGCGATCCGCGACGGCGGCATCGACGTGATTTATTCCACCTATCCCTTGCCCACGGCGCATTTGGTGGGCCTGTCATTGAAGAGGCGTTTCAAGTTGCCCTGGATAGCTGATTTTCGCGATCCCTGGGCGACCGAGGGCGAGCGTGGTTACGCCGCCCGTGTGGAGGCCCGACTCGAGCGTTGGGTTGTCACCGCCGCCGATCGGGTGATTTGCAATACGCCTGCGATGCGCCGCGACTTTCTTGCGCGTTATCCGGAGGTGTCTCCGGATAAGTTTGTCACCATCACTAACGGCTACGATGAAAAGGATTTCGCCACTATTGTGCCGAGCCACATCGACAAGTTCCAGATATTTTATCCTGGCAGTATCGATGTGGAAAATCGTAATCCCAAGGGACTGTTCGCTGGGGTTCGGCATGCCCTGGAGCGCGGCTGGCTGAAGAACGAAGACCTTCGCATTACGTTTCTTGGCGCCGGCTCCTATGCCGACTCGGCAAGCTTCCGGCAAGACCTCCAGACCTACGCGCTGGAGCCTTATGTGGACATTGTCCGGGAGCGTATTCCCTACCGGGACGCGCTGGCAAGAATGGCGGGCGCGGATGTTGTCGTGGTACTCAGCGAACATATCGCCGACGCTGGCGCCGACGCTGGCGTGCAGCAGTGGACCGCCATGCAGGTGCCCGCCAAGCTGTATGAGTATCTGCGCGTAGGACGACCGCTGTTGGCGTTGGTGGGCGAGGGCGCCGTGAAAGAGTTGTTGGAAAAAACTAGCGCCGGAGCGCCGCTTTCCTCAAGGCAAACAGAGGCAATCGCGCTCGCCCTGAAGGGTTACTACGAGCAGCGCCACGCTAATCAACAAGGCGCCTTCTCAGTCCACATTGTTGAATACAGTCGGGAAAACCTGACCGCTGCACTCGCAAGAGAGCTTGAGATCTTGACCGCAACCGGCGGTGTCATCGGGCGAGCAACACAACGTGCGGAACGAGCAAAGGTGAGTCCTTGACTGCCGTAGCGGTGTCGCGGAAGCCCGCTCCACCACGCTACACCACCCACTGGGTGGATGACTGGTCGGCGTTAGACTCGCTGCGCGAGGTCTGGGATGCGCTGGCGCAAGTGGCGCTCGAACGCAGTCCATCGTCGGAATCCTGGATGTTGCTGCCGGCCTTGCATCATCTGGCGCCGGCGAGCGTGCGGGTCTTGCTGGTTTATGCGGAGCGTCCCGCTGCGAAGGAGGCCGCGCCGACGCTCTGCGGCGTATTCCCGCTGGAGGTGCTGACGCGCTACAAGGGTCTGCCGATCAAGGTTTTGCGGGCTTGGAATCATAGTTATTCGCTGTTTCCGGCGCCGCTGTTAGCGGTTGAGCATGCCGAAGGCGCGTTGCGGGCGATGTTGGACTGGGTGAGAGACACCTGGCCGGCGACGACCCTGATCGAGTTTCCCGACTTGCGCGGCGACAGCGCATTCTTCCGCCTTATAACCGACGTGGCGCGCGAAGATGGCTTGCTCAGCCATGCGCTCGATCTGCATACGCGCGCCTTTTTCCGGCCTCGCCGCAGCGCTGACGACTACCTGAATGGCGTGAGCACGCCGCACCATCGCCACGAAATGAGGCGGCAGGAACGGCGATTACGCGAATTGGGTACGCTTGAGTTTGAAGTGATCGCGCCAGGTGCCGATGTCACAGAATGGCTGAAGGAATTCATTGCACTTGAGATGGCCGGCTGGAAAGGCAAGGAAGGTACGGCTTTCGGGAGCCAGGAGAGCCACCGGCAGTATCTTGAAGAAGTAGCGGGCGAGGCGGCCAGGCGCCAGGAGTTGATGCTCCTCGGGTTGCGGCTCGATGGCAAGCCTATCGCGCTCAAGCTGAATTTTGTCTGTGGCGATGGCGGCTACACCTTCAAGATTGCCTTCGACGAGACTTACTCAAAGTATTCTCCAGGCATACTGGTTGAGCTGGAAAACATCCGTCAGGCGCATGCCAATCCGAATATCTCCTGGCTGGATTCTTTGGCGCTGCCGGATCACTCCATGATGAACCGGGTCTGGCGCGATCGCACAACAATCGTCACGCAACTGATCGCACCGGGGCGTGCGCCAGGTCAACTGGTTCTGGGCGCATTTCCCCTCATGCGCGCCTTGAAGCGTGCGCTGGGTCGCGGCGCTTAGCCACCATGTACGCGATCCCGCTGCGGGTCGGCCTTTGTTGTGTGGCGTTCTGGGGCGCCTTGGGCGTTGCCGGGCCGGCGCTGGCGAAAGCCTTGCAGGCAAATGCGCAAAACTATCTGGTAGCACTTGCACAACTTCAGCCTGGAGATACTTTGGCGCTCGCCGCCGGGACGTATCGCTCAGGATTGCCTTTGCACGGCCTGCAAGGTGAGGCGGGACGCCCCATCATTATCGAAGGCGAGGCGTCCGGACGCGGGACGGTATTTTTGGGTCGCTTAGGCACGAATACGGTCAGCATCAAGGATTCGGCTTATATCGTTGTTCGGTCGCTGTCGCTCGATGGCGCCGGTCTGCCCGTCGATGCCGTGAAGGCGGAAGGCAGCGCAAAGTTCGCCCATCACATCACGCTGGAGCGGTTGACCATAGTCAATCACGGCAGCGATCAACAGATCGTTGGCATCTCGACTAAGTGCCCGGCTTGGAGCTGGGTGATACGCGACAATGTGATTCGTGGGGCGGGAACCGGTATTTATCTGGGCAACTCCGACGGCGGCGCGCCATTCATCGGGGGCATCGTCGAACATAATCTTATCGTTGATACGATAGGCTACAACTTGCAAATCAAGCATCAGCTTGTTCGACCCGAGGGCATAGGCATGCCGCTTGAAACCATGCAAACGGTGATCCGTCACAATGTGTTTAGCAAGGCCAAGGGTGGAGCATCAGGACACATGGCGCGGCCGAATGTTTTACTCGGGCACTTTCCGGCTAGCGGGTCCGGTGCCAACGACAGCTATTCGGTCTACGGCAACTTCTTTTACGAAAATCCCGACGAGGCTTTGTTGCAGGCGGAAGGTGATGTGTCTATCCATGAAAATATCTTTTTCAATTCACGCGGCGATGCGCTGCACCTGATGCGCCATAAGTCTGCACCCAGGCGCATAGACGTAGCCCACAATACGGTGCTTGCGCAGGGCGTAGGTATTAGGGTCACGGGCGGAGATAGTCGCTACTCACAAACGGTGAGAGCGAATGCCGTTTTCGCAGCGCAGCCATTGGTGGGCGGTGAGCAGCATGACAACATCACTGCGCCTTACGCGAACGCTGGGCAATATTTGCTTGCGCCGTTTGCGTCACTGGGGAAATTGGACGTCTCGCCGCGCGCCGAGACTCTAAGATATAGCCCGGCGCCTTCCCCGGATAGAGCGCCTATATCGGAAACGGATTTCTTCGGTCGCCGATTTTCAGAGCCGACAGCCGGTGCGCTGGTGAGCGGCCAAACAGCGCCATGGTTGTTCGACTTGGCCATACAACCCATCAAGCCATGTTTATCCTCGCAGGAGTGTGCGCAATGAGTAGAACCCGCAAGAATTCGCTGGCCTTTTTCGTGATCGCGGCCAGCATGGCGCTACACCCGTGCCTGGCGCAATTTGCCAGTCTCAGCGATAGCACGGCTACCTGCGACTATTTCGACAAAGCCGCCAAGCTGCGTTGGCAGCACCGGCAGGGCGATTGGCTCGATGCCAAGGGCGTTGCGCAAGGCGCTGCTCCGTTTGCCCAAACGCCGGTAAAGGACACCGACAAGAGTCGTCTGGTGTCCTGGGATGTGACGCGCTTGGCGCAAGGGTGGTTGGACAACAGCATCCCCAACACCGGCATGCTGATTCGGCCGGTACCCGGGATGGGCGGCGGCACGATTGTTTTTCATAGCCGCGAGGCCGATGAGATCAAGCTGAGACCTACGTTGATGCTGACATTTGCTGACGGCAAAAGTGATTTTTTATTTCCCCTGGCTGACAGCTTCCTGAATTGTTCCACCGTGGCGCCTTTGGGGGGCGACAAAAGAATCAAAGCGGGTTCGGACGACAATCTCGTCATTCTCTTCGAACTACCCGCCAACGCAAAGAATCGCAAACTGGCTCAAGCGACCCTGCAGATGATTACCACCGATACGCAGTATGGCGATGCCATATTGGGTGTCTATCGGCTCGATTTACCGGGCTCGGAGCCAGTGGGGAAGCCGCAGGCAGGACTCTCGGCCGCCTATCCCAACGATATCGGGATCGAGAAAGACTCGTCGGTGGTCATGGCCACCGGCTTCGAAGGTTGGAGTTGGAAGTCGGCCTGGAGCTATATCGGCCGGCAGCCTTATGAACTGGTAGAGCGCGACGACGCGCTCGGGTTCGCGCCCTTGCAGGGCAAGGCCATGCGCGTCCTCATTGCGAAGAACAGTACCACCGGCCTGGATATGCGCTACAACTTCAAGGACAAGCTTGGGCAGGAGCCGGACGAAATCTACTTTCGCTATTACCTGCGCTTCGCCGAAGACTGGCATCCCACCGTCGATGGCGGCAAACTACCGGGCATTGCTGGTACCTACGACAACAGTAAAACTGGTGGCGGTTGGGGCGGCAATAAGTCGGATGGGACAAATGGCTGGTCCATGCGCGGCAGCTTTCTGCGTGAGGCCGGGCCCGGCAGTTCCATGCATGATTATGTCGCGATCGGCACCTACGCCTACTACGCGGATATGCCGGATTACTATGGCGACGTTTGGCCCTGGTCACGGGGCGGTCTGGGGTATCTCAAGCGCAATCGCTGGTACTGCATTGAACAATACGTGAAACTGAACACGATAGGTCGCAAGGATGGGGTGCTGCGCGTGTGGGTGGACGGCGTACCGGCCTTCGAGAAGACCGACATTCTTTACCGAACCATCAACTCGCTCAAAATCGAGAAGATCTGGATGGATGTCTATCACGGCGGAACGCAGCCGCCGGGCCGTGATCTGCACCTTTACATCGACAACGTGGTGATTGCCCGCCGCTATATCGGGCCTATGGCAATTCGTTGAAGCAGGGAGTGGCGGCGGCTCTGCGGCTAATCCCAGACGGCGGGGCCGCTGTTATCCCGACTGAAGGCCTCGATCATGCGTCTTTCGTGCTCGGCGATGAGGTCGAATGCCTGGGTCTGGTCGCCCGCCAGCAGCGCCGTGTGCAGTCTTTCGAAGTGATCCATATAGCTGGGCCAATTTACGATGACCAGCGCCGTCGTGAGCTGGCGGCGGAACAGTTCGGCGTAGAGCTTTTCGTCCAGATAGGTGAGATAGCTGTTGTTGGCTGCGTCGCGCAGGGTCTGAGCGTAATTCCCGCTGATGTACTGGAACTGGGCGTAATCCTTCGCTTGCCCCGCTTGGCGCATGCCTTTCATGGCGGCTTCAATGCGAGTGCGGAAGTGTGGAGCTTGCAACTTGTGGATGGCCAGACTCACGGAAATTCGTAGCATGCCGCCAAGTATAGGCGCCAGCTCAACGAAATCGGCTTTGCTCAAGCGACGTACGCGAGCGCCTTTTTGCGGCACCAGTTCTACCACGCCGTCGCCGGCCAGGATGCGCAGTGCGTCGCGTACTGGCCCCCGTTTGAGGCCAAACTCGGTGGCCAGATCCGCTTCGATCAGGCGTTGCCCCGGCGCGTAGCGTCCCGTGCGGATGCCGTCCTTGATGCGGCTGACAGTCAAATCAACCGGCGATCCCTCGCTGATACCGGCATCGCGCAGCGTTGACCGGTCGCCGTTTGCGGCTTTTTCAAGCGATTCGTTAGTCGTTGGCGAGTTCACAGTGTTTTCAAGCGTCAGCATAGCGTCCGTAACCCCAGCGAGGCTAGGATAGCGCCGGCTCGCCTATTTGGCCTGCAACATCCACAACCGCGCCAGATCGGCGGCGCCGTCGTGGCCGGTGATGGTTTTCAGAACGGCGTGGGCCTTGGCTTTGTTGCCCGCTTGCAGATAAGCCAGGCCTAGATGCAACTTGGCATCCTCCGGTCGGCGCAGGCGGTCGGCCGCGATACCTTTTTCGATCAGGGAGATGCCTTTGTCGAACTTGCCGTTCGTGACATAAGCATAACCTAGGTTGGTAAAGGCGGCGCCGTCGTTGAGGCTGATCGCTTGCGCTTCTTCCGGCGCCAGATTCTTTTGTTCATCCGCCAACTGCTTCACGGCCAGATCGAAGAGACGCTTGTGACGCGCCGCTTCCGGACCGGTGCCTAGCGCCTTACGGGCGTAGCCTTCGTCGATGATCTTCTTTGCCTCGGTGGGCAGCGACGCCTGCAACGCAAGCTGACTCATCTCCATGTAGTCGCTGGTATCGTGCAGATTGTCCGTCGAGCGCTTGAGGCGGTAAACGTCCAGCAGCAACTGGCTAGCGAAACCGGGCTTTCTCGAGACGCGGTTGATGGCGGTCGCCCAGGTTTCCTTCTTCGGGTAATTGGCGACAAGGCGGTACAGGGTGTCGGAATAACCGCTGAAATCCTTCACCTTGAGCTGGCAATTGGCGAGAAGTTGGAGTTGGTCTTCAGATGGCGCGCGGCCCGCGGCGTCTGCCGCGGCAAAATCCGCTTTCAAGTCTTTGACGACGGCGGCGCAGTCGCCAGACAGGTATTGCGCCTGCGCCAGCAGGGTGCGCACCTGCGAGCTGTTGCCGCCGTCTTTGAAATAGCGCTGCGCCCAAGTGACGGTCTTGCCATAATCCTTGCCACGGTAATACGCGCCGACAATAGCTTCGATCAACTTGAGGTGTTCGCCGCCGCTGGCGCGCCCGGTGGCAAGCACCGCCTCATACGCCCGCGCTGCGGTCAGGTTATCGCCAAGACCCAGGGCAGCTGTACCGCGCATGCTCTCGATCACATAGTTCTCATACGCCGATTTGCCGCCAATGGCGTCGGCGTCGCGCAACTTGGCAAGTGCCTCCTTGTACTTACGCGCCTTGATGAAACTCTGCGCCGCCTGCAGGGGCGCGCCGAGCTGATGGCGCACCTGGTCCTCGGCATGCACAATTTGTCCGCCCCATCCCAATGACCAACCACCCTGTGGGCCGGGAGACAAGCCGATCAAAGCCAGGGTGAGTCCGAGACAGACGGTATTCTTGCGCATCATCGCTACATATCCTCTTGCAAAAAAACAAACGCCGGGCGTTGGCTCAATGCCAGCGCCCGGCAAAAGACGTCACTGTACAAATTGTTCCGCGCCAACCAAACCCATTTTGACGACGCCAAGGCGCTGGGCCGAGGCCATAACCATGGCCACCGATTTGTAGGTGACCAGCTTGTTCGGTCGCAAATGAACTTCCGGTTGATCGGGCAGGGCCACAATGGTCTTGAAGCGCGTTTCCAGGGCACTACGGTCGGGCACCAGTTCGTCGTTCCACGTGATGGTGCCGTCAAAGTCGATGTTGACGCGCACGATTTCCGGCGGCCTTTCCACCGGCGGCGGCGTGCCAACAGGCATATTGAGTTTAACGGCATGTGTCTGGATCGGAATTGTGATGATCAGCATGATGAGCAGCACCAGCATCACGTCGATCAACGGCGTGGTGTTGATGTCGACCATTACTTCCGGATCGCTAGAGCTGCCGCCCGAACCTACGTTCATTCCCATGTTGGTTTCCTTTTGCCCTAGTTGCGTGCCGGCGGCTCGGTAATGAAGCCGATCTTTACGATGCTCGCACGCTGACAAGCCACCACCACCTTGCCCACCGCTTCATACCGCGCATCCTGGTCGCCGCGGATATGCACTTCCGGCTGTGGCTTGCGTACGGCCACTTCCTTGAGGCGATTCAGCAGATCGTCCGGGTCGCGGATGTAGGTCTGGTTCCAGAAGACGTCACCATCGCGGTTGACCGAGAGAAGAATATTCTCCGGTTTGGTTTGCGTGGGGACGTTGGACTCTTTCGGCAGCTCCACCGGTACCGTTTGCCGGACGACGGGGATGGTGATCAGAAAGATGATCAACAGCACCAACATCACGTCCACCAAGGGCGTGGTGTTGATGGTCGATATGACCTCGTCTTCTTCAGCCGCCCCGTTACCAGGGCCGACGTTCATAGACATGATCAGCTCACCTTGCGGTTGCCGCTACTGCTGAGCAGCACGGCATGCACATCGGCGCCGAAGGAGCGGACCTGTTCCATCGCCACCTTATTACGGCGTACCAGCCAGTTGTAACCCAGCACGGCGGGCACGGCGACGGCCAGGCCGATGGCGGTCATGATGAGCGCTTCACCGACGGGGCCGGCTACTTTGTCGATAGAAGCCTGGCCCGCGATACCGATGGCGGTCAGTGCGTGATAGATGCCCCACACCGTACCGAACAGGCCGACGAAGGGAGCGGTCGAACCCACAGTCGCGAGAAAGGCCAGGCCGTCCTGCATACGGTTTTGGACATTTTCCACAGCGCGCTGCACTTGCATGGCGACCCAGGTATTCAGGTCGATTTGCTTCGACATCGTTATTTCGTGGTGCGTGCTGGCGTCGAGCGCGGCTTCGGCAATGAAGCGGAAGGCATTGCCTTCCTTCAGGCTATCGACGCCGTCCTTGACGGAGCCGGCAGTCCAAAAGGTGTTCTTGGCGGCTTTGGACTGTCTAAACATCTTAGCTTGCTCGAATAGCTTGACGAGGATGATGTACCAACTGCCCATCGACATAATGATCAGGATGATCAAGGTGCCGCGAGCAATGACATCGCCGCCCTTCCAGAGCGCGTCCAGGCCGTAGGGGTTATCAACCTTCTCGGTTGCAGCCGGCGGCGGCGGCGCAATCGGATCGGCGACCGGATTGGCGACCGGCGCTGGCGTGGCCGCCATATCCGGCGTCACGGCTACCGGGGCAGGCGCGGCGGCGGTTTCGTCGGCCGCGTTAACGGCGGTGCTGGTCGCGAATACGCCTGCAAGCGATATGCCGGCGATCATCAGAGCCGCAAAAAGTGACGGCAAACGTTTGCTGATAGACATGCTCTCTCCTTTGGATAACTGTTGCTTTTCTGAAAAACGGTTAGCTTACTTTATGCGCCAGACGAATCTGAATTGATGCCATGAGGGTTCCGGCTTGCCATCGACAATGCGCGCCTTGAAATGGCACTGCGTCAAGGCGTCCCGCGCCGCTCGGTCCAAACGGTCATGCCCGCTGGACTGTTGCACCTTGCTTTCTCTTACGCGACCATCGACATCAACCAGCATCAAGAGCGTGACGGAGCCTTCTTCATCACGTTTCAGCGACAGCGACGGGTATTCCGGTTGCTGGCAGGCGTGCGTAGGATCGATGATCGCCGGCGTAATCTGGGACGAAATCTGTTCCACGGGCGCTTTGGGTGGCGGTGGAACCGCAGCGGGCGCGGCCGTGATGGTGGGGCCTGCCGGTGCGAGATCGCCGATGATCAAATCGGGCAAAGGCACGAACGGTGGCGGTGGAGGCGGCAACAACTTCTGCTGCGGCGGCGGTTCGGGCGGCGGCAGCTTTTTCACGTCTTCGATGATCTTGGTGTCGAACGGCTGTTTGACAATTTCTACGACGTTCTTGCCCAGCCCAGTGAGAAGCCCATACACAAGAACGACGTGCATGGCGATAACCATGGAGAAACCGACTAGATGCCTCGACGGGCCTCTCTGTTGCTGCGCAAAATCCATACGTTCCTCCAGTCCATAACGCGAGGCGGCCTAGGGTTGCCTGCCAAGCGACGCTCTATTCGCTTTAATGGTTGTTATTGTATTGTGGTCGGGCCGTTTTGCCGATCTTTTTAAGGCAATTCTGCTGCCCGACGTTTGCAAATTTTAATTTATACAGCGATTGCAGGTCCACCTCCTAAAATCCACACAATCACGCCCCACAACCTTTGCCTACTCAGGCTGATGGTTGCCGGGCACTCCTACGGAATTGCATGTCGGAAGTATCAGGATTGTGGAATGGACTGCCAATGTGCCGCGAAAACGCCGGGCTGGTAGGACTTAAATCCATCAAAAACAAACCACAAGACTTGCCTGCAAGCCCGCTAGTTTGTCTTGGGTCTGGCCTAAATGTCAAGCAATTCGAGGCGGCGCCAAGGGCGGTATATGTGTGCCAAGTGTTTGATGAAAGTACAAACTTATTCCGATGGGATTCTCCACCGTCCTCAAGTTATCGGACCGCCAAGGCAAGTGGCATTTTTGCAACACTTGCATGCTCGCTAAGCGCAAAGGAAAAAAAGTGCTTGTCAAACGTCGGCATAAGCTTTAATAATTAGCCTGTCGTCAATAATGACAACAATAAAACATTAATTCTGTTCCGTTGGCGGCTCAGTGCTGAGCGGGTTAGCGATCAATAAAGACTAAGGGTTTAGGAGGAGTCATGCGGAATATTCGTCCAGCACTATCGGTTTTGGCGCTGTCGATCGGGGTGATCGGGCCAGAAATTGCACTAGCTCAGCAGGCATCAGGCGCGATTGAAGAAATGGTTGTGACGGCCCAGCGTCGTGAACAGAAATTGAGCGAAGTGCCTTTGTCAATCACAGCCTTCGGCGCGAAAGATATTGAACAGCGCAGCATCACTTCATTTACCGACTACGCGTCATCGGTGCCGTCGGTGATGTTTACCGAGACTGGGGGCTTTGGCAACGAGCTGAAGATACGCGGTATCGGTTCCGGTCCCCAGGCGCTGTCGCCGACGGTGGCCGTCTACTTGGGCGAGGTTCCGGTCATTCATACACCCCGTCAGGCGGGGGCCAGCTACGATTTCCGCGTAGTCGACATGCAGCGCATCGAAGTGCTGAATGGCCCTCAGGGACAACTCTACGGCTCCAATTCGCTCGGCGGGGCGGTCAAATATGTGCCGATGAAGGCCAGCGCGAAAAAATTCTCCGGCAGCGTGACGGTCGGTGGCGCCAAAGTCACAGAGGGCGGCACAGATTACAACGTGGATGCAGTCTTGAACATTCCCCTCAGTGCGACTTTGGCAGCTCGCCTTGTCGCCTATGACGCGCGCATGGCCGGCTATTACGACAATAACTATCCCGGCGGCCCCGTGATTGGTACCGTGGTTCCGCCTCTGCCCGCCTTCTCGCCGCAGCAACTGGCTTACAGCGCGCCGGCCAACCACCAGAAAAACGCTAATCAAACAGATATTCACGGTGGACGCCTGAGTTTCGATCTTCGCGCCACCGAAGACCTCGAAGTGGAATTGATGCTCGCGACCGAGCGCAAGAAGTGGGACGGCTCTAGCTTCGCCGAATACAACCCGGGTTTTACCGACATCAACAAATTCCAGTTTTTCGATGTGGCCGACTCCCCCGGCAAGGACAATATGGATTTGGGCAATCTCCTGATTAACTACGATTTTGGCTCGGCGATACTTACTTCTTCGACTTCCTATACGAAGCGCAGCAATCACTTCGCCAACGATTTTAGTGCCGTGCCCGTCTTCTTTGGACAAGCCAATGTTGTGCCGATGAATTCGTCGAAGTTCGACGACCCGAAAACGTGGACGCAGGAATTCCGTTTAACCTCACAGGCCAAGGGTCCGTTCCAGTGGCTGGCTGGTCTGTTCTATAGCAAGATGGACCAGGATTTCAAGCTTCGCGTGAACGACCTGAGCGGTTTGAATATTGTGGCGTCAGCCAAGAATTTTATTAATTCCCTGCCGCCCGGTGCTCTTCCCTCTGGCTCGCCGCCCACCTATGGCGCCGCATGGACGCCGACACTGGATATCGGCTCGATCGACGGCAAATTTACGGAAAAGCAAACAGCGATTTTTGGTGAAGCGAAGTATGACGTGCTAGATACGCTCAATGCCTCTTTCAGCTTCCGTTCCTTCAAGGTAGATCAAACCGCGAGTCAATCGCAATCGGGCGTCTTTTTTAATGTGCCGGATCCGGTTACTGGCGTATTTGGCCCCTTGTCTGCTTCGTCCAGCAACAGCGAGCGTGTCTTCACGCCTAAATACCAACTGACGTGGAAGCCGGAGCAGGGCGCTACCTACTATGGTTCGGCCGCCAAGGGCTTCCGTACCGGTGTAACGAATGTGCCGGTGCCGCCCAACCTCTGCCAGACCGCGCTGAATATACTGGGCACACCGGGCGGCGTCCCTAACTCGAAATCCGATACCGTTTGGAACTACGAGTTGGGCGGCAACCTGGCGCTTGCAAAAAATCTTGTACAGCTCAGTTTCGCTGTCTATCGCGCCGACTGGAAAAATATGCAGGCTAACTACTTCCTGCCAGATACACAAAACTGTCCGTTCAGTGCGGTAGGAAACGTCGGCGATGCCCAAAGCAAGGGTCTCGAACTCAAGCTTGCTGCTAAGGTCACCGATCAGTTGTCGATAGACTTCGCGGGCAGCTACAACGACATCAAGTACACGACCGATGCGCCGCTGGTAGGCGCAAAATCCGGCGACACCGTACAAATGTCGCCGCGCTATCAGACCAACGTGGGTATCCAGTATGACTACAAGCTGATGAGCAAGCCGTCGTTTGCCCGTCTGGACTGGAACTATGTTGGCGAAATGAAAGCCTTTGCGAACGATTTCCCGAGCAATCCGCCGCCGCCCTTCGCGCCTGATCCGCAACCTGCGCCAATAGGTAATTATCATGTCTTCAATGCGCGCTTGGGCTGGGTTGTGATGGATAATCTAAGCATCGATCTTTATGGGCGCAACCTCACCGACAAACGTGGCGTGACTTTCGCGCAGGATCTTGGTGGTGGAGCCATGCCGATCATCAGCTACATCCGCCCGCGTACCTTGGGCGCGGAAATGCGTCTGGATTTCTAAGCTTCTTTGCTGGACATGGCGATGCACTTGCGAAGGTGCATCGCCTTTTTTTCGACTTCCCGGAGTAAATCATGCGTTTTGATAGGATTTCTATGACGCCATATCGTTATGCGTCTTTGTGGCTTGGGCTGTGGGTGGCAGCCGCCACGGTTGCCCAAGTGGGCCATGCCGCCGATGCAGCCATGCCGCAAGACAAAGCGGTGCCCGGTTGGTACATGGGCATGCCGATTATTCTGAATGCCATCACGCCAAAAAACTATGGCGGGGCAGCGCCCAATGCGCCGGTGCCGGGTGTCACGAAAATGAACGTCTATCTCACCGGGCCGGTGCGGGATGACGTGGCGTTCGCGGAAGACCGCTGGATACCCTTGCCCACCGGCAAGCGATTCCTGCCTGCGCATCAGGACACCTTGGCGCAGTTTCCCACCAAGGCGCGGCCCTTCAATGCCATGGGTAATTTTGTGGTGATGGGACCGAAGGGCAATGCTGAAAACGTGAAGCTGCGGGACAAGGATTTTCCGGCGAACGCCAGTGAAAGTTTTCCGGGCGCGCCGCTGGCTTATGAAATTAAGATTGGTCCGATGTGGGTGAAGTTGAACAGCCATATCGTGATTGAATATGGCGTGAAGGCTGGGCTACTCAAAGTGGTGCCCTTCGAATACGGTGGCCTGATGTGGGCGACGTTGTTCGACGAGCCGCCTTTCGAGGCGCTGCCGACCTATGTCGCCAAAAGCGCTGCCGAGCCGAAAAAGATGGCGCCGATAAAACACTGAGGGCCCGGTGCCGTTTAAAGGACGGTGCATTTACACCCTCCGGCATTTAAGCCCCGCTTTTACACCCCCCATTAGGGTCGCGTTACGCGACCCTTTTTTTGTACGCGTTCGCCGGCCAAGCCTCGCGAAACACCAAGGCCTGTACCGACAGGTTGGAACGACGGCACGAGATGTCGCTTGCCGTTGCCGATCAAATCGGCGCGCCCCATGCGCTTCAACGCCTCGCGCAGCATGGGCCAGTTTTCCGGATCGTGATAGCGCAAAAAGGCTTTATGCAAACGGCGTTGGCGACCGGAGCGGATGATATCCACTTCTTCGCTGTCGTCCGTCACCTTGCGCAAGGGGTTTTTGCCGGTGTGATACATCGCCGTAGCCAGCGCCAGCGGCGTCGGCAGGAAGGTCTGCACCTGGTCGAGACGGAAGCCGTTTTTCTTGAGCCATAAGCCCAAGGCCAGCATGTCTACGTCGCGCGTGCCCGGATGTGCAGCAATGAAATACGGAATGAGATATTGCTCTTTGCCGGCCTCGCGCGAGAAACGATCGAACAGTTCCTTGAATCTGTCATAGCTGCCGACGCCGGGTTTCATCATTTTCGAGAGTGGCGCCTGCTCGATATGTTCCGGTGCAATCTTCAAATAGCCGCCGACGTGGTGCGTCACCAATTCTTTCACATACTCCGGCGAACGTACGGCCAGGTCGTAACGCAAGCCTGAACTGATCAGCACTTTCTTGATGCCGGGTAGCGTCCGTGCCTTCTTATAAATCTGGATGAGCGGCCCATGGTCGGTGCCCATGTTCGGGCACACCTCCGGATAAACGCAAGAAAGACGCCGGCACGATTTTTCGATTTCTGGGTCTTTGCATTTCAGCCGATACATATTGGCGGTCGGTCCGCCCAGGTCGGAGATGACCCCGGTAAAGCCTGGCGTTTTGTCGCGGATTTCCTCGATCTCATGGAGGATGGACTCCTCGGAACGGCTTTGAATAATGCGTCCTTCGTGCTCCGTGATGGAACAGAAAGTGCAGCCGCCAAAGCAGCCACGCATGATATTCACCGAGTAGCGAATCATCTCCCAGGCGGGAATTCTCGCGCCGCCGTAGCTCGGGTGCGGCGCCCGCGCATAGGGTTGGCCATAGACGTAATCCATTTCCGGTGTGGTCAGCGGAATGGGCGGCGGATTGAGCCAGACATCGCGCGCGATAGGCCCGCCGCCATGCTTTTGCACCAGGGCGCGGGCATTGCCGGGATTCGATTCCAAATGAAAAGTACGTGAGGCATGCGCGTAGAGCACCGGGTCTTCGCAAACTTGCTCGTAAGAGGGCAGGCGTACCACGGTGCGGGCGCGGTCGGCGCGGCGTGCGGCCAAGTGCTCGGCTCGCGTGAAGCGTATCGGCTGTACGGTCTGCGGCGGTTGCGGCGACAGAGGCAATAGTGGCGCCGCAGTCTTGTTGGGCTCCATGGCATAAGGGTCGGGATGCGCATGCACGGCCCCAGGGGTGTCCACCGTGGTAGATTCGATTTCTTGCCAGTCCTCACCCGGTAGCCAGCCGTGGGGCGCCATGAAGGCGCTGCCGCGCAGGTCACGAATTTCGCTGATGGGCACGCCCTTCGCCAAGCGATGCGCCAGTTCCACGATGGCCCGCTCGGCGCTACCGAAGAGCAGCAAGTCGGCTTTGGAATCCGGCAGGATAGAACGCCGCACTTTGTCGGACCAGTAATCGTAGTGCGCGATACGCCGCAAGCTAGCCTCAATGCTTCCGATGACGATATTGCTGTTGGCATAAGCCTCACGACAGCGCTGCGAGTAGACGAGCACGGCGCGGTCGGGGCGTTTATTGGCTGCTGCGTCCGGCGTATAGGCGTCGTCGGAGCGGATTTTTCGATCCGAGGTGTAACGATTCACCATCGAATCCATATTGCCGGCGGTAATGCCGAAGAATAGATTCGGTTTGCCCAGCGCCTTGAATGCGTCCGCCGTGTGCCAGTCTGGTTGGCTGATGATGCCGACGCGAAAGCCTTGCGATTCCAGCACGCGACCGATCAGCGCCATGCCAAAACTCGGGTGGTCGATATAAGCGTCGCCGGTAACGAGAATGATGTCGCAGGAATCCCAGCCCAACACGTCCATTTCGGCGCGCGACATGGGCAGGAAGGGCGCGATGCCGTAGCGATGCGCCCAGTGCTTGCGATAGCTAGTGATGAGTTTGAGGTCGGGCGGCGTATTCATCCGCCCATTCTACCGCGTGGCTCAGCCGAGTTTCAGACGACTGTGCGCAGAAACGTGTTGCGCGAGAAAGTCCATTTGATCGACAAGGATATTGCGATTACAGAGGATGAGAAACTCAGCCTTGTTCGGCACGTAGGGTGCATAGAGCAATTCCATACCCGCTTGCTCGGGCGTGCGGCCGCTTTTCTTTTGATTGCAATGGCGGCACGCCGTGACCACGTTCATCCACAGATCGCGGCCGCCTTGCGAAACCGGCTTGATGTGGTCGCGCGTCAGCCGCAGGAAGGAATATTCATGACCGCAGTAGCCACACATGTGGCGGTCACGGTGAAACAATTCGCGATTGTTCAGCGGCGGCACCGAAGGTGTGGTGCGCGGTGAGAGCGTTTTGCCTCTGATGGCGATGATGCTGTCGACGGTAATTTCCGAGCGCTCGCCCGTCAACCGGTTAGTGCCGCCATGAAAAGTGAAACTGTGATCACCCGCCGCCCATGCCACCAGATTCTTCGCGTAGTAGAAACAGGCGTGCTGCCACGTCACCCAGCGATGCGGTACGCCGTGCATATCAAGCGTCAGAATGAGTGGGCGGGCGGCGCTGTTCATGGATACATTCAATGTAGAATCAGGACGTTGATTTAGATTATCAGAGTGCCGTGAATTTTCATAGCCTGGTAAAAGCGTCGCCGGCGGCGGAGGGCCTACGCAGTTGGGCTAGCGGCCCCGCACGGGCTTTGCTGGCTTCCTGCGCCTTGCACTTCGTGCTGTTCTGGCCGAGCTTGCCGTCTGCCCCGGCCCAATTGTCGAAGCAAAATCTGGCGGCTACGCTGCGCACTGCGCCCCGCGAGCAGGGCGCGCCTGCCCCAACGTTGCGCTCTCCATCTGTTGCGGCCACCAAGAGCAACACCATTGCGCCGCCGCGGCCGGTGCCCCCAGCGCAATCGTCAGTGGCATCTGCGATCCAGGCAATAAAAGCCGCTGCGGTGTCTCAGCGTGGAAACGAAGTGAACCTAGACAGCGTGGATGGCGATGCGATACGGGACTTTCGCATTGCGCTAGGTCGCAGTGCTTTGGCGCACCTGCGCTACCCGGCGCAGGCCCAACAGCAAGGCTGGACGGGCAGGGCCGAAGTACGCATCGCGATGAGCGAGCAGGGCTTCCCTCAGGATATCGCGCTAGCACACACCAGCGGCCACCCAGACTTGGACAACGAAGCACTAGAAACCTTACGGCGCGCCGCGGCGCGGACGCCGCTGCCGGCCGCGTTGCACGGACGCGCCTTCGTTTTCGATCTGCCGGTGGTCTTCGAGTTGGCTGATTGACTGGTTGTCTTGGCCTTAGGGCCTTAGGGCTTCAGGGGGTCAGGGTTTCAGCCTTGCCCGCCGCATATTCACCCAAGTCAACAAGGCAATAGCCACCCCGATTGTGAGCATGCCGATTAGCTCCAGCATGCCCGGCTGTTCGCCCAGTTGCCAGCGCGAGGCCATGACCCCCACGACGGGAATCGCCAGCACCGACAGGCCCGCCGTTCCCGCGCTGACGTGGTGCAAGATATACAGCCACAACAACCAGCCCAGCGCCGTGCCGAGCACGATGTTGTAGAGCAGTATCAGGCCGAAGTAAGGTGTCCAGTGTATCGGTGTCGACGGCACAAGCAGCGCCAGCGCCACCAAGGGAATCGCTCCCAACATGGCTTGCCAGGCCGTCATGGACAAGAGATCCTGCGGGTGTTTCGCGCGTAGGCGTTTCGCCAGTATGGCGGCTAGCGCCCAGCTAATGCCGCCGGCGACAGCCAGTAGCTTGCTCGCCAGGCTGCCGGCCAGATGCCAGGGCTCCAATACGAGCACTAATCCGAGCAAGGCCACCGCCGCTGCGACCCACTGCAGGCCACGCAATTTTTCGCCCAGCAATGGCCAGGCCAAAAGCAGGGTCCAGAACGGCATAGTGAAAGCCAGTACGGCGGTTTTTCCCGCACCGCCTTCGACCAAGGCCCAGGTGACAAATCCGATAAAGCCGGTGGTCTGCAAAAGACCCAGCAGGAACAGCGCAGCGGGCGCCTGAGGCGCCAGCGATTGTCGCCGCGCGGCCATGATGGCGAGGAGCAAAAGGCCGCTGGGTGCGGTGCGCAACGCAGCGAAATCCAAGGGTGAGGCGTATTGTAATGCTTCCTTCATGAGCACCCAGTTGTAGCCCCAAATCAAGCAGAGTAGCAACAGCGCGACGATGGCTTTCGGTTTCATTAGAAGACGGCGTTCAATGCTGCGGATTGTCGAGATCCGTGACGTGAAAGCCGAAGTGATCCGCTTGGCGATCTTTGAAATATTGGCGCAGCGTGATGACACTCGTACGAAACGCCATCTCGTCCCAGGGTATAGAGGCTTCGTCGAATAGCTGCACATCAAGTGATTCTTCGCCCGGCGCGAAGGCGGCCTCGATCAGACGTGCTCGATAAAAAATATGCACCTGACTAATATGCGGCACGCTAACGAGAGAGAACATTGCGCCAACCTCGATGTGCGCGCAGGCTTCTTCCAGCGTTTCACGAGCGGCCGCCTGAGCGGTAGTTTCGGCGTTTTCCATAAAGCCGGCAGGCAAGGTCCATAACCCGGAGCGCGGTTCGATGGCGCGGCGACATAGCAGGATGCGATCTTCCCATTCCGGGATTGCGCCGATCACCAGTTTTGGATTGAGATAGTGAATAGCGCCGCAACGCTCGCAGACGTGACGCGGCAGATTGTCGCCGGGCGGAATTTTCAGGCTGACGGGCGCGCCACAGTGGCTACAGAAATTCATTTGGAACGGATAAGGTCGGGCAATTTCACCGCATTTTACCCCGATGCGGATGGGCGGTTTTGTTGAATACACCCATGCAGACCCAAGACTAAAGTTTTTTTGCCTCGCGCCGTTGAGAATTCAGTCTTGCCCACGTGGTGCGATTCAGTTGCGCTTTTCAAAACCAAAACTTTTTGATCCAGCATGAGTAATATAGACCTCTCCAAGTTCGAGCAACTGAAGGCCTCGGGCAATCTGCCTTCGCCGAAAGGCGTCGCCCTGGCCATCATGCGGCTGGCGCAAAAAGAAGATGCATCCATGCCTGAATTGGCGCGCATCGTTAAAACAGACCCTGCCTTTGTAGGTCGTCTTATCAAGGCGGCGAATTCGGTGAACGTGAATCCTGGCCGGCCCATAGTGTCCGTGCAAGGCGCCCTGGTGGTATTGGGCATGCCGGTAGTGCGCAATATGGCGCTCGGCTTTTCATTGCTGTCGCAATACAAAAACGGCGCCTGCAAATCTTTCGACTACCAAGCGTTCTGGTCTGGCTCACTGGCCTGCGCGCTGGCCTTTCAGGCCTTGGCCGTGCGCATGCACGCGGCACCGCCCGAAGAAGCATTTTCTGTGGGTTTGCTGGCCCGCGTGGGCGAGTTGGCCTTGGCCACAAACTTCCCTACCGATTACGACGGCATGCTAGGACAGGCTGCGAAAGAAAATGCCCAGGAGGGCAGCTCGCACCTGATTGAAATGGAAACGACCAAGTTCGCCATGAACCATCGCGAATTGACCGCTGCCATGTTGCTCGATTGGAGCATCCCTAAAATCTACGCCGAGCCGGTGCTGCATCACGAAGAGACGGGCGCTACGGCATATCCGGCCGGAAGTCGCGAGTTTCTTATCCTTAGATGTTTGGCGTTGTCGCGGGCATTGGCGGATGTTTGCCTGGCCAAAGAGACCGAGCGCGCCGCGCCCATGGCGCACATGTATCAAATTGCGCAAGCGCTTTCCATCGAAGCGGAGGCCATGTCCTTGCTGTCGGATACGGTGGTGCGTGAGTGGAGGGAATGGGCCTCGATACTCAACGTCACCGCCCAGGCTTTGCCGTCTTTCGAAGAGATGATCAAGCAGCATCAGGTCTTGTCGGCCCTCGCGTCCGACGAGGCACAGGCGCGCCCTCTCCCCTCGCCCAAGCTGCGCGTGTTGGTCGTAGAGGATGAACGCGCCCTGCGCCAGGCGCTGCATAGCATGTTGAAGGAACAAGGCTATAGCGTGGCGGTCGCCTGCGATGGCGAAGAAGGCTTGCGCGCCGCGCTGGACTACCTGCCGCACATGATGGTGGTGGATTGGGTCATGCCAAAAATGGGCGGACTGGCGCTGACCCGTGCTTTGCGCCAAACGGCGGTGGGGCGGGGCATTTATGTATTAGTGCTCACCTCACTCGCCGATGAAGACCAACTCATCGAAGCCTTCATGGCCGGGGTCGATGACTACATGACCAAGCCGCTAAATCCCGGACTGCTGGAAGCGCGCCTTTTCGCCGGCCAGCGCATCGTGCATATGCAACAGGAAATGGAGCTTGATCGCGAGGAAATCCGCCGCTTCGCCGCCGAACTCGCCGTCACCAATCGTCGCCTGCAGGAAGCAGCATTGACCGATTCTTTGACCGGCTTCCCAAATCGCCGCTATGCCATGGAGCGCATGCAGCAGGAGTGGGCGGCCAGCACACGCAGCACGCGGCCGCTGGCTTGCATGGTCATCGACCTAGACCAATTCAAGCAAGTCAACGATGCGTATGGGCACGATGTGGGCGACACTTATCTTCTGCAAGTCGCGGCGGCGATCCGCAGCGGCTTGCGGGTACAGGACGTGGTTTGCCGCACCGATGGCGACAAATTTTTTGTCATTTGTCCCGATACCGATCTGCCGGCTGCCATGGCGTGCGCCGAACGTTTACGGCGTGCCGTGGAAGCCACGGCGGTAACAGCCGGCGGCATACAAATCAAAGCCACTATGAGCGTGGGCGTGGCCGTTCGCGAAGTCGCCATGGCCGATGCCGAAGCGGTTATGAAGCGCGCCGATCAAGGCGTGTACATGGCCAAGCAGCGGGGGCGCAATCGCGTTGCCTCGCCGCAAGTCACTACACATTGAGGCCGTATTCATGGGTGCTCGCTTAGCGACTCTTCAGACGGGCAAAGCTCACCCATAGATCAGCGCTAAAGTTTTGCTCATCTCTGCCGTAGACCATCCGGTACCCGACAATATTGCTATCTACTGGGACGGAGAGAAGAGGACATGCCGCTGCGCGAACGCCCCATCAATATGTTGATTGTCGAAGATTCGGAAGACGATGCCTATCTTCTATTCTCCGAACTAATCCGCAGTGGCGCGCGTGTCGATTACCAACGTGTCGATACCGCTCTCGATATGGCGGGGGCTTTGGCACGCAGCGAGTGGGACATCATCATCTGCGATCACTCCATGCCAGGCTTTGATGCGCTCACCGCGCTAAATGTACTGAAGGAAAGTGGCAAAGACATACCCTTCATCATCTACTCGGGGCAGATCACCGACCAGATGGCCACCACTGCGATGGGTGACGGGGTCAATGACTACATTCAAAAAGGCAACTTCGCGCGGCTCGTACTCGTCATCGAGCGCGAGCTGAAGGGTGCCGAGGCGCGCAGTGCCGTGCGACAAGCGGACCATCGCATCAAAGAGCTGGCCTACTACGACAATCTCTCCAGCCTACCCAATCACAACCTGTTTTGCGCTCACGTTGCCGAGTGGATACAAGAGCATGAGTTTCGCGGCCAGGAGCCGGCCGGCGCAATGTTCTACGTCGACATCGACCGTTTCATGCGCATCAACAGTTCTTTCGGCTATGAGGCGGGCAACGAAATGCTGCGACAAATCGCGCGTCGGCTGGCGGCCTGTGCGGCAGACTCGGGCGCCGTGTTGGCGCGCCTGGGTGGCGACGAGTTTTGCATTTTTTGTGCCGGGCTAGTCGATGGCGTTGCCGTCGAGAGTTTCGCGCAATGTCTGCGGCAATCCTTCGATATTCCTTTTATGCATGGCGAGATAGAGCTGTACCTCACGGCCTCGGTCGGCATCGCCCTGATTCCGGACGATGGTCGTCAGGTCTACGCCTTGCTGATGAACGCCGAGACCGCTAGCTCATTCGCCAAGCGCGAGGGTACGGGCTTCCGTTTCTATGAGCGGCAAATGAACGCCTCATCGGCCGAGCGCATGGCGATGGAAAGCGAGTTGCGCCACGCTATAGAGCGCAATCAGCTCTACGTGCAATACCAGCCTTGCGTTGATGCGCGCAGTCTGCGCACGGTGGGCGTGGAAGCGCTGGTGCGTTGGCGCCACCCCGAGCGCGGGCTGATTTCGCCGGATCGCTTCATTCCGATCGCCGATGAATCCGGTCTCATTGTGGAAATCGGTGAGTGGGTATTGCGCCAGGCATGCAGTCAGGGCAAGGCCTGGCACGACCTGGGCTATTTGGACCTGGGCGTGTCGGTGAACGTCTCGGCTGTGCAGTTTGCCCAACCCCGTCTGCTCGATCAGGTGCGGCGCGTGCTGCTAGAGACCGGCTTCCCACCCGAGGAACTCACACTGGAAATCACCGAATCCGTCATTATGCAAGATGCCGAGACGGCGGTGGGCATGCTGCGCGCCTTGAAGCATATGGGTGTGAAAGTGTCCGTCGATGATTTCGGTACGGGCTACTCTTCGCTCTCTTACCTCAAACGTTTCCCCATCGACATCCTCAAGATAGACAAGTCCTTCGTGCAGGCTTTGGGCGTGAACGAGGAAGACACGGCGATCGTGCATGCCATCCTGGCCCTGGCCAAGAGCCTGCGGCTGTCCACCGTGGCGGAAGGCGTGGAGACCGAAGCGCAAGCAGACTTTCTGCGCCGCGCGGATTGCGACAATTTCCAAGGCTTTCTTTACAGCCGCCCTATAGACCCTGAGGCCTTAAGCCAGCGTCTCGCCGCCGAGTGCCTTGCCCCCACCCTGACACCCAGCTTGACGCTGCACTGAGCAGGGATCAAGGATCAAGGATCAAGGGCTAGGGAGCCCATATCGGAAATACTCCTAAAGTTTTTTCCCAGTCTGCCGTAAGCGTAAGTAACGAGCGGAATAGTGCGCGTTGTAAGACAAAGTCCTACAGGGCGGACTGTGTTCGTTCGGACAGAAAATACCGAGCGCGCCTGATTTCGCCAATCGGTTCGCGGTCGCAGAATGTGCTCAACAAACGGAACAGTGCAAACAACTCGTTTGCATAACCCGGCAGACGTCAAAGAGGAGCACATCCATGAACGCAGCCGAAGTGTACGACGAGATCAAGGAAATGAATCTCACCTATCTCATGTTGGCGCAACAGCTCATCCGCGCCGATCGCGAAACGGCACAGTATCGCCTCGGTATCAGCGCCGACATCGCCGACATCATCGAACGCTTGACGTCTTCGCAAGTGCTCAAAATGGCTCGCTCGAACATGGTGCTCTGCCGCTTCCGTTTCGACGACCGCATGCTCTTGGGCCTGCTTTCCAGCCACGAGCATGATCGCGATATCAGCCATACGCACGCCACAATTTTGGCCGGCAGCCGCGCCGTGGAGGCCGTCGCCTAAGGCGGCGGGACCGACATGAAGAACAAAAGCGTCGTTACCGAAGCCCGTGAAATTCAGCTCGCCGCGGATCTCATTCGTTTGGGTGCCAGATTGCAGTTGCTCGAAGTGGAGACCAATGTCTCGCGCGAGCGTTTGCTCAAGCTCTACAAGGAAGTTAAAGGCGTATCACCACCCAAGGGCATGCTGCCATTTTCGACGGACTGGTTCCTGACCTGGCAGCCGAACGTGCATGCCTCACTCTTCATGTCCTTCCACGGCTTCATGCTCGAAAACACCCAGTTGCGCGGCCTCGGCGCAGTGGTGAAAGCCTATCGTCTGTATCTCGAACACGTAGAACTCCACGGCATGGAGTGCGTGCTATCGCTCACACGCGCTTGGACACTGGTGCGCTTCTTCGGCGCCAACATGCTTAAAATGGCCACCTGCAAGGAATGTGGCGGTCATTTCGTCGCGCATGCGCTTGATCTCACGAATGACTACACCTGTGGCTTGTGTCACGTGCCCGCCCGTGCCGGCAAGACCAAGCGACATGCTGCTGCGAACGTCGCTGCTGCCAACCTCGTCGCGGCCAACTTTGCGGCTGCTAAGCGCGTCGCTCAGGTTGCCATGGCCTGACGTCAACCCCACCCTCTGACCCTCCTTGCTCGCAAGGAGTTCTAATGCCGCCCGGGCCCCCTCTTTACCGTGCGGCATTTTTTTATCCACGAATAGGTGAAACCAAGCAGCGGGTAAGCAACAACTAAGCAGCAACTAAAGGGCAACCAAGCAGCAACTAAACAGCAAGTGATCTCCGTGTAGGTTTCTCCGCCTCAAGTTTTGCCGCTGCTACGCCGATATCGCTTATGCCACTGCAACTCATCACTCCCCTGAAACGCAACAATTCGCGCAACAACTAGGAACAGGTACTTAGATGTTTGTCATTATTGGTTATGTCCTGATTCTGGGTGCCGTCATCGGCGGCTTCATGTTGTCTGGTGGCCATGTTGCAGCGCTGATCCAGCCGAACGAACTCATTATCATCGGCGGGGCGGCGGTAGGCGCCATGCTGGTTTCCAACACGCCGAAAACACTCAAGGTTACGCTCAGTACGATGCCTAGCGTGCTCAAGGGCTCGCGCTTCACGAAGGTGCTTTATCTTGAGTTGCTTTCCATGCTTTACGAAATCCTTGCCAAAGTGCGCAAGGAGGGCTTGATGTCCATTGAATCGGATGTTGAGAGTCCCGACGCAAGCCCGGTGTTTTCCAAGTATCCCTTGATCGCCCACGACCATCACGCCATGGAGTTTCTGACGGATTATTTACGCTTGATGGTCGGCGGCAATCTGAATGCCTTCGAAATCGAAAATCTGATGGATAACGAAATTGAAACTCATCATCACGAGGGGGAAGTGCCCGCGCATACGCTGGCCAAGCTGGCCGACGGCCTGCCGGCCTTCGGTATTGTGGCGGCGGTCATGGGCGTGGTGCACACCATGGAGTCGGTGGGCATACCACCCTCCGAACTGGGCAAACTAATCGCTGCTGCGCTGGTGGGTACCTTCCTCGGCATCTTGCTTGCCTACGGCTTCGTTGCGCCGCTAGCCAGCTTGCTGGAGCAAAAGCTCGCTGAATCCACCAAGATGTATCAGTGCATGAAAGTTACCCTGCTCGCCAGCATGAACGGCTATGCGCCGCAAGTCGCCATCGAATTCGGCCGCAAGGTGCTGTACTCCACGGAACGCCCCGGTTTCCGTGAGTTGGAGGATGAAGTGAAGAGCCGGAAGGGGAAGTAAGGCGTGAGCGACGACTCCCAACAACCTATCATCGTCAAGCGCATCAAGAAGGGTGGCGGGGGCCATCATGGCGGCGCCTGGAAAATCGCCTACGCCGACTTCGTGACCGCCATGATGGCCTTCTTTCTATTGATGTGGCTGCTGGGTTCTACTGCCAGCGGCGACCTCAAGGGCATTGCCGATTATTTTTCCACCCCGCTCAAAGTAGCCATGGCGGGCGGCTCGGGCTCGGGCGATTCGTCCAGCGTGGTCCAAGGCGGCGGCAAAGCCTTGACGCGTGCGCATGGTCAGACGAAGGATGGCGAAACCCAGGTCAAGCGCAAGACTTATAACTTGGCGGCCTTGAAGGCAGAACAGGAAAAGCAGGAAAAAGCCAAGCTGGGCGAACTGAAAGAGAAAATCGAAAAAGCCATAGATAGCAATGCCGGCCTGCGCCAATACCGTAATCAACTTATTGTCGACATTACCAGCGAAGGCTTGCGCATCCAGATCGTCGACGAACAAAACCGGCCGATGTTCGATATCGCTAGCGCCGAAGTGAAGCCCTATATGCGCGACATCCTGCGCGAGATCGGCCGGGCCTTGAACGAGGTCGATAACCGTATCGCGCTCTCCGGCCACACCGACGCCAAGCCCTTTGTGGGCGGCGACAAAAGCGCGGGTAACTGGGAGCTGTCGGCGAGCCGGGCCAATGCTTCGCGGCGTGAGCTGGTGGCCGGTGGCATGGCTGACAGCAAGGTGATGCGCGTGGTGGGGCTGGCCTCCACACTGCTGTACGACAAGAAAGATCCCTACAACCCCATCAATCGCCGCATCAGCATTGTCGTCCTCAACAAGAAAACTGAAGAAGCAATATTGAACGACGGTCGCATAGGCGAGGGCGCCGACACAAGCCCCCCGCTTGAGGCCGCGGCCTCACCCGCACCCTTGCCTCCACCCTCAACTTCAACCTCAACTTCCACCTCAGTTTCCAACTCTCCCGCCTCCGGGGCCGCACCGCCGGGCGTGGCCAAGCCACCCGCTTTACACGCTACGCCTCAACCTTAGTGGTCACTGGAATCTAAGGAGCGAGCGGCGAAGCGGTGTTGTGTGTCATTTTCAAGACTCCAAAAAATGCACCACCCATGAAAACCGTTGCGCTCCTGACGCCCCGCGAATTCGCTTTCACCGCCGAGGACTTCGAACGCGTGCGCACGCTGCTGTATGAACGCGCCGGCATCGCGCTTTCAGCGGTCAAGCAGGATATGGTCTATAGCCGACTGGCGCGGCGTCTACGCGCTAACGGCGATAGGAGTTTCTCCGATTATCTAACGCGCTTGCAGCGTGGTGACGGGAAGGAGTGGGAATCCTTCATCAACTCGCTGACAACAAATCTCACCTCGTTTTTTCGCGAAGCGCATCACTTCGACATCCTTGCAAAGTCTCTCAAGACAAGCTCAGCGCGGCGTTCCGTCCGCATTTGGTGCTGCGCCGCCTCGACGGGCGAAGAAGCCTACTCGCTGGCCATGACTGCGGTGGAAGCCTTCAATAGCTACACGCCGCCAGTTTCCATCTTGGCGAGTGATCTCGACACCCATGTGTTAGCGCAAGCTGAGCAAGGCGTCTACTCGCGGGAGCGCGTCGAAAAGCTTACGCCGGAACGTGTTTCGCGCTTTTTTCTTCCAGCTGCGGGCTCGGGCACGTCAGCAGGGCATGTGCGCGTGCGGCCAGAGTTGCAACGCTTAATCTCATTTTCGAACATCAATCTGCTCGATGCTCGCTGGGCCGTGCCGGGGCAGCTGGATGCGATTTTCTGCCGCAACGTGATGATCTACTTCGACAAGAAAACCCAGTACGACATCCTCAAGAAGTTTGTGCCGCTACTACGTGAGAACGGCGTGCTCTTCGCTGGCCACTCGGAGAGTTTTCTTCACGCCACCGATTTGTTCCGTTCTCTCGGCAGGACCACTTATGAACGCGCCGACCGGCATCGCGACTAGCGCACAGATCGACAGCCATCGCCTCGTCGCCATCGTCGCATCCACCGGCGGCACCGAGGCCTTGCGCGATGTACTGACTGGCTTTCCCGGCGACATGCCGGGCATAGTCATCGTGCAACACATGCCCGAGACTTTCGTCGCCTCGTTCGCTCGCCGGCTCGACGGTTTGTGCCGCGTCCGCGTCAAAGAGGCCCTGCACAACGAACGCATCCTGCCGGGCACGGCTTACCTGGCGCCCGATCACTCGCATCTTTCGGTGCGGCGCAGTGGTGACGCCTACTACACCGAGCTGAGTCAGTCCGCGCCCGTGAATCGCCATCGGCCTTCGGCAGATGTGCTATTCCATTCTGTCGCCGCAACTGCGGCCCGGTATGCGGTGGGCGTCATCCTCACCGGCATGGGCAAAGACGGCGCGGTCGGCTTGCTGGCTATGCGCAGCGCCGGCGCCTGGACCATCGCCCAGAATCAGGCCTCCTGCGTGGTGTATGGCATGCCACGTGTCGCGGTGGCGCTGGGCGCGGCGGAAGAACTCCTGCCGCTTTCCGAAATCGCCGCTCGGGTGGTTACGCGAGTGCGGGCCAGTATGAGTGCGCCCGAGGGTCCCTTGGGGCCACGAGCGCAGCTAACTACAGCGTCCACTTTGCCGCGCTAAAGTCGCGCCTAGCGTTGCCGTAGATCCTAGGTATGGGCATAAGTGAAACGCCAGGAGTAGGAGAAGGGCAGACCCCAGGGCAGACGCTGGAAGAGGCCCCAGGGAAGACCCGGGGTGACGCTCAGGTCACCACGGTAGGCGCACGCGTCATTATTAGCATCGAAGGGCGTTTCGACTTCAATCGCCACCGCGAATTTCGCAGTGCCTGCGAGCAAGCACTGACGCAGAGTGGCGTGCGCGACGTCGAAGTCAATCTCGGCGGCGTCGACTACATCGACAGTTCAGGCTTGGGGATGCTTTTAATGTTGCGCGAGACGGCTGGTGCCGGCCATAAAACGGTCACGCTCTGTAACTGCCAGGACAACGTCAAGCAGATTCTCCAGGTGGCTAATTTCGGGAAGTTGTTCCCAATCGCTTAATCATTGCGCGCGTCATTTTGCTGGTCCGGAAGAGGTTGCCTTTCCGCCCCGAGCTACGTCCGCAGCCGCCATTGGGGCGGTTTCGGCATCTGTTATGGGCGGAATAGGGGCCTCTTGAGGCGGCGATTTGTTTGCAGCGTCTGAAACGCTCAAGAAACTCGCGAGGCTGCCGATAAATTGAATGGCTGGGGCGTATGCCCTGCGCGCCGATTTGGAAAAGGGAGTAGCAATGTCGGAACTCTTAAAGAGCGTTGATGCACGCACCAAGCTTGCCGGCACGAACAAGCTGGAGCTGCTGCTCTTTACCCTAGGCAAGGACCAGCGTACCGGACGTGAGGAAACGTTCGGTATCAACGTCTTCAAGGTACGCGAAGTGATGCGTACCCCACCGATCACCGCCGCGCCGGATATGCCCGACTCTGTCGTCGGCATGGTTTCCCTGCGCAGCGTTCTGGTGCCGGTGGTGGATCTGGGTCACTACGCCCATGTCGCCGCCGATCATCCCAGCGACATCATGATTGTTACCGAATACAACGGACACACCCAGGGCTTTCTGGTGCACGCAGTGGATACCATCCTGCGGCTCGATTGGGCACAAATGAAAGTACCGCCGGAAATGCTGACCGCGCGCATGGGCGGCATGGTGACCGCCGTCACCGAGCTCGACGACGGCCGCCTGGTAATGCTCCTCGATGTCGAGCGTGTGCTGTCGGAAACCACCCGCTTCGACGACGATTTTCTCTTTAAGGACATCCAGCCACTCGGCCTCAGCGATGTGACGGTAGTTTTTGCGGACGATTCCTCGGTCGCGCGCCGGCAAATTCAACATACGCTGGACCTCATGAAAGTGAACTCTATCTCCGCCATCAACGGCAAGCAGGCTTGGGAACAATTGCAAAAGCTGGCCACCTATGCCGAATCGATCGGTCGCCCGACCAAAGAGGTGGTGCAACTGGTCATCGCCGATGTCGAGATGCCGGAAACCGACGGTTACATGCTCACCAAACTCATCAAGACGGATATGCGTTTCCTGGGCATACCGGTGATTATGCATTCGTCACTGTCAGGGCGTTCCAATACCAAGCTGGGCGAATCGGTGGGCGTGGATGAGTACATCTCCAAATTCGAACCGCAGCGCCTGGCGGCAACCATCACGAGGTTGTTGCAAACGCCGGCTTCCGTTTTGGCTGCCGCTTGAGCAGCATAGGCAAACGACGAATAACTTAGGCAACAGAGGAAAATAACATGGAGAGAACCGACAAATCCCTGCTAGAGAGCGTCGATGCGCACACGCGCCTGGTCGGCTCGAATTGCATGGAAATTTTGCTGTTCTCTCTGGGCACGGCAGAAACCTTCGGCATCAACGTCTTCAAAGTGCGCGAGGTTTGCAAGTCGCCCATGATTACGCGCGCGCCCAACATGTCCAGTGGTGTCGAAGGGCTGATTTCACTGCGTGGGAGTGTCATTCCGGTGCTGCTGTTGGCGCGCATCCTGGGGCTGAACGGCGCTCCGCAAGGCCGCGGCGCCACCATGATGGTGACGGAGTACAGCAAGCGCACGCTGGGTTTTCTGGTGCATTCGGTAGACCGCATTATTCGCGTCGAGTGGGACAAGGTGCGCGCACCCGAAGGCGTGGTTTCCGGCGCGCAAAGTTACATCACCGCCATCACCGAGTTGCCCTCGCCGCTGGGTGAAGGTCACTCGGGGCGGCTGGTTTCCATACTCGATGTTGAGCAGATCATGGCCAACACTTTTGGCGAGGACCCAGTGTGCGATTTGGAGCCGGTAGGCGACGGCCACGAGCACAACGTCTTTTTTGTGGATGACTCAGCGGTGGCGCGCCGCAAGATCACCGAAGTCCTCGATCTCTTGCACGTCAAACACAAACACGCTCTCAATGGTATGGAAGCTTGGACGCGGCTTTCCGGCATGGCCACGCACGCTATGCAAACAGGCACGCGCATGGCTGACGAACTCGACTTGATCCTCGTCGACGCCGAGATGCCGGAAATGGACGGCTATGTACTCACGCGCAACCTTAAGGCGGATTCGCGCTTCGACGGCATTCCGGTGGTGATGCATTCATCGCTCTCGTCGGCGGCCAATCGGGCCATGGGTAAGACTGTCGGCGTGGATGCCTATGTCGCCAAATTCGATGCCGAGGTCCTGGCCGAAACGCTGCGGCCGCTGTTGACGAAATCGTAAAGTAGAGAAGAGAAATTGAGATCTAACGCAGAACGGAATCATTGGAGAACACCATGCCCGATATGAACATGAAATTTTTGATTGTCGATGACTTTTCGACCATGAGGCGCATTGTGCGCAACTTGCTCAAGGAGCTAGGCTTCCTGAATGTCGACGAGGCGGAAGACGGGGTGGCGGCGCTGGCGCGTTTATCCAACGAGCAGTTCGACTTCGTCATCACCGACTGGAACATGCCCAATATGGATGGCTATGCGCTGTTGCAAGCCATACGCAAAAGTCCGCAGCTCAAGCATCTACCTATCTTGATGATCACCGCTGAAGCGAAGAAGGAGAACATCGTCGCCGCTGCGCAAGCGGGCGCCAATGGCTACATTGTCAAACCCTTCACCGCGGCCACGATGAGTGAAAAGCTGAACAAGATATTCGATAAGTTTGAAACGGAAGCGGCATAAGCCGCCTAAGCCACCTAAGCCGCCCGACACTTCAAGCCATCGACTGACACAGAAAAAGCCGCAACCGGAGAACAGCATGTCGAAGCAGTTCAAAATCAATGAGACCGGCGATACGCCGGAATTACAGTCCTTGTTCGATAGCATTTCAGTGCAAGCTGGCGGACGCCCCCCGCGGGCCAAAGTCGTGCGTCCCCTCGCCGCAATTGAGAGCGACTCAGCGGAGCTGGAAGCGCTGTTCGAGAGCGTCGCCAAGCAGGCCAAACCCGCTAAGCGTCCCGTAGTAAAAACGGAAAAAACGGTAAAAGCGGAAAAAACGGAGAAGGCAGTGAAAGCGGTGAAACGAGCAGCACCGTCTGTGCCAAGCGCCGCGATAGCCACTACGGCCAGTCGTGCCACTCCTGCCACCCAGCACATGGCGACAGCTACCCACCCGCGTCCGACCCGTCTTGCGGAACTCACGGTACTTCAGGAGCAGGGCGTCTATGAACGCATAGGCCACATGACCCGCACGCTGCATGACACGCTGCGCGAATTAGGCTTCGACCATTCGCTGGAGAAGGCCGCCAATACGATACCCGACACGCGTCGACGCCTCGATTACATCGCTGAAATGACGGAAAAGGCGGCCAGCCGAGTGCTCAACGCCACGGATCTGGCAAAGCCTATCCAGGACGCCTTAGAGGCCAAGGCGCTCGCCCTCAATACGCGCTGGAGCCGTCTCTATGGCGGCGAACTTTCTTTGGATGAGTTCAAGGCGCTTGCTGGCGACACCAAGACCTTCATCGGTGACGTGCCAAACAAGACGGCCGCGACCAACGCGCAGCTTATGGAAATCATGATGGCGCAGGATTTTCAGGATCTCACGGGTCAGGTGATCAAGAAGATCGTCGACCTCGCGCAGAGCCTCGAAGCGCAATTGCTGCAAGTGCTGATTCAGAGCATACCGGACGATCGAAAATCGGAAGTGACTGAGGATCTGCTGAACGGACCATTAATCGACGTGAATCGTCCCAATAGACTCGCCGATCAAGAGCAAGTTGACGATTTGTTGGAGAGTCTGGGTTTTTAGTTTTGCATCGCGGCTGACGTGAAGCAATACAGGTAACGCGATACCGATGATGGGTTACAGGTGACGATATGAGCGATTTCGTAGGGATGGAAGAGCTGTTGCAGGACTTCTTGCTCGAGGCGACCGACATGCTCTCCAGCGTGGACAACAAGCTGGTGGAACTGGAGAAACGTCCACAAGATCGGGGTCTGCTGAACGATATTTTTCGTGGCTTCCACACTATCAAAGGCGGTGCCGGCTTTCTCGCGGCCCAAGAGTTGGTGACACTCTGCCACCTGACAGAAAACCTGTTTGACCGTCTGCGCAATGGAGAGATACTCGCCTCGGCTGAAACCATGGACGTGATTCTCCTCGCCACGACAGCCGTGCGCGATATGTTTCATGCTTTGGAGCAGAGCGTGCAGCCACGTCCGGCTGATCCCGCGCTGATCGAAAATCTCAAAGCGGCCATCATGGGTGACTTGAACGACGGCCAGTCTGCGGGTGCGGCAGCAGCGCCTGCTGCGGCACCCGAGTTGCAGACTAAGCCAGCCGCATCGAGTGGCAGCGCAACAGGTGAGAGCGCCATCGACTGGAAAGCCTATTACGACGCCCTTTGCGGCAAACCGGCACCGGTTGCGGAACCGGCTACGGCGGCGCTGCACCCAACGCCGGAGGAAGTTATACATGCCGCCGTCGGTCGCCGCACCGCCGACAAGCCGAGCAGTAGCGGCCCCGTTGGCCGGCGCGAGAGCGAGAAAATTCGCGATAACGGTATTCGTGTCGACACGGCGCGTCTCGATCAGGTGCTGAATCTCTCGGGCGAAATCGGCCTCACCAAAAACCGTCTCACCAGCTTGCGCAACGAAATTCTCTCTGGCATCACCGGGCCGGAAACTCTGCAAGCTCTGGACGCGGCCGTGAGTCAGCTAGATTTGCTGGTGTCGGATTTGCAAAACGCCGTCATGAAGACGCGCATGCAGCCTATCGGGCGTCTGTTCCAGAAGTACCCACGTATCGCTCGCGACCTGGCGCGCAATCTGGGCAAGGATGTCGATCTGGTACTGGTCGGCGAAGATACAGAAATCGACAAGACCATGATTGAGGATCTCGCCGACCCGATCATTCACTTGATCCGCAATGCGGTGGATCACGGCGTGGAATCGCCGGCCGAACGCGTCGCCATCTTCAAGCCGGAAAAATCGCAAGTGAAGCTGGAAGCGCGCCAAGACGGCGACCATATTGTTATCGTCATCCAGGATGACGGTCGCGGCATGAATGCAGAACGGCTGCGCACCAAAGCGTTGGAGAAAGGCCTCATCTCCAACGAAGAAGCCAACACCATGGATGATCGGCAGAGCTACAACCTGATCTTCCTCCCTGGCTTCTCCATGGCGCCGGTGGTTTCGGACGTTTCCGGGCGCGGCGTCGGCATGGACGTGGTGCGCACCAACATTCAAAAGCTCAACGGTTCCATCGAAATAAAATCCGAGTTGGGCAAGGGCACTTCCTTCACCATCTCCCTGCCGCTCACGCTGGCCATACTGCCGGTGCTGATCGTGCGTTTGGGCGACCAGCCTTTCGCCGTGCCGCTGTCGATGGTGCGCGAAATACTGCCTATCGTGCCCGAGGAGGTGCAGGAAGTCGGCGGGCGCGCCACCATGGTGGTGCGCGGTGAAGTGCTTCCCGTTTATCCGCTTGCTCATCTCCTCGAATGGCCGCAGCTGGCAGCACCGAACTTTGGCGTGCTTATGCAAACGGCGGACGCTAGTTTTGTGCTCGCCGTCGACAGCTTCGCCGGCCGCGATGATGCCGTGATCAAGTCGCTTGAAGACTTCCGCCCTAAGGGCGTAGCGGGTGTCACCACCCTTTCCAACGGCCAGATTGTGCTCATCCTCGACATGAAGGAACTACTCACCGCGCTGGGCGATGGCCGTGGCGTGGCGCGTCATACCTTCCTGGGGCTGGAATTGGCCCAAGCCGCATAAGGAGTAAATCATGGGGCACGCATTGCTTAGCCTTACCGACGAAGAATTCCGCATCGCCGCTGTGCGCGAGATATTGCAAGACATCCACGAACTGGCGCTGCAATCCCAACTGCTGGCCTTGAATAGCGTTGTCGAATCGGCCCAAAGCGGTCCAGCCGATGCGCTTACCGAGCAGGTTCAACAGGCGCTTAGCGAGGCCAGCCGGGTCACCAGCGCGGTGGACGTCCTTCTGCAACAAATCAACGCCAGCAGCCATTCCGCCCGGCATTGATCAACGCAGGAAGTCGTGATGAAATAGCATCACCCGCATGACCGATGGCGTAAGCCTGCGATTACCTTGTCTGATTCTAATTCCACTTCCGATTTCAATTTTGACGCCTGGTGTGAACTGGCCGTCCGCGATCCGGCTGAATATTTCCGCGAACGCGAACGTGCTATTTCCGCTTTTATCGCCGAGCGCCCCGAGTGCGAACCCACGCTGCGGGAATTGCAAACGCGCATCGACCATGTCCGCGCCGTCTCCGGCTCGCCGGCGATTGCTGCGCGGGTGCTGGCGGGTATGCTGCATGAGCGGCTCAACAGCCTCTCCCATCACCTGAAGCAACTCGACGCTCACGCCCACACGCTGCAAACGCTCGCCCGGCGTCGGCCGTAGCCGTTATCGCGTATGCGGGCCCCGCCTCTCGGCGCGCCTCGTCGCTCAACTCCCGCCTGCCTCGTATCGAGCCCCGCCGCCTATGCGACAATGGCGCCCATGACCGCGATCACCCATTTCGACACACCGGATTGGCAAGCACCGTTCTCGTCCGCCACTCAGGCGCAGGCGCTCGATGAACTCGAATCCGGTCACGTGCTTTATTTCCCCACACTGCGCTTCGGACTAGGGCTAGCTGAAGCGCACTTTCTCTCGCCCAGCACCGTTGGCAAAAGCAAAAACGTCAGCTTTGATCTCGCCAGTGGCCAACTGCGCGGCATGAACGCGAGCCTGAGCGAGCCGGATACGGCAGCGCTGCGCAGCATGATGGCGCGCTTTGCAAGCTATAGTCGCGATCTGCTAGGCGCCTTACTGCCGCATTACACCGCCAGCCTGATGCAAGCGCGCACCAGCTTTCGCCCGGTGGAGGTCGCCGGTCGCGAGACTTCCTGGCGCCAAGACGACACGCGTTTGCACGTTGATAGCTTTCCCTCATCCCCCGTGCAGGACAAACGCATCCTGCGCGTTTTCAGCAATGTGAATCCGGCCGGGCACCCGCGCGCTTGGCGTCTGGGCGAATCCTTTGAGGAAGTCGCCACCCGCTATCTGCCCAAGCTGCGCGCCCCGTTACCCGGCAGTGGCGCGCTATTGCAACTCCTGCACGCCACCAAGAGCCGACGCACGGCTTACGACCACTTCATGTTGCAATTGCATGACAGCATGAAGGCCGATGCCGACTACCAGGCTCAGGCGCGCCAGATTAATGCTGATTTTCCGCCGGGCAGTACCTGGATAGTCTTCACGGATCAGGTCTCGCACGCCGCTATGGCGGGCCAACACTTGTTCGAGCAGACTTTCTATTTGCCCGTCGCCGCCATGCGAGATCCGGCTCGCTCCCCTCTGCGCGCGTTGGAGCGGCTCACCGGCCGCAGGCTGGTCGCGGCGTAACGGGTGCTTTCCCCTAACGCGAAAGAGGTTGTTGCCGGCAAATTCAAAGACTGTCCGCCCGTCATACAGTAAAATGCGCGTTTTGCGGCAACTCACAAACACGCGCGCCGCTCTGGCGCGCGGCGTGGCTGCGAGTCAGCCCTAGGATACGAATGAAACGTGTAGATGATTTCCGCCTGCGCTTCGGCAAGCAGGAGTTGGTACCGATCATGGTTGGCGGGATGGGCGTGGATATTTCCACCGCCGAGTTGGCGCTCGAAGCCGCGCGGCTCGGGGGCATAGGTCATATCTCGGACGCCATGGTCAATACGGTGTCTGACCGCCGGTTCCAGACCCAATTCGTCAAAGACAAAACCAAGTTCTATAAATACAACGTCGCCAACTCCGACAAATCCAAAGTTCAGTTCGATTTAGGTCAGCTCGCCGAAGCGACGCATAACCACGTCGGTCGCACCATGGCTGCCAAGCAAGGCTCTGGGCTGATTTTCGTGAATTGCATGGAAAAGCTCACCATGAACGCGCCGCGTGAAACGCTGCGTGTTCGCCTTGCGGCGGCGCTCGATGCCGGCACCGATGGCATCACGCTTTCTGCGGGCTTGCACCTGGGTTCTTTCGCGCTCATGGAAGACCACGCGCGCTTTCGCGATGCCAAGCTCGGCATCATCGTTTCTTCGTTGCGCGCCTTTCAACTCTTTCTGCGCAAGAACGCCAAGCTGAATCGTCCGCCCGACTATGTGGTGGTCGAAGGCCCGCTCGCCGGCGGGCACTTAGGCTTCGGTATCGACGACTGGCGTACGCATGATCTGCGCAGCATCGTCAATGATATTCAGCAATACCTCAAAACCGAACAGCTCGATATTCCCGTGATTCCCGCCGGTGGCATTTTCACCGGCAGCGACGCGGTTTCCTATCTGGAAAACGGCGCCGGCGCTGTGCAGGTGGCGACGCGTTTCACCATCACCAAGGAATGCGGCTTGCCGCCCGACGTGCAACAGGAATACTTCAAAGCCCTCGAAGACGACATCGAAGTCAATTTGATTTCGCCTACCGGCTACCCCATGCGCATGCTGAAGAAAAGCCCCGCCATCGGCGCCGGCATACGCCCCAACTGCGAAGCCTATGGCTATTTGCTCGACGGCAACGGCAATTGCGCCTACATCAACGCCTACAACAGCGAAGTCGCGCTGCACCCCGACGCGAAGAAAATCTCGGTCATGGACAAAACCTGTCTATGCACCCACATGCGCAACTTTGATTGCTGGACCTGCGGCCACTACACCTACCGCCTCAAAGACACCACCCGCCAACTTGAAGACGGCAGCTACCAACTCCTCAGCGCCGAACACGTCTTCCACGACTACCAGTTCAGCACGGACAACAAGATCGCGCTGCCCGCGTAGTCCATTACGAGAAGGCGGATTTTAATTCGAGCACGGCTCCTCGCGGAGTATCGAGAATTGGGGATATCGAATGTTGGGAATATTCGAGCCTGTCCCACTACCCCTGATGTTGAAATTAAATGCGTGCCTGGCCCCTTTTTACTCAACGGCTTACAGCCCGTTTGGGGAAGCGAGCACGACGGGCGACGATCAAGGGAACAGTACGGAATACACGGGTAGGGAGAATGACCACACGGGCTTGTATTTTTATCGGGCGAGGTATTACGATCCGGTGTTGAAGCGGTTTATCGCGTCTGATCCGATTGGGTTGACGGGGGGCATTAATACCTATGCCTATGTCAATGGGAATCCGCTAACGTATATTGATCCGTTTGGTTTAAGCGGTAACGCTGCAAACCGACGAAGCGCGCAGAGGAATACGCCACCAAAGCCAAGCTTGCCTGGTTCATCGAAGGGTGAATCGCTTTGGAGCAATATTTCGGAGTGGCTGACCGGGGATCCTGCGAATCCATTTGCCGATATGGTGTGTCTTGAAGCGGTTTGCACTGAGCACAGTGAATGTAGCGCTAAAGATTACACTGTGCTTGTAACAGCGTGGCTACCGTCAGCTCCATTAGTTCCAGACCTGCCAAAAAATTGTGTCTGCACAAAAATGAGATTGCGTGGAGATTACGATCCCACCGGGGCTCCCCCCAACCCGTTTAGGTACAAATTTGATTAGGATTAGCACGGTAAATGCCATATGCCCAGTAAAAAATTTGGTTTAGCGATATCTATTTTTGTCACTTTTATCGTTGTAGCAATAACAGTGATAGGGATTCGCTATGGGAGAGATATTTCTAACAACAGAGAAGCACGCAACTTAGCCTTTGTTCAAGGCGTACTCGCTTATAACCATTTCAAGGAGTATCAGGAAATAGAACAACTCGTAGAGCAGAAGTGTTACGAGCAGGCTGTTGCGCGAGCCAAATTTAACAAGGACATTCAAGCCAAACTTCTGGCTAGCTACCTTTTGGATACCAACGATCCGAATTTAGAAAAATATGTAGCTGATAGAGACGTTGAATTACTGAAGTTGCTCCCGTCACTCGATTCGAAAGGGGGTAGTACGATCACCCTTGCTCCATGTTCTCCCCGCAAGGTAGAAAAGGTTCCAGGCTCGAATTGATTCTTGCTGGAAGCTGTTTTTAGAAGAGAGAAGCCCACCCCCAACGCCCGCTGTCGCGGGCGTTGCTGTTTTTATGCTCGCCGCCTTGCGCGGCGAGCACGATTACCGTGCGCGCTGCGCGGAATTAAAGGGGCCAGGCTCGAATTATTTTGTGCTAGCATGGTTACATGCCTCGCCGCCCCCGACTCCACCTTGATGGCATTCCCTTGCACATCGTCCAGCGCGGTCACAACCGCGAGCCATGCTTCTTTGCCGAAGAAGACTATCTCAGTTATCGCCACTGGCTAGGCGAAGCGCTGGTCGAAGCCGACTGTGCCCTGCATGCCTATGTGTTCATGACCAATCATGTGCATCTGCTGCTCACCCCCAAGAAGGCTTCCGCTGTTCCCAAACTCATCATCTCCCTGGGACGGCGCTATGTGCAATACATCAACCGCAGCTATCGGCGCACTGGCACCCTGTGGGACAGCCGCTACAAATCCTCGCTGATCCAGGCTGAGCCTTATCTGCTGGCTTGCCAGCGTTACATCGAACTCAACCCTGTGCGGGCCGCGATGGTGGAAGACCCTGCCTACTACCGCTGGAGTAGCTACCGCGCCAATGCCTTGGGGCAGACCGATGCGCTGGTGACACCGCATGCGCTCACTCGATCCCTTGGCCAAAACGACAAAGCTAGACAGACAGCATATCGGGCGCTGTTCCGAGCGCAACTGGATCGTGCGGCGATTGATGACATCCGCCTGGCGCTCAACCAGAACCAGCCGCTAGGCAATGAACGCTTTTACGCCAAGATAGAGAAGATGACGGGTGTCCGACGCGAAGCGAAACCGCGAGGCCGGCCGCGCGGTGACGAAGCGGCCATTTCAAGAGCGCTCGCAGTGGGGCAGGGCGAGTTGGGGTTGTGACGGATGTGTCGATGATGCGACAGGAAGAGAGTTTCTGAGGCGCCGTTGAGGTAGTCGATGTAGTTAAGCAGCAAGTTTGCCGATGATCGGACGAATCTTCGGACGCGGCTTCTTCTCTGCCTGCCAAAGGTCGTACTGGCCTTGCATCCCAATCCAAAGATCAGCCGAGGTTCCTAGCCACTTCGCCAAGCGGAGTGCTGTGTCGGCCGTGATTCCGGCATGAGAATTGAGTATCTTGGAAAGCGTAACGCGGCTGAGGCCCAGGGCTTCGGCCGCCTCGGTGACGGTCATCCCTTCTGGCATCCATTCCCGCAGCGCTTCGCCAGGGTGTGGTGGGTTGTGCATCCTGCTCATGCTTCTTCCTTAGTGGTAATCAAGATAATCTACAAGCTCCACGTCGTTTCCATCGAATCGAAAAATGACACGCCAATTTCCATTCACTGTGATCGACCAAAATCTGGCATGCCTGCCGGTGAGTTGATGTAGTCGCCAGCCGGGTGCATTCAAGTCGTCCGGCTTGGTGGCAACGATTAACAAGTGGGCTTTAATGGTTGTGCCTTTACGATGCGCGCTGCATGCTAATGAGCGCTTTTAGGCCAAGATAGAAAAGATACTGCCGCTGTTGCCCTCTTGACTATAACCATTTATAACCTCAATATAACCTATGCCCTACACGGTCATTATCAAGCAACAGGCTCGCAAGAAGCTGCAGGGCCTTGCAAAACCTGACCGACAGAGGATCACCGAGAAAATCAACAAGCTGGGCTACAACCCGGATGACCCCGAGCTTGACGTAAAAAAGCTTGAATGCGAATCGGGCTGGCGGTTGCGAGTGGGCGGGTGGCGAGTCGTTTTCGACCGACAGGACGAAGTACGAATCGTTGCCGTTGAAAAGATTAAACCTCGTGGAGACGCGTACAAATGAGTCTGCAGAAAATCAAGTCACTCGATGGCAAGGACGAGTATGTGCTCTTGCCGGTGGCGGTTTATCGCGCCCTGAAGGGCGAAATCGAGGACGAACTCGCCCTTCACGGCCCCAAGCGGAAAGGCGATGACGACTACGTACCCTTCGTGCTGGAGGACTACGTCGATAATCCGGTCGCCCTGGCGCGTATGAAAGCCAACCTTACTCAGATGGAACTGGCGGAGCGCCTCAACGTCAGCCAAGCTTATATCAGCAAGATCGAGCGCCAGGACAAGGTGACGCCGCAACTGATGGCGCGCGTCAAAATGGCGCTAAAAAGAAAATAGGCGAATTACCGCACGTTCCGTTCAGGAAACGCGGGGTCAGGTCTTTCAGGAACACATTTTATAAATAGTGCCGCCGCCCGCCCCTTCCCTCATTCCTGCTTGGTTAGTTCCTCAAGAACTTCTCCGCCTCGATACCGGCCTGCTTGAGGAAGCCAATGATTTGTTCTTCTGTATATCTGCTCTTCTTCATGTCCGCCATTCTCCATGGTTTGACGGACTTCTCTACTTCAGATTGGTACGGAGGGTGGGGAGCAGGTCACAAGCGCTTGACGATCTCCCTATAGCGGAAGCCGGCTAAGCGCCCCATCAGCCATTTACGATCATCGGGTAATCGAAGCACTCGGCCGCTTGCGGCAAGGGGGATTCGCCGTCGCGCTCCAGTTGGGCCTCCAAGAGCTTCTTCGCCACATCCTGCGCGATTTCAATGGTCTCATGGATTGTTCTTCCCTGAGCGATCAAGCCCTGCAAGTCACTCGACGTGGCGAGATAAACGCCCTCGGGCAGCTTTTCGATGTGGAGATTCACAATGCGTTCCATACTCAACTCTCCTTTAGTCGCTAACCCGACTGCATGCATCCCAAGAGCCTCGTTCGGAAAGCGATTTTACACCCGAAGCAAACTAGGTTTTGGGACAGGGGCTGGGTTGGATATGGAATGGAAATAGGTAATTGCCGGTGGCAACTTCTCCCACTCAATTCGCGATTTTCTTCGGTCGAAAAAGAGCTAAACAATCTTTCCCGCCAATAGACGCGGTTTAACAGTCTCTGATCATAAAGATGGTCCAATCCATATCGAGAAAATAATATCCGTTTTTTGCAGATTCAAATCGTAAGTGCCACAACTTTGAAAATGATTCTAGGTGGCAAGATGCGGGCGTGCATCAATCCACTCACTCTCCCCTTGGCAATGCGATTCGCTCCGCGCATCAGTCCGGAATATCGCAAATAGCGTTCCCCGTCGCGGGATCGAGTTTGCAGACATCGCCGTCTTTCGCGCTACAGCAGGTTTGCGTGCCGCCGAGCGTGCACACATTGCCGTGCGGAACGCAGGCTTTGCAGTGCCCATATACGCAGAGCAGCGGCCCCGCGGTCTGGCAACAATGCGTGCCGGCCACGAAATCGGCGACGCAAGACTCGGTGTTGTGGGCGCAAGTTTCGGGCGGTGACGATCCCGGCGGAGCGCACTTGCCGCCACTCAGAACCAGACCTGAATTGCATCCGGTGTCGCAGGCGATTTGTCCGTTGCCACCGCAGACACGGCAGACACCCCCGGCGACCTTCATCGGATAATTGCAGCCGGTGCTGCAGGGCGGCTGGCCGTTGGTTCCGCAGGGCGCGCACACCCCGTTGATCAGCCTCGTGCCCGCACCGCAGCCTGCGTCGCACGCGGCCTGACCTGGCCCGCCGCAGACGGCACACACGCCGCTCTTGAGCTTCAACGCGCCGCTGCATCCGTTGTCACAGGGAACCTGTCCGACGTTGCCACACGCACGGCACAGGCCTTGCGCCATGCCGAGGCCGGGCTTGCAACCGCTGTCGCAAGGCAACTGTCGATCGCCGCCGCAGAGTTCGCACCGGCCGTTGCGCAAATCGAGCCCCGTATCGCATCCCCAGCGGCAGGGCAGCTTGCCTTGGCTACCGCAGGCCCGACAGGTGCCGCTTACGGCGAAGCCCCCCAGATTAAATTGGCACTCAAGAAAATCGCCGACGCAGCGTGCTGTGGCTTGCGCGGCATCCGGCGGACAACACGCGCCCCCGTCTTGAGTGCCACAGGTGAAGCATTTATGCGTTTGCGCTTCGCAGGCGCCGGTGCCGCACATCTCTTTCATGTTCCAGCTATTCGGCGAATAGAGCTTGCCGTCAGCCGTCCATTTTAATGCCCGAGTTTCCGGCCCGTCACAGCACGCTTGCCCGGTGCCACCGCAGGGAGCAACACATTTGTTGGTGGTGATGTCGCAGCCCAAACCTTCCTGGCAACTTACGATGGGGCCGAAGACGGGAATGTTTTGCGACGCTGCCGGCGCGCGGCAACAGGTTTGCCCGAGCGCGCCGCAACTAAAGTACATGGGAATTTCGAGGTGGGACGGGTCGGTGAGAACGCCCGTCGGCGCACAGGCGACGAGGGCGACGACGCAAGACAAATAGAAGGCGGCTAAAACAGCAACACGACGCACGGAACAATGGAGGAATTTCATGGGAACCCTCGCAGATGTTAGGAGCATAGTCTATCTATAGGCGCCTGCGGCTGCGCAGATCACCGGGCAAATTGCTTTAAAAAACTAACGCCGTGCCTGAAGGATAGCGCGTTTCGGCTGCAATGCAAGGGTGACCGTGCCCTGAGTTGATCCGCATGCGACGTTGAGTAGTGCGCTGCATCCTGCCGTAATCGTGTGAGGTACGCAATGGAATATCAAGGCGCCAACGCCTCCATATGTTCAAGTACCAGTTGCACGCTGGACAGCCCACTTCCACGGTGAATTCGTCGCTGAAGTTGGGGGAACTCGGATCTGATTTCGCGCACTCGAAGTCGTTAAGCCGCTTCCGCGTGCAGACGCACGCCTAGCGCGTGGGCGACCTTTAGGATAGTTGCGAAGCTTGGATTGCCGTTTTCGCCGAGCGCCTTATAAAGGCTCTCGCGGCTCAAGCCGGCGTCGCGCGCGACTTGCGACATGCCTTTGGCGCGAGCGATGTCGCCCAAGGCGCGCGCAATGCCGGCCGCATCGTCGGGTGCTTCAGTGAGCCATGCGTCGAGGTAAGCGGCCATTTCTGCCGGCGTGCGTAACTGCTCTGCGATATCGTAGGCGAGGGTCTTGGTTTTGTTGGGCGCTTTCGTCACGGTCTTGGGCATTTTGAACAACTCCTATAGATTCTTCGCAAGGGCGATGGCCGCCTTAATGTCTTGCAGTTGTGAAGACTTGTCGCCTCCCGCCAACAGTACGATCAATTCGCTGCCTCTCTCCGTGTAATACACGCGGTAGCCAGGGCCGACATCAATTTTTAACTCCGATACGCCACCCGTGAGATTGCGATGCTGCCCGGGGTTGCCATGGGCCATGCGGTCAATACGCATTTGAATACGAGCGCGGCCGACGCGATCCTTGAGGTCGTCGATCCAATCCCGATAGCGCTCGGTCATCGTTATCCGCACAGACGAAGTGTATCCTATAGGATACGATTGTCAAGCATTGTCTTTGCGATAGATTCGCTCAAGCAGCTTCGATATGTTCCAACACCAGTTGCACACTCGCCAGCCCGTTGAATTCGTTCACCGATAGACGGTAAGCAGCGCGAACGTTGTCGGGGGCGGTATCGGCGTGGTTGAAGTGGATGGCTTCGAAGCGGGCGGCGCCTTTGCGCAGTGTGAGCTTGAGGTGGCGGTCTTTTAGGAGGCGTTGTTTTTCGACGGTGAATTCGTCACTGAAGATGGGTGGTGGGAAACCCTGGCCCCAGATTTCGCGCTCGATAAGGCGGGCGGAATCCAGCGACATGGGGTAGAAACGGGACAGGATCATTCGCCCCTGCACGGGGGAATGATCCTGTCCTTTTGCAAGTTAAGCAGGTAATTCGCCTCGTTTGCGAGCCAAGTTCTTATGCATTACTGTAGATTAAGAGCTGCGATTGCCTGCAGCCCTTGGGTGATGTTATTGCGGGCTGCGCCTTCGACCGCTAGGCGTAACCGCGTTACGCCTACTAGGGAATCGCCCATCGTTGCAGTGAAGGATGACTTGATGACCTGCCGCATCGCGACGCTTTTATCAGCTACTTTGATTAGCGACCATCCGGCTTCCATGTCGACTGTAAAGCTCGCCCCAAAAATTGGCTTTGCTAGCGGTGAGACCGTGACGGTTAGCTCATAATCCCCATCCTTACCTTGAACCACTGACTTGAAAAGGTTGGACTGAGTGATCGATTTCTCGATTGCTGCCTTCAGGTCAGCGTTCGAGATATTGGAGCTTTCCATAGCGCCGGTCTCGCTACCACCTTTTGCTTCAACGGCAACGCTAGACTGGTATTGTTTGTTAAATGACTGGCTGGGCACAGACATTGCCTCGCGATTTGCCGGAGAAGCGCATCCCGTCAGTGCCACCACGGCCACTAAAATGGATACGGCAAAAACGCGGTTAATAATTATCTTGATCATTTTATTCCTCCCTCTTTAAAAATATTCTCCATAACCTCGTCCACCATTTCTTTGGGTGACTTTCGGCTTAATGAAGTGTGAAAAGAATTTCCCGTTGCTAGCGGATAATCGGTCTTCGGTTCGCGGATCGTAACCGTGAGCTCGAGCAGGTACATAGTTATGTCCCACATCCACTTGTCACGATAAGTCACGAGAGCGTCCGCCTGGGCGGTCGTGTCGTTGCCTGTGGTAACGGTGTAACCCCGAGACCGAAGTTTTTCTGCAATCAAGATATCGATATCGTGATCGTCGGCTGGCTGTTTGGTGACATGTATTGCTTTCATACCCGCGAGCTTGGCTGATGGATCAACCGTCGCGGTCGCACGGTTTACTGCACAGCCGGTGGTTACGACTGAGGCCGCTGCAAGCACGACCAGGAGCTTCAAAATTTTACTCAAATGTATCCCCCTTTTAGATAGCCAAGAGAAAGAACCTCACGTAAAGAACACACCAGTCAGCCGCCTACGAACGTTAGGCCAGCCTGTGTATTTTTTTTCGCCGGCGGTCCAGCTATTCCTTACGCATAGACATTATAAAGTCATGTGACCTGGCATTGGAAAAATGTATACGCAGCGATTGCTGCAGTCAGGCGGCTTCGATATGCTCCAACACCAATTGCACGCTGGACAGCCCATTGAATTCGTTCACCGCTAGACGGTAAGCAGCGCGAACCTTGTCGGGTGCGGTGTCGGCGTGGTTGAAGTGGATGGCTTCGAAGCGGGCGGCGCCTTTGCGCAGCGTGAGCTTGAGGTGGCGGTCTTTGAGGAGACGTTGTTTTTCGACGGTGAATTCGTCGCTGAAGATGGGCGGCGGGAAACCCTGGCCCCAGATTTCGCGCTCGATAAGGCGGGCGGAATCCAGTGACATGTAGCCGGCTTCGAGCGCACCATCAGTTTCGATGGTGCGTGTGAGATCGGCGGGGCTGACGAGCTTGCTCACGGTTTCTTCGAAGAGCGCATCGAAGCGGGCGTAGTCGGCCTCGCGCAACGTCAAGCCGGCGGCCATGGCGTGGCCACCGAAGCGCAGGATGAGGTCGGGTGCTTGCTTGGAGACGAGGTCCAGCGCATCGCGCAGATGCAAGCCGGGAATGGAGCGGCCTGAGCCTTTTATTTCGTCGTTGCTGCCGCGCGCGAAGGCGATGACGGGGCGGTGCAGTTTGTCTTTCACGCGCGAGGCGAGGATGCCGATCACCCCTTGATGCCAGCTGGCATCGAATAGCGTGAGCGTGGCGCGCTCGGTGGCGTTAATGTTGTCGAGTAGCAGCTGGGCTTGTTCCTGCATGTCGGTTTCGATGACGCGGCGCTCGCGGTTTAATTGGTCGAGCTGCTGTGCGATGTTGAGCGCACGGGCGAAATCGTCGGTGATGAGGCATTCGATGCCCAGCGCCATGTCCGCCAATCTTCCTGCGGCGTTGAGACGCGGGCCGAGCGCGAAGCCGAGGTCGAAGGTCGAGGCTTTTTCCGCTTCGCGTCCGGCAACGCGCAAGAGCGCGCGCAGGCCGGGCTGCATCTTGCCCTGGCGGATGCGCTGCAAGCCTTGCGACACGAGGATGCGGTTGTTGCGGTCGAGCTTGACGACGTCGGCCACCGTGCCGAGAGCGACGAGGTCCAGTAGCGCGGCTAAATTCGGTCCGCTGGTTTCGCCAAACGCACCACGTTGTCTCAACTCCGCACGCAGCGCGAGCATGACGTAGAACATCACGCCCACACCGGCGATGGCTTTGCTCTCGAAGCGGCAAGCCGGCTGGTTGGGATTAACGATGCAAGCTGCTGCGGGAAGCGTAGCGCCGGGCAGGTGGTGGTCGGTGATCAGCGTGGCGATACCCAGACGCGTGGCTTCCGCTACGCCTTCCACGCTGGCGATGCCGTTGTCGACGGTGATGATGATGTCTGGTTTGTGCTCGGCGGCGGCGACGCGGACGACTTCCGGCGTGAGGCCGTAGCCGAACTCAAAGCGATTCGGTACGAGATAGTCGACCTTCGCGCCTAAAGCACGCAGGGCGCGCACGCCCACCGCGCAGGCGGTGGCGCCGTCGCAATCGTAGTCGGCGACGATGAGCAGTCGTTTCTGGGTGGTGATAGCGTCAGCCAGTAGACGGGCGGCTTCCGCGGCACCTTTCATGCTGGCGGGGTCGAGCAACGCCGTCAACGCGTAATCGAGATCGCTCGCTTTTAAAATGCCGCGTGCCGCGTAGAGTCGCGCCAGGAGCGGATGTACACCCGTATAGGCGAGCCGTTCACTGATGGCGGGATGGGCGCTGCGGGTAGTAATGCGCGTCATGGTTGCAAGGCAGACAGCGGCTTGGGGCTGTGCCAGAACTTCCAGGTGTCGCGCGCTTCGATGTGGATGTCGGCAATGCCCGTGTCGCCCAGCGCGGTAATGCGCAGCGCTGGCAGGCGACGCGACTTCAGTGCGGCCAGCAATGGCGCGAACCACTGCGCCTCCAGTTTCACCATGGCGTCGCGCCAAGCGGGCGTATCGAGCGCCTGCGCGGCCTCGGCAAGATCGGTTAGCACGACCATGCCATCGGCACGCGGCGCTTGCTCGGGCAGTGGCAGGCAAGGGATGTGCGCATGCCGCGCCAGACCTTGCGCCAATGCATGGTCGGTCCAAAGCTTTGCGGCGGCGTGGGTGCTTGCGGCGGTAAGCTTGCCCGCGCCCCATAGCCAAACGCTGCCTACCAGCGGTTGGCGGGCCGCCTCGCGCGCCGCATTTTGGGGATGATGATGTAGCAGCATTTGTATCTCGTTCATGAGTCGTCGCCATGGCGGCGCCGGCATAAATGGCGTCATGGATCGTGCGACCACACTGCTCAGAGGATGCAACTGCGCCGGCAAAAGTTCAGCCGCCGCGCTGTCACTGAGGCGCAGGTACCAGCGCGTGGGATGAGGGGCGCTGAACTCGCCCACATCGCCCAGATGCTGGTTCAAAGTGGTGATGAATTGCGCCGCTTCAGCGGCATCGAGATCAAGTTCAACCGGGCTGCCGACGATGAGCTTGTCGTGCATGACTTGAAGTGGTACCGGGTCGGCGCAGACCCATGCGGCGCCCCCCGGTTCGCCGCCGTCACCCAGGAGACGCAGCGCGCCATAGGCTGGCGCCTCGCTGTTCAAACCGAAAGCATCGGTCAGCCAGTACTCAAGCGGTAGCGCCGTTTTCCAAGTGACACGCCCACGACCGAGCAGGCTGGCCAGCGCCGGTAGCGGCAGGTCGGCCGTGGCGTAGTCAACCGTGGCAGGAGGTAAAAGCAGACCGGGAACGACGAGATGCAGCATTTTGGTTCGGACGGAAGCTTGCGCCGTCCGGTGTTTGCGCGTTAAGCGACGTAACTCTGAATTTCCACTTCGACGTGACGCTGGAAGCCTTGCTCGGCATCTGCATAGACGCGGCGAGCGGTGGCGTCGTCAAGGTAGTACTCGCCGCAGTCGTCGCAGATCTGTGCGGGCACGTCGCGAATGACGACTACGCTGCGTCCGCGTTGCAGCGTGACGGTTGTGGTGCCCAGTTGCGTATGGCCGGTTTTACAGATGACGCATTTCATGAGGCTCTCCTATGCGCGTAAGTCTCGTCCCATAAGACCGGATCTGGCAAGTAGACAGTGATAACAAAACAATTGCCGGTCGCTTCGTCTCTCGCGGCCACCAGGTGGATAGGACGTTGCTCCCAGAAGCCCAAAATCAATTCGCTGGGGTAAGGCTCATCATCAGCGTAGGTCGCAATGGCCTTGCCATTCTTGACGACCCATGCGACAGCTTCGTGAGTCATGCCACGCAGAAACATGCGCTCAAAAGCATAGCGTGAATAGTTGAGCGCGGCGCAATCCATCAGCGGCGAGTGCTCCAAATTCAGGAAGAAATCACGCCGGGATGTTAACATACGGCATGCGTTACGAACTTTTCATCGGCCTGCGCTATACGCGCGCCAAGCGCCGCAATCATTTCATTTCTTTTATTTCCTTGACCTCCATGTGCGGCATCGCGCTGGGTGTGGCGGCGTTGATTGTCGTGCTCTCGGTGATGAATGGCTTCCAGAAGGAGTTGCGCGACCGCATCCTTGGCGTGGCCTCGCATGTGGAACTCTCAGGCGCGGACGGCGAATTGTCCAATTGGCCGAAAGTGGCTGCGCAGGCGGAGAAACAGCCGAACGTGCGCGGTGTGGCGCCCTATATCTCCGCGCAAAGCATGCTCACTTTCGACCAGACGGTGCGCGGCGCGTTGGTGCGCGGCATTATGCCGGAGATGGAAGAACGGGTGGCCGATTTTTCGCACCACATGCGCGGCGGCTCATTGCAGCTATTGAAGCCGGGCGAATTCGGTGTCGTGCTCGGGTCGGAGTTAGCGGGCTCCCTGCGCGTCACGGTGGGCGACAAGGTGACGGTGATCGCGCCGCAGGGGCTGGTAACACCGGCGGCGATTTTGCCGCGTCTGAAACAATTCCGCGTTGTGGGTATTTTCGAGATAGGCATGTTTGAGTATGACTCCGGCCTGGCGCTGATCCACCTTGCCGATGCGCAAACGCTCTACCGGATGGAAGATCGGGTCTCCGGCGTGCGCCTCAAGCTGGACGACATGTTCCAGGCGCCGCGCGTGGCACGCGATCTTTTTCATTATGTCGATGGCGATGTTTACATTACTGACTGGACACGCAGCCACGCCAATTTTTTCCGCGCTGTGCAAATCGAGAAAAATGTAATGTTTATTATTCTGCTGCTGATTGTCGCTGTGGCGGCTTTCAACATTGTCTCTACACTGGTCATGGCGGTGACAGACAAGGAAGCGGACATCGCCATCCTCCGCACGCTGGGCGCGAGCCCGGCCAGCATCATGCAGATTTTTATCGTGCAAGGCGCGCTGATCGGAGTGATCGGGCTGCTGCTGGGCGTGGTGGGTGGCGTCACACTGGCACTCAATATCGACGTGGTGGTACCGGCGATTGAACGGCTGTTCAGCATGCAGTTCCTATCCAAAGAGGTTTACTACATCAGCGAACTGCCCTCCGACTTGCAGTGGAGTGACGTCGCCGCCATCGCCACCGTTTCGTTCGTGCTGACACTGCTGGCAACGCTCTACCCGAGCTGGCGCGGCTCGCGCATTAATCCTGCCGAGGCGCTACGTTATGAGTAAGGGTGTAAATGAGCCCGCCGTGAGCACGCCGCCGGCGGATGATGTGAACGCGCAACCCGTGCTTGCCTGTCGCGGCCTGGTCATGACCTTTGTGCAGGGCAAGATCGACGTGCCCGTATTACGTGGTGTGGACCTCGACGTGCTGCGTGGCGAACGTGTCGCCGTCGTCGGTACTTCTGGTTCGGGCAAGAGCACGCTGCTGCATTTGCTCGGCGGGCTGGATGCGCCGACGGCGGGCGAAGTGCGTCTGCTAGGGCGCGATCTCACCCACGTCAGCGAAGGCGAACGTGGCCTCTTGCGCAACGAAACGCTGGGCTTTGTTTATCAGTTTCATCACCTGCTGCCGGAATTTACCGCGCTGGAGAATGTCGCCATGCCGCTCTTCATACGCCGCATGCCGCGTGCACAAGCGCTGGCGCGGGCTGCCGAGGTATTGGGCGAAGTGGGCCTGGCGCATCGCTTGAACCACACGCCGGGCGAGCTTTCCGGTGGCGAGCGCCAGCGCGCCGCGGTGGCGCGCGCCCTGGTCACGCAACCGGCCTGCGTGCTGGCCGATGAGCCCACGGGTAACCTGGACCGGCGCACGGCAGAAGCCGTCTTCGACCTCATGCTGGCCTTGAACGAGGCCCATCGCACGAGTTTCGTCATCGTCACCCACGACACCCAGCTCGCTGCCAAGGCCGAGCGCACCCTGCGCTTGCAGGACGGGGTGTTGTATCCCGCCTGACTTTCATGATGCGGGAACTGCACCCCGCATCATGAAAGTCAGGCCCTTTCAAACGCCCACCCCCTTCGCCCCCTCGCGGGGGGGTCCTTATTGGCTCGCTACGCTCGATGTCACACGGCGCTACGACGGCTGTATTTCACACTAAAGCCCAAGCGGATATCTGCCGTAAAGATACGCTGGCGCACTCAATCCGAGTGTTTTTAGCCAGGAGCTTGCCATGTGGATAATTTTCAACCCCGCCGTCGCCTTGATGAATCGGCTGCGGTATTCCTACAAATTTGCTTTGATGGGCGCGCTTTCCTTTCTCGCAATCGGCGCAATTTTTCTGGCCTACGCCACGCAACTGGCCGAACAGATCACCGTCGGTCGCGACGAAATACGCGGCCTTGAAGTCATCCAGCCCGTGCTTGATATGGTGCGTCTCGTGCAGCAGCATCGCGCGCTCACTGCGGGCACACTAGGCGGTGATCCGTCTTTTCGCGAAGGCGTCGCTGGCATCGCGTCGGAGGCGGATCGGGCGTCGAAAGTGATCGACGTCGTTGATGCTAATCTGGGCGCCGCGCTGCGTTTCTCCGCGGAGTGGACGGCTATTAAGACGGATTGGGAAAAGCTCAAAGCCGACTGGCCCAACATGACGTTTGAGAGCGATCTCAAAGCGCATGATGTTTTGCTGGAAAAAATGCTCGCCATGGTCAGTCTGGTCAATGAGTCGAGCGGCCTTTTGCTCGATTCGAGTCTCGACACCTACTACCTGATGGAATCCACCACACACCAATTGCCTGACCTGCTAGAGGGTCTGAGCAAAATTCGCGTGCTTGGGGTGGGTGTCCTAGCGAAAAAGGCCATCGACGACAACGCCAAGCTGGAATTTGGCGTGCGTCTCGGCACACTTGAAAAGACGGTCTACGACGTTAAGCACAATCTGACCCGAGTGAGCGTAGCCAACCCAGCAATGCGAGAAAAGCTCGGCATTTTCTCCGAGAGCTTGATGAAAGTGACCGATGAAGTTCTCCTCGTCGTGCGCAATGAAATCATGGCCGGGAAATTCGATACGGCGTCGAAGAATTACTACGACAAAGCCACGGCGGCAATCGACATGGGCTACGTGCAATCCAAGGAAACGCTGTTTCCAGCACTCAAGCAACTGATACTTCAGCGACTCAGGGCTGTGCAAAATCGCTTCCTCATCGGCATGTCCATCGTCGGGCTGACGATACTGTGCTTCGTCTATATTTCGATTGGTGCCTATATCTCCATCACGCGCGGCGTTCGGCAGCTTGCCGATGGAGCAGCAAAAATTGCCGAGGGTGATTTGACCGCGCGGGTGGATTTTGAGGCGAAGGACGAACTGACCCATGTGGCCGAGCGCTTCAACAAAATGGCCACAAGCTTCAGCGAGTTGATCTCCAGCGTGCAGGTTGGCGCCAGTGAGGTAGCCCAGGCTTCGGCAGAGCTGGCCATCGCGTCGAGCAGGGTCGCGCACAGTTCCGGCTTGCAAAGCGAATCCGCCGCGAACATGGCGACGGCGGTGGAAGAGATGACCGTCAGCATCGAGGAATTAACCCGTCATGCCCATGAGGCGCACGATTTGTCGACGCGCTCAGGTGAGCTCTCGGTGCAGGGTGGTGTCGTGGTGGCGAAGACGGCGCGCGAAATGGGCGTCATCGCCGGCACAGTGGACGAATCCGCCGGCGCCATACAGGAACTGGGTCTGCAATCGGAGCGCATCGGCGCCATCATTAACGTCATCAAGGACATCGCCGATCAAACCAATCTGCTGGCGCTCAATGCAGCCATCGAGGCGGCACGGGCAGGCGAGGCGGGGCGCGGCTTCGCCGTGGTGGCCGATGAAGTGCGCAAGCTGGCCGAGCGGACCACCCGCTCCACGCAAGAAATCGAAGCCATGGTCGGCACCATACAAGCCAACACAGGCAAGGCCGTGCACAGCATGCAGGCGGGCGTGGCGCGCGTGCAGGCGGGTGTGGCCCTGGTCGGCGAAGCGGGGCAGTCCATGGAGCAGATCAACGCCGGCGCGAGCGCCGTGGTGCGTGTGGTCGGTGATATAACAACGGCCTTGCGCGAGCAGGGCACGGCCAGCACGGAAATCGCACGCAACGTCGAAAAGATCGCTCAAATGGCCGAAGAGAATAATGCCGCCGTGGGCGAGACGGCGGCCACTGCGGAAGCCTTGCAATTCCTGGCGCAAGGGCTGAATCAGGAAGTTAGTCGCTTCAAGGTCGGCGCCTGATTTGACGTAGCGCGTCGCGCACCACGCGGGGGGGCGTTCGCATAGAATTGCCTCATGCGTATGTCAATCTTGGGCTTTGCGCTGGGCATTTGGCTCGCGCAGCAACAGCCGGCTTTGCCCGACTCACGCGCCTTAGGCGGGCTGCTGGCGCTGGCGGCGAGCCTGGCGCTGGGCCGAGCAGTCGCTTTGCATAGCCGGCCATCGCGCCGCTGGCCACGTTTGTGGGGCTGGAGCGCGGCGGCGCTCGTAGGCTTCGTCTGGGCAGCCGCGTTGGGCCAATGGCGGCTGGACGATGCATTACCTGTCGCAAACGAAGGTCGCGACATTCAAGTCACGGGTGTCATCAGCGGTTTGCCGCAGCGCTTTGAAAATGGCGTGCGCTTCGAATTCGATGTGGAGTCGGCGAATCTTGAGGTGCCACGCAGGATCTCGCTGGCCTGGTATCGTGGCTGGCGCACACAGCATGAGGGGGACGACGATGAAGCCGCCACGTCGATCCCGCAGGCTGTGCATGCCGCCGAGCGCTGGCGTTTCACGGTGCGCCTTAAGCGACCGCACGGCAATCTCAATCCACACGGTTCTGACTACGAGGCCTGGCTCTTTGAGCGAGGCTTGCGCGCGACCGGCTATGTGCGCGCGGCGAAGACAGAGCAAGCGGATCAGACCAACCAGCGACTCAACGACTATGTGCCGCGCCTGGGCCCAACGATAGAACGGCTGCGCGAAACCTTGCGTGAGCGCATCTATCGCGCTCTGCCGGACAAGGAGTATGCCGGCGTACTGGTGGCGCTGGTCGTCGGTGATCAGCAGGCTATTGATCAGGATTTGTGGCAGGTGTTCAGCCGAACCGGCATTACACATTTGATGTCCATCTCCGGCCTGCACGTGACCATGGTGGCGAGCCTGGGATGGTGGCTGGTGTCGATGCTGTGGCGACGGCAGCCCCGGCTGATGCTGCGATTGCCGGCGCAAAAAGCGGCAGCGCTGGGCGGTTGGCTGGCGGCTCTGATCTACTGCCTGCTGGCCGGGTTCGGCGTGCCAGCGCAGCGCACGCTCTACATGATTTCGGTGGTGGCGCTGGCTTTGTGGACGGGCCGGCTCACGTCCGCCAGCCGCGTGCTAGCCCTGGCGTTGCTGGTGGTGCTGTTGCTGGACCCGTGGGCCGTGCTCTCGGCCGGATTCTGGTTGTCTTTCGGCGCCGTAGCGTTGCTGTTTTACATCGGGGCTGGTCGCGTTGGCTCGCAACACTGGCTGGCTGAATGGGGCAGAGCGCAATGGGCGGTGACCATCGGCATGTTGCCCGCGCTGCTGGCACTCTTTCAACAATTCTCGCTCGTCTCGCCACTCGCCAATGCGCTGGCGATTCCGCTGGTGAGTCTGGTGGTGACGCCGCTAGCGCTGCTCGGCGCCGTAACTGCCGCCGCCATCGGTTTCGATGCGCCACTACTGCTCGCCCACCAGCTACTTTCCTGGATGATGGTTTTCATCGACTGGCTGGCGCAGTTGCCGCTGGCCATGTGGCAGCAGCACGCGCCGCCCTGGTGGGCGGTGTTAACGGCCACGCTGGGCTGCGTCTGGCTCTTGCTGCCGCGTGGTTTTCCGGCGCGCTGGGCCGGCCTGGTACTTTTTGCGCCGCTGATATTCATTGCCCCCGTGCGGCCGGCGCCGGGCGAGATGCGCTTGACGGTGCTGGACGTCGGCCAAGGTCTAGCCGTGCATGTGCAAACCGCGCAACACGATCTGCTCTACGACACTGGGCCGCAATTTTCGCTGGATGCCAATAGCGGTAACCGCATCATCCTGCCTTATCTGCGCGCGCTGGGTGTCGCCAAACTCGATGGCCTCGTCATCACGCATCAGGACAAGGATCACTCGGGTGGCGCGCAATCCGTCATCGACGCCATGCCTATAAACTGGATCGCCAGTTCGCTCGTGCCCGAAAATCCACTACGCGATACGGGCGCGCATCTGCCCTGCTTCGACGGCCAGACGTGGGAGTGGGACGGCGTGCACTTCGAGATGCTGCACCCGCTTAGGGCCGCCTACGACAACACGACGCGCAAGAGTAACGACATGGGTTGCGTCCTGAAGATTAGCCTGGCAGGGAGCGAAGAAAAAAAGAGTGTACTGCTCACCGCCGACATCGAAGCGCTCTCGGAACGAGGCTTACTCCTGCGACACCTCGACGAATTGCGCGCGGACTGGTTAGTGGCGCCGCACCACGGCAGTCGCACTTCGTCGACCATCGCCTTCATCGACGCAGTAGGCGCGAAGGGGGTGATATTTCCAGTGGGCTATCGCAGTCGTTTTCATCATCCGAATGCCGAGGTCGTTCGCCGCTACGAAGCGAGCGGCGCAGCGCTATGGCGCAGCGATCGCGACGGCGCGGTGACGCTGCGCCTGGGTGGCGCAAAGGTAGCAGCCCACCCCGAAGTCGAGGCAGAGCGCGAAGTACGGCGCCGCTATTGGCATGGCGGCTGATACACTCGCCGGCATCAACCCCAGAGCTCACTGATAAGGACCGCGATGCGCGAACGCACAGTGCAATGCGCAGGACCACACGGCCTGCATCGGATGGCGTATACCGAATGGGGCGACGCAAAAAATCCACGCGTGCTGATATGCGTGCATGGCCTCACCCGCAGCGGTCGCGATTTCGATTTCCTGGCTGCCGCCCTGGCAGACCGCTATCGCGTGGTGTGTCCAGACGTGGTCGGGCGCGGCAAGAGTGACTGGCTGCCGGTGAAGGACGATTACCAGGTGCCGCAGTACGTCGCCGATATGGTGTCGCTTATCGCGCGTCTTGATGTGGCGTCGGTGCATTGGCTAGGCACCTCTATGGGCGGCTTGATCGGCATGGCGCTGGCGGCGCAGCCACACACACCCATCACGCGGCTGGTGCTCAATGACGTCGGGCCGCTCATCAACGCCGCTGCTATCGAGCGCATTATTCAATACGTCGGCCAACCTCCGAAATTCGCCTCCATGGACGAGGCGGAGCGCTACATCCGCGCTGTCAGTGCGCCTTTCGGACCGCTCGGCGACGCGCAGTGGCGGCATCTCACGCTGCATGCAATCCGTCAGAGGCCCGACGGCGCCATTGAACTCGCCTACGACCCGGGCATCGCCGTGCCTTTTAGCCAAGCCTTCCAGGGTACGGACATTGATTTGTGGCCGCTCTACGAAGCGATTCACTGCCCGACACTGCTGGTGCGTGGCGCCGAATCGGATTTGCTCTCGCACGAAACTGCGTTGGAGATGACGCATCGCGGCCCGCGTGCCGCCCTGGTGGAAATACCCAGAGTCGGTCACGCGCCGATGTTTATGGATGATGAACAGATCGCGCCCGTGCGCGAGTTCCTGCTTGCCGGAAATTGAGTGTCAGGTAAGCGCTGTCAGGTAAGCACTACTAGCACTGGGTCGCTAGATCAGCCGCGCCGCCTCGTCTTCTGTCGGCAGCCGGCCTTCGGGCGTCAATTGGTCCACTGCTGCGGGTAACTCCTGTGTCAGCCTGGATAGCAGGTCTTCCCGCGAGAGCCCGGTTTGCTTCGAAAGCGTGTTCAGCGCATCGGGACCGATCGCCTGCGCCAATTGATCTGTCTTGAGCGGTTGATTGGGACCGGTGCTGACCCAGGAATCCGCCGCCTGGCCTTGACCGTTCTGTCTGAAACGATCGACCAGGTCGCGAAGCCCGCCGCTCAGTACGCTCCCGGCACTCGCACCGCCGAGGAGCCCGCCCAACTTGTCGAGTAATCCGCCCTCACCGGGCTGATCGTGGGGGCCTGGTTGGCCGCCCGGCGCTTGCTTCCGCCCCTCGAACACCGCGGCGATTTTGTCGCGATTCTTATAACCGGCGACCGCGAGAAGTCCCAAAAGTGCAACCATGGACGGCATTCCTCGGCTCATTTAATTTCTCCTTTATGCGGTGTGGCGGGGACTTTCGGTCCTCGCGCGAATTTATTAACTTGCAAGTCCCACGACTACTCCTATGCGCGCCGTTTGGCGAAGACCCCCCAAACAAAAAGAAGGAGAATGGCGCCGACGACGGCGCCGATGAGCCCGGCACCCTCGCCCGGCGCATACCATCCAAGCGCTTGCCCGAGATAGCTCGCAATGACCGCTCCCACTATCCCGAGGATCGTCGTCAACACGAAACCCGATGGCTCGTTGCTGCCCGGCATAATAAATTTTGCGATCACGCCTGCGATAAAGCCAATGATAATTGTCCAAATAATACCCATGGTCTACTCCTATGGAGGGCTCGGTGAAGCGAACGGTTAGACAACGAAAAACTCACTACTGCTGGGGCAAGCTGCAAATCCGGTGCGCAATTGGGACGCTGATACCCCGTTGCAATGGACCATCAGTCCTTGAGGCTTTCAGGGACTTTTCCACCGTTCTCTGCAAGTTTTTTCATGACTGCTTTCGACAGGGCGATGTTCTGCTCGGCACTGCCGTCAGCCCCAGCGCGAACATTTAACTCCTGCGCGAGGTCCTTGCGTGCGGCAAGGCTCGAGTCCAGGTCAAGCAGCTTGAGCAGGTCCACGATTGACGTCCGCCAGTTACCCCCTCCGCCCTTAGACAAGGCAAGTTTGGTCAAGACGGCGTCCACATCGACTGCTTGCAGCGGCTGTATCGAGACGCTGGCGCCGGGGGCAACCGATGGTTGCGTCGGCTGCTGCGCCGAGGCCGGGCCCGGTGAGGCCGCAGCATCAGTTGAGCTGTGATGGAAGATCTTGTCCATGATCGATTTGAAGATGCCCATGTTGTTGTGCTCCTTTTAGAGGTGAAGCTGGTCAGTTCGCCGCTCGTTGGCCGGCACCGACACAGCTCAATTATTCTGATCGCGCACGATGCCTCGGGACTGCCCTCTTTTCTGTGCGCCACCACACCAAGTGCAACGAATCCGCAAGAGCGACTCGCCCGCAGGACGGGGGAGGCGATCCACTGCCCCACGCTGCTGGTATGCGGCGCCGAATCGGATTTGCTCTCACATGAGACCGCGCTGGGGATGTCTCATCGTGGCCCGCGCGCCGAACTGTTGGAAAGTCCCGGCGTCGGCCACGCGCCGATGTTTATCGATGCGGAACTGGTCGCGCCCGTGCGTGAGTTTCTGCTTGCCGGAAAATGAGCGTGGGGTAAGCTCTACAAGCACCGGATGGCTAAACCTTTGAACGCTATTGCAAGAACTATTGCCAGTAGAGGTGCCATGGCTAATCATCCGACCGTTAAGCGGCGTGAACGGCCATTTGGCAACACTCCCCAGAATTGCAGTATCCGGCCAGTAGCACCCGTTCGCCTTTTTGTGGTCAATAGTGACCGCTATGCCAGCGATTAGTGCCAAAGCCATTTGGAATTTGCGATTATCATTGACCCACGCCGCCGATAGAGAATAGGGATTAATGAGTGCACCACACCTTCCCGTTGAATCCCACGTTGCTGTCTTAGTAGATTGCGACAACACTAGCCCAGAAATTCTGGAATACGCACTGCGAGTCGTAGCCCAATTTGGCCGCGTTGTAATTCGTCGGGGTTATGGCAACCACAGCACTCTCGCTAAGACCTGGCAAGAAGCCTTGGTTCGCTTGGCTTTCACACCGTGCCTTCAGTATCAATACGCTGCTGGTAAAAACACTGCTGACATCGCTCTGGCGCTAGATGCCCTCGAAGCAATGTTTGATCACCGAGCGGACAAGTTCTGCCTAGTAACGAGCGATTCCGATTTTGCTTATCTATCCCGGAAGCTTCGGGAGCGAGGAGCAATGGTTTTCATTGTCGGCGAGCTAAAGACACCGGATGCACTACGCAACGCGAGCGACCAATTTTTCGAGTGGAAACTTGAGAATGTGCCCGACGCGGAGCAATCCGACAGTAACCCAACTCAAGCGAAAACGGAACCAACAAAATTGCCAACAATCAAGCGTCGGCCCAGGTTCGTTGTGGACGCGGTAGCGTTGCTTGCGGATAGCACTTCTGAAGGGCAGGTGCATCTAGGGGGATTGGGGCAATATCTCAAACGCACTGACCCTGGTTTTTCCCCAATAAATTTCGGACATTCTGGGTTGTTGGACATGCTAAAAACGTATGATCTTCTGGTTCTTAAGAAAGCGGAAGGCGGCCACTACACAGTTGGACTGCGCCAACAGGGATTAGGAGAAACGGATGCCAAGGCTGAGGGCCAAAATTAATGTCGACTTTGTGGAAAATCGTAAGACTGCTTAGGGCACGCCGCCGCCATTGGACGAGCATTCCCGGATGGCCGTTCAGGCTGAGTTGCGGCCGGGCGACTAGGTCTAGGTACAACCAGACAACATAGGTTTCGACCAGCTGTGCCTGAACGGTGTTTGTCATGGTGTTCGACATCAAGTGCGATGGCGCTTAGCTTTGAGCGAATCTTGTGTGCTTATCTGTGTTTATCCGTGACCGTTGGAAATCCCCCAGCGGCATGTTCATCTGTGGATAAAAATGGTTTTCCGCCTTTCCTCCACCGCGATCCACAGCCCGCTGGCGGCGATGATTAGCATGCCCAGCACTGTCCAGCCATCCGGCAGGTGATCGAACACCAGCCAGCCCAGCAGCGCCGCCCACACCAGTTGCACGTACAGGAAGGGGCTGAGCGTGGAAGCTGGCGCGAGGCGGAAGGCGCGTATAAGCAGAAAGTGCCCGGTGCCGCCCAAGATGCCCAGCGACCCCAGCATCCACCATTGTGTTGTCGTGGGTGTCGCTTGATGCCAATACCACGGCAGCACGGCGCTCATTGCCACCGTGCCTACCAGCGCCGTGTAGAACAACAGCGCCATCGGATGTTCGAGATGGCTCAGCCGTCGTGTAGAGATTTGATACGCGGTGTAGCTCACCGCGGCGCCCAGCGCCCACAGCACGCCGCCGACGTTTAACGAGCCGCCCGGATGCGCGATCAGCAGCACGCCGGAAAAGCCGACCAGTACGGCCACCAAACGCCCGGCCCGCTGTTTCTCGCCCAGCATGCGGCCGGCCAGCAGCGCCACCATCAGCGGCGAAAGAAAAATTACCGCAGTGGTCTCTGCCAGCGGCATGGTGCGAAAAGCGAACACGCCGCAAGCGGTAGTCGCCAGCAGCATCAGTGCCCGCACGATCTGCTCGCCAAAATAGTCCGTGCGCACCAGTTGCCAGCGCTGCGACGGCGCGACAAAAATCAGCATCAGCACGCAATGCACGGCATAGCGCGCCCACACAAGAAACGGCACGGCGAATGTCAGGGTGAGGTGCTTTACGGTGGCGTCGAGTACGGCGAAGAACACCAGCGCGAGGAGCAACAAGAAAATGCCGCGCAGGGTGTGCGGCGTTGATGCGGAGTTCAATATCGCCCCGTAGCGTGGGCAGCTTTGTTGCCCACGCGTACTGCCGTTCGAACATTCCCTGCGTGGGCAGCAAAGCTGCCCACCCTACGATCGCTACGCATGGCGAGGTGATGAATTCGCCCAGCCGTTGAACAGCGCGCGCGCCGCGTCGATGGTCTCTCCTGCCGTCATGCCGGCGGGGCCTATGCCTTGCTCGACCAGATGATCTGCCGCGAGGCCATGCAGATGTACCGCGCAAAGCAGCGCCTTGTCGGCCCGCCAGCCTTGCGCCAGCAGCGCGGCGGCAATGCCGGTAAGCACGTCGCCCATCCCTCCTGTCGCCATGCCCGGATTGCCGCTGGTGTTGATGTACCAATTCGCGGCGTCGGTGGGCAACGCAATCACACTGCCCGCGCCTTTTAGCACCACCGCGGCCTTGAAATTTTGCGCCAGTGTCTGCGCGGCTTTGATGCGATCGCCGCGCACGTCCTCGAAGCTCATGCCGAGCAGGCGCGCGGCTTCAAGTGGGTGCGGCGTCATCAGAGTAGGTGCAGCGCGGCGCGCCACTTGCTTCGCCAACACGGGATGCATGGCGATGAGATTCAGCGCATCGGCATCCAGCACCAATGGCAATTCGCCGGCGATGGCGCGCTTTAATAGATCCAGCGCCGTTACGCTTTGCCCCAGGCCCGGCCCCACGGCCAGTGCCCCGGCGTGGACCAATCCGAGCACGTCCTGAGGTGTGCGCAACATCAACTCGGGCTGGCAGGTATCGACGGTGAGCGCCGCGTGATCAATGAGGCCCACATAAATACGGCCGGCGCCCATCTTCAGCGCGGCGCGTCCGGCCAAGAGCGCGGCACCCACCATGCCACTTGCGCCGCCGATGATACCGACGCTGCCCATCATGCCTTTGTGACTGTTCTTCCGGCGCGGCTGGAGCCACTCACTAAAAAGCGCCGGCCCGACCACCTGCGCTTCGGCAGTCACGATGGAGGCGGGATTGAGATCGAGATCATGCACGCTGATGTCGCCGCAGTAATCTGGCCCATCGAGCGTTAACAGGCCCGGCTTCAGCGCGATGAAAGTCGCCGTGTAATCGGCACGCACGGCGCAGCCCAGCACGCTGCCCGTGTCGGCATGCAGCCCGCTGGGTATGTCCAGCGATAGTACCGGGCAGTCGATGTGGTTGATGGCTTCGATGAGCGCCGCCTGCTCGCCTTCAAGTGGACGCGTCAGGCCGATGCCGAACAAGGCGTCGACGACCAACGAGAACTCGCGCTGGGGAATGTCGTGCAGCACCTCACCACCGCTCGCGCGCCAAGCCTCGAAGGCAGCGCGCGCATCGGCGGGCAGGCGCACACTGTCGCCGCGAAACACCACCACGGGCGCGACGCCGCGTTGCTTGAGGATGCGCGCGACGACAAAGCCATCACCGCCGTTGTTGCCTGGGCCGCAGACGATGAGGGCGGGTAGGCGTGAGCCGCTTGTAATCGCCATCGCGAGGTGCGCGGCGGCGGCACCCGCCCGTTCCATCAACGGCGGATCGGGATTCAGGCAGCCGGCTTCGATCTGGCGTAGCTGCGCGACGCGATAAATCGGTTGTGAGGGATGATGTGAAGGAGGAGACATGCGGCCAGTCTACCGTAGGAGAGCGGGGTTACGGCGTGCGGTTAATGAATCGTAGGATGGGTGGAGGCGCAAGCGCCGGAACCCATCATCCGTGACGTCGAAGTGACACCAAAGAAGCGATGGGTTTCGGCGCTTGCGCGCCTCCACCCATCCTACGCGCGACGTGCTCACCTACGTGCTTATCTACGTCCTTACCGTTTCCGGCTTTTCGCCAGAAACCGGTCCAACTGATTGGCAAAAGCTTGTCGGTCGCCTTGGGAAAACACCGCCGGCCCACCGGTATTCACGCCGCTGCCGCGCAACTCGTCCATGAAATTGCGCAGGTTCAGGCGCTCCTGAATATTTTCCGTTGTATAAAATTCGCCGCGCGGGTTCAAGGCATGGCCGCCGCGTGCGATGACATCGGCGGCTAAGGGGATGTCGGCGGTGATGACCAGATCGCCGCTCGCCATCAACTCGGCGATTTTTCTATCCGCCACATCGAAGCCTGCTTCCACTTGTATCGCCCTGATCCAGACGGAGGGCGGTGTGCGTAAGAGCTTGTTGGCGACCAGAGTCAGTTGAGTTTGCGCCCGCTCGGCGGCACGAAACAATATTTCCTTGATGACTAGCGGACAGGCGTCCGCATCGACCCAGATTTGCATGCTTGATGCGTCGGCCACGCTCAGGTTTTCTTGCGCGAGACGACTGGGCCCATATCGGGTGCGAGTGCGTCGCCGCTCTGCAAGGCCTCGCGGCGTTGCTCGCAGCGACGCAGGATTTCGCGTTGCTGGTCATCGGTATAGGCGGGCCACCATTCGCGCTCGTTTTGCGAGCGCTGGCAGCCCTTGCAGAAGTTGGTTTGCGGGTCGATCTCGCAGACACTCTGGCAGGGATTGCGTGGCGGGACTGGGGTATTGATCGGTTTCATGGCGGTTCTCGTTCAATGCAAAGTCGGCGGCGATTCAGGCGGGAACAACTCGTCAAGATCGCTCACGTTGAAGTGGTATTCGTGATTGCAAATGTCGTCTTTCACTACCAGCACACCCTGCTCGGCGATAGCCTCGGCGACTTCCTCGCGGCCAAGGCTGCGCAGCATGCTCACCACTTTGTCGCGATTTTCCGGGCATTCATAGGTGACGCTGCGCGGCGTGTAAAGCCGCAGTGTCTCCTCAGCGAAAAGCCGCGTCAATAGGTCGTCTACGGGCAATTCGTGCATCTCCAACGGCGTTACCGTGGCGGCCAAATGCTCGATGCGCGTCCAGCCATCGGTATCTTTGACGTCGGCGCCGGGTAGCTTTTGCAGAAACAAACCCACCGCGCTTTCGCCATCCGCCGCCAGCCAGAATCGCGCCGGCTGCTGCTCAGACTGCGCGAGGTAATGTTCGAATATCTGCGCAACGGTTTGCCCAACCAGCGGCACGATACTTTGATAGGGTTCACGGGCCGCTTCGTGCTGCAACAGCAAAGACAGATGGCCGTGCCCGAGTAAGGTAGGCGCGTCAGTAGCAGCAATATCTTCGTCCGCCTGCGCCATGCCGCGTATCTTGAGTTGCTCGCTGCAATCCAGCACCAGCAGTTGTACCGGCCCGCTGCCTTTCAACTGAAAACCGACGCGACCCGGCTGCTTGAGATTGTCGCCGATCAACACCGTCACTGCCGTCATCTCACCGAGGAGGTCGCGCACAGCGGGGGGATAGCCGCGCCCCGCCTGCATATCTCGCCAGGCATCGTTCAATCGTACGAAAGCACCGCGTATATCCAGGTCTTCGAGCAGGAAGCGAACTACAAAATCTTTAGTCATGATGCAGGCTTTGGTTTGTCGTCCTCGCGCAGGCGGGGAGCCAGTGTCTTTAAAACGCCGCTAGATTCCCGCTGCCACGGGGACGACAGCGCGGGATGTCGTCTGCCAGTCTTAGCAAAATTAGCAAAATTAGCCAATAACTTTCTCATACTCGACTGCGTCGAAGCCCACCAGCAGCTTCTCTCCCGCTTCAACAATAGGGCGTTTGATCATGCTCGTATTTTCCACCATCAGCGCATAGGCCTTGGCCTCCGTGAGATTCGCCTGTTTTTCTGGCGCGAGCTTGCGGAAGGTGGGTCCGCGTGTGTTGATGAGCTTCTCCCAGCCCACCTGCGCCGCCCAAGCCTTCAGTTTCGCCACATCGGCACCGACTTTTTTGTAATCGTGAAACGTATATTCGACGCCATGCGCCTCCAGCCAGGTAAAGGCCTTTTTCATGGTGTCGCAGTTCTTGATGCCGTAGATGTTGATCATGCTGTTCTCCAGCCTTGTCTTGTCGGCAGTTTAAAACGAGACGCACCCCTGCGCACAGCGTCCCCATTGCGCCAGCCGCGCTACGGTGGGCAGAAGGTTGAGGCCGGTTTCCTTTTTTAGCGTTTGCGCGCGTTCCTTCAATTCGACAAGCGGCAGATCGATAGGATCGCCAACCGCCGCGAAGGCGACCGCGTTGCCATGATCGCAGGAGGGGAAGACCATGGTGCGGCCTTCGAAGGCCGCACCGATGCGGCCCACGCTGGCGCCGAAACCGCGAGAGCGGCTCAGCAAATTCACGACCAGCAGACCGTCGGCGCGCAGATGGGCGCGGCAGACCTCGTAGTAGGGTTGGGTGTCGAGCGCGCCGGCGCGCGCGTTCTCGTCGAAGCCGTCGATCATGATGAGGTCGAAACTCTTTTTCGTATTCGCCAGCCACTCCACGCCGTCGGCGATCTCGATTTTTAATTGCGTCGATTCGTCTGGCAGCTTGAAGTAAGCCCGCGCCGCAGCTACAACCGCGGGCTCGATCTCAACCACCGTAAGCTTGGTCTGGGGCCGATGGCGATATAGAAACTTGGTGATCGAGGCGGCACCCAGACCAATCTGGAGCACGCTCTTGGGCCAGCCAGTCTCAGGCCGTAGCAGCAGACTCGCCATCATCTCGCGCGTGTAGTCCAACTCTAACGCCCACGGCCGCGCGATGCGCATCGCGCCCTGTATCCAGTCCGAGCCGAAGTGCAGATAACGCACGCCGGCTTCTTCAGAGATGTCTATCGGAAAGGACATGGAATGTAGGATGGGTGGAGGCGCTCTTTGCCGTAACCCATCAATCCACGTTCGATGGGTTGCGCTTGCGCTCCACCCATCCTACGAGGCTCATCGTTTCATCGCCTTCGCCAGTGCGTCAGCGAGAGCGGATTGCCGTTTGGCTTCGGCTGCTTGTTGGCGGGGTTTGCTTGTCGCTGCGGGTTTGTTGCTGCCTTTGGCAACCGGCGCAGCGTCGTCGGTGAGCCGCATGGTCAACGCGATGCGTTTGCGTTTCTCGTCGACCTCCAATACTTTCACTTTCACCACGTCGCCGGCTTTCACCACCTCGCGCGGGTCTTTGACGAATTTGTTGGAGAGCGCGGAGATGTGCACCAGGCCGTCTTGATGCACGCCGATGTCCACGAAGGCGCCGAAGTTGGTGACGTTGCTGACCACTCCTTCGAGCAGCATGCCGGGCTGTAGATCTTTGATCTCTTCGATGCCTTCACGGAAGGTGGCGGCCTTGAACTCGGGGCGCGGGTCGCGGCCGGGTTTTTCGAGTTCCTTGAGGATGTCCTGCACGGTGGGCAGGCCGAATTTTTCGTCGGTGTATTGCGCCGCGTTGAGCGCTTTCAAGAAATGAATGTCGCCGATAATTTCCTTCACGCCGCGCTTCACGTCTTTGATAATGCGCTCGACCACCGGATAGGCTTCCGGGTGCACGGCGGACGCATCGAGCGGGTTGTCGCCATTCATCACGCGCAGAAAGCCGGCGGCCTGCTCGAAGGTTTTGTCGCCGAGACGCGGCACCTTCTTCAGCTCATTGCGACTCTTGAAAGCGCCATGAGCATCGCGATGCGCAACGATGTTCGCAGCCAGCGTGGCATTAAGGCCGGAGATGCGCGCCAGGAGCGGCACGGAGGCCGTATTCACATCCACGCCGACGCTATTCACGCAATCTTCCACCACGCCGTCGAGGCTGCGCGCGAGCCTGGATTGATTGACGTCGTGCTGGTACTGGCCAACGCCGATGGACTTGGGATCGATCTTCACCAGTTCCGCCAGCGGGTCTTGCAAGCGGCGCGCAATGGAGACGGCGCCGCGCAGGGTCACATCCATGTCGGGGAATTCTTTGGCGGCAAGTTCGGAGGCGGAATACACCGAGGCGCCGGCCTCCGAGACCACGACTTTGGTGAGCTTCAATTCCGGATGGCGCTTGATGAGTTCGCCGGCGAGTTTGTCGGTTTCGCGCGAGGCCGTGCCGTTGCCGATGCTGATGAGTTCGGCCTGATGTTTTTTTGCCAGCGCAGCGAGGGCGTGCAACGAGCCCTCGATGTCGTTGCGGGGCGCATGCGGATAAATGACGCCGGTATCGAGCACCTTGCCGGTGCGATCCACCACCGCCACTTTCACACCGGTGCGCAAGCCCGGATCAAGGCCGATCACGGCGCGCGGCCCGGCCGGCGCGGCGAGTAGCAGATCGTGTAGGTTGTGCGCGAAAACGCGGATGGCCTCTTCTTCGGCGCGTTCGCGTAGTGCGCCCATGAGTTCGAGTTCCAGATGCAGCGAAAGCTTGACCATCCAGGCCCAGCGCGCGGTTTCCAGCAGCCACTTGTCGCCGGGGCGGCCGCGATCGGCAATGTGGAAGTGCGTGGCGATCAGGCGCTCGCAGCTATTCGGGCCGGGCGGCGGATTTTCTTGCAACTCCTCATCGAGCTTCAACGCCAGACGCAGCATGCCCTCGTTGCGCCCGCGCAAGAGCGCCAGCGCGCGGTGCGAGGGCATGCTGACGATGGGCTCGTGGAAATCGAACCAGTCGCGGAATTTCGCGCCTTCGTCCTGCTTGCCGTCCACGACCGTCGACACCAACACGCCATGCGCCAGCAAATGCCCGCGCACGCGGCTTAACAGATCGGCGTCTTCGGCGAATTGCTCCATGAGGATTTGGCGTGCGCCTTCCAGCGCAGCCTTCACGTCGGCAACGTTCTTCTCAGCGTCGATATATTTCTCCGCTTCTGCTTCGGGGCTCAAGGTGGCATCGGCCAGCAGCGCTTCGGCCAGCGGGCCGAGGCCCGCTTCACGCGCGATCTGCGCCTTGGTGCGGCGCTTTTGCTTGTAGGGCAGGTAGAGGTCTTCGAGGCGTTGCTTGGTGTCGGCAGTAGCGACATCCTTCTCCAGCTCGGGTGTCAGCTTGCCTTGTTCGGCAATGGAGGCCAGCACGCTGGCGCGGCGCTCTTCCAGCTCGCGCAGATAAATCAGACGCTCATCCAGCGTGCGCAACTGCGTATCGTCAAGGCCGCCAGTGACTTCCTTGCGATAGCGCGCGATGAAAGGCACGGTCGCGCCTTCATCCAGTAGGGCGACGGTGGCAATGACTTGCTGCGGCTTGACGGCGAGTTCGGTGGCGATGCGGTGTTCTATCGGGGGCAGCATGAGTGTGGTGCTTTAGACGGTTCAAAAACGAGCGGCGCACTATGCGCAAAAGGCGCGGAAAAGGCAAGGGCAAGGGTGGAGCAGGGCTTCTACTGCTATTCAACTCTTCCAATAGGCTTGCCAAATTTTGCCAAACCGTCTAATCTTATCCCATGAGCACGATGAACATTTCTTTGCCAGATTCGCTCAAGTCTTTCGTCGACGAGCAGGTCACTGATCGCGGCTACGGTACCAGCAGCGAGTACGTGCGCGAGCTGATCCGCAAGGACCAGGAGCGTCAACAACTGCGTGCGTTGCTGCAGGCGGGGGCGGCCTCGGCACCCGCTGGGCCGGCCGATGCGGGCTATTTCGAGTCGCTGCGTAAGCGAATTGGGCGACGTAAGCGAGGGTGAAGTTCAAGCCCGTCATCCCTCGCAAGCTGGCCAATTGGGATGTCGATGAGGCCATCGCGCATTACTTGAGTGAAGGTGCCGAACCGGCTGCGCTGGGGTTCATCGACGCCTTGGAGCTGGCTTACGCGCACATTGCGCGCCACCTTGACACCGGATCGCCTCGTTACGCCCACGAGTTGAATCTGCCCTGGCTGCGTGCCTGGCGGTTAACACGGTATCCGTATCTGGTCTTCTATCTTGAGCGCGACGATCACATCGACGTCTGGCGCGTCTTGCATGGTCAGCGCGATATACCGGCGTGGCTGGTTGAGGCAGACGAGGGTAAGACCGAATAATTTCTTTGCATCGCGCGAGCCAGAACCGATGCGCGGCCCTTGAGCCGTGGATGCTGGCAAATCGCCACTCTCCGGTGGCGCGATGGAGGCTAGTTGGGCGCAGGTATAATTCGTCTTTCGACGCTTACACACCTTGCATCACGTCACCATGCCCGAAGTCCTCAAGTTGCGCGGCGGCGCCGCTTTCTCGGCCAGCCGGCTTTCCCGTCTCACCGCTACTGCGCAGATTGCGCTACCCAAGCTCAAGCGCCTTGCCGCCGAGCACTGGTATTTCGTTGAGTTGAATGCGCCGCTCACCGCGGCCGAACTGGCGCGCTTGAAGGATTTGCTGGGCGCGCATGCCGCAGGTGATCCGCCCAGCGGGACGCTGATCTTGGTCACGCCGCGATTGGGGACCATCTCGCCGTGGTCGTCGAAGGCCACGGAGATCGCCAGCCAGTGCGGCTTCGCGAGCATTACTCGGATAGAGCGCGGTACGGCTTACTACGCCGATGCCAAAGGTCAGCGCGACGCTTTGTTGCCGCTGCTGCACGACCGTATGACCGAGTCGGTGCTTGGCAACCTGGATGAAGCCGAGGCCTTGTTCCGGCACTACGCACCGCAGCCGCTGGCCACGGTGGACGTCGTCACTCATGGACGCGCCGCGCTGGTCGAGGCCAACATCGCTATGGGCCTGGCCTTGTCCGACGATGAAATCGATTATCTCGTCGACAACTACAGCCGTATCGCTCGCAATCCCACCGACGTGGAGCTGATGATGTTCGCGCAGGCGAACTCGGAACATTGCCGCCACAAGATTTTCAACGCGTCGTGGATCATCGACGGTGTAGCGCATGAACACACCTTATTCGGCATGATCCGCGAGACGCACAAGCGCCATCCCGAGGGCACGGTGGTGGCGTATTCGGACAATGCGTCCGTCATACAGGGTGCGACGGTGCAGCGCTTCATGCCGGGCGCGGACGGGGCGTATCTCTGGCGCGAGGAAGAAACGCATCTGCTCGCCAAGGTGGAAACGCATAACCATCCGACGGCGATTTCGCCGTTTCCAGGTGCTGCGACCGGCTCGGGCGGTGAGATCCGCGACGAAGGTGCGACAGGGCGCGGCTCCAAGCCTAAGGCGGGTCTGTGCGGTTTCTCGGTGTCCAATTTGCAGATTGCCGGCTTTAATCAGCCGTGGGAAATCGATTACGGTCGGCCCGAGCGCATTGCCTCGGCGCTGTCGATCATGATCGAAGGCCCCATCGGCGCGGCGGCCTTCAACAACGAATTCGGCCGGCCCAATCTGGCCGGTTACTTCCGCAGCTTCGAACAGGAAGTGGCGGGCGAGGTGCGCGGCTATCACAAGCCCATCATGATCGCCGGCGGCGTCGGCAACATCGCCGCGCGCGATGCCTTCAAGATCAAGTTCGAGCCTGGCGCGCTACTCATCCAGTTGGGCGGGCCCGGCATGCTGATCGGCTTGGGTGGCGGTGCAGCTTCGTCGATGGCGAGCGGCACCAATACGGCGGATCTGGATTTCGCTTCCGTGCAGCGCGGCAATCCGGAGATACAGCGACGTGCGCAAGAGGTGATAGACCGCTGCTGGCAGTTGGCCGACAACAATCCGATACTCTCTATCCATGACGTAGGCGCCGGTGGACTTTCCAATGCATTGCCGGAGCTGGCGCATGGCGCGGGCTCCGGCGCGCGCTTCGAGTTGCGCGCTGTCAAAACCGAAGAGCCGGGCATGTCGCCGCGTGAGATCTGGTGCAACGAGGCGCAAGAGCGCTACGTGCTGGCCATCCATCCTTCGCGCCTTCCAGAGTTCCGGGCCATCTGCGAGCGTGAGCGCTGTCCGTTTGCCGTGCTGGGCGAGGCCACCAATGATGGGCGATTGGTCGTCGCCGACAGCCACTTCGCCAACAACGCTGTCGACATGGACATGAAGGTGTTGCTCGACAAGCCGCCGAAAATGACGCGCGAGGTGTCGCATAAGACGCGTGCGTTGCCGCCTTTCGATCTTTCCGCCATCGATGTGAAGGAAGCTGCGTATCGTGTTTTACGCGTTCCCAGCGTGGCGTCTAAAAATTTCCTCATCACCATCGGCGACCGCAGCGTCGGTGGACTCACGGCGCGCGACCAGATGGTCGGCCCCTGGCAGGTGCCGGTGGCGGATTGCGCGGTGACGCTGATGTCTTTTGAGGGCTATCGCGGGGAAGCTTTTGCCATCGGCGAACGCACACCGCTGGCGCTCATCGACGGACCCGCTTCCGGTCGTATGGCGGTGGGTGAAGCGATTACCAACATCGCTGCGGCGCGCATAGAAAAAATCGGTGACATCAAGCTCTCAGCCAATTGGATGGCGGCGGCGGGGCATCCCGGCGAGGATGCGGCGCTGTTCGATACGGTGAGCGCGATCGGTCTGGAGTTCTGTCCAGAGCTGGGCGTTTCCATTCCGGTCGGCAAGGATTCTTTCTCTATGCGTACGGCATGGAAAGACGGTGATGAGCAAAAGAGCGAAGTAAAAGGAGAGCAAAAAGGCAAGCAAAAGAGCTTAAGTAAGCAAGTCACCGCGCCACTGTCGCTCATCATCTCCGCCTTCGCGCCGGTAACCGATGCGCGAGCCACGCTGACGCCGCAACTGCGCTTGGACCGCGGCGCGACGGAATTGCTGCTCATCGATCTTGGCTGCGGCAAAAATCGCCTCGGCGGTTCGGCCTTCGCGCAAGCCTATAACTCGGTAGGCGAGCAGGCGCCGGATATCGATGCGACACTACTTAAAGCTTACTTCGCAGTGGTGCAACGGCTCAGCAACGAGGGTTTGCTGCTCGCCTATCACGACCGCTCAGACGGGGGCTTGTTTGCCACCGTCTGCGAAATGGCCTTCGCCGGACATTGCGGCGTCTCGCTCAATCTCGACACGCTGTGCTTTGATCCCCTTATGAATGATATCGACGGGCTGGAGCGGAAGCCCGAACTGGTAGGTGGCCGCTATGGCGACCGCCTACTGGCGGCCTTATTCTCGGAGGAGCTGGGTGCGGTAGTTCAGATTCGTCGTGACGATCGCGGCCGCGTCATGCAGGCGCTGCGTGAGGCCGGTTTGGGTGCGGTGAGCCATCTCATCGGCGAGCCTCTCGCGGGGGATGCGGGCGATGAGATACGCGTTTGGCGCAACGCCAAAGCCGTGCTGCGCGTGCCGCGTGCGGAGTTGCTGCGCACCTGGAGCGAAACCAGTTATCAGATCGCCAAACTGCGCGACGATGCGCAATGCGCGCAGCAGGAATTCGATGCGCTGCGGGATGTCACCGATCCCGGCTTATTCGCCACCCTGACTTTCGATCCCGCCGAAAACATTATTGCGCCCATGATAGCCAGCGGCGCACGACCCAAGATCGCCATCCTGCGCGAGCAGGGCGTGAATGGCCAGGTGGAAATGGCCGCGGCGTTTGAACGCGCCGGCTTCGCGCCCTACGACGTGCATATGACCGATCTGCAAACCGGCCGCGTGCATCTGAGCGATTTCAAAGGCGTCGCAGCGTGCGGCGGCTTCTCTTACGGCGACGTGCTGGGTGCGGGGCAAGGCTGGGCAAAATCCATACTCTTTAACGCCAAGCTGCGCGAGGAATTCTCCGCTTACTTCGCGCGGACCGATACCTTCGCACTCGGCGTGTGCAACGGCTGCCAGATGATGAGTCACCTCGCCGAAATCATTCCCGGCGCCCAAGACTGGCCGCATTTCGCACGCAACCTCAGCGAGCAATTCGAGGCGCGCTTGGTCATGGTGGAAGTGACGGAGAACCCGTCGCTGTTCCTCCGCGACATGGTCGGTAGTCGAGTGCCTATCGTGATCTCACACGGCGAAGGCCGTGCCCACTTTGCCAGCGAGACGGCCGAGCGTGATGTGAGGGTGGCGTTACGCTACATCGACAATCATGGCAAGCTTGCGACGACATACCCAGCCAATCCAAACGGTTCTCCCGATGGCATCACTGGTGTCACCACCGCGGACGGCCGCTTCACCATCATGATGCCGCACCCTGAGCGCATCTACCGCACAGTGCAAATGTCCTGGCATCCCGAAGAATGGGGTGAAGACGGCGCGTGGCTGCGCATGTTCCGCAATGCGCGCAAGTGGTTGGGGTAGCTAAAAGCTTGAAGCGGATTTACTACTTAGCGTAGGCACAGGCAGCAAATAAAAACGGCGCCCAGAGGCGCCGTTTTTATTGAAGCAAGAAGTCTTATTCGACTTTGGCCTTTTGACGTAGTTCGAGGATGTGCTTCTCGACCATGGCTTGTTGCAGACGCTGTTTGATCTGTGGCTTGACGTCATCCAATGCAGGAACCTTCAGATCACGAATGTCGTCGAGCATGATGACGTGGTAGCCGAATTCGGTCTTGACCGGTTCGGCGGAGAATTTCCCTTTTTGCAACTTCACGAGGGCGTCGGCGAAGGGCGGAACGTAGCCAGAGGGTGGGCTCCAGCCGAGATCGCCACCTTTGTCCTTGGAGCCTGGGTCTTTCGAGACCTTGGCGACGTCTTCAAACTTCTCGCCCTTTTGCAGGCGGCTGACGACATCCTTGGCTTCGGCTTCCGTCCCGACAAGTATGTGGCGCGCCTTGTATTCCTTGGTACCCATCTGCTTGGTGATGTTCGCGTATTCCGCCTTGACGGCTTCGTCGCTGATGGGGTGGGCCTTGATATACTCTTGCAGGTAAGCACGAATCAGCAAGCCCTGGCGCATCAAGGCGATCTGGTTGATGACTTCGGCCTTTTTATCCAGGCCCTTTTTGTTGGCTTCCTGCGTCATCACTTCGCGACGGATGAGTTCTTCCTTCACCATGTTGTGTAGTTCGGGGCTGTCGGGGGCGCCCTGGGCGATTTGCTCGCTCATGAGCGCATCGGCCCGGCTCTTGGGGATAGCGCTGCCGTTCACGGTAACGACGGTGCCGCCGGAGGCGGGCGCGGCATCGGCATCTTTGGCCTTGCCCTTCGCCAACGCTGGCGCACTGGCGATAAAGCCGGCTACGAGCAGGACGGTCAAGCGGGAAATTATGCGTTTCATAATGGGTCCTTGTGGGTGGTTAATCTGTGTGGCTTTCGGGTTGGCTAGTTACGTCGCTTTTTACTTAACTTCGGTGGGCGCCAGCGCCTGGATGCTTAGCGCATGAATTTCAGCGCGCATCATGGGGCCAAGTGCATCATAAATCAAGCGATGGCGTTCGAGGGTGCCCTTGCCGATAAACAGGGCGGAAACTATCAGCAATTGGTAATGACCGCCGCCCGAGCGCGCGCCAGCATGGCCAGCGTGCTTGGCGCTGTCGTCAATGATGTCCACCGACATCGGCTCGAGGGCGGCGAGCCGCTCGCGTATGCCGCCGATCGTGTTGGTGAAAGTCATGCCGGCAGCAACTGCTTGAAAGGATAAACCTGGGTTCGCGCATAAACCCCTGCGGCGACATAGGGGTCTATGGCGAGCCACGCTTGTGCCTCGCCCAGCGAGTCGAATTCTGCGACGATGAGACTGCCGACGCAGCCGGCGGCGGTGTCGGGCACGTCGATGGCGGGGAAGGGTCCGGCGATGATTAATCGGCCTTCGGCCTGGAGTTGTCCTACGCGCGCTAGGTGCTCAGTGCGAGCGGCGACGCGTAAGGACAGGCTGTTCGGCGCATCTTCGCCGATGATGGCGTAGAGCATGTGTTCTATTCCTTCTTCTCGTCGACGTCGATGTATTTGGAGATCAAAAGCCCTTGCGCCAGCACGAATACCAGCATCAGTCCCGTGGTGCCAAAAAGCTTGAAATTCACCCAGGTATCGGTGGAATAGCTGTAAGCCACAAACAAGTTAATGCAACCCAGGGCCGTGAAGAAAGCCGCCCAACTCAAATTGAGTCGCGTCCAGATTGCGTCCGGCAAGGAGATCTGCTCCGACATCAGGCTGCGGATGAGATTTTTCTTGAAGGCCAGAGCAGAAACGATCAGTGTTATGCCGAACAACCAATACAACGCCGTCGGCTTCCACTTGATGAAGGTCTCGTCCTTAAAGTATAGCGTGGCGCCACCCAGTACAACGATGGTGACGAAACTGACCCACAGCATCGTATCCACCTTGCGATGACGCAGCCAAACCCAAATGATTTGCAGCACTGTCGCGACCATGGCGGCAGCAGTGGCAGCAAAAACGCCGAAGAATTTGTAGGCGGCAAAAAATAGGATGAGGGGGAACAGGTCGAAAAGAATTTTCATGCGGCTTGCGCTTATGGTTTTATCGTTCGTAGATGCGGTTTATTTGTCTTGCCTGTTTTTATCGCTGTCCAGCTTGAGCGAAGCCGAGTTAATGCAATAGCGCAGCCCCGTGGGCGCGGGGCCATCCGGAAAGACGTGGCCCAGATGCGCGCCACATTGTTTGCACAGGGTTTCGGTGCGGCGCATGAAGTGACTGCCGTCTTCCGCGGTGGCGACATTGGCCGCGTCCATGGGCTGGGTAAAACTGGGCCAGCCACTGCCCGACTCGAATTTGCTAGCCGCATCGAAGAGCGGCGCGTCGCAGCCTGCGCAACGGTAAATGCCAGGCTCATGGTTATCCCAGTATTTGCCGCTGAACGCCGGTTCCGTGCCCTTTTCCCGCAGGATGCGGTATTGCTCCGGCGTGAGTTCAGCGCGCCATTCGGCTTCGGTTTTGACGACTTTATTCATAGTCGGAAGACTCATTGAAGGAAGTATTTTAGCTTGCTGTGGACCGGCCGACCAGACGTAAGTTCCTCAATGCAAATGGGCGGAAGTGGGCGTACTTTCCTCCGGTAGCTCTGCGTGCATGGTCTCGCCCTCGGGGGTGGGGAACATCGGCATACCGCAGTCGTCGCAAAACTCCAGCGGGAAACGGTGGTCAAGGGCGACGATGTCGCTCACGCCAGCGGCGCGTAGCACAGTTTCGATTTGCGTCACGGTATCCGGGCCTTCTTCTTCCGCGCCCAAGAGCGGCCAAACGACTCCGTGTACCACGTCGCCGTCTTTGCTTAAGGTGAAGCCGATGCGATATTCCTCGACGCGCTCCTCAAAAAACGGCGCGACCACGGCGCGCAGCGAGGCCGGGCTGACATTCAAACTGGTTTGCAGGAAGGCCACGGCGGCGTGCAGGGCATACATGCGCAGGCCTCGGTCGGCGTTGCGGCAGGCTGCATGGTAGGCATCGGGCAGTTGCAGTTCCAGCGCGCAGCCCGTGAAAAAGGCTTGCAGTGCGCCACCACCTTGCGCTTGCCAAAGTGCGGCGGCGGCTTCGCGCGAGCTATCTTCTTCCTGCCAGCGGAAGAGGGCCTGGCCACGCGGCGCGGCGACAGCGCCGACGATATAGCGTGTATCGGAAATGAAACGCGTCGTTTCCGGCATCAGGCTGGGGTCGAGGTGCAGGTCGTGGCTGTCACCCGCCTGCTGGGCGAGCTGACTGGCGAAGCGATAGGTTTCCACGTAGCCGCGTGGTAGCTGATCTGGGCTGAACAAGAAATCCGCCAGTGCTAGTTTTGCGCCCGCAGCCAGCACGTGCGCCTGCAACTGCACACGCGCGGCGGCGAGTGTGGGGGCGGAAATCGGGCCGGAGGGAATAACGAAACGCGACCAGGCCAGCAGAGGCGCGGCGAACATGACGATATCGTGATCCGGTACGCCCACAAAGCGGCCGCTCTCGGAGCGCGCTTCGATGAGATCCGCCAACTCGTCGTAGGCGTGGCCATCGGCGTTGTAGAGATGTTCGAGGGCGAGATTGAGCGCCTCTTCGTTACCGGCCCGCAGCAGGCGGTCAATTTCCTGCGAGAGGTGGTCCTGCCAGTAGCTGTCTTCGATGCGGCTGGTGGAGGCGGCCAGGCCACGGGCTAGACGGGCGAGTTGTTCGGCGTCGCGGTCGAGTCCGCTGCGGCGGGCAAAGCGGGTTCTTTTCATGAGCCGTTGCATCTATCTTGGGAGTCGGTATTGTAGTGCTGTATGTGACGTACACCGAAAAAAGAACAGGCCGGCTCTCCTTCTCGGGAGGGCCGGCCTGTTTTGCGTGCAGTTGCTTAGTAGCCGCCGTAGGAACGACGCTTGGCGCCTGCCGGCGCGGGGCGGGTGTCGGCGTAAGACTTGTGCGGCGCGCCTTCGCGGCGATCTCCACCGACTTTGGCCGGTGCCTCGCGGCTGAAGGCCGGCTTGTCACCGTAGCTGCTGCGCTGAGCTTGAGCGCCGTAGCCGCCTTTGCCGGCATAGCCGCCGCCGGGGCCGCCCGTACCACGTGGCGGCGGGGGCCGGCGCTTGTCGGCGAAGCCTTCGGTCCGCGCGGGGCGGGCCTTCGGTTCCAGTCCAGGAATGATGCCGACCTGTATGGCTTGCGAGGTGTAACGCTCGATGTCGCGTACCTGGCGCTTTTCGAAATGCGAAACCAGGCTGATGGCTAAGCCTTCGCGCCCGGCACGGCCGGTGCGGCCGATACGGTGCACGTAGTCTTCGGCCTGGCGTGGCAGGTCGAAATTAATGACATGGCTGATGCCTGGTACGTCCAAGCCGCGCGCGGCGACATCGGTGGCGACCAGGATGCGCAGGTGGCCGCGACGCAACGAATCCAGAGTGCGATTACGTTCGCGTTGATTCATGTCGCCATGCAGCGCGTCGGCGGCGAAGCCTTGACCGCGCAAAGCAACGGAAAGATCGTCAGCGGCGCGCTTGGTGGCGGTGAACACCAGCGCCTGGGTCATGTCGACGTCGCGCAGCAGATGGTCAAGCAGGCGCGACTTGTGCGAGAGGTCGTCAGCAAAATGTATGCGTTGTTCGATCTTCGGCTTCTGCTCGATGGTCGGCGCGATTTCAATGCGCTTGGCGTCACGTGTGACACGGCAGGCCAAGCGGCCCACCACGCCTTCCAGCGTGGCAGAGAACAACATCGTCTGACGCGTTGCCGGTGTCTTGGCGATGATGGCTTCGATATCGTCGATGAAGCCCATGTCCAGCATGCGGTCGGCTTCATCAAGAATTAGCGTTTCGAGGCGCGAGAAATCGATGCGGCCACGCTCCAGGTGATCGATCAAGCGGCCGGGGGTAGCGACCACCACGTCAACCGGCTGCGACAGCAGCTTCAGTTGCAGGCCGAATGGCGCGCCACCGACTATGGAGACGCAGCGCAGCCTGGGTATAAATTTTCCGTAAGTATCGGCGGCCTTGGTGACTTGCTGGGCCAGTTCGCGGGTGGGGGTTAGCACCAGTACACGCGGTCCGCGACCCTGCACTTTGGCGGGATCGGCGAGGCGATGCAAGCAAGGCAGCATGAAAGCGGCGGTCTTGCCACTGCCCGTTTGTGAAGAAACGAGCAAATCAATCCCGGACAAGGCAGCGGGTATGGCCTGCGCCTGAACGGCAGTGGGTTCTGTATAGCCGGAAGCTTCAACGGCCCTGACGAGTTGGGGGTTCAAACCGAGTTTGGCAAAAGCCATCACTCTTTCCTTTCGAAAGATAAAGCGTAAGCGTCGCGTTCATCGCGGTCGCGGTATCACCGGCGCCAACCAAAAAAACTGCCAACGCCGTTCGAAAAGAAAGGCCAGGGGA
>JBBQGH010000005.1:0-84638 GCA_038322845.1 Gammaproteobacteria bacterium
GGGTCGTGGAAGACCACCACGTTGATAGGTCAGGTGTGGAAGCGCAGTAATGCGTTAAGCTAACTGATACTAATTGCCCGTGAGGCTTGATCCTATAACCTTAAGTAGCAACAGGCTTCGCGCCTAACAATCACAACCAAAACTTTACTTCTTCCAGATGCGCCTCGACGTCCTCAAACCACGTCGACGCTACCCCTCAAGTCTGACGACCATAGCGAGTCGGTCCCACCCCTTCCCATCCCGAACAGGACCGTGAAACGACTCCGCGCCAATGATATTGCGGATTGCCCGTGAGAAAGTAGGTCATCGTCAGACTAGTTACACAAACCAAAAGCCCTCCCAAAGAGGGCTTTTGGTTTTTTGTGCGTCACTATTTCTTAAACCCGCAAGCGGCCGACGATTATGCCCAGCACGATACCCAGCACCGACGCCGTGAGCGTCACGCCGAGTGCGGAATGCCAATGGCCGCTGGTCGCCACGAGACTGGCGATCAGCGGTGGGCCGACAAACTGACCGAGGTTGGAGCCTTGTATGAACAAACCTTGCAACGTGCCGATCTGCTGCGGCGTGGGCGCCAGTACCGCAGATGACGACAACACGGCGGCAGGAACGATGCCGCCCAGGCCGGTTAGCATCAAGCACAACAGATAGCGTGGCCAATCCGGCAGCACCTCGGTGTATATACCCAGTCCGCATAAACCCATGATGGCACATACGCCGGCGATCAAATGGCCGCGATTGGCATGACGATGCAGCAAGGCACTACCCAGGAAATTGCCGGGAACGTTGACGGCGATACTTAACGCAGTCAATACGGCGATGGTCATGGGCGACAAGCCGCGCTGCTCCGCCAAAAAAGTAGGTAACCAGTTCACCACGGCGAAGAATTGCAACGAGTAGCAGGCGAAGGCCAGCATCAGCAGCCAGGGCGCAGGCTTTTGCAAAGCGCGCCGAACATCAGCCCATCCTTCGTGCCGTCGCGCTGTTGCCGCGACATAGCTGTGCCGCTGACGCAGCAAAATCACTGCGGCAAGACCCAGCAAGACCAACACCAGCCACCACAGGCTGCGCCAGCCGCCTTGCGCCACAATGGGCGGTGCAAGCAGTACGCTCAGGCTGGCGCCCGCCGGCAGGTAGCAGCTCCACAAGCCCAACGCGAAACGTTGTTGACCGAAGGCCGCGGCCACCGACACCAGCGCGGGCGCCGATGCGCCTGTCGCAATGAAACCGAAACCTTCGATGGCGCGCGAGACGAGCAGACTCGTTTCGCCTTGTCCAAAAATAGCAATCAGACCGCCGACCGCGCTCACCAAAAGCCCGAGCAAACAAAAGCCCAGCGCCCCGACGCGGTCGGCCCAGATGCCGATGAAAACGCCTGCCACGACGGCGATGGTATTGAAGGTCGCGAGGAGCCAGCCGGCGGCCATCAGCGAAAGACCGAATTCCTGCCGCAGCTGCGGCAGCGCGATGGGTAGCTTTCCGATATTCATCGACACCACGACGCCGCATAGCGTCGCGGCGAAGACTGCCGCCCAAAGTGTCTTGTCAGGCGGCTGCGGCGTCAGGTTTGGGGTTGCGTTTGCGCCTGCCATTTTTGTCCTACTGACCATAGTGCACGGATGCACCGCTGAATGGAAAGTCAATCGGCGGTGCGCTGCCGTTCATGATATCTGCGATACAGCGCGCCGACCCGCAAGCTAACGTCCATCCGAGCGTGCCGTGGCCCGTGTTGCAATACAAATTTTCATAGCGCGTGCGGCCGATGATCGGAACATTGCTCGGCGTGGTGGGCCGCAAGCCAGCCCAGTACTCGATCTCACCGGCTGCCTCCAGGCGTGGAAAAAGCTGGCGCGCGCGGCGCAGAATCGCATCGCAGCGGCCGGCATCAACGACGTTGTCATAGCCGGCAAGCTCCGCGGTGCCGGCCACGCGCAGCCGGTCGCCCAGTCGCGCATAGACCATGCGGCGCGACTCATCTGTAATACTGACTTCCGGCGCCGAACTCCCTGCGGCTAATGGAATGGTGATTGAATATCCCTTGACCGGATAAATCGGCAGGGCGATATCCAGCGGTCGCAACAGCAATGGGCTGTGGCTTCCCAGCGCAATCAGATAAGCGTCGCCGATCACGCGCTCGCTGCGGCCTTTGCCGTCGAGCAGCGTGGCCGCCGCAATGCGGCCGCCGTGCCTTTGCAGTGTTTCCACTCGCGTATCGAAGCGGAAAGTGACGCCTATCTCGGCGCAGCGCGCGGCGAGGGCATGCGTGAATAGATACGCATCGCCCGATTCGTCAGCGGGTGCGTAAAGCCCGCCCAGCAAGGCTAGGCCGCTGTCCTCCAGTGCGGGTTCGACGACTACGCAGCGGCGCGGATCCAGCACCTCCGCAGGCATGCCGAAGTCGAGCAGCAGTTCTGCGCGCTTCCCCGCTGCGGCGAAATCACGCGGCTCGAAAAACAGGTGCAGTATGCCTTTCCGTTTTGCTTCGTAGGCAATGTCCGTCTCGGCGCGCAATTGGGCCAGCATGTTGCGGCTATAAAGCGCCAATTGCGCGATCGCCACCGTATTACGGCGCGTGCGATGGGGCAAACATTCCACCAGGAAGCGCAAGGCCCAAGCCCATTGGTGCCAGTCGGCGCGTGGACGGAACACCAGCGGCGCATCGGGCTTACCGAGCCAGCGCAACACCTGCGCCGGCGTACCGGGATTGGCCCAGGGCTCCGGATGACTGGCCGAGAGCTGACCGCCGTTGGCGAAACTGGTTTCGAGGGCGGGGCCGGGTTGGCGGTCAATGACCGTCACCTCATGTCCGGCCTGGCGCAGATACCAAGCGCTGGTAACGCCAGCCAGACCCGCCCCTAAGACAATGACATGCATGCATGGGTACCTGGGAGAGCCGACAATTCTACCGCCGGGTGCTACCATCCGCTCAATCCAACCTCACAAATGATCCTATGGAACGCGAATATGCAACGCTAGCGGGTGGCTGTTTCTGGTGTCTGGAAGCAGTATTCGACGAACTGCAAGGGGTCGACGAGGTGGTCTCCGGCTACACGGCAGGCCAGATACCGAACCCGAGCTATGAGCAAATTTGCAATGGTGATACGGGTCACGCTGAGGCAGTCAAGTTGCGCTACGACCCCACGCAAATCGGCTTCCGCGACATCATCGAGGTGTTCTTCGTTATCCACGACCCGACGACGCGTAACCGTCAAGGCAACGATGTTGGCACCCAGTATCGCTCGGCGATTTTTTATCACTCGCCGGAACAGAAGCAGATCGCCGACGACTTGATCGCAGAGCTGGAGGCGCAGCGTGCGTTTGACGCGCCTATCGTTACGGTGGTCGTCCCGGCCGCCACTTTCTACCCGGCGGAAGACTACCATCAGGACTACTTTAGGAATAACCCGTCTCAGTCCTACTGCCAGTTCGTGGTCGCCCCCAAGCTGGCCAAATTTCGGCAGAAGTTCGCAGCGCGTCGCAAGGCCCAGTAAAATGGCGCCTTACTTTTTAAGAGGATGACAGCATGAGCCTGACCACCACTGCCAGCGGACTAATCATTGAGGACATCAGCATAGGCGCCGGCGATGCCGCAGCTGCGGGCCAAACCGTTTCCGTGCATTACACCGGCTGGCTGACCGATGGCAAAAAATTCGATTCGAGCAAGGATCGCAACGATCCCTTCGAGTTCCCGCTGGGCGAAGGCCACGTCATAGGCGGTTGGGACGAAGGCGTTCAAGGCATGCAAGTGGGCGGCGTGCGCAAGCTCACTATCCCCCCCGAGCTGGGCTATGGGGCACGGGGCGCGGGTGGGGTAATCCCGCCTAATGCCACCTTGGTATTCGAAGTCGAGCTGCTGAAAATCAGCTAGATCGCGGTGTGTGCCGGGATCGCCGGCAACATCGTGTGGCCTCATATCCACATGGCTGCCCTTACCGACTACGAATTCGGCATCAGCGCTATTGACTCCGGTTTGGTGCGACCGGGCTTGGACGCCATCCATCTGATTGTTGAAAACGATAGGGCGGCGCTGGTCGACACCGGTGTCAATGCTTCCCTTCCGCTCGTGCTTGAGGCATTGCAGGAGAAGGGACTGAGCCCCGAGTCGGTTGATTTCATTATCCTGACCCACGTCCATCTCGACCACGCAGGCGGGGCTGGTGCGCTGATGCGGGTGCTCCCCAATGCCGCGCTGGCGCTGCATCCGCGCGGCGCGCGGCATATGGCAGACCCGTCGCGGCTGATGGAAGGCACCATTGCCGTGTATGGCGCCGACGTCGCGCATCGCACCTATGGCGAGATACTGCCCGTTGCGCCCGAGCGCCTGCGCGAAATGCCAGACGGCGCCAGTCTGTCGCTCGCCGGACGCGAGTTGGTTTTTCTCGATACGCCAGGCCATGCGCGTCACCATGCCTGCATCCTCGATACGCGTTCCGACCATATCTTTACCGGCGACACCTTCGGGCTGTCGTATCGCGAACTCGATTGCGATGGTCGTCAGTTCATATTTCTCTCGGCCACCCCGGTGCAATTCGATCCGGCGGCCTTCCATCGCTCGATAGACCGGCTGCTCGCTCTGCGGCCGGAAGCTGTCTATGTCACCCATTACGGGCAAGTACGCGACATTCCGCGTCTCGGCGCGGATTTACATCGCCTCATCGATGCCCATGCGGAACTGGCACTCGCTGAGCGCGATGCGGGCGCTGACAGGCTGGCACGACTCAAACGCGGCGTCACTGAAATCCTCTTGGGCGAAGCGCAGCGATATGGCTGGAGACTGGCTACAGAAGCCATTCTCCAGGTATTTTCCGGTGACATAATGTTGAATGCGCAGGGCCTCGAAGCGTGGCTCGAAGCCGTTGGCTAGTGCGCCCATGTATTCCAAAGGAATATCAGCTCCTGTTGCGCCGACGTCGTTCTCCTCTGAAAAATTCGCAAATTTTCTCTCTCAATCATTGACAAATTGTTCTGGCATCAGCATGCTTCGGCCATTCTTGCTAGAGATAGCAGGAGGATTCGAGGTGTATCGGTAAAATCACTTTTAGGAGGTGAAGATGGCCACAGCCAAGAAAAGTACTGCCAAGAAACCCGCTGCTAAAAAACCAGCAGTCAAGAAAGCAGCACCCGCCAAAAAGCCGGTAGCCAAGAAGCCGGCGGCAAAGAAAGCAGCGCCTGCAAAGAAAGCAGCTCCGGCCAAAAAACCGGCCGCTGCCAAGAAGCCCGCAGCGGTAAAGAAACCCGCAGTGAAGAAGGCCGCCGCTCCCAAGAAGCCGGCTGTCAAACGCAAACCCAATCCCGCCTTTATGAAACCCATGACACCCAGCGCAGTGCTGGCTGCCGTGGTCGGCTCCGCGCCGATTCCGCGTACGGAAGTCACCAAGAAGGTGTGGGACTACATCAAGAAGTTCAAACTCCAGGACTCAGTTAACAGACGCAATATCAATGGCGATGACAAGCTCAAAGCCGTCTTCGGTGGCAAGGCCCAGGTCTCCATGTTTGAGATGACCAAGCTGGTCAATAAGCACCTGAAGTAATTGCGCTGCTACTAAAAGCCCTCCCGCAGTCGGGGAGGGCTTTTTTATTGCTGTTGATTTGTCGTCAGTTGCTTTTCGGATTTCTCAGTAGTCGTATAACGTGGCGGTCAGGGGCGCTGAGCTGCTTCATCGCGCAGCGCCCCCTGGACCGCAGGGTGAGAATGCGCTCGGACCACTAAGCGCGAAAAATGTGTAGCAATGCGCCAGTAGTAGATGAACATGAACACTGCTGCGAACGCAAAGGAATAGAGCTGATAGACGAAACCAGGATCACGAAACGTCTCGCGCGTGACGATATAGGGGAAACCGAAATAGGCGGTCTGTCCCAAAACAATGCTGGCGATAAATAATTTGACTCCAATGGGAACGCTAATGACCGAAAGGCGTTTGAGAAAATCCACGCCTAGCGATCCGCCGTTGGCCTTAAAGCACTCGTTAACGCCAACCAGGGCAATGATAGTGACCGCGAAAAACTCGTAGATGAGTAGCCAACTGCGATAGCCCCCAAACCATGTGGCAAGGTATGTCGCTAAGGTGTATAGAACGGCGGAGAGCATGGCGTAGCGCATAGCTTCATGCTCAGAAACACGGCCTTCGGCAAGTTGATCAACAACCTTTTCAGTATTCCACCAGTGGATCGTCATAGCGTTCTAACCCAGAGGTCACGACACCAGCGCCGGATAGTCCGTATACCCCGCAGCCCCACCACCATAGAAAGTCTTGGAGTTCCACGTTGCGAGTTCGGCGCTTTGCCGCAAGCGAGCGACGAGATCCGGGTTGGAGACGTAGGGTTTGCCGAAGGCAATGAGGTCGCCGCTACCGGCGGTGAGTGAGGCTTCGGCTTTGTCGCCATCAAAGCCGCCGCAGAGGATTAGCGCGCGGGAGAAGGACTCGCGCAGGGTCTTGAGCAACGGATGGCCGGCTTCGTGTATCCAGGTCATGCCTTGGTCGTAGAAGTGCAGATAGGCGAGGCCGATTTTTTCACACTCGCGCGCGAGGTAGCCGTAGGTAGCGTTGGGGTCAGGATCGGGCTTCATGTCGTTCGCGGCGCCATACGGTGACAGACGCATGCCGACGCGCTCCGCGCCCACGGCATCAGCGACCGCGCGAGCGATGTCGAGGTGCAGGCGGCAGCGGTTTTCCAGCGAGCCGCCATATTCGTCCTGGCGGTCATTGATGTAAGGGCAGCGAAACTCGTCGAGCAGGTAGCCGTTGGCGCCGTGTATTTCCACGCCGTCGCAGCCGGCAGCGATGGCATTCTTGGCGTTGAGCACGAAGTCGGCGACGATGGCCTTGATCTCGCCTACGGTCAACGCGTGCGGCGGTTCGCAGGGCAGAAAGGCGGGTGCGCCGGTCTCCGGGTTGAGCGCCATGGTCTTGGCTTGCGCGACGATGCTGCTAGGACCCACGGGCGGTGACTTGTCTGCGTGCAGGCTGCTGTGATTGATGCGACCGCAATGCCATATCTGCGCAAATATGCGACCCCCGGCTTGATGCACGGCTTGCGTTACCTTTTTCCAGCCCGCCACCTGCGCGTCCGAGTACAAGCCCGACGTGTACGCATAGCCGCGTGAGTTCTCAGACACTGGCAATCCCTCGGTGACTATAAGACCGGCCGAGGCGCGTTGTCGGTAGTACTCAATCATGATGTCGCTGGGTGCGAAATCTGGGTTGTTGGCGCGGTTGCGTGTCATGGGTGCCATGACAATGCGATTCGGAAGCTCCAGATTGCCGAGACGATAGGGCGTAAACATTTTGCGATCAGACATGTTGCTCCTTCTTCATTCGACTAAAACGGTTGCAACGCGACTTTACGTTTAGTTGTCGATAACTCTCTCGACCGCCGATGGCTCAGACGGTAGGCACGCCGTCTTCGAAGCGCTCGCCGGCACCGCCATGGCCCAGCGTTTCGGGCGGATAGAAGGCCTGAAAATCGGCCATCACTTTTTCATAGGGGAAATCGGACCACACGCCGTTGTCCCGCACGTATTCCATGTGGCGGCGATTGTGCGCGTCGTACTCCTGAAATATCGAATGGCTGTGACCGTCGAATTCCGTGGGATGCACATGAAAGCGCTCGCATAGCTCAATGTTGAAGGCCGGCGCCGCTTTGACCCATTGCCCGGCGACGTGCAACACCGCGTAGCCGTGGTTGATAAAGCGCGTCTTGCCACCCATGCGCGCCTTGAGTTTGTCGGTGGTTAGATGGTTTTCAACGTCGGACAGACCAATGGCACTAGGGATGCCGACGGCGCGCGCTAGCGCAGCCAGCAAGATGGCCTTGGGCAAGCAGTAGGCGGCGGGTGCGCTGAACACGGTGCTGGCGACATATTGCTCGGCGTCGACATGCATCGCGAAGGGGTCGTAGCGCCAGCCGTCACGCACGGCGTAGAAAAGCTTTACGGCGCGGGCCACATCATCCTTTGCGCCCATACTTACCTGTTCAGCGTAGCGCCGAATTTCAGGATGGGCGGAATCGATGAAGCGGGCGCTTTCCAGATAGGCTTGGCCGGGTTCGGGCCATTGGCCGGGCGGTGTGTGGATCATTGCGGATGCGCAGGCAAAAACGACATTATCCGTCAGACCGACGGCTAGACCAAACTCCGGTCCGCCAGTTCGGCCTTGAGATAGGCGTAGTAAATCGGTGCGGCAATCACACCAGCCAGCCCCAGCGAGGCCTCCATCGCCAGCATGGCCAGCAGCAGCTCCCAGGCGCGGGCGCGGATTTGCGAGCCGATGATCCGGGCGTTGAGAAAATATTCCAGCTTGTGTACGACGATCAGGAAAGCCAGCGAGCCCAGTGCCACTGACATGGAATGGCTCAGACTGACGACCACGATCACCGTGTTGGAAATGAGATTGCCTATGATGGGTAGCAGGCCGACGATAAAGGTCACCGCCACCAGCGTCTTGGCCAGCGGCAAATGGATGCCCATCAGCGGCAGCGCGACATCGAGATAAAGCCAGGTGAATGTGGCATTGAGCGCGGCGATGCGCACCTGGGCGAAGACCACGCGGCGGAAGGCGTCGGCCAGACGGTGAGCGCGCTCCGTCAGGGCACGCGCCAGGGGATGTGGTGATTCGTCGGGCGCCACCTCGCGCAAAGCGATGAGCGCCCCGACGACCATGCCGACCAGCGTGTGGGCGGTGCCGCGCACGGCTTCCTTGCCCACGAGCTGAACTTCGGCTGCGTGCTCGCGCAGCCATTGCACGATAGCGTCCTTGAGCGCAGCCGCATTGGTCGGCACATAGACAGCGGCCCAGTCGGGCAGCATGGGGCGCGTACCTTCGATGATCTCGGCCATTTTCTGCATCAGCATGGACAGGCTGCCTGCATCGCTGCGCACGAAGGCCGAAATGCCGAGGATGGCCAGCGTCGTTACGCCGACAATGAAGACGGCGATCACCGCCACCGCCACTAGCTTGGCGCGCTGATTGGTGAGCCGACTTATGATCAACCGTTCGGCCAGCAGATGCACCAGTTCATGCACCAACAAGCCGGCCAACAGGGCCGGCAGGAGATGCACCTTGAGTACCAGCAGCAAGGCGCAGCCCGTGATAATCCAGGCGGCTATTTCGTGGGGCGTGGGCTTTGCTATGGCGGATTTCATCAAGATTTCTTCACATGTATACTGCCCGTGGCCAAGGTGATCTCGCGCAGGAAACTCAAGAGCCCAAGTATCAACGTCGCCATGGCGGTAATAAACAAAAGGGCGATCACATCGGAGACATCCACCGATTGCACTGAGCCGATGAACAACGTGGCGATCACCACACACACCAGTAGCGCGCAGATGGTGCACAGACTGATGGCCCAGTGTATGAGCCGCGCGCGCCGTTCGAGCAAGCCCATTTCCACGCGTTGCAATTGATGCTCGTCGCCGCCGCCATCGGGCAATCTGCCTTCGAGCAAACGAAATCGATCAACCACTCGCGACAGCCGATTGGTGAGCACGCCCAGTACGGCGCCAACGCCGGTGAGCAGAAATACCGGCGCCACGGCAAGCTGAATGACGTGGGCGACGCTGGTGATGCTGGGTGTCATAAGTTGCTGTCTCCTGCCGCATTTTCGCCGAGGCCATGCGCTTGCGCAATCATCGCTGCACTCACCGCAGAGTCAGGAAAGGCCGGGCGTTTCAAAATCCCGCGCCCGGTTGCTGGAGATAATCGATCTCTTCCGGCGTCGACTCCCGGCTCAGGGCCGCATTGCGATGGGGAAAGCGGCCAAAGCGGCGGATCACCACGCGGTGTCGTTCGGCATAATCGAGATAGCCCTCGAATCCCGGCTGGGCCTCGGAGAGCGCCGTAAACAGGGCCACGGCGCGATCTTGCCTGGCCGGGTCTTCACTGTGTTCGAAGGGCAGATAAGCGAAGACGCGTTGCAATGGTGCGAGTTGCTGATCCCAGCCGCGCTGAATGAGCGTTTGTGCGTGAATCAGGGCGAGCGGGTCGGTAGCGAAGGCGCGCGCGTCATTGCGAAACAGGTTGCGCGGGAACTGGTCGAGCAATACGATCAAGGCGAGCAGGCTTTCAGGTGACGCCTCCCAATCGGTGAGCCGGCCTGTGGCGGCCTCTGCTAGCGTGTCTAAAAACCGCGCGCGGATTTCATCATCGAAAGTTGGATTTTTCTCGAACCAGCATTTGCGCGGCTGGCCATATTCCGCACTGTCGGGCGCGCCAAACCAGAAGTTGAGTATGTCTTGGGGCATCATGGGTGCGTACTCAAAAATAATCGTGGATCAACGGCAGCGCCATTCATCAGCACTGTCCAATGCAAGTGAGGGCCGGTGGCGCGGCCAGTCATGCCGGAGAGACCAAGCTGTTGGCCGCCGCCGACATGATCGCCGGGCCGCACGTCGATACGTTGCAAATGACAATACAGGGTGACGACGCCTTGACCGTGATCGAGGTAAACCGAGTTGCCATTGAAGAAAAAATCGCCCGTTTCGAGCACGACCGCATCGCCCGCCGCGAGCACCGGCGTGCCTTCGGGCACGGCCAGATCGATGCCCGCATGTGGGTTACGTGCTAGACCATTGATGACGCGCCGCAGCCCGAAATCGCCCGAAGGACGGCCCTTTGCGGGCAGTTGGAAGGTGAGATCAAGCCCCGCTTCGTCGCGCCAATAGGCCTTGATCTCATCGATGCGCTTTTGTTCGCGTGCGATGCGCAGTTCATCTTCCGGTAGCGGTTCTACCTTGCGCTGATCGGCCACGGTGAAGCGTTGCACCGCGTAACGCTTGGGTAGCACGCGGAAGCGCAGGACAGCTTGGGTGCCGTCCGCGTAGGTCACGCGTAAATCATGCATGCCAGGCTCAAGGCTCAAGGGCAACCCGATCAGCGCCGCCCAGCCTTTGCCCTGGCGCGCCACCGCGACGCGGCGCTCGCCGAACCAGGCTTGCGGCGCGCTTTGCGCGGTACCCAATGCCGCGATGGCGATGCCGCCCGGCACGGAAGCTTCGCGCGGCAAGGTGCCGGCACTTGTGGCTGCAATGCTAAAGAGTGACAAACAAGAAATAAGCGGCGTATGCCAGCGCATGGAGCACATTGGAGGCTAGGGGTGGAGACAAGAAAGTGCGGTGACTGCCGAAGAATTATTTCAAGGCACGTTCCGCCTGCAAGGCTGGCAGCACGGACTAGCTTGCCGCGACTCGTCAAATATTTGCATAGACAAGCGGTCTGGCCACCGGGTTTAGGTGTTGCTTCAGCTAGCGTCGCGCTTTTCTTCCAGCGAGGCGGCCGCGGCGATGCCATCGAGCAGCGATTTGCCCTTGGGTGTCAAATGCCAGCGCACCACGTTTTTGTCGTCGATCTTGGATTCGATCAGCGCCATATTCTTAAGCGCGGCGAGGCGGGGCGCCACCTGGTCGCGTGGCAGCGTGGTTTTGGCGCTGAGCGCGGTCATCGCGCCGTAGATGGCGTTGCCTTCGCCGACGGCGCGCATCAACTCTATATCGCCATAGCTGACGGCGTTGCGGGGCAACTCCACTACTGAGCTCTGAGTGGTGCTCTCGGGCGATTCCGCTTCGACCGCCCTTAAAGATTGCGTTACCACGGGTGCGGGTTGGCCGCGGCCCTCCTGCAGGTGTTGCACGTCTTTGCGCACCAACTCCACCTGGCGCATCAGCTTCACAGCCAGGTTTTCGAAGAAGCGGCGTGACACCACCACATAGAGCAGGCAGAAGCCGGCGAAGACAAACAGTTCGCTGGATTTGAGTCGTGTCGCTTCCAGCATGTGGCTGGAAATCATATTGAGGAACAGGGGAACGGTGAGAGCAGCAACGACGCCCAGCACGGCATGTTTAGACGCCGTTCGCCACGGCGATGCACCATCGCGTTCATTGAGAAAGTAATTGGCTACGCCGCCGAGGATGCCTGTTGCCACCATGATGCAGAGGATCAAGATCAGGTGGCTGTCGATTGCGCCCGCTTCCATGCCAGACAACGAAACTTGTGGTCCCATACGCCCTCCTCTGGTTAGGGTGATGGATCGATACTATGCCACAATTTAGTGCCAGCACAATATAGTATTTACCCCGCTAATAGTTGTGGGGGTGCCCGCAAGGCCCACCTATCGTGGCAGCAGCCCCCAGCCGCACGACGAAGTTCCCCACACATTCGCCCGTCTCAACCACCGCGGGCCGGCTTTACGCCAGTCGCTCCCCGCGCCAGCATCTTGCCTATCAATAGAAGCATAAAGGCCAACCCAAATATCAACAGGTTGGGCGGTATTCCCAGTGTCATGTCATGGTAAGCAATGCTGGTCGCCGAATCAGGGTCCCCGAGGCTGCCGCCATAGAACGTAGCAGTTGCGGTAGCCAAGAAAAATCCGCCGAGCACACACGACGTGAGCACGCTGGCCAGCGTGACGCCAAGCGCACGATTGTTCTGATAGAACCAAATAAGATACAGCGCCACCAGGCCCACCAGCGCCCCGGTGGCGAGCAGCCAGACCCCATGCAGTCGCGCGTGCGCTGGCCAAGCTGGATTGAGTACGTGGGTGTGGCCCAAATCAAGAGTGAGCGGAAGGAAGGCCGCCGTGGCGGTGGCCACCGACATCAAGACCCGCCCCAAGAGAGTACGGTTAGTCATTTATTTTCTCCTCGTGTTGGCGCGCCGAAGTATATGCCGCAGCAAGATCGCGTGGCGCCGGTGAATGGCTGGGGATGGTATTGATATCGTGCCTAAGCATCATCCCAGCGCAGCATGGGTCCGAGCGCAGGGGCGCTATGATTGCGATCATCGCGCGATGGGCTTAAGTATCGCCCGCCGCATTTTTGCTAACGCGCCCTCAACCGACATTCAGGAGAATGCCATGCCCTACGTGAATATCCGCATTACGGAAGAAGGCGCTACCAGCGCGCAAAAAGCCGAGCTCATACGCGGCGTGACGCAACTTTTGCAGGCGGTGTTAGGCAAGAACCCGCAAACTACGGTGGTGGTGATCGATGAGGTGCCCACGGACAACTGGGGCATCGCCGGCGAAACGATTACGCTGCGGCGCCAGCGAGGAGACTGAGGAGGAAACTAAGAAGGAAACTGAACCGCTTATTTTTTCGGCTGGGGTAGGTGGTAGTAGAGCGTATCCAGATGATGGACCACCTCTTGAATGTCATCTTCGCCCCAACGCAGCCCGATGCTGGCCTGCCAGCGTCGCACTTGGCTGACCAGGCTGTCGCCGTTTGTCACTACGGTTTTGTCACGCCAGTGCACTTCGGTGTTGTGGCAAGCGATGCAGTGGGTTTCATAGAGCAAGGCACCGCGCGACCGCGGTTTTTCATCCAGCGATTGAATGGGGGCCGCGGCCAGCGCCGACAGCGACAACACAAACAAGGTCGTGGGAAGCAGGGCTTTAGTCATGGCAAAATCCTTTCGTGAAATTTGAAAGGCGCCGGGCGGGGTGGAGTTAAGCCGCCAGCCGTTCCAGCGCATTGAGATGACCCCCAAGTTTCCCCCGCGCTTCTTCGAGATCATAGTCGGCCTGCAAGCCCATCCAGAACGATTCGGAAGTGCCGAAAACCTTCGCTAGACGCAAGGCTGTGTCCGCGGAGATGGCGCGCTTGCAAAGTACAATCTCGTTGATCCGACGCGGTGGAACGCCCATGGCGCGCGCCAGCGCATTTTGGCTAATCGCCATTGGTTCCAGGAACTCCTCAAGCAATACTTCGCCAGGGTGAATGTTGCGCAATTTCTTCACAATCCGTCCCATCAGTGGTAATCCACTATTTCGACATCTTCAGCGCCAGCCCCTGACCACTTGAAGCAAATCCGCCATTGGTCGTTGATGCGTATGCTGTACTGCCCCTTACGCTCACCTTTTAGTGGTTCCAGCCGATTGGCTGGCGGGATTCGCAAATCATCAAGTGAGACTGCGTTATTGAGCATCCGTAGTTTTCGCCGCGCAACCTGCTGGATATCTTGCGGCAAGCGACGAGATATTCGCCCATCCCAGATTGCCGCAGTTTCTTTGCACTGAAAGCTTTTGATCACCAGACAGACTATAACGTATGGCGTTATATAACGTCAACCGTTATGAGGCGACTTTGGCCCAAGAATCGCGCAGCGTCACGGCGCGATTGAATACCGGCGTGCCAGGTTTGGAATCGATTCGGTCGGCAACGAAATAGCCATGACGCTCGAACTGGTAGCGGTCTTCCGGCGCGGCGGTTTTCAGTGCAGGTTCGAGGTAGGCGGTAATGACTCGCTTGGCATGCGGATTGAGGTCGTCGAGATAGTCTTTGTCGCCTGCGCCCGGATTCGGCTTAGCAAACAGACGGTCGTAAAGCCGCACCTTGCTCTCGTAGGCGTGCTTGGCGCTCACCCAGTGGATGTTGCCCTTGACCTTGTAGGTATCCGAACCGGGCGTGCCCGATTTGCTGTCGGGGAAATATTCGCAATGCACGGCCGTGATTACGCCGGCGGCGTCTTTATCGCAACCGGTGCATTTCACGACAAAGCCGTAGCGCAGGCGCACGGTGTTGCCCGGAAAGAGGCGGAAATAGCCCTTGCTCGGTTCTTCCATGAAGTCTTCGCGCTCTATCCACAACTCCCCTGAGAAGGGCGCGGCGCGCTTGCCCAGTTCCGGCTTCTGCGGATGGTTGGGTGCCAGGCATTCCTCTTCCTGTCCGGCGGGATAGTTATCGATAATCAGCTTCAAGGGATCGAGCACGGCGATGCGGCGTTCGGCGCGTTCGTTCAAGTCGTCGCGCATGCAGTCTTCGAGCACGCTGTATTCGATCCACGAGTCGGCTTTTGAAACGCCGATACGCTCGGCGAACAAGCGGAAACCTTCTGCGGTATAGCCGCGCCGGCGCGCACCAGCCAACGTAGGCATACGTGGGTCGTCCCAGCCTTCGACGTGATTTTCCTGCACGAGCTGGATTAGCTTGCGCTTGGAGAGCACGACGTAAGTGAGGTTGAGGCGCGCGAATTCGATTTGCTGCGGCAGCGGCTGGGCGAGCAGGCCGCCTTCAGCCAGGCGTTCGAGCAGCCAGTCGTAAAACGGCCGCTGTGCTTCAAATTCCAGCGTGCAGATGGAGTGGGTGATGCGTTCCAGCGCGTCCTCAATGGGGTGGGCGAAAGTGTACATCGGGTAAACACACCATTTGTTGCCGGTGTTGTGGTGCTCGGCGTGGCGAATGCGGTAGATAGCGGGGTCGCGCAGGTTGATGTTGCCCGATGCCATGTCGACCTTGGCCCGCAATATGTGCGCACCGTCGGGGAATTCGCCCGACTTCATGCGGCGGAAGAGGTCGAGGTTTTCGGCGGCGCTGCGGTCGCGGTAAGGGCTGTTCTTGCCTGGCTCGGTGAGTGTGCCGCGATTGGCGCGCATCTCATCCGCGGTTTGCGTATCTACATAGGCGTGGCCGGCTTCAATGAGATATTCGGCGCAGGCATACATCCAGTCGAAATAGTTCGACGCGAAGTACTGATTGCCGCCCCAATCGAAGCCCAGCCACTTCACCGCGTCGACGATGGAATCGACGTACTCCTGTTCTTCTTTCTCCGGGTTGGTGTCATCCAAGCGCAGATGGCAGACGCCGTCATAGTCGCGGGCCAAGCCGAAGTTGAGGCAGATGGATTTGGCGTGGCCAATATGCAAATAGCCATTCGGCTCCGGCGGAAAACGTGTGCGGATTTTCGCCGCGTCCGGCGGTGCGCTCGCATGCGTTGAGGCTGGGCCCGGCTGGCCGCCCCAGCCGCGCGCGGCGAATTTGCCCCTCGCGAGATCGCCTTCAATAATTTGGCGGATGAAATTTGACACCACTGCTTCGGTGGTTTGCGGAGTGTTGGGCTTGCTCATGACGGGATGCGGTTTGGCGTACGAGTGTGGACGAAATGCGGGCGTCGCCGTGTTGGCGACAGGCACAGGTCAAAAGAAGCATTTTACCGTGCAGCTTCAAGCGGCGCGGAATGGCGGGACAATAAATTAGCGACAAAAATCGAGGGCGATGGCCTGAAGGATGTCGCCACTGGTCGCATCTTGTAAAAACGCCGCCACACCGGCCTTGGCGTAATTGATGTCGGTGCGGGCCGGCAGCTTGGTACTGGTCTGAAAGGCGCTACCAGAGCCGATCTTCAGGGGTCCGATCCAGTCTCTTACGACGAAGTCGTGCGTCAGCCGTTTGCCGCGATTCTCCCCGGCCGCCACATCCGACGACAGCCCATTTTCGTACACCGCCACATAGGTCAGGACATTCGCATTCCGGGTGGCCCCTGACAGATCGCCTGTCCAGGCGCCGGCAGCGTCGCTGTGCAATTGCAAAGTGAGATTCGCCTGGGCAGGCCGTGCGTTTATCGCGCGTACCGCTGAGGTGTAGGCCATGCCATCTTGCCAGTCACGAAAATCATTGCCGCCCAGCATTACCTGCGGCGTATAGACGGTGCGTCCGCCGTGTAGTCGAACCTGTTCCGTTTGTCGCCTGCCAAATTGCGGCGAGGCATAGCGATCCTGCCAGCCCAGCCTGTCCCAGTAATCGACGTGAAAGGCCAGCGCAACGACTTGCGCGGCAGCTTGGTTGCCGCGCTTTAATGTGGATAGCCATCGGTCGGCCGGCGGGCAACTGTCGCAACCTTCAGAGGTGTAAAGCTCAATCAGTGCGGTGGTGCCAGGAGGCGAGGTGGCGCTGCACGTTGCGGCCTGCGCTGTCGCTGGCGTGAGGATGACGCAAAACGCAAGCAGAGAGGTGAGGAGAGAAACGAGGCGAGAAATGAGGAGCGAGCGAAGCAATAATGCGAGGCGCTCAGGGCGGGCAATGGTGCTCATGTCTATCCAATGTGAGGGTACATACCATCAGACCGGCCCAGCGGCGCTTTCCTTACATCGCTAGCATCGCTAGGTTTGGCGGGTGGCAGCGTATGCCGTAAGGGCGAGCATAACGACGAAGGCGATGAGGGAGAGTTCCGGCACGGACAAGCCGAACAGCGTCCACGTGACGCTGGCGCAATCACCGTTCGCTTCGAACATAGACGGCCACCATTGGGCGATGGGCAGCGCGTTGAGAAATTTCTCTTCCGCACTGATGCCGCATTCTGCCAGTTGCGGGTGATAAGTCAGCCACACCTGCCAGCCCGACTCGCCGATGCCAGCTAAGGCGAAGAGCGCGAGCAACGCGTCATACACCCGCCGGCCCACACCGCGAGGTCGATGCGCCGCGGCGATCAGCGCGATGATCGCCAGGATGATGAAAATGATGCGCTGAATAACGCACATCGGGCAGGGCAGCTGCCCCAGCTTGGCTTGCAGATAATTGAGTGCGATGGCGAGGCCGACGAAGCAGCCCACGCCCATGGCGAGATGAATTTGATAGCGTTTGAGTGTCATGGTGAGCATTATGCCCTCTCCGCCGTGGCCAACAAAATCTTCGGATGCGGCTATATGCGAGGCTTATCTCAGAAAGCAGCCAGCACGCTTGACATGCTATTTATAGTATATCCATAATGTGGCATGTGGGAAATCCAAGAGCATCGGCGCGTCGACAAGCAACTTTCTGGTGCAGTTCCTATCGAGGTTCTGAAACGTTACGAAAAATGGAAAGACATCGCCAGGATTTCTGGGCCACAAGGCTTACGGGCCATCAAGGGGTTCCACGATGAAGCATTGTCTGGAGAATGGAAGTCTCATCGTTCCTCTCGTCTCGGACTTCAGTGGAGGGTGATTTACCGGGTTGTCGCGAACGTGTTGCAAATACAGGTTATCCAAGTCACCGCCCACGATTACAGGAAGCCATGAGATGAAAGAGTTTCGTCCTGCAAAAAAACGAGTTGAGGTCTCGGTGGGGGAGTCCCTGCGTATCGTGCGGGAACTCCAAGAGCTGACCCAAAGCCAACTTTCCGAGCTCACGGGCATCCCACAAGCGACCATCTCAGCTATCGAGAACGGCCGAGTGAATTTAGGGGTAGAGCGCGCAAAGGTTTTTGCGCGGGCCCTCAAGTGCCATCCTGCCGTGCTCGTATTTCCTGGCTGGGAAGTGCCGCTTGAGCGTGCCGCATAAAACGGCGGCGGAAGGGCCCACCCATTTCGCCTCCCGCTTCGACCATCTCAGGGCGAACGGTGTTACGCCATGATGTTCGAAAACATCAATCAGTTAGCCGGCGTGGGCGCCGCGTCGTGCTGCGGACGGTGATGCTGACGCCATGCCTTGCAGGCTTCCGGGTCGGCTTTGCATTTCTCTTCCATGGCCGCTCGGTGCTGCTGCATTTTTTCGTGCCGTTCAGCGCGCTTCTGCTTGCAGGCTGCGGGATCTTTTTCGCATTCCTCGCGCCGCTGCTGGTGCTTGGCCTTCATTTCTTCGCAACGCTGCGCATTTTCCTTGCACCAGGCTTCGCGATGTTCCTTCACGTGCTGGCATTTCTCGGGGTTGTTCTTGCACCATTCAGCGCGCGGGCCCTCATGGTGCGGCGGCACGGCATCCTCGGCGTGAGCTAATCCGGCCAGCGAGAAAAGCAAAAGCGTGGTGATGATGAAAGCAATGAAAGCGGCAACTGGAGCAGAAGTGGGCGCAGTGGGGCCGGTTAACGTGCGGCCAGCGTGTTGTTGGAGCCTGATCATGATGAGACCTTTCGACAAATTAAGAACACGCTGCCTAGGGTAGCGACAGCCTGCCTCGAAAGTATTTCAACCAGGCGCTTAAGTGTAATGGAATGTAAATTTGGCGGTGGGGCGCCGACACAAGGCGACCTGCGCCATTTTCGACGGCGGTTTCAATGACCAATAGCGACAGACATAGTCCTCCACCAAAATTACGCCGCTGTTCAGCTCACCGATCGCCGCTGTCATCATCCAGTTACTTTGGCGCTATAGAGTTCTTGCCTGTCCTAGCAGCAGTCAGGAGCAATGAGGATGCAACTCGGAACCAAGCGCGACACCAAGCGCCAAACCAAGCCGAATCACCTTGTCCGCTGCGAAACCTGCGGCAAGCTTTACCAAGTTCATAGCACGCGTTGCCCGCGCTGCAAAAGCAATCAATGGCGCGCCGTTCCGGCAACCAATGCCGACACCTTTGTTCGAGCGCACTTTGTGGACCAGACTTTAAGGGCTGTGAAGTAGCCCGATGTTTGCCGGCGCTCAGCTATTCCAGCGTATGCGCGACTTGACTAACTCGTCGACCTTCTTAAGCGATTCCGCCGAGTCGGTGATGATGGCGTAGTAGCCTTGCCCGCCCGGGCGGGCAATGGCAGTCCAGCCTTTCATGGTGGCTTGCGCGAGGGGTACGTTCATGTGTTGCGTCGGTACCAGGATGAGCGTGGCGAGGCCGCCTTGTTCGGTCTCGAAGACGATATGCCAGCCGGTGCCGCCGGCGACGGGGCATAGCGTCATGTAGCGCACGCGGCCCAGCGGCGCTTCGAGCGTGGCGCCGAAGTTGTGCATCACGGTGCGGAGATAGGCCGGGTCTACATCGCGCGTTTTGGTGAAGGCTTCCGGTTCGTGGAGGACGTGTTTGATGGCGAGCATGGCGTAGTCTTGGGACGTGTAATCCTGCGACCAGTTGACCATGACACCAACGGTGAGCAGGATCGTCGCCGCCAAAGCCCACAGCCGCGGCGACAGCCCGCCGATGCCAGCTAGGCGCTCGCCGGTTTTGCGCCCCAGGATGATGCGTTCGGCCAGCCCATCCGGCACGGGCACATCCAGCGTGGTGGCAAGATGCTCGTCGATCTCGCCGACTTCCAAGGAAAAAGTCTGGCAGGTTGCGCAGCCGCTCATGTGCGACAGCGCAACCGACGTGAGATGGCGTGGGTCGGCGAGTTTCAGACGGCGGAATTCCAGGCAGTTCATTTCGACACCCTGTTGCGGTCTAGCGATTCAAGATTGGCGCGCAGCGCCTGCCTTGCGCGGGTGAGGCGTGTCATCACCGCCCCCTCCGAGGTGCCCAACATCTCGGCGATTTCTTCGCAGCGATAGCCGCCTAGCACTTGCAGCAGCAGCGGCTCGCGATAGGTTTCCGGCAGCTCGCCGACGAATTGCTCCAGCTCGATGTGCGCACCGGGATGGGCGGTCGTGGGGATGTCCAGCTCTTCGGGATCGCTGTCGACCATGTCGAGCTGCTTGCGCTCAAACAGGCGCGCACGTTCGTTGCGCAGGATGCTGATGAGCCAAGTTTTCACGGTGGCGATGTCGTTCAAGCTCGCCCAACTTTTCCAGGCGCGGGCGAAAGTCTCTTGCACCAATTCTTCGGCGGTGAAACGGTCGCGGCACAGCCAGTAGGCGTAGCGATAGAGGTCGGCGCTGTAGGCACGTACCGTCTGGTCGAATTGATGCTCCGCCGATTTGGCTGACAGCTTGAAGATCATCGTTTTAGATTCCGGCCCAGCCAGTGATCCAGGGAAAGTTTTCCGGGGCCATGGAAGAGCGTCACCAACATCAGCGCACCCCACAGATAGTGATCCTTCAATCCGGCCGGGCTAAGGTCGGGGTAGGAAATGACGGCGACGATGTTGAAACCGAACAGCGCAAACGCAGCGAGACGCGAGCCGAGGCCGACGGCTAGTAGTACGGGCAGCGTGAGTTCAGCCGCGGCGCCCAGATAAGCGGCGATTTCCGGCGGGAGGTAAGGCACGGCGTATTCGTTCTCGAACAGATAGAGCGTCGCATCCCAGCTCTGAATTTTCACCAGCCCTGATTTGAAAAATGCTATAGCGACGAACAGCCGTGCGGCAAGATCGAACACCGGCGCGACCACATCCAAAGCGGCGCAGAGCTTGGCATAGGGTTGGGCGACGAAATAAAACAGGCTCATAGACTAGTCCGAAGTGAAGTGGGGGGAATAGGCATCACGGATGGATATTCGCTAACGTGCCGTTAAGCACGTGGTGCTGTAGAAATGCACCGAGGTCGAAGGTCTCGTCCTGCGTCTGCGCGGCGTCAAACGCTGCGCCTAGCGCAGCGCCGGATAACAGCGCTGCGAGCGCTGCGTAATCACCTGCGGGCAACGAGCTCAACTCGACTTCGACGTCCGTGCGTATGACGAGAATTTGTTCGCCACCACTGTCGAGATCGATCAACGCTTGCATGTCGGCATTCTCCTGATTCGCGCGCCAGATGGTCAGGGTGGGCCAGGGTGAGGCGACCAGTCGGCAAGAGGGATGCAGCTCGAAGCGCAAGGCGGGGAGCGCTTCTTCAGGGATATCGGCGAGTTGCGCAAGATCCAAAGTCGCCGCGTCGGCGGCGTGGTAGGAACGGTGCACGGCCCATTCCAGTTTCGCCATGTCCGTGAGATAGAGGAGGTCGGCGGCGCCGGGATAGGTGCGCAGGAACTCGCCGAAATCTTCACCGTAGTCGTGCACATCACCGCTGGTTGAAGGTGTGGCACGAATGTAAGCGTCGACCGCCTGCACAAAAAAATCTGTGCCCACCAAGCGCTGTATTACTGGGTAGGTGTCGCCCAGTGCGCTACGATAATTTTGAAAGATGTTGCTGCGGTAGACATTGAGCCCGTCGCGCGTATTCATGCGCTGCGCAGGTATCAGATGAGTCAGCACCCCGTCGCAGGCTGAGTCGAGCAAGCCGGCCGCGAAGGACGCTTGCAGTTCATGCAGCGAGCGCATGTTCCTGTTCCAGAATGTTGCGTGCCATATTTGCTTCATCGAGCAGCACCGACAGCGCGGGTAGGGCGGTATCCCATTCGATGAGCGTCGGGCGGGGGCCGAGCGTGGCGATAGCCTCGCGATAAAGCTGCCACACGGGTTCGGCAACACGTTGGCCGTGGGTGTCGATCAGGCAGCCGGCGCCTTCGTCAAAGCCGGCGAGATGAATTTCCTCAACCGCCTCCACCGGCATGGCGGCCAAGTAGAGGCGCGCATCGTAGCCATGATTGACGGCGTTGACGTAAATGTTATTCACGTCGAGCAGCAGCCCGCAGCCGGTGCGGCGCGCGACTTCGGAGACGAATTCCCACTCCGGCATGGCGTCGTGCTGCCAGCGCAGATAGCTAGAAACATTTTCGACGAGAATGCGACAGCCGAGAAATTCCTGGGTTTCGGTGATGTGCGCGCAAACTTTTTGCAGCGCTTCCTCGGTGTAGGGCAGAGGCAGCAGGTCGTTGAGGTGGCGGTCAGCGCGGGCACCCCAGGATAGATGTTCGGAAACGAAGCAGGGATCAATACGATGGACCAAGCGCTTGAGCCGGGTCAGATGGGTGCGATCCAGCTCATCGGCGCGTCCGAGCGACAGACCTACCCCATGCAAGCTGACTGGGTAGTGCTGGCGAAGACCTTCAAGCACATTGAGCGGCGGACCGTCGCCAAAATAGTTTTCGCTATGCACTTCCAGCCAACCCACGGCCGGTTTGGTGTCGAGTATCTCGCGATAATGAGGCGCACGCAGGCCTATCCCAACGCTACTCGGCGCTGCGTAGCTGGGCGTGGCGACGTCGGGGTAGGGCTGCGTGCGCATGGTGCGGGACTCTGTTAGTTCTTCATGCCATCCATTTTGTCCGCCTTCTTGGCATCGGCGACGAGCATACCGCCGGCGATTTTGTCGCAAGTGCCTTTCGGTACGGCGATCCAGGCGTCCTTCTCATGGTCCGTCTTTGCGGTGCCTGCGCAGGAATTTCCAGCAGAGCCGCAGTCGTTCTTGCCGGCCTTGGAGACGCCAGCGCATTTTTCCATGTCTCCCTTGGCGGCGAGGGCGGATTGACTGCCGGCGACGAGGCCCAGCGCGAGTACGCCAGCGATGGCGGAACGAATGGCGATTTGTTTGTGGTTCATGCGTAATCTCCTTTTAGGGTTCGATTCGAATTGATGACAAGTGAGCTTGTCGTGGGATAAGACCGGGGCGCGACGGCAAACCTTACATAAAAGTTCAGCACAAAATCTCAGCACAAAACCTCAATAAGCTTTGCCGCCGGCGACACAACGGATCAGGCTTTCTCGTGATCCAGTTGATGCTGGGCCATATCCAGATAGTCCTTACGCACCGGCGCGAAGATATCGACGCCGAAGGATTCTTCGTCGCCCAGTACGCGACCGATGTGCAGCATGTTGCTGGGGATATAAACGATCCAGCCCGGCTCCAGCACGTAAGTGCCTTCGCTGCCATTTTCACCCAGCGTCACTTCGACCTTGCCGGTGATCAGAAGAATGGCTTGGTCCCAAGGGTGCTGGTCGGGCTTCATCGGTGCCGCGGTACGTCCGGTCATTTCGCCGCTGAAAGGCTTGGCCCAGGCAAACTTCAAAATGGCGTTGTCCATAAGCACCGCGGTTTCGCCCATGAGGCCACCGAAGCGAGATTGGCGGGGCAGTTTGCGTGCGTCGACGCAATAAGCTTTTGTTGGCATAGCGTGTTCCTCTTCTTTATAAAGTGGGGGGCAGGGAGGCAGACCGGAGGGCGAGTTGTCCATCGTTCAGGAGGAGCTTCGTCGGTGAACGGCAGATGCTCATAAAACTAGACCGGAGCGCCCAGGCAAAGCTTACATGGCATTTGTGATTCTTTTTGGTCGCCTACGTCGCGAGGTACAATCGCCACTGCAAAATCCGGGGCAATCATGAACTTAAGCGGCTTTCTTGCAGTGGGTTTCGGTGCGGCGCTCGGCGCTTGGTTGCGCTGGGGCTTGGGCCTCGCGCTCAATCCGCTATTTCCCACGGTGCCTATGGGTACGCTGGCGGCGAATCTCATCGGCGGCTATCTCGTTGGCTTTGCCGTTGCGTTGTTCCATCAACAAGCCGGCTTGTCACCCGAGATCAAACTTTTTGTCATCACCGGATTTCTGGGTGGACTGACGACTTTCTCAACGTTCTCGGCCGAGGTCGTGGCGCTCCTGGGGCGCACCGAATATGGCTGGGCTGCGGCAGCGGCGGGGGGGCATTTGTTGGGCTCGCTGGCCATGACGGCGCTGGGCATAGTGACTTTCAATTTATTGAGTAGGGCGTGAGTCGGATTCAAACCCGGACTCAGACCCGGAAACTAACGCCCGAACAAATCGCCGCGCGCCTCGCCAACCGACCGCGGCCGGACTTCCCCGAAGAACTGCCCGTCACGCTGCGCCGCGAGGAGATCGCGCGCGCTATTGAAGCGCATCAAATCATCATCGTCTGCGGAGAAACCGGCTCCGGAAAAACCACGCAGTTGCCGAAGATTTGTTTGGCGTTGGGGCGTGGTACGGCCGGGTTGATCGGCCACACCCAACCACGCCGGATCGCCGCCCGTGCCACCGCTAGCCGTATCGCGCAGGAGCTCAAAAGCGAACTGGGTACGGTGGTTGGCTACAAGATTCGCTTTAGCGACCGCACCAGCCCGGACAGCTATATCAAGTTGATGACTGACGGCATCCTGCTTGCCGAAACGCAGAATGACCCGCTGCTCTCGCAATACGACACACTCATCATCGATGAAGCGCATGAGCGCAGCCTCAACATTGATTTTCTGCTCGGCTACTTGAAGCAGTTGCTGCCCCGGCGTCCTGAACTGAAAGTGATTATCACGTCCGCGACCCTGGATGCCCAGCGCTTTGCGCGGCATTTCGGCATGACCGATCAACCCGCACCCGTAATTGAAGTCTCGGGCCGGCTCTATCCCATAGAGATGCGCTACCGTCCCGTACAGGAAGACGCGCCACCTACTGCGAAAGCGAAATCGAACGAAAACGTGAAAATCACGGAGCGCCGCAAAGAGCGTGATCTCCCTGAAGCCATTATCGATGCGGTAGATGAATGCCAGCGCCATGGCCCGGGCGACGTGCTGGTGTTCCTGCCGGGCGAACGCGAGATACGCGAGGCGGCGGAGGCCTTGCGCAAACACCACTTCAACACCAAGCCGGGCGGCTCCGGCACGGAGATATTGACCCTGTATGCGCGCCAGTCAGCGCAAGAGCAAAGCCGTGTGTTTTCGCCTTCCAACGGCCGGCGCGTGGTGCTCGCCACCAACGTCGCCGAAACCTCGCTCACCGTGGCAGGCGTGAGGTATGTCGTTGATACGGGGCTGGCGCGCATCAAGCGCTATTCACATCGCAATAAGGTCGAACAGTTACAGGTGGAGGACATCGCGCAGTCGGCGGCCAATCAGCGCGCGGGCCGCTGCGGTCGCGTCGCGAATGGGCTTTGCGTCCGTCTCTACGCCGAAGAGGATTACGCCCAGCGGCCACCATACACCGAGCCGGAAGTGCTGCGCTCGTCTCTGGCGGGCGTGATACTGCGCATGAAGGCATTGCGTCTAGGGGATGTCGAGGAGTTCCCGTTTATCGATAAGCCGCTGCCACGCATGATCACCGACGGTTATCAGTTGCTCGGAGAACTCGGCGCGGTCGATGAAGCGCGTGAGCTCACACGCGTCGGCCACGAACTGGCCAAGCTGCCGCTGGACCCGCGCATCGGCCGCATGATCCTCGCCGCGCGGGATGAGCACTGCCTGAAAGAAATGCTCATCATCGCTGCGGCGCTTTCGTTGCAGGACCCGCGTGAACGGCCCAGTGAAGCGGCGGCAGCGGCGGATCAGGCGCATGCCCAATGGCGTGGCACGGAAACGGAGCAGCGCTCCGAGTTTCTGGCTTACCTGAAACTCTGGAAAGCCTACGACGAAGAATGGGCGCACGACACGCAGCGCAAGCAGCGCGACTGGTGTCGAAAAAACTACCTCAACTACCTGCGCATGCGTGAGTGGCGCGACATCCACAGCCAGCTACACACGCTGTGTGCTGAACACGAATGGCGGGAGAACCAGAAGCCCGCGAGCTATGATCAGATTCATCGTGCCTTGCTGGCGGGGCTGCTCGGCAACGTGGGTTTGCGCGTGGAAGAGGAGAGCAATTATCTTGGCGCGCGCGGCATCAAGTTTTGGCCGCATCCGGGGTCGGCCTTAGCGAAGAAAGCCGGCAAATGGATAGTCGCAGCGGAGTTGGTGGAGACCTCACGCCTCTTCGCCCGCTGTCTCGCCCGGATCGAGCCGGAATGGCTGGAAGTGGTGGGCGCGCATTTGCTGAAGCGCCACATCTTCGAGCCGCATTGGGAGAAGCGCAGTGGCCAGGTGCGCGCCTGGGAGCGCGCCACGCTGCATGGCTTGGTGCTATACGCACGGCGCCCGGTTGCCTATAGCCGCATCGACCCGCCACTGTGTCGCGAGCTTTTCATACGCGAAGGTCTGGTGCAGGGCGAGCTACCAGAAGACTTGCTGAGACGGGCGCGCTTTCTGCAACACAACCAGAAGCTGGTGAGCGACATCGAGGCACTGGAACACAAATCGCGCCGGCCCGACGTGCTGGTCGATGAAGCGCTGATCGAGGCCTTCTACGACAGCAAGATTCCGGCGGACGTGGTTGATCTTGCCTCCTTCGAGGTCTGGCGCAAAGACGCCGAGCAAGCCGAGCCCCGGTTGCTGTTCCTCGAGCGCGAACAGCTCATGCGCCACGACGCCGCTGGCGTCACCAGCGAGCGCTTTCCCAACGCCATGGAAGTGCATGGCACGCGGCATACCTTGTCTTACCATTTTGATCCAGGCGCCACCGACGATGGGGTGACGCTGACGGTGCTGGTGGCTGCGCTGAATCAGATATCGGCGCTGCGCTGCGAATGGCTGGTGGCGGGCATGCTGGAGCAGAAGACCTTGCAGCTCATCAAGACACTGCCGCAAAAATATCGCCAACGCTTGCAGCCCCTAGACGAATTTGCGACGGCGTTTGCCGCAGGCGAACATGATAGGGACGAACCCCTTTTGCGCGCGCTCACCCGCGCCATTGAAGAAAAGCTCGCCATGAAGCTGCCGCTCGATGCCTTCCGGCTCGAGATGCTGCCGCAGCATTTGTCCATGAACTTCCGTGTCATCGACGAGCACGGCCGCATGCTGCTTCAATCCAGGAATCTGGGTGAGTTGAAGAGCAGCCTGGCGGATAAAGTCGAGCAGGTTTTTGCTGACGTGGGTACCGAACAAAAGGGCGCGCAAGGCGAAGGTGAGCTAACGGGCCTCACCTCCTGGTCATTCGGCGGGTTGCCAGAGTTGCTGGAAGTCGACATTGGTGGTCGCCACGTCGTTGGCTTTCCAGGTCTCACGGATGAAGGCGAAACCGTGGCCCTGCGCGTTTTCGATATGCCCGAGAAAGCCGAAGCGGCGCATCGGGCGGGCCTGCGCCGGTTGTTCGCGTTGGAGCTGCGTGAGCAGGTGAAGTACATCGAAAAGAGCTTGCCAGGCTTGCGCGACATGGCGCTGCTTTACATGTCGTTAGGGACCGAAGCCGAATTGAAGGCGCAACTCGTGGCAGCGACCTTGGAGCGCACCTGCATGATGGCGCCGCTGCCGCGGTCGGCCGAGGATTTTGCGGTGCGGAAAGAGGCGGGACGCGGACGCATTACCCTGGTGGCCCAGGAGATCGCGCGGCAGGTCGGCACCATACTCACCGAGCACGCTAACTTGCAGAAGAAACTTGCTCCCCTCAAGAGTTATCCGCTAGTGGTCGACGACATCAGGGCGCAATGTGCGCAGTTGTTGCGCAAACAGTTCGTCATCGACACCCCTTTCGAGCGCTTGCAACATTTTTCGCGCTATTTGAAAGCCGCGGCGCTGCGCCTGGACAAGCTGCGCGCCGATCCAGCGCGCGATGATCGCTTGGCAAAGGAGTTCGCCACGCTGGCCAAGCCCTACGAGCGCGAACGGGCTACCATGATGAAATCGGGGGCGAGTGATCCGGCGCTGGAAGAGTTTCGTTGGCTGCTGGAAGAGCTGCGTGTTGCGCTCTTCGCGCAGGAGCTACGTACGCCCTCGCCGGTTTCTGTGAAGCGTTTGCAGAAAGCCTGGGAGAGCCGACAGCGGCATTGAAGCGGATCGAGCAGCGGGACAATGCTGTCGAAGTAGCGGTGTCATTCCCGCGCAGGCGGGAATCCAGCGTCTTGCGACCAACGCCGCTGGGTCCCCGCGTACGCGAGGACGACGCAGATTTTCTGACCGTACACAGGTGAGGCCATGAACAGTGTATTGAAAGCCTACGGCCGCGCAATGCGCAGCCTTTTACAGCCGGCGATCTGGTGGCATTTGCTTTGGCCGATGCTGGTGGCGATCATCCTCTGGGTTGTGGTGGCCTGGCTGAGCTGGGATTCTGTCGGCGCCGGCATCGAGCGGCTGTTCACCGAGGTGAGTTGGCTGAACTGGATACAGCTGCGCTGGGAAGCCTCCGCGCTGGCCGCAACGCTGTTTTTCAAGCTCGTACTGGGGCTGCTTTTGCTACCACTGATTTATGGCACGGCGCTATTTATTGTGGCAGTGGTGGCACTTCCCTTCATGCTTGAACGTGTCGCGCGGAAGGATTACGCCGATCTAGAGAAACGCCATGGCGGTTCCATCCTCGGCAGCATCTGGAATGCGCTAGTGGCCTTCGTGGTATTTTTGATTGGTTGGATAGTCACCTTGCCGCTGTGGTTGGTGCCCGGCATGGGCGTGGTTCTGCCGGTTTTGCTCGTCGCTTATCTCAACCAGCGCGCTTATCGTTACGATGCCTTGGCCACGCATGCCGATGCTCAGGAGTTGCACGCGGTGATCGAAGCGGAACGCGGGCGGCTCTATTTGGTGGGGATCGTGGCGGGCCTGTTGACCTATGTGCCGCTCGTAAATTTAATAGCGCCGGCGTTTGCCGGACTCGCCTTCATCCATTTCGCACTCGATGCCTTGCGGCGACATCGTGGCACGGGCAATGCCAACAGAGTGCCGATGTGATATGGGATTCGGCGCAATCATCATCGGCGACGAAATACTCTCCGGCAAACGCCAGGACAAGCATTTCGCCAAGGTTATTGAGTTGCTCGCCGTGCGCGGGCTCGCGTTGGACTGGGCGCGCTACGTCGGGGACGACCGCAAGCGCCTGACCAAAATGCTGCGTGAGAGCTTCGCCAGTGACGACATGGTGTTTAGCTTTGGCGGCATCGGCATCACACCAGACGACCACACGCGCCAGGCTGCGGCGGCGGCGTTGGATGTCGGGCTGCAACTGCATCCGGATGCGGAGCGGGAAATCCGCGCGCGCTTCGGCGCAAACGTTACGCCGCAGCGCTTGATGCTAGGCGAGTTTCCCGTCGGCTGCGACATCATTCCCAATCCTTACAATCGCATTCCGGGATTTTCGCTGCGCCAGCATTTTTTCTTTCCCGGTTTTCCGGTGATGTCATGGCCCATGCTGGAATGGGTGCTGGAGTCACGCTATCGCCACCTGTATCACCTCGTCACGCGGGTTGAGCACGCCATCATCGTCTACGACGGCCATGAGTCTGCGCTGCTTGATCTCATGAACCACATCGTGGCCACTTATCCTGAAGTGACGCTGTTCAGCCTGCCTTCAGTCGGTGAGGATGATGGACGCCCGCACATAGAACTGGGCGTGCGGGGCGAGCGGGATTCCGTGGCGCGCGCTATGGCGGAAATCTGCGCCGAGGTCACGCGGCGTAATTTGGAGTGGGTACAAAAATAAACCCCGACACAGGGCCGGGGCTTTAAAACGTCCCGCAGGGGGCTGCGGGACGGGAGGAGGGTAAAGCGCTGAAGCTTGGTTATGCGGCTTTCTTGACTTTCGACGCCGTGGCGCTGACAGCCCTGACAGTGGCATTCGTGGCGGCGGCGACGTTGGCCTCAGTAATTTCGGCGACTTGCTTGGCTGCCTTGTTAATGGTGTCGTAAGCCGAGTTAGCGGCCGCGATGGCGGACTTCACTGCAGCGATGGCAACATCAGAGCCAGCGGGGGCCGACTTGGCCGCGTTATCCAGCGAAGAAGCGACGTTCTGGTTCATCTGCGCGAACTGAGCTTCAAGGTGCTTGGAAAACTCTTCTTGGGTCTGCGCGGAGATTTCGTAAACGCTGCGCGAATAGGCGACGGCCTTTTCCACGGCGGGCTGGCCCAGCGTGCTTTGTACGGCAATAACCTCTTGCATGTCTTTGGCACCGAGCAGGACTTTGGCGCTATTTACGCTATCTTCCATGATGGCGCGTGCCGTATTCAGATTTAGTGCAGCAAAGCGTTCAGCGCTGGCGAAGGCAGTGTTGAACAGTGTCAGCGCCGCTTCGACGTTGGCTTTGTTGGCAGTGGCAAATTGTTCGGGGTTGGTGGTAAGCATGATTCTCTCCTTAAGTCGGTTGCTATGACGATGAATGACGGCTGCTGAAAACTGTCTTGTTGCACCGCAGCACAACCCTATTATAGACCCGGCCTAGAGCATGTCAAGAAAAGTTTGCTGCTATGCAACAAACAGTTTGATGGTCACATTTAGCAATGTATTTAAAGGCCTGTAGCGTAAGTGAGCGCTAATGTTTTTGGACAAAGACGCCGTCCGCTTGGTATTGGGCGGGTTTGTCACGTCGTGGAGTGTCGGCTTTTGTGGCGCGCGCCTTGGCTTGCCGCCTAAAAGCGCAAAGCGGCAACCAGTACTAATAAGTGTTAGCGGTTTTTGAATTCCGGTTTGCGCTTGGCAAGAAAAGCGGCCATGCCTTCCTGCTTATCTTGTAGCGAGAAGACGGCATGGAAAACGCGGCGCTCGAATAGCAGGCCTTCGGCCAGCGGGCTCTCGTAAGCGCGGTTCACGCACTCCTTGACCATCATTGCTACGGGCAGCGAATAGCCGGCAATGATGTCGGCTGCTGCGAGCGCTTCTTCGAGTAGCTTGTCGGCCGGCACCACGCGCGACACCAGACCGGCGCGCTCAGCTTCAGCCGCATCCATCATGCGTGCGGTGAGGCAGAGATCCATGGCTTTGGCCTTGCCGACTGCGCGCGGCATGCGCTGCGTGCCACCGGCGCCCGGCAAGATGCCCAGCTTGATTTCCGGTTGGCCGAATTTCGCACTGTCCGCAGCGATGATGATGTCGCACGACATGGCTAGCTCACAACCACCGCCCAGCGCGAAACCCGCCACTGCCGCGATGACGGGCTTGCGGCACTTCTTAACGCGCTCCCAGTTGCGGCTGATGTAGTCGGGCTTATAGACATCCATATAGCCCCAATCTTTCATCGCCACGATGTCTGCACCGGCGGCAAAAGCTTTCTCCGAGCCGGTGATGACTATGGCGCTAATGCCTTCGTCATCCTCGAAAAGATCCAGCGCGCGACTGAGTTCGTCGATCAAAGCATCATTCAACGCATTTAGTGCCTTGGGTCGATTCAAGGTAATGAGGCCGACGCGCCCGCGCGTTTCGACGATGATGTTTTCGTATTCCATGGCTATTCAATCGTCGGGCTGGCTATGGCAGGCGTGGCCTTCAAACGCATAGGCGCGCCAGCAGGCGCGGCCTCCTTGCTCCTGGGCTGAATCACTACGTGCACGCGATTATCGCGGCCGGGCTGGACAGTGCCGCCGGGGCCATTAGTCACGACGTAGTTGTCGGCCCGGCCGTCGTATTCGAGGTATTCGCCGCGCACATCGTCCGCGCCATTCTTGACGTGGGCGCGCTTGAAGAACTTGGTCATGTCCGTTTTGGCGACATGCTCGATGCGTTCGGCTTCGCCGTCGACATACTCATCCTTGCCTTCGCGCTTGACGCGAAAGTGGGCAAGGTTGCCGGTCACCACGCCGCTCTGAAAACCTTCGATATCCTGGATCACGACGACCTTCTCGCCACGTATCACCAGCGTGCCTTGCACCAAGGTGACATTACCCTCGAATACTTGAACCTTGTCGGCTTCGTTCACCGTGACGCGGTCGGCTTCGATATTGACTGGTTTGGCACGGTCAGCTTGCTCAGCATAGGCGCTGCCGCAGGCGACAAGTGCGAGCAAGCCTAAGGCGAGAGGGGCTTTTTTTGTTAGGTGCGGGTAAAAATTCATAGTCAGGGCTGCTTCACGATGGTGCCGGTAACCCGGCTCAAGAGCTTGTATATCGCGGTCTTGTTGTCCGCTTCGAGACCGGTGCCATGTAGGATGGATTGGCCTTGGGTGATGGTCACCGGCGCGGCGGTGTGAGCGGCTTCGTCGTCCGGCAGTATGGTGAGGGCACTGGTTGCTAATTCCGTGGCGGGATCATGGCCTAGGCCGTCGCGCTGTACATGAACATTGCCAATCAGCTTGATCTCACGCGCATCCGGCGCGATCAACGCTTGCTTGGCGGTGATATGCACGACTCGCTCACCGCCGAAATGCACTACTCGCGGCTCCGTTGCGTCCGTCGTGTCATCGTCTGGGTAATGTATCATTTTTTGCGCGGACATCGTGGTGAGCAGCGTGCCGTCTGGGCCGAAGCGGCGGACGGAAAATTTCTCGGCGTAGTAGTCCGGATCATGGCGGATATTGCCGTTCTTACGGATGTCGCCCAACTCCACAGCGCGTTGTAGCCAGAAGGTCAGGCCCGCGAGCAACGTCAGTATCGCGATGGGGAAAAGCGCGGAGAGGCTTTGTATGCGCAGCTTCATCACAGGCTCATTTCAAATATTGCGCCATGACCGCATCGAGCTTGCCTTGCGCGGCAAGGATGAGTTCACAGACTTCGCGTGCCGCACCCAAGCCCGCCGGCTTGCTCGCGACGTGATCGACATACGATTTGACGAGATCGTGCCCCTCGCTCACGGTGGCCGAGAAGCCGCAGGCGCGCAGTAGCGGCAAATCCACCACATCGTCACCCATGTAGCCGACATGCTGCCAGCTGAGGGCGCGTGCTTGGAGTATCTCGTTCATCGTCTGATGCTTATCTTCGATACCTTGAGCCAGAATCTCGATGCCGAGGTTTTGCGCGCGCAGTTCCACCGCTTTGGAGCGACGGCCGGTGATGATAGCGAGCAGCACGCCCGCTTCGCGCAACATTTTCAAACCGTGGCCGTCGAGTGTGGAGAAAGCCTTTAGCTCATCGCCGGTCGAGCTGTAGTAGAGCCGACCATCGGTTAAGACACCGTCGACGTCGAAGGCCATCAGCTTGAGCAGTCTTGCTTTGGCGTGGGCGTCAGATTTCGTACTCAATCAGATCACCTTGGCGCGGAAAAGATCATGCGTGTTGAGCGCGCCGACCAACACGCCATTTTCCACAACGAGAATTTGATTGATGTTGAATTCATCCATCATTTGTGCGGCTTCAACCGCTAAGCGTTCCGGCCCGATGTGGCGCGGATTCCGCCCCATTACTTGCGCTACCGGCGTGGTCTTGCAGTCGTTCACGGTTTCCAGGGTGCGGCGCAAATCACCATCCGTAAAAATGCCCACGATTTTGTTCTGCGGCGTCACTACCGCCGTCATGCCCATGCCGCCATGAGAAATGGCCAGCACAGCCTCGGCGATGGTCGCTAGCCCGCCCACGGTCGGCACACGATCTAACGAGCGCATCACGTCGCGCACATGGGTGAGTAGCCGACGCCCAAGCGTACCGCCGGGATGTGAGCGGGCGAAATCCTCGGGGCCAAAGCCGCGCGCATCGAGCAGCGCGACGGCGAGTGCATCGCCCAGCGCCAGCGCCGCTGTGGTACTGGCCGTGGGTGCGAGGTTGAGCGGACAGGCTTCTTCCGCCACGCCCGCGTCGAGATGCACATCCGCTTCGCGTGCCAGTGATGACGCGGGGTTGCCGGTGATAGCGATGAGACGACCCCCTTCGCGCTTGATGAGCGGCACGATGGTTAAGAGCTCATGACTTTCACCGGAGTTGGATAGGGCGATCACCACGTCATCGCGCGTAATCATGCCGAGGTCACCATGGACGGCTTCGGCCGCATGCACGAAATAGGCGGGCGTGCCGGTGCTGGCAAAGGTGGCCGCAATCTTCCGTGCGACATGGCCCGACTTGCCGACGCCTGAGACGATGACCCGGCCATGACAAGCGAGTATGAGCTCTATGGCGTGCAGGAACGACCCGTCTATACGCTCCACTAAAGCCGAAACGGCGGCGGCTTCAATGCGCAATACTTTCCTGGCCAGTTCTAGCGCCTTATTGCCCGTGGATGGTGTGGTCATGTATGCGTCTAGGGTGGATGCGGGGGTGCTCAGTGCGGTTAAAGTGAGGTTAAACTGATGCAAAGTATATCAAACCGCTCTCTCCGCCTCGGCCATGCTTACGGTTAAGCTCGTGACCTCATGACCACTCTGCAACTCATACTCGTCCTGTTGGCTGCCGCCGTATGCGTAGTGGCCTTGTGCCGCTGGCTGAATCTTTCGCCGGTGCTGGGCTATTTGCTCATCGGCGCCGTCATCGGGCCGCAGGCTCTGGACATCATCCCCGAGTCTGCTACCGCGCGACAGTTGGCCGAGTTCGGTGTGGTCTTCCTGATGTTCTCCATCGGACTCGAGTTCTCGCTGGCTCGTCTCCACAGCATGAAGCGCATCGTCTTCGGTCTAGGCTTGGCGCAGGTGACGCTGAGCATATCGCTTACGGTGGGGGTGGCGTTGCTGTTCGGGTTCGGCTGGCAGGCGGGTTTAGCGCTGGGTGGCGTGTTGGCCATGTCGTCAACGGCACTCCTCAGCAAAATGCTGATTGAACGCATGCAACTCAATTCCCAGCACGGCCGCGAGGTGATGGGTGTGCTGTTGTTTCAAGATCTAGCGGTGGTGCCGCTGCTCATACTCGTGCCGGCACTGTCCCAAGCACCGGGTGAACTGGCCGGCACCTTGGGTGTGGCGGCGATTAAGGCGGTGCTGGTCCTCTCGCTGATCCTGTTTTTCGGTCAGCGCCTAATGCGGGTCTGGTTCCACATTGTCGCCAAACGTCGCTCGACCGAACTCTTCATGCTCAACGTGCTTTTAGTGACTCTGGGTCTCGCCTGGCTCACGGAGCTTGCGGGCCTTTCGTTGGCACTGGGGGCTTTTCTTGCCGGCATGCTGATTTCAGAAACGGAATACCGTTACCAGGTGGAAGAGGACATCAAACCTTTTCGCGATGTCTTGCTTGGGCTGTTCTTTATCAGCGTCGGTATGTTTCTCGATGTGCGCGCCGTGGCGGGCCAACTTTATTATGTAGTCCTGTTACTACTTGCATTGCTCGCCAGCAAGTTCGCCTTGGTGTTTGGGTTGTCGCGGGCTTACGGCTCTGTGCCCGCTACCGCGATGCGCAGTGGCTTGTGGCTGTGCGCGGGTGGGGAGTTTGGTTTTGTTCTGCTTGCCGAAATCCGCGAATTGCCCTTGCTCGCGCCGGCGGTCATGCAAGTGGTTGTGGCGGCGCTGGTACTGTCCATGGTGCTAGCGCCCCTGATCGTGCGTCAGAGCGAAAAACTGGTGATGCGTTTTTGCGCTTCGGAATGGATGATGCGCGCCATGGAGCTCACCAACATCGCGGCCCGTTCTATCGCCACTGAAAAACACGCCATCATTTGCGGCTACGGTCGCAGTGGCCAGTATCTGGCGCGCTTTCTCGAAAAGGAGGGCGTTTCCTACGTCGCGCTCGACCTCGATCCCGAGCGCGTCCGCGAAGCCGCGGCTGCCGGCGACACCGTGTTCTATGGCGATGGGATGCGGCGCGAAACCCTCATCGCCGCCGGCCTCATGCGCGCCAGCGTCTTGGTAATTTCCTATGGCGACGCCGAATCGGCGCTGCGTGTGCTGGCCCAGGTGCGCGAGCTACGCCCCGAATTGCCGGTGGTGGTGCGCGCGGTGGATGAGGCCGATTACGAGCGCCTCTCGCGCGCCGGCGCGGCCGAAGTGGTGCCCGAGATGCTCGAAGCCAGCATCGTCCTGGCCTCGCATGCGCTGGTGCTGATCGGCGTGCCCATCGCGCGTGTTGTCAAACGTTTTCGCGAAGTGCGCAGCCAGCGCTATAGCCTCATGCGCGGCTTCTTCCATGGCGCCAGTGACGCTGCGGAGGATCTGGACGAAGCCCAGCAGGCCCGCCTGCATTCGATCATTCTCGGTGTAGGCGCATATGGCGTGGGCAAAAGCATCGCCGAACTGGAGTTGGAGATCCTGGGCGTTAACGTTACGGCGATTCGCCGTCGCGAAGTGCGCGCGATGAATCCGGGGCCGCAAGAGCGATTCGAAGCGCGCGATGTGGTTGTCCTGGTTGGCGTGACCGACGCGCTGGCACGGGCGGAAAAGCGCTTGCTGAAAGGATAGCGCTTGGCTTCGGCTATTGGATTAAGGCTCATCTGAGCCGCGACATCGATGAACGCACGATATCAAGTGGAAAGGCTTTGAGTACCTCGTCGTCAAACTTAAGGTGAGGCATTTTTTCTCGCACCAGTTCCGCAACAGCGATCGCTTGCAAGCGATCTCGCTGCTTCTTGATCGGCTCCCGATCTTTTTGCTCGGCAAGCCACGCCTTATAGATTGCGAAGGCTCTTGGATCGGGAGCCACCATCCGGGCAGGATAGCCATCGTCGCCAATGACGATGGCCTCGAATTTTGGGCTGGATACGAGCCACTTTAGATTAGGTATTTCCGCCGCCACCAGGGCATCGTCCGATGCGATGCTCGAAGGCTCGTTGCGCCAGGGTGGATTGGGCGTCGCCTTTACAAGGTCTACCGCATAGCCTTCCTTGTTTGTGGCCCGGAATCCTCGTTGGGGCACGGGCGCAAAACTTCGGTCGACCTTGCGCAACAGACCCAATAAGCCGGAACTTGGCAGTTCTTCCATCCCCGCCAGTTTTAGCCGGCTGCGGGAATCCCATAGCAAATCCATATCCCCCGTGGCCATGATGTCCGGATCGAAGAACACTCCGACCGCCGCTTCATAGGCGTACAAAGCATTCGTTCCGATGACAATCAGGTTGCAACCAAGCAGGCCACGCGAGTCCAGCAAGCGCAGCAGGTTAGCCATAATCCGCGGCGCACGGGCGATCCGTAACGCACTATTAATCCGCGCTTGTTCGTCATAGCGAGATTGTAGTTCTGCGAAGTCTTGTTTTGCCGCCGCCTTGCCCGATTGAAACTCGGCAAAAATTTGTTCCGTCTCGGGCGTGCGCCTGCCAAGGCTTTTGACGGCGCCTTCGCGATTGAGGGCCTTGATGAGGTACTCGTGGCCGCTGACCGATTTCCAATACATGCTGAGCGGGTAAGACTGCAAGCGCCTCGATGCCGCCACATAGGCTTCATGAATTTGTCCTGCGTCGATCAGCACCCGCTGCTGATTTGAAGAGAACTCCCTGTATCTCATGGCATTTCCTATCTTTCAGAAAGTTTTGTGATTTTGATAGGAAAGCCAATGAAACACAATGAAAAACTATCTTTTTTTATGCAAATATTCAGGACATTTTTGCCCCAGCTCAACCTTGGTTTCCGTCAAAACGTCCAATAGGTGCGTAATGACGGAAACTCAATAACGCAGTCAATTCGCCCAAGCTCGATGCGGTAGCCGTGGACGAGGAGGGCTGGCCTGTGCCTTTTCGCGTGCCCGATCCGCGCGCCTTCGCGTTGCATAAGGCTTGGCTGTCTCAGCAGCCTACGCGCGACCCCCTAAAAAAGCCGCGCGATCTGGCGCAGGCCAAAGCGGTGGCGCAACTGGTCCGCGAGCAGATGCCGCATCTGATTTTCGGTGAGGCCCTGACTTCATTGCATGGGGATGTGCGGGCGATGCGGGTGTTGCTGGAGGTTTAATGCTTGCTTGGGGCGTAAAGCCGTTCCGCAAATAAAAAAGCCCGCCGAAGCGGGCTTAGGGTGTTGTTTGGCCGTTCTTAGAACGTAAGGCACACGGTGTACGAGGTCGCATCATTAATCACAGCAGTGGCTGTGCCAGCCGTTCCAACTGCCGAGCCACTGGGCACTGACCGCATGGAACCAGTAGCAGTGTTGCCATCATCTATCGTTATATCCAACTGCCTTGCGAACCTGCCAAGAATGCCGTCGGAACAAATCATATAGGTGCCGGTCATGCCTGTAATGTATGGAACGGCAGCACTCTGGATTCCGATAATTCCACCATCCGCGTTGCGCGGAGTGTAAGTGGGATCTGCAACATTAGTCGGGCCGGCTGCGAGGTTAGCCAAGCGAACATGCTGCCAGAATACGTAAGATTCATCAGTGATTGCGTTGGAGTTCCAAGTGCCGTTCAGCACGCCGTTACCAGTTGCGCATAGGCCGGCTGCGGCGGGCGCACAGGCACTGGCCGTGCCGGCAGGGGGGAATTGCGCATCAAGCGTAGCTTGTGGTTGATCGCCCGGCAAAGCATGGTATCGGTCCTGATATCCATAAATAAACAGCGGAATATTGCGGAAGTCGTTGGCGAAGTTTTTAACCTTCGCACTATTGATCAACTCCTGTCCCTTCAGCACGCCGCCGAGCAGCAGACCGATGATGACGAGCACGATGGCGATTTCGACCAAGGTGAAGCCGGATTGTTGTTGTCTCACTTTATTCTCCTGGTTTTGACTGAGCACTCCATGCCACGCAAGTTCAATGCCAACATCGAGACTCCCATTAACGCCCTAAATCAATGAGAATGGCGCGGTCTCTTGACGAGGTTTCGACAACACTGTGGCCTTCCCGACAAATATTGCTCTTGTGCGCCATCCGGCGCGCCTTGCCCATCTGTCTTTGAACCAGCGCCGCTGGCTCTTGCTGAGTCTGCTGGCGCTGTTGCATTTGCTGCTATTGCAAGGCATAGAAAGCTGGGTGGGGCGCACCCTGCTGGTTGGGCATATCGGCTTATTCATCCTGTGGCAGCCCTTCGTCCGTGCCGAGCAACGGCTGAGTGGCATTCAGCTCGCCATCATCGTTATCGGTGTGGTAGCAGCGGCCTTGTGGATCAATTGGTGGCTAATGATCTTTTGGGTCATGGTGCTGGCCGGCATAGTGGGCGGCAAGATTTTCTTTTTTGCCGCGCGCTGGACCAAGGCTTTGTATCTGCTGGTGCTGATTTACCTGAGCTGTGTATTGCTGGTTTTTCTGGTGCCCCAGATATTGCCGCAGCCCTTTGTTGTGCCGCAGACATTTTTACACTTGGCGGAGTATTACCTGCCGGCTTTATTCATCGCCATGGCTTTGTTGCCCGTGGAACAAGAGCGCGAGGATGCAGCCGAAGCGGTCGACTTCATCTACAGTGCCTTCATGTTTCTGGTGCTGGCGGTGCTGGTACTGGGCAGCATCGCTACCATGTTGCTGACCAATCGCAACTACATCGAAGCGTTGATCCAGACCATCCTGCTTCTGGCTGGTGTGCTGTTTGTCTTGGCTTGGGCGTGGAATCCGCGCGCCGGCTTCGCGGGCTTGAACACCATTTTTTCGCGCTACCTGCTCTCGGTGGGCATGCCTTTCGAGCGCTGGCTGCATCACCTGGCGGACCACGCGCAACGCGAAGACCAGCCGGATCGTTTTCTCGATGAGGCGATGTCGGCCATGTTGAATTTGCCCTGGGTGGTGGGCGGCGAGTGGCATACGGAGAAGCGCACAGGAAAGGTCGGTAGGCTGGAGGGGCGGCGCAACGAGTTTCGTCATCAAGCCCTCAGCATCGCTATCTATACACGCTACCCTCTAGGGCCGTCGTTGGTATGGCACTTCGATTTGCTGGCGCAATTGCTGGGCGAATTTTTTGAAGCCAAGCAGCGTGGGCAAGAGTTGCAGCAGCTCAGCTACGTGAAGGCCATACACGAGACGGGCGCTCGTCTCACGCACGATGTGAAAAATTTGTTGCAATCGCTCAACACGCTATGCTTTGAAGCGGCAAGAGAAGGCGACGAAGTGTCGCCGCAGTTTCAGGCCCTGCTGAAGCGCCAACTCCCGGTGATTTCCCAGCGCTTGCACCAAACCCTCGCCAAGCTTAAGCAGCCCACGGTCGAGACCACGCAGTACATCCCGCTAGCCCAATGGTGGGCCGGCCTGCGTGCACGCTATACGCAGATTGGCGTCGTCTTTGAGCCAAAAAGTCCGAGTGGCGACGCCATGATACCGACGACATTGTTCAACAGCGTCGCGGAAAATCTGTTGGAAAACGCCCTCGCCAAGCGGCAAATGCAAACAGACTTGCAGGTGCAAGTGCGACTGGTTACGAACGGGCCGCTGATGTTCTCCGTGTGGGACAACGGAGCAGCGGTAGCCGCGGAGGTGGCGGCGGATTTGTTTCGCAATCCGGTCGCATCCAATACTGGCCTGGGGATAGGCCTGTATCAAGCGGCGCGGCATGCGGCGTTTTATGGCTACGTTTTGAGCATCGCAAGTAACCAGCGCGGCGATGTTCGCTTCGAACTGCGTCAGTCCGCCGAGCCAGTGGACAATTGAGCATTCCGTAACTCGCGACACTCACCACAAGCCCGTTCGCCCTGAGCTCGTCGAAGGAGCCTGTCCTGAGCCCGTCGAAGGGCTTCGTCACAAGCCCGAACTGTGGTTGTCATGAATTTCGGAAACAGCAATAGTCTAAGAGAGGGCGCCTAGATCGGCGCGGCAACCTTGTTGCCCGCATGCTTTTTGCCGATCATGCGATGCACCGTCATGTTGCCCTTGCCTTTGAGGTAAATGGTTTGCGGCTCGTGGAATTCAAAGCGGTCTTGCAGGCGGCGGTAAGTCATGTCGTCAACCTGGATCATGCCCGGCACACCTTCGGCCGTGATGCGGCTGGCGATGTTAACCGTGTCGCCCCATAGGTCGTAAATAAATTTCTTTTTGCCGACCACGCCGGCCACTACGGGCCCGGTACCGATGCCGATGCGTACCTCCAACTGCGCACCGTTGACGGCGAAATCCTTGGTCAAAATATCGCGCATCGCCAACGCCATTTCTGCGATGCCGTCGCAGTAATTCCGCTCGCCATCCCCGTCGTTGAGGCCGCCAGCCACCATGTAGGCGTCGCCAATGGTTTTGATTTTTTCCAGGCCGAAGGTTTCCGCTAGCTCATCGAATGACGAGAAAATGCGATTCAGCATAGAGAAAACCTGATTGGGCGACATGCCGCCGGCGATGTGAGTGAAATTCACAATATCGGCGAACATCACCGTCACGTCGGCGAAACCATCGGCGATGGTCTGGTTGCTATGCTTGAGGCGTTCGGCAATGGAGCCAGGAAGGATGTTGAGGAGTAGGCGTTCCGAACGTTCCTGTTCCAACTGAAGCTGATTGTGCGCATCCACCAAACTTGCCTGAGTCTTTTGCTTTTCGCTGGTGGAAAAACGTAGCAACAGAAACACGATGCTCGATACTGCCGCAAAATTCAGCGCGAAAAATATTACCGTCGTCGTGATTGGAATCTGAATCTGCGTCGTCGTGCGTTGCTGAATTTCATTGGCCGCCAGGTGGTAATCAAAGAACCCTGAGAGCGCCAACAGAAAGATGTAAGCAAAAAACCACGCCAGCGACTCGCGCACACCCATGAAAAGAATCGCCCCCACCGGCGCCAGGAGGCCCCAGATGGTGATGCCGCTCGCTGTGATGAAGTTGCCGATACTCCATTGCACAACGAAAGGGAAAAACAGGAAAAGCGCCAACTGGCTTAAACGGAAAAAATCAAAGTTACCAGAGCGCATGTACAGCGCCAGATTCATGGAAAGCAGAATCTGGAAAGCGAAAGGCAAGGTGGCGGAGAGCTTGGGGCCTAAGCTCCAGTAGATCACCAGCCACAGCATGGAAGCCACGCTGGCTAAGCCGGTGGCGAACATCAGCAGCGACTTGTTGAGCCGTAGCTCTTCGCTGTCCGAAGGGTCTATGCCAGCGGTGCGCAGGCGCTCAAGTAGGCTGGAAGTGCCAGCCATGGCTTCTCCGGAAAAGGTGACGTGCGGTGGTTGATGCTTGAAGTTTCGCAGGAAGGGTGGGGGGGGTCAAGAACAACAGCATGGTGAGCGGTAAAACGCATCACCGCTAAGACTGGTTGGCGTTGCGGCAATAGTTGCGTCAGCGCCCTTGAACTGCCCACGCCAGCCGGTCAGTCGCCGAGACCATCCAGTATAGTTTTCACTTGAGTAAAAAAAACCGGCAAAACTTTGCCGACGGTAGTCAAAACGATGTCCAGATTGACTGTCACATAACCATGAAAAAGTCGGTTACGTATCGCCGAGATGTCGCTCCACGGAATATCAGGATGCTGACCTTTAAGGGCAGGACTGAGTTTGGTTACGGCTTCGCCGATGATTTCCAGGTTTCGGATACTGGCGTTCTGTACCAAGTCATTCGCCATGGACTTTGCTTCGTCTACTCTAAAACCTTGCGCTGTGCCTTATCGATGGCATCCAGGATGTGCTCCAGATAATCGGCATCGCGTAGTTCGTTGCTCAAAGTGGCTTTGCCTCGCGAAGCACATCGTCACGGAACTTGGCGGGCAGATCCCCTGGCGTCAGTACGTCTACCGAGACGCCCAGCTCCTCTTCGAGTGTGCGCTGTAGCCTGGCCATATCGAGCAACGTGGTTCCCTTGGGTACGTCCACCAGCAAGTCCAAGTCGCTATCTACGGTATCACGCCCGTGCAAGACCGAACCAAACACGCGCACATTGCGAGCGCCGATGGTCGCGGCGATGGCGAGCACGGCATGACGATGGCCTAATAGGACTTGCGATGCCTTCATTGACGGGCGCATTCCGTGGGTACCGTTAAAGTGTCGCAGAGACAAGGCGACTTCGTCAATATTTCGACCGTGCGTGTCAAGGTAACCGGCCTGCCGTGAGCATACGTGCCATCAAAGTGTTTAATGATATCCAAATGAATTGGTCATCAAACGCATTTCCAACAGTATCGTTGTGGGGCGCGCTGACGTATATCTTGTCAGCGACCCCTCCATTTGGATTTGGATTGACGCTCTCGTCGGTGCTAGTTCCACCTGTCGCAGCGTTCTTGCCCACCGAATAGACTAGCGCTGGCGCTGTGCTTGTCAATTTGACTGCCGTCCCACAATTGGTTGGGGCGCTAATTCCGGTGCCGCTGGAGCACACGTATAAATATGTGTTAGTACTTTTCGATAGTCCCGTCGAACTGTCTATGCCGGCGGCTTTCATTCCGCCCGCGCTTGTGAACGGATTCGCTACGCCATTTACAGTGTCATTTGCCACAGCGTAACGAATACGGTTGGCGGGATCGCCGCCCCACGCATCCACGAAAAAGCCTTGACTGTCAGTAGGGCTCAGGCCGAGATCAACACTGGGGAGAAACCCGCCGAAAAAGGTCGAACATATGCCATTTGCCGCCGTTCCGCTTAATGCAGTGTCGAAGCTCTCTCGACCAAGGCTCGCTGATGTGGCGGGGCAGGGCAGGCGGCCATTTGCGGCGGCGTATCCAAGCAATGCTTCCTGGGCTTGCTCTAACATCTGCTGTGTTTCTTTCATACGACGTTGGTCGACTTGCGCCGATAATGGAACGATCAGCCCTGTGGTGAGCAACAGCACAATGAGCAGCACAATCGCCAACTCGGTGAGGCTGAATCCACGACAGGATTGTTTTAGCATGGCGACGCCCACAACGGTTGCGGGCCGACGCAAACCACTTTGTCATTGAACGACGACGAGGGCAAGCCGGATTGGTAGTCGCTATTACCTGACGAATTTGGATGGTTGGAAAAATTTCCTCCTTCCAAATAATTGGATAACTTAGACTTATCGAGAGACGTGGCTCGGCTTTGTCCAGCAAGCCTCGGCCCGGCGAATATGACGACGGCAGCAATGGGGCCGCTACCATTCACCTTCAAGCAAGAGGAGCTTGGCAGACAGCGTGTAGGTGGCAGGGCGTTTGGTTTGAATGGACCTGCCAGTGCATAAAACAAATGATCTTTCCAGTTTTTATACCATGCGTCGTCGGCCAGCGAGTAGCCACAGTTTGTATTCGTGGGAAGGTTGAACCCAATGATCGAATTGCCAGTTGCCACTTTTGAATCTTTGACTACGTACGGGAACCGGCCCGATAGCGGCGTTGTGAGGGCGTCGTCATCGTAACTTGGGTTACTTAAGAAGTCAGCCAAGTCTATACGGGCGGCCCATGGCAGTCGATAATCGGGGAAGGAGCCACCATTGTTTCCTCCGTAGGTGACAATGCATTGGGCTGCCTTAAGGGCCAAGGCGTCTAGCTGTCCCTGAAAATCGACACGCCTGCGTACGGCATTGAAAATATCATCCGCCGTAATGACAATAAAACGGTCATTGAAAGTACCGCTACGGTTGCCCGCGATGAAATGACCTGCGGTGACTGCACTGTTATTTATTGCGCCTTGGCTGTCGAGGTAATTGCTGGCCGTGTAGTTGCCGCCGCAGTTAGGGGTATTCACAACAGCGCTTCTGTCCTGCCCCGGAAGCGTCGAGCCCGGCGCAAAGATGATTGCGACTGCGCGGTTGTGTGGTGTAGTGCCTATGGTGGTGGAACCGTCATCCGCTACCACATCGAATTGCCCTAAGGTGTCCCAGTTCATCATGGCCGTCGCGGGATTGTTCTTGTGCGATCCGGAGACGGCATACCACAGACATTCGTTGTCCCCATCGCGCAATGGCACTATGCCCAATGTTTTCCACGGCAGCTTCCCTAGCACGCTGATATCTTGCAGGCCGCAAGGTGAGGTCGACTGTCCCTCAGTGCCTGGACCGCCGGGGGATGCAATTTCCGGACAAGGCAAGAACCCTGGGACTGTGTTGGCGTGAGTTAGGTCGTAACCCACCGCGTAGGCAATGAGAGCATCTTTGGCTTTTGCCAATGCATCGGCCGTGATTTTGTCGCGTTCCAAGCGAATGTTCGCGTTATTGAGTTGGCCGATAAGGAGGGCAATGGCTACCACTCCCGCGATTGCAGCAAAAATCAGCAGCGCCATCCCGCGCTGGCGCTCTTTGCCCTTTATGCGGCGGCGTAGCTTCATGGACTTGTCAGAGGAAGAGGCGCTACGGCCTCAACGGGGAGGGCTCTCACGCCGAGCAGCGCCGGGAACTTGAATGATCGCGTCGCCGGTGCCGCTGCTTTTTTCTCGCGTCGTGCGATTGATCGCCTCACCGACCTTGAGCGATGCAGGTGCTTCCTCGCCTGCCGTGACGGTGGCGCGGCCGGGATTGTGCTTATCGACATCCACGCGCACGCCAGTGGCGGCGTTGTTGTCGTTCTGCGCGCTGCCGTTGATCCAGGTGGTGCGCTTGCCGCTACTGCGTTGTACTACGCCGTTGATGGTGAGGTTCTCGCCTTCGACGAGCTGGGCCTGGCTTTCCTGAATGTTGAGCAGGCGCTGGCGTTCCAGCGCGGCGCGGCGTTCGGTAGTGAAGAAAAGACGGCCGAGCGGTTCGGTGGCGGACACTTCCGCAGCAAGGGTGGGTACGGCTGCTTGCAGCAACGCGGCGGCGATCAGGCTGTTCGCAGTGATTGCGGTCATCATGCGGCCAAGGTTCACGTGGTCTTCCTTTCCCGCAGGGTGATCCAGTCTAGCGTGCACTCGGCGTGCAGTTGCGCGCCGCTGTTGCGCTCGCCTTGGCCGGCTGGCAGGCGCTCGACATTGCAGTTGCGCACGCGGATGAAAGCGCGGGTTTGGGTGCGCAAATCGTTGAGGAAGTTGAGCAGGTCTTCTTCGTGCAGGAGCTGCATTTTCAACTGCATGGTGCTGGCGTAGAAATCGAAGCTGCCGCTCGCGCCTGGCAGCAGAGTCGGATCGAGGGCATGCTGCGGCGCCAGTTCGTATTGAATATCGAGCAGCTTGCGCGCATTTTTGATTTGCCTAATCTGTTCTACCCAATCCAGCCGTTGCTCGTCGCCGATAATGCCGGCGGCTTTGAGTTGGTTGAAGCGGGCGATTTTTTGCTTTAGTTCTTGTTCTTCGTCGCGCGCACGCGAGAGCTGGCTCTTTGTTTCGCGCGCCTTGGCGACTTCGTCGCGGTTGGCTTTTTTTTCCGTCTGTAGATACTGCAGGGAACCGGCGACAAACGCGGCACCAGCGACGGTCATCAGCAGCGCAGCGGCCAGGCTCACGCGGATGCGGCGGAAATCGTCTTTGCTCATTGCCATCATGTCAGAGCGTCCGGCTCAGGTGCAGCACGAACTTCGGCTGCGTTAACGTGGTGGTACTGTTACTGCCAAGCTCGCCACCGCTTTTGAGTGATTTGCCGGATTCGATATCGAAGGGCAGGCGCAATACCGCGACCTTCAGGCTAGTATCGCGGCGGAGGCTGGCGACGAAATTATTGACCGCCTCAAGCTGGCCGCGCTGATCGTTGGCCATGGCGGTCGGCAAGCTGGCGCTGACGATGGCAATGGCGGACATGGGGCCGCCGCCTTTATCCGTCGGGGTGGCGGGCGTGCGGCCTTCCTGCAATTGGCTGCCTTCATCCGGGTTGCTGCTGACCAACCAGTCTATGCGATCTAGATCGACGCGCGTGGCTTCTTGCAGACCGCGACTGATGGCGATGTAGAGCGGCTCCAGCGAGGCGGTGCGCTTCACCAGTTCGTCGTAACGGTTCATGGCAGCACGCAGGTTTTCTGTGCTGGTTGGCAGGGGCGGGAAGGTAAGCTGGATAGCGGCATATTTTTCCGCGTCCGCATTGGCTTGTATGTGGGTTTCTTCCGTGAGGCCGTGCAAATCCATCGCGTCGTAGAGCTGTTTGCCCGCGAAGCTCAAACAAGCGACCAGGGCCAGGGCGCCACCGCCCAGCAATGCCGTGCGTATCTGCCGCAGGTGATAAAAACGTCGCTCGGGCGCTGCGGCAAATTGTTCACGTGGCGGTTGTTGGGCTAGTAGATGCAGGAAAAGCGGCTCGCTGCGCGAATCGACGGGCGGCGACTTGAGGCCGCACGCGCGGCTGAGTTCATGCAAATCTACAACTTGGAATTGCAGGTCGTCCGTGTTGCGGCAAACCTCGACGAAGGTGGCCGATTGCGTGGGATGCGCCAGCACCACCACATTCAATGCAGCGCCACGCGTCACCAGGCGTTGCCCAAGCAGGTATTGCAGTATCTTGGTGGACTCAATGGCACAGGCCGAAGCTACCTCTTTGGCGCTACTGGTGCCGGACGCGGTAGCTAGCGGTGAGAGGCGGCTGAAACGAATCTGACCGTTCTCAAAAAAACTTTGTCGTACGCCGGCGCTCGTGACGGTAACGAGCAGCGTCTTGGGATGAGTCGACTTCAGCTTTTTCAGCAGGGCGCTGCCGAGCAGAGGCAGCGAATACACGCCGACCAGCGCGACTTCGGCTTGACGCATGGCGGCGAGCCAAGGATCGAGCAATGGCGGACGTGTTAGCGCGGTGAACAACACCCGCTCGTCACGACGTCCGGTTTTCTCGCGGCCGAAAGAAATGGTGGTGGCCAGCGGTGAGCCATAAAAATATTGCCCCAGCTTGCGCGCCAACAACGCTTTGCGGTCCGCACCTTGTGTGTGGGGCAGGGCTTCAAGCTGGAAGCCTTCTTCCACGATGTCGGCGAGCAAATAGAAATTGCTGCCAGCGCGCCGCCGTAGGTACTCGGAGAAGGCCGCCACGCCTTGCTCTCCGGGCGGGAAACGGCCTTCCTCGTGCAGCATGCCGCTGCGCCAGAGAAAAGCGCCGAGATGTAGCGCGTCGAGATAAAGGAGGCGGCGTTGTGGCATCGCGCGTCACACCTTGAGTTTCGTGATCACATCGTAAATGGGTCCCAGCACCGCCAGCATCACCCAGCCCAGCAAGGCGCCCAGCACCAGCGTCATGGTCGGCTCGACCAAGGTCTGCAGCTTCTCTATGGATTCTTTAACGTCGCGATTGTAGAAGTAAGCGACGTTAAGTAATGCGATGTCCAGCCCGCCGGTGCTTTCGCCCACCCGCAGCATGCGTATCACCAGGGGCGGAAACAATCCGATGTTTTGAAATGCGACCGTGACATTTTGGCCTTCGGCGATGAGCTGGCCGACGCGTTTCAAGCCGTCGCGCACCACCACGTTGCCCACCACGTCTTCCGTCGCGCGTATGGAATCGATGATGGCGATGCCGGAGGCGTACATCATGGCGAAGACGCTGGCGAAGCGCGACAGAATGATTTTGCGCAATATGGGGCCGACCACCGGCAGATTTATCTTGATTTCATCGAAGCGAAAGCGCGCTGCCGGATTGCTCTCGATCGAAATCTTGATAGCAATCGCCGCGAGGATGGGCAGGCCGAGTACGAGGTACCAAAAGTCTTTGAAGATGGCAGAGGTGGCTAAAAGAATCTTCGTTTGCATGGGAATCGCCTGGCCCATATTTTTGATGAAGCCGGCCATCTGCGGCACAAGATAAATCATCAGAAAGATAGTGACGCTGATCACTACGGTGCCGACGAAGGCTGGGTACATGAAAAGCTTCTTGGTGTTGGAGGCCAGCTCGTCTTCCCACTTGAGCGATTCGTTAAGACTTTTCAGCACTTCCGGCAGCCTGCCCGTGCTTTCGCCGGCCAGCATCAAACTGCAAAATACTTTGTCGAAGACTTTGGGATGTTCGGCCATCGCCTGTGACAGCGTGCGTCCGCCCTCGATGGATTCGATCATGCCGGTGATGACTTCGCGAAAACGCGGATGAGCCAGCGTATCGCGCAGATCGGTCAATCCGTCGAGGATGGTCACGCCGCCACGGGTGAGTTGCTCCATGTAGAAGCAGAAGTCTATCAACTCGCGGCGCGGCACCGGGGCGGCGCGGAACATGCCGTGGCGCTTGGCTTCGGCGCCGTTGATGAAGTCGAGCTCCATGCGCTTTAAGCGCATTTCCAGGTCAACAAGATTGATGGCGTCCATCTGGCCTTGCACGATGCGGCCACCGATGTTCATGGCTTTGTAGGAAAAAATCGCCATACACCGCCGCCTACATACGCTCCGTCAGGTCCACCACGCGCGCCACTTCGTCTAGCGAGGTGGCGCCATCGATCACGCGACGCAGGCCATCATCCGCTAGGGTGCGGAAGCCTTTTGCTAGCGCTGCTTGCTTAATCTCGCGCATGGTGGCGCGCCGGGCAATGAGTTCGTCAAGATCGGCGTCCAGCCGCAACAACTCCATGATGGCCTGGCGACCTTTGTACCCCTGATAGTCGCAGTGCTCGCAACCGCTGGCGCGATAAAGCGTGGGCCTCGGCGCGTCGGAGGCCAGCCCCAGCAGCCGCGCTTCATGCGACTCGGCGGGGTTGCCCTTCTTGCAATGCGGACACAAGCGCCGCACCAAACGCTGCGCCACTACACCGATGATGTTGCCCGCCATGATGTCGGGCAGGATGCCGATATCGAGTAGGCGGGGGATGGCGCCGATGGCCGAGTTAGTGTGCAGCGTCGTATAGACCTGGTGACCTGTCATAGCAGCACGGAAGGCCATTTCCGCCGTGTCGGCGTCGCGGATTTCGCCAACGAGAATTACATCCGGATCCTGTCGCATCATCGATCGCACACCGTTGGCGAAGTCGAGTTTGGCGGCTTCGGCCACCGAGGTCTGGCGGATCATCGCCATTGGATATTCGACCGGGTCTTCGAGGGTCATGATGTTGATGCCCTCATCGTTGATGTGACTTAACACTGAATAAAGTGTCGTCGTCTTACCGCTGCCGGTAGGGCCCGTGACGAGGATGATGCCTTCGGGTCGCGCGATCATGATCTTCAGCATGTCGAGCTGGGGATCGTCTAGCCCAAGTTTATCCAGCGGTACGATGCCCTTTTGCCGATCCAGAATACGCAGCACGATGTTCTCACCGTGCAGGGTTGGCTGTGCCGAAACGCGGAAATCCACCGCGCGGCCGCTGATGTTGAGCGAGATGCGGCCGTCCTGCGGAGCCCGTGTTTCGGCGATGTTCATGTTACTCACCACCTTGATGCGCACCGCCATCGCGGGCCAATAGGACTTATGCAGCGCGCGGATTTGCCGTAGCAGCCCGTCGATGCGATAGCGGATGCGTAGGAAGTTCTGCTCAGGCTCGAAGTGCACGTCGGAGGCATCGCGCTTCACGGCGTCGGTCAGCACGGCGTCGATCAAGCGCACCACCGGCTGGCTGTATTCATCGCTGGAGGCGGCCAGACTGCGCCAGTCGATCTCGCCGGTTTCGATTTCGTGCAGGATGCCGTCGATGGACAACTCATGACCGTAGTACTGGTCGATGGCGCGGGAAATTTCCGATTCGCCGGCCAGCATCGTCTCGATCAGCATGTCATGCGGCACTAGCGAGCGCAGCTTATCCAGCGCCACGATGTCGTTGATGTCCGCCACCGCGACAGTCAAGCGGTGCTGAGGCTTGTCATAATCGAGCGGCAAAATCAGATGGCGCTTGGCGACTTGCTGCGGCACCAGCCGCAAGGCGGCAGGATCAATAATGGCATGCGAAAGATCAACGCTTTGCTTGCCCAGACTTTCGCTCAATGCGTCGCGCAGTGTCGCTTCGGAAATGAAGCCCAGGCTCACCAGGAGCTTGCCCACCGGCTGGTTGGACTTCATTTGCTCCAGCAGGGCGATGCGTAACTGATCCTCGCTGATGACGCCTTGAGCGATGAGTATCTGGCCCAGCGGCCGGCGAGGCGCGAGGGGCGCGGGGGAAGGCGCGATGGCAGGCGCGGTCATTTTCATGTCGCCAGTGCTAGGGAGGGGTGGATTATTGTTGAAGCTCGCGCACGCGACCCGCGGCCTGATTCTTGTCGAAGGCGGCTGGGCGCTGAGCGGCTGCGGCGAGCGCACTCTGATAATACTGCAACGCGAGTTTGGGCTGACGTATTTGCTCCAGACTCACGGCGAGATTGAATAGGTAATCCGGATTTTCGGCGTCGACGGTGTAAGCGCGGAAGTAGGCTTGTTGCGCTTCGTTCCAGCGGTTTTGTCTCGCGTAGAGGTTGCCCAAGCTGAAGTTCAGCGCTGCGGACTCAGGTTGACCGGCAAGCAGCGTTTTCAGGCGACTCTCCGATTGCACCGGGTCGACCTGGCCGCGCAAACTGAGCAGGGCCGCTTGTGCCGTCGCATCTTTGGGGTCGGCCTCCAAGGCGCGCAGATAGTAGTCTTCGGCCGCATCGGGCTGGCCCTGGCGCAGACTGATGGCCGCCAAGCCATGCAAGGCGTCACTATTTTTCGGCTCAGTGCGCAACACCTGTTCGTACTCGCGGCGTGAGGCGGGGAGATCGCCCCTGCTGTAGGCCTGATAAGCTTGCGCGACGGCTGGGTTCACCTTCAGATGAGAACTGGTAAAGCGAATCGGACTCGTCGGCGCGGGTGGCGGCTCGCTGACGAGATGGGCCGCCGGTGCGATTGCGCGTGCCGGCAGCGACGGAGATGCGACGGGGGTAGGCAAGGGCGCGGCGACGTTGATGACGGGCACAGGGGCGGTGGCAAAGTGGGTTGCTCCGGAGGCGGACAACGGGTACGGTGCCGCCGGTTTGAGAGCCGATGCGCCGGAAGCATGTAATTGCAGCCAGAAATAAACGCCTATGCCGATGAGGGCAGCCAACGTGACCCCACCGATGAGGATGGGAAAAAGGTTGCGCGATTCGGGCTGCTTGGCGGCGAAAAGGTTCTGCGCGGAGGCGCGGTCGCGTTCTTGTTGTTGCGTGGCTTCGGCGATGGTTTGGGCGAGTGGTGGCGCCACTTCTGGCTTGGCGCCGGTATGAAACTCCGCATCGAGCAACTCCAGACGTGCTGGCAATGCCGGCAGGCCGCGTTGGCTAGACTCATCCACACTTGGGGATATAACGGATGCCTCAGTTTGGGCGGCAGCCGTCGCCTCCACCTGGCGCTTGGCCTCTTCGGCCTTTTTCAACGCGTCCATGAGTAGACTCACTGGGCGTCAGCTCCTGTGCTGGGGCGCTCAACCGACGCCGGCGGTGCGAAAAAATCCTTGTTCGGCAACTGCGCGCGAAACTCGCGGTAATCGCCATTGAGACTAGGGTCACGAATAACGATGGGACGCAGGAAAATCACCAACTCGGTTTTGGTATTGGTGTCGTCGCGCTGTTTAAAAAGATTACCTATACCCGACAAGCTGCCCAGACCCGGCACTGCGTCCGTGTTGTAATCGATGCCGTCCTGCATCAACCCACCCATGACGGCGATGTCACCGTTCGAGAGGCGCAGCATGGATTCCATTTCGCGCGTCTGGATTTCCGGCACCCGATTTTGAATGGCGGCGGGAATGTCGGGGTTAGGGTCGACCTTGTATCCGGTAATGCGGGAGATCGTCGGCCGCACGTTGAGTATGACCATGTCCGATTCGCTGATCTGTGGCGTGATGCTCATGACCAGCCCCACCGAGACGGACTTCGCCGTGGTGGTGACCGTTTTATTGGTGCCGACCTGATTGGTCGTCGAGTCGGATTTCACTTCGAAATAGACCACGTTATCGACCACTTTCAGCATGGCCGTCTGGTTGTTCATGACGCTAATCTTCGGGCTAGACAGTACTTTCACCCGACCGAAACTTTCCAGGAGGGTAATCGTGGATGAAATGCCCAAGCCCGGCGCCACATAATTCAGAAGAAATGCTTTGCCGGAAGTGACAAAGGGGTTGGGCACCTGTCCGTTTCCATCCAGCCCGCTGGGGTTTTGCGCCAACGAAAAACCCGCCGTACCCGGATTGCGCAAGCTGCGCAGACTTTGCCAGTTGATGCCTTGCTGGTATTGGTCGTTCAATCGCACCTCGGCGATGGTCGCCTCGATCATTACTTGGCGACGCGAATTGGCCATGACTAGGCTCAGAAACTCTTGAACTTTCTCATGCTGCCTGGCAGTGGCGCGCACGACGATCACGCCGGCTTCGGGGTTGACAATCACCGAAGCGGCTTCGCGGAAGGTCGTGCGCTTGACGACGGTGGTTCCACTGTTTTGCAAAGCGGCCGGGTTCGGACTCCCGGCGATAGAGGCCGATTGGTTGCCGCTACGGCTAGCTGGCGCGGGAGCGCCAGTCCCCGTGGTCGCTTGCAGATCGGCGCGTTCGATCACCGTTTCGCTGCTGCCTTCAGGCAGGATCTTGTCGGTCTCCCGCAGTATGTCTTTGATGTTTTTCTCGATCGATTCCCAGAAGCGGTTGTGCGCGACACTACTGACGGAAGTCGTGGAGTTATTGCCGCCGCCATTGGCAACGGCGGTTCCGGTTGCCGCGGTGCTGGTCGACGCGATTTGCGTACTAATGGATACGGTGCCGCTCACTTCACGCGACATGTTCACGTAATCCACAATGTATGTGTGTAGGTAGGGGCTATCCGGCATGATGACGAGATTCGGCCCGTCGATCTCCCAACGCATATCCACTTGCTTGGCGATGCGTGTGAGCAACTGCTGCAGGGTCTGGTCTATGGCATTGAGCGTGACGGCGCCCGTAATACCGGGGTGGATATCGACATTCAGCTTGGCGTCGCGGGCCAATGCAAAAAGCAATTCCTGCACGCGAACATCCTTGACGACCACGCTATAGGTTTCGGCCTTGGGTGTGGGCTTCGGCGCCGGCAGAGCGAGCGTCTGTTGCACCGGCTGAGGGATATTCGGCGAGGGCGGGGGTAGCGCGTTTTCGGCGCTGATATGACCCGAAGAAGGGCGTTGCAAGGGCGGCGTTGTACAGGCCGCAAGGAGTATCGACAGGAGTACTGCGGAGATCGTTTTTCTGTAGAGGGCTGTCATGGCTAGCGTGATAAAGCGCCTCGAGGCGAGGTCCGATTTTGCATGCTATCACATTAAGACTTAGATGCAACTAACTGATTTGAAAAGCCCTAACGCTGCAATCTCTTGACCTGGCGCAAATAAGGTCCGGACATGCGCAAGGACTGCGGAAGGTGCGCCAATGCTAGGCTTGCGGCCGATGTCGAGGGGTAGTCGCCGTAAATCACCCCGATCCGTTGCGCGCCGCGAACTTCCGCTGAGTAAACCCGTAGAGCGGCCGGATCATCCAACTTGTCGGTGCTTGTGAGGAGGTTCTCGACCTGCTCAGTCTGGGTGGCGTCGGTGGCGAGTAGTTGTATAAACCAATGCTCACCGTCGGCGTTCGCTAACCACTGTTGGGTCTCTTCGATTTTTTTGAGGGTAGCGGGGCCAAATTTGAGGTTGCCTCCCTTGGTGGGCTCCGCCGCCATCGTTTTGGGTAGGGGTAGTGGAGCGCCCGCCTGGCGTGTAGCGGCTGATGGAGTCGGGGCTGGCGCTGCGGATAGGGGCGAAGATGGCGGCGGTGACGCCGCGAGCGCGGTGGGCGGCACACGGGAAGGGGCCGCCAATTCCTGTTGCCAGAAATAAATCGCCAGCCCACCGCTTAGTAGCATAGCGGCCGCGCCAGCACCTATCCATCGGCCTAGCTTCGGCAAGGGGGCCTTGCGGAATTCAGCATCGCGTACCGCCGCTTGGACGTGGGCGTAAGTGATTTGATGAGTGTTCGCCGCAAAGGCCGCGAGCAGCGCTTTGTCGCAAAGAATATTGATACGCCGGGTGAGGCCCAGGGAAGTGCGGGCGATGAGTTTCAAAGCCGCCGCTGAAAATAGGTCCGGCCCTTTGTAGCCGGCCGCTCGCATGCGGAAATTGATGTACGCGGCGACGTCTGCACGCACCAACGGCTCAAGGCCGAAGTTGTGCGTGATGCGCTCTTTCAACTGGCGCATTTCCTGACGATTCAGATTGTCATTAAGTTCGGGCTGGCCGAAGAGCACGATTTGCAGCAGCTTGTGGCGATTGGATTCGAGATTGGACAACAGTCGGATCTCTTCCAGGGTTTCGCGCGGCATGGCGTGCGCTTCATCGATCAGCATCACCACCTGGCGCCCCTGCCCATACAACTCGATCAAGTGCTCTTGCAAGGCACGCAATACAGCACTGGCGCGGTTGGTGGCGAGGTTAATGAACAGCTCGTCGGCGACAGTAAATAGAAATTCGTCACGCGATAGCGAGGGATTGGCGAGGTAAATTGTAGCAACGTTGGCGGGCAAACGCTCGATCAGTACGCGACACAACATGGTCTTGCCGCTGCCGACTTCGCCGGTCACTTTGACGATGCCTTCGTCATGGGTGATGGCGTAGAGCAGTGCGTCCAGGGTAGCACCGCGGTTTGCGCCCTCGAAGAAAAAATCGGTGTGCGGCGTGATGCGGAAGGGCGCTTCAGTCAGCCCGAAATGCTCCAGGTACACGCTATCTCCCTATCGTTTCTTGGTTACTTCGTTCTTTTCGTTACGCCGCGCCGAGGTCACGTGCCAGCACTTCCATACGGTTGTAGAGCGTGGTGCGATTCACACCCAGCAGTTTGGCGGCCTGGCTTACATTGCCGTGCGTGAGCTTTAATGCTGCTTGAATATACCCCTGTTCCCAACGTTGCAGCGTCGCGTCGAGATGGAATTGGCCACGTTGCTGCAGGTGGCGCAGGGCGATTTCGGAAAGCTCCACGATGTCTTGCGGTGGCAGCCAGCTCTGCGGCAGGTTGTCACCTTGGCTATCCAGTTCGTCCTCAAGTTCACTCAGCGAGACGCTGCGGCCCGGATATTTGGTGGCCAGGCGGATGACGATATTGCGCAGCTCCCGCACGTTGCCGGGGAAGTGGTAGTCCTGCCAGCGCGTGGCCGCTTCAGGCGTGAGTTCGCAGGGCGTCTGCATCGCTTGGTGTGCGTAGAAGTTACGGAAATGATCGAGCAGCAGCGTCTTGTCCGCGCCCATTTCGCGCAGCGGCGGTACGTTGATGGTGAACACCGACAGGCGATGGTAGAGGTCGGCGCGGAAGCGCCCTTCGCGCACTTCCTTGCGCAAATCGCGGTTGGTGGCGGCGATGACACGGGCGCGGCTGACCCGCATCTGTGTTTCGCCGACACGCTGGAATTCGCCGTTCTCCAGCACGCGCAGCAGCTTGGGCTGCAGGTCCAGCGGCAACTCGCCGATTTCGTCGAGGAACAGCGTGCCTTCGGCGGCCTCTTCAAAGTAGCCGGATTTCGCCTGTGTCGCGCCAGTAAAAGCGCCCTTCGCATAACCAAACAGTGTGGGTTCCACCAGATTGGGCGAAATGGCTGCGCAGTTGAGGGCGAAGTAGGGCTTGTCGCGGCGCCCGGCCATGCGGTGCAGATAGTGACTGGCAACGATTTCCTTGCCGCTGCCGGATTCCCCCTCTATCAATACCGGGAAAGGCGATTCGGCATATTGTCCGATCTGAGCGCGCAGCTTTTGCATAGGTACGCTGTCGCCAATCAGGCCGCCCGCTTCTAGCGTGGCCGCCGGTGCCAGGCCTAACTCGACCTCATCGAAGGCGAGGAGGTCATGCAATACCTGGCGCAATTGCTCGGGTTCGGCCGGCTTGGCAACAAAATCGGCGGCGCCCAGTGCGCGGGCGTGACGGGCATAAGCCTCGTCGTTCTGACCCGAGAGCACAACGATCTTGATCTCCGGCGCGTGAGCGAGGAGATCGCCGATCAGCGCGTAGCCCTCATCTGGCCGATGCGGCAACGGCGGCAAACCGAGGTCGACTAAGGCCAAGCGAGGTGCTTGGGCAAGACTGCGCAGCAGAACCACGCATTCGGCGCGCGTAGCGGCGCTATGCACATCAAATTCGCGGCCGAGAAGAAAACTCAGGGTGTCTATGATTAGCGGGTCGTCGTCGACGATCAGCAGCGAGGGTTTCTGCAGGGCGGGGTCGGCGGTCATGAGTGCGCGTGAGCGAAAACGCTGTGTGGCCTACTATAGCAGAGGGCCTTGCCAGTGTTGTTTATACCCAACGAATCGGCGCCCGGGCAGCCTGCGGCATGGTTTCCAGGCCACCCTCTGCTAGAATATCGCACCCTTCAAAATTTATGACGTTTAACGTCCCCCACTGTGTCGAGCGACTTACTCGTCAACATCAACAATCTCAACTTCACCTACGACCAGCGGCCCGTGTTATCTGGCATTAACATGAAGATTCCGCGTGGCAAGGTGGTGGCCATCATGGGCCAGAGCGGTTGCGGTAAAACCACAACGCTGCGCTTGATCGGTGGCCAGTTGAAGCCGTCGTCTGGCGAAGTTACGGTGGCGGGGCAGGTGGTGCACGAACTCGACAGCGCCGGGCTCTATGCGCTGCGTCGTCGCATGGGTATGTTGTTCCAGTTTGGTGCTTTGTTCACCGATATGACGGTCTTCGATAATGTTGCTTTCCAGATGCGCGAGCATACCGATCTGCCCGAAGAGCTCATCCACGATCTAGTGCTTCTCAAGCTCAACGCCGTGGGTTTACGCGGCGCCCAAGGCCTCATGCCGACCGAACTTTCCGGCGGCATGGCACGCCGAGTGGCGTTGGCGAGGGCTATGGCGCTGGACCCCGTGCTTATGATGTACGACGAGCCCTTTACGGGGCTGGACCCGATCACGATGGGCGTCATTGGCCAACTCATACGCAAACTCAACGACGCCTTGGGCGGAAGCTCCATCATCGTCACCCACGATGTGCAGGAGTCGCTGCAGATAGTCGATTACGTTTATTTCATGGCGGACGGCAAGGTCGTGGCGGAGGGTACACCCGACGAGATTCGTGCATCCGACAAAGCCTATGTGCATCAGTTTGTGTGGGGAGAGAGCGATGGGCCGGTGCCCTTCCAATATCCTTCCGAGCCGTATCGCGAGCAGATTTACGGCGCGCCCTTGAAAGAAACCGCTCATGCTTGATGTTGTTATTTCATCGGTACGTGGTCTTGGCCGGCGTGTGACGGATAAGCTGGGGCGTCTGGGCTACGCTAGCCGTTTCTTTGTCATGATCTTGCTGTCGTCGGGCACCAGCTTCCGGCGCTTTTTCCTGATAATCCGGGAAATCTATTTCACCGGAGTGCTTTCCCTCATCATCATTTTGGTGTCCGGCCTCTTTGTTGGTATGGTGTTGGGCCTGCAAGGTTACGACACGCTACAGCGCTATGGTTCGGCCGAGGCCTTGGGCGTGCTGGTCGCCCTCTCGCTAGTGCGCGAACTGGGGCCGGTGGTTGCGGCGCTGCTCTTTGCCAGCCGCGCTGGCAGCGCCATCACGGCTGAGATCGGACTCATGAAAGCCACCGAACAACTCTCAGCCATGGAAATGATGGCTGTGAATCCCATTGCTCGCGTGGTTGCGCCGCGCTTTTGGGCGGGCGTGATTTCGATGCCCTTTCTCGCGGCGCTATTTTCGGCCATGGGTGTTTTCGGCGCTTACTTGATCGGCGTGCGGCTGATCGGTGTCGATGAGGGCTCATTTTGGTCGCAGATGCAGGCTTCGGTGGATTTCCGTGAAGACGTCGTCAATGGGGTGATTAAGAGCTTCGTCTTCGGCGTGCTGGTGACTGGAATCGCGGTCTTCGAGGGCTACGCTTCTGAGCCGACGGCTGAGGGCGTTTCAGCCTCCACGACACGGACGGTCGTTACTTCGTCGCTGGCCATTCTGGCGGCGGACTTTATTCTCACAGCGTTGATGTTTCGGGGAGCTTAGGACCTATGAGCCGAATGACTTTAGATCTTTGGGTGGGTTTTTTCGTCGCGATAGGTTTGGGTGCACTGTTGTTTTTAGCCCTCAAAGTGGGCAATCTAAGTTCGTCCAATATGGCGGAAACCTATGTGATCAAAGGCAAGTTTGATAATATCGGCAGCCTGAAGGTGCGCGCGCCGGTGAAAAGCGCCGGCGTGGTGGTAGGGCGCGTGACGGACATTCAGCTGGACCCCGAACGCTTTGAGGCGGTGGTGAGTTTGGCGCTGGAGGGGCGTTTCAAGTTTCCGCGCGACACCTTCGCGAAGATACGCACCTCCGGGCTGTTGGGCGAGCAATATGTGAGCTTGTCGGCGGGTGGAGAAACCGAAGTGCTCAAAGCGGGTGACACTGTGAAGAAAACAGAGTCCGCCATGGTGCTGGAAGACCTGGTAGGTCAATTCGTTTTCAACAAGGCGGCTGAAGGAACGGCGCCGAAGTGACGTTAATAGGCAAGGAACAACAAATAGGTGAAATTATGAACAAGGCCTTCGCCATGAAAATCAGTAGCTTATGCCTTAGCTTCGCCGCTTTATTGAGCGGTTGCGCGACGGGCGGCAACCCCAACGATCCTATCGAAGGTTTTAACCGCGCGATGTTCTCTGTGAATGAGGGCGTGGATAAAGCTGTCATCAAGCCGGTGGCCCAAGGCTACGATGCGGTGCTGCCGCAGCCGGTGCAGACGGGTGTGGTGAATGTGTTTTCCAACGTCGCCGATGTCCCCACTGCCATTAACAACCTATTGCAGGGCAAGCCCTTGCAAGCGCTCTCTGACGGTGGTCGCTTCCTCATCAACAGCACGCTGGGTCTCCTGGGCATATTCGATGTAGCGAGTTTGATGGGTTTAGAAAAACACGACGAGGATTTCGGCCAGACCTTTGGCCGTTGGGGTATAGGCGAAGGCGCCTATGTGGTGTTGCCTTTCTTCGGTCCACGTACGGTTCGTGACAGCGTTGGTCTGGCCGTGGATATCTATACCGATCCGATCGTGAATATCGAAAACGTGCCTACCCGTAATTCCCTCGCTGCGCTGCGTATAGTTAGCAAGCGGGCTGAACTGCTGAAGGCCGACAAGGTCGTAGAAGAAGCGGCATTGGACAAATACAGTTATATCCGCGACGCCTACTTGCAGCATCGTCGCAGTGAGGTTTATGACGGCAATCCGCCTAAGCAGTTGACCGACGAGTAACCCATACTGCTGCGCCTTTTCAACCACATTTTGCAGGGAACGCCATGAAGTTTATCGCCATGTTGCTGGCCGCCGCCAGCCTGTTACCGCTGGGCGCGCAAGCCCAGGAAACGACTGCGCCGGATGCGCTGGTCAAAACCGTGACCACCGAGGTGCTGGATATCATCCGTAAGGACAAGGACATCCAGTCCGGCAGCACCAAGCGCGCCATCGACTTGATCGAGCAGAAGGTGTTCCCGCACTTCAACTTTGCGCACATGACTGCGCTGGCCCTGGGCAAGGAATGGCGCCAAGCTAATCCGGCCCAGCAGAAGATATTAACGGAAGAGTTTCACACCTTGCTGGTGCGCACGTATTCCAATGCCTTGACTGCCTATAAGAACCAGACAGTCGAATTCAAGCCGCTGCAGATGCAGGCGGCGGACACCGACGTGACGGTGCGCACGCAAATCAATCAGCCCGGTGGCAAGCCGCTTACGCTGGATTACAGCATGGAAAAACTGCCCCAGGGATGGAAGGTTTACGACGTGGTGGTGGCCGGCGTAAGCCTCGTTACCAACTATCGTTCGTCCTTCGCGACCGAAGTGCGCAATGGCGGTATCGACGGCCTTATTAAGGCGCTGCAGGCCAAGAACGGTAGCACTCAGGATACTGCGCCCGTCAAGAAATGATCAGTGTGGCAGGAGAGCGCCTGGCAGTTAGCGGCGCGCTGACACTTGCCAACGCGCGGGAGTTGCTCGAAACCGGTAGCGCGAAGCTTACCCGCCCGGAGAACATTTTCGATTTGGCCGCCGTGGAGGAAGTTGATTCTTCCGGGCTAACCGTAGTGTTCGGCTGGGTGCGTGCTGCCGCCCGTCTGGGCCAACGGGTGAAAATCGCCAACCCACCACAAGACCTCCTCAGTTTGGCCGAGTTATATGGCGTCAGCGACCTGATTCCGCTCGCTTAGGTGTGTGGCGCGCTTCGCGTGTCGCCCCTTCGGGCAGCCTCGGCCCAGTCTCATAACCAGCAACTGTAATGATTTCCGCTATCCGCATTGAAGGCGTCACCAAGCGCTATGGGGACGTGCAGGCACTGGCGGGCGTCGATCTGGACATCGCGCCCGGTGAGTTCTTTGGCCTGCTAGGTCCCAACGGCGCCGGTAAGACAACGCTAATCTCCGCATTGGCTGGCCTTACCCGTCCAAGCTCCGGTCGTCTGGCCGTGATGGGTCACGATGTTGTGACCGAGTACCGCGCCGCGCGCCGCCTGCTCGGCGTAGTGCCGCAAGAGTTAGTCTTCGACCCCTTTTTCACGGTGCGCGAAACCTTGCGCATGCAATCGGGCTACTACGGCATCCGCGACAACGGCCCATGGATAACCGAGATACTGGACGCGCTCGACCTGACCAGCAAGGCCGAGACCAACATGCGCCAGCTCTCGGGCGGCATGAAGCGCCGCGTACTGGTGGCACAGGCTTTAGTGCACCGTCCACCTGTCATCGTGCTCGACGAGCCGACCGCCGGCGTCGATGTCGAGTTACGCCAAGGATTATGGAATTTCATACGCCGACTAAATCGCGACGGCCACACCATAGTCCTCACCACCCATTATCTGGAAGAAGCGGAAACCCTTTGCGGTCGCATCGCTATGCTTAAGGAAGGCCGCATCGTGACGCTGGATACCACCGCCAACCTCTTGCGGCAATTTTCCGCCCAAAGGTTGCGGGTACGTCTGACTGATGGAGCGCGACCGCCAGCCGCTTTACTGGCGCGAGTCGGGGCGCTAGTGGAGAGCACGGGCGAAGCAATGGCCGAAATGAGGGGTGAGATGAGCTTCACGCTGGAAAACTGCGACGAAGTCGCCGTTTTATTGCAAGCTTTGCGCGAGGCAGGCTGCCATATTGAGGACGTCGAAATAATCAAACCCGACCTCGAAGATGTCTTTGTTCGTGCGATGAATCCGCTATGAACGGGTTTCTAACGCTTTTTCAAAAGGAAGTGCTGCGCTTCTGGAAAGTGGGCTTCCAGACCGTGGCGGCGCCGGTGCTCAGCGCCCTTCTCTATTTGTTGATTTTTTCGCATGTGTTGCAAACCCATGTGAAGGTTTATGAGAATGTCTCGTACGCGGCTTTCCTGATTCCCGGCCTGATTATGATGGCCGTTCTGCAGAATGCATTTTCGAATAGCTCATCTTCGCTCATCCAATCCAAGGTGACGGGGAATATCATTTTCGTGTTGCTGCCGCCCATTTCCTATCGTCAATTTTTCCTGGCCTACGTGCTGGCTGCCGTGGTGCGCGGTGTGGTGGTGGGGCTGGGCGTGCTACTGGTGACGCTGTGGTTCGTTGATCTGCCCTATCAACAGCCGCTGTGGATATTGCTTTTCGCCTTGCTGGGCGGCGCCATCATGGGTTCGCTAGGCGTGATCGCCGGCATCTGGGCGGATAAATTTGATCAGCTCGCGGCATTTCAGAACTTCATCATCGTGCCGCTGACTTTCCTCTCAGGCGTGTTCTACTCGATTTATTCGCTGCCGCCATTCTGGCTGCACGTCTCACAGTACAACCCCATCTTTTACATGATCGACGGTTTTCGCTACGGTTTTTTCGGCGTCTCAGATGTGGCGCCCATGTTGAGCTTAGGCATCACCGGCACTTGCTTTATAGTGCTGTCCGTACTCACCTTGTGGCTGCTTAACAGCGGCTACAAGCTTCGTGCTTAGTTGTGTAGCTCAGTTGTTTATAACTCGCGTAGGAATGGGAAATGGTTGAACCGGAAGACATCAAAAGCTACATCGCTCAAGGATTGCAGTGCGCCCACGTCAGCGTTGTTGGCGACGGGTCGCATTTTGAAGCCGTTATTGTAAGCGTCGATTTTGCAGGAAAAAGTCGCATCCAGCGCCAGCAGCTCGTGTACAAGGCGCTAGGTGGCCGCATGGAAAGCGGCGAGATACACGCGCTCTCCATGCGCACCCTGACGCCGGAGGAATGGCAGCCGCAGCATGGATAAGCTTCTCATCGAAGGTGGCGTGCCGCTACGCGGGGAAGTCGCTATCTCCGGGGCCAAAAATGCGGCGCTGCCCTTGATGTGCGCGGCGCTGCTTACCGACGAGCCGTTGCATCTGTCTAATGTGCCGCACCTCAACGACGTCTCCACCATGCTGCGGCTTCTGTCGAAGATGGGCGTGGAGGTCACCCTCGACGAGAAAAATGGACTGACGCTGTCCGCTTTACGGCTGGACAAGCCCGAAGCGCCATACGAACTCGTCAAGACCATGCGCGCTTCCATACTCACGCTTGGGCCCTTGGTCGCACGGGCGGGGCAAGCGCGCGTCTCACTGCCCGGCGGTTGCGCCATCGGTGCCCGACCCGTGGATATCCACATACGTGGCTTGCAGGCTATGGGTGCGGAGATTCATGTGGAGCACGGCTACATCGAAGCGCGCGCCAAGCGGTTGCGCGGCGCCAAAATCTGCTGCGATCTCGTCACCGTCACTGGCACTGAAAACCTGATGATGGCGGCGGCCCTGGCCGAGGGTACGACGACGATCGAAAACGCCGCGCGCGAACCCGAGGTCATCGACCTTGCCAATTGCCTCAACGCCATGGGTGCGAAAGTCATTGGCGCGGGTAGCGATGTCATCACGATCGAGGGTGTGGAACACTTGCACGGCGCGCATCACCGCATCATGCCGGACCGCATCGAGACGGGCACTTTCCTCGTCGCCACGGCTGTAACCGGTGGTCAGGTGCGGTTGAAAAATACCAGCGGCGCCATCCTCGACGCCGTCATCGAAAAGCTGCGCGAAGCCGGCGCACACATCGAAACCTTTGATGACGCCATCGAGATTTCCGCCCAAGGGGTACTCAAGTCGGTAAGTCTGCGCACGGCACCTTATCCCGCTTTTCCCACCGACATGCAGGCGCAGTTCATGGCCATGAACTGCGTTGCCGAAGGTACGGCTGTGATCACCGAAACCATATTCGAAAACCGTTTCATGCACGCGCAGGAGTTGCTGCGCCTGGGCGCCGAGATCGAAATCAACGGCAACACGGCCGTCGTCAAAGGCAGCGTGCAACTCGAAGGTGCAACCGTGATGGCCACCGACTTGCGTGCTTCCGCCAGCCTGGTCATTGCCGGCCTGGTAGCGTGCGGCGAAACCCTCATCGACCGCATCTACCACCTCGATCGCGGCTACGAGCATATTGAAGAGAAGTTGTCGCAGCTCGGCGCGCGCATTCGGCGAGTGCATTAAAGTCGCTCGACGCGGATTTATGCGGATAGGCGCGGATCAAATCGAAAATCCGGGTTCATCCGCGCAAATCCGCGTCAGAACGCTTCTACGTTAAAATTTCACTTTTCTGCATATCGAGACCGCCGTGACCGGCATCACTATCGCCCTTTCCAAGGGCCGCATTTTTGAAGAGACCTTGCCGCTACTCGCGGCCGCCGGCATCGTGCCGACCGACGATCCAGAGACCTCGCGCAAGCTCATCCTCGCCACCAACCGGGCCGATGTGCGCCTGGTGATTGTGCGTGCCTCCGATACGCCGACCTATGTGCAATATGGTGCCGCCGATCTGGGTATCGCCGGCAAGGATGTGTTGATCGAGCATGGCGGCATAGGCTTGTATCAGCCGCTGGACTTGAAAATTGCCCAGTGTCGCATGGCGGTCGCGGTGCCCGAGGGTTTCGACTACGAACAGGCCGTCAAGCGCGGTGCGCGGCTGCGCGTGGCCACCAAGTACATTAAGACGGCGCGTGAACACTTCGCCGCCAAGGGCGTGCATGTCGACCTCATCAAGCTCTACGGTTCCATGGAACTCGCGCCACTAGTGGGCCTGGCCGATGCGATTGTCGATCTGGTTTCCAGCGGCAACACGCTGCGCGCCAACAACCTGCGCGCGGTGGAAGACATCATGCCGATCTCATCGCGCTTGATCGTCAATCAAGCGGCGCTGAAAATGAAACGCGATCAATTGCAGCCGGTGATTGATGCCTTCGCCGGAGCCGTCAAGTGAGCTTGACGCGTCGTCTAAGCTCGACCGACGCCGACTTCCCAAAGCAGCTTGCGGCGCTCTTAGCTTTTGATAGTGCGCAGGACGAAAGCGTCGAGCTGGCCGTGGCGGAAATACTTTCGGCTGTGCGCACCCATGGCGACGCCGCAGTGCTCGACTACACACGGCGCTTCGATCATCTCGATGTAAAAAGCATGGTCGAGCTGGAGCTGCCCAAGCGCGAGCTGGACGCGGCCCTTGTCGGTTTGCCGCCTGAGCAGCGCGAGGCTTTGGAACAGGCTACCTCTCGTATTGCGCTCTACCATCAGCACCAGCTCGCCACCTCATGGGAATACACCGAAGCTGACGGCACGCGCCTAGGCCAGAAAGTCACGCCGCTGGATCGCGTTGGCCTTTACGTGCCTGGCGGCAAAGCCTCTTACCCGAGCTCCGTACTGATGAATGCCATCCCCGCCAAGGTGGCCGGCGTGGGGGAGCTCGTCATGGTGGTTCCTACGCCGCGCGGCGAAAAAAACATGCTGGTGCTGGCCGCCGCCGCCATTACCGGCGTAGATCGTGTCTTCACTATCGGCGGCGCGCAAGCTGTCGGGGCGCTGGCGTATGGCACACAAACCATACCCCAGGTGGATAAGGTCGTCGGACCCGGCAACGCCTACGTGGCGGCGGCTAAGCGGCGCGTTTTTGGCGTGGTGGGCATAGACATGGTGGCCGGGCCTTCGGAAGTTCTCATCATCGCCGACGGCACGACCGATCCAGACTGGGTGGCCATGGATCTTTTCGCCCAGGCCGAGCACGACGAGATGGCGCAATCTATTTTGTTGTGCCCGGATCGCGGTTACCTGGAGCAAGTCGAGCGCAGCATAGAACGCCTCCTGCCTGATATGCCACGCAAGGATGTCATCACCGCGTCGCTCCAAGGGCGCGGCGCCTTGATCGAAGTGCGCGATCTCGATGAAGCTTGTGCCATCGCCAACCGAATCGCACCTGAGCATCTGGAATTGTCGGTGGCTGCCCCCAACGCGCTGGTCGAAAAAATACGCCATGCCGGCGCTATATTCCTCGGGCGCTATACCTCCGAATCGCTGGGCGATTACTGTGCCGGCCCCGATCACGTGCTGCCTACCTCGCGCAGCTCGCGATTTTCCTCGCCGTTGGGAGTCTACGACTTCCAGAAACGCAGCTCCATCATCGAGGTTTCCGAAGCCGGCGCACAAACCCTGGGCCGCATCGCGTCGATATTGGCGCACGGCGAAGGCCTGCAAGCCCATGCGCGGGCAGCGGAATTGCGTTTGAAACGCTGAAAAATCTGGACGCTGATCAACGCTGATAAACGCGGATTAAATCCGATAGAAATCCGCGCCCACCGTTGTCACCAAAGGTAAGTTGATTGTCGAAAGAGTCGGCGCTGGTGACAGGATGTTTCACGTGATAGCTTTTATCCGGATCGCCCAACAAAATGCGCGGCCCCAACTTCGGCCGCGCATCCGTGCCTATCCATGTGAGTTTTAGTTTTTGCTTAGCCAATGAGTGAGGGTGTCCGGGATTTCGGTCTTGCAGTTGGGGCAGACGATGGTTGGCTCGGTCATTTCTTCGCCTTTCCGGGTTTACTGGACCCTTCACCAAGTAAGCCGCCTGCTTCGCGTTCATCCAGTTCGAGCTTTGGCGTTGCGTTCTTCAGTCGTTTTTCTACTTCCTTGATGTGCTCTGCCGGTGGAATATGCTCGGGCAGCGTCCCGCCAATGCGCTTGATGGCATCGCGAACTTCCTTGCCAACCTGTTGATGGGTCTGGATAGCCTGTACCTGACTGCGAATGCCGTCGCGGGCCAGCTTATCGCGCGCTTGCGTCATGCGGAACTGGTTGGCGGCAAGTTCGGTGGCATTCATTCGATCCAGCAGGTTGTCCTTATCGGGAATGGCTTTGCGGACCTTGATGGCTGCGCCGCCCAGCCCACCGTATAGACCTTTATACCCGGCGTCGTGAAAAACACCGAACATCCTGCTTTGAACGCCAGCATCTTGGGCCGCGCCGGAGAGGGCCTTGAACTCTTCGCTGGTCTGCTTGCGCAGCTCCAGCCGCTCCATGTCTGCCGCTGCTTGATCGCCAAGCTCCTGCCGACGGGCTTAAATGGCAAAGTATTTTTGAGCGTTGGCGATTTCGGGTTTGCGCGGGTCGCCGTTCTGGGCAATGAGGTAACAGGCAAAACGGGAAAGGCGGTAATCCTCGACCTGCCGTTGGCCACCCTTGCCGACTTCGATCATTTTGCCGGCGCCGGCAAAATGATGGTCAGGGTTGTTGCCAGAGGCTTTACAGGAAGTCATGGCCCGCTTGACAGCATCCTCGAAACGACGCCACTGGCTGTATCCGAGCATGACCTGCAAGTCGCGGGCACTCCAGTATTCGGCACCGTGCTCATTGTTCTGCCGCAGTTCCTCGAAGGTTTGCTCGCCGTGTGTTGGCAATTGCTTGTCCATCAATTCCCCTCCCATTCAACGGCAAATAGCTGGATGGTTGTTAACTGCTGCGCCGGTTGTTTTTCCGGTTCGTCGATCAATCTGTCTCGTTGGCCTGTATCTTAAGTGGGTTTGCTTCCTGCTGACGAACGGAAAAAGCAAATTGACGAGGCGAGAGAGAAGCCGATACTTTGGCTGTAACTCTCTCAACGCAGAATATCCTTGAGCGCCGCCACCAGCGCGGCGCATTGGGCGTCGGTGCCTATGGTGATGCGCAGGAATTGGTCAATGCGCGGTAGCTTGAAGTGGCGCACGATGATGCCGTGGCTGCGTAATGCGGCGGCAAGCTGGGCGGCGTCCCGCGCGGGATAGCGGGCGAAAACGAAATTTGCGGCGGAGGGTAGACAATCAAAGCCCAACTCGGCGAGTTCACGCAGCAGCGTATCGCGGGTCGCCATGATGGCGTGGCGCGTGTGATCGAAATGCTCGGTGTCTTCAATTGCAGCCACGGCACCGGCTATGGCGAGCCGCCCCAGTGGGTAGGAGTTGAAGCTGTTCTTGACACGCTCCAGCGCTTCGATGAGGTCGACATGGCCTAGCGCGAAACCCACTCGCAAGCCCGCTAGCGAGCGCGACTTCGACAGGGTTTGCACCACCAGCAGATTGTGAAAGCGGTCGATGAGCGGCACGGCCGATTCGGTGCCGAAATCCACATAGGCTTCATCGACCACCACGACCGACTCCTGATTGGCACGCAACAACTTTTCAATTTCGCTGAGCGCCAGGGCGCGGCCGGTGGGCGCATTCGGATTGGCAAAAATGATGCCGCCATTGGGCTGCAAATTGGGCTGCAAATAATCGTCCACGCGGATTTCAAATTTGTTGGTGAGCGGCACGGCGGTGTACTGCACCTTATATAAAGCGCAGTACACCGGATAGAAGCTGTAGGTGATATCCGGGAACAGCACGGGGCGCCCGTGATTGAGCAAGGCCATGAAGGTATGGGCCAGCACTTCATCTGAGCCGTTGCCGACGAAGACCTGGCGATGCGTGAGGCCGGTGCGTAGCGCGATAGCTTCCTTGAGTCGATCGGCGTTGGGATCGGGATAAAGCCGCAGGCTGTCATCCAGAGCGACTTGCATCGCCTTGAGCGCCTGTGGCGACGGGCCGTAAGGGCTCTCGTTGGTGTTGAGCTTGATGAGGTTGGGCAGCTTGGGCTGCTCGCCCGGCACATAAGGCGTGAGACTGTGAACAACCGCGCTCCAGTAGCGATTCATAACAGCGTTGTATGAGGTGAGTGAGAGTGAGTTGCGACGAAAGTCAAAATGGTATCATGCTCACCTAGGCTCTTTTGTTTCGCCTTCTATCCACTCCTTCTCCTTCGGTGCTCCATGCGGCAAGCCGAGATTTCGCGCAACACAAACGAAACCCAGATCACTGTCCGTCTCAACCTGGACGGTAGCGGCGTCGCCAAGTTGGCGACGGGCGTTCCTTTTCTCGACCACATGCTGGATCAGGTGGCGCGTCACGGCATGGTGGATATCGACGTCGAAGCCCGTGGCGATCTGCATATCGACGCGCATCACACGGTCGAAGACATCGGCATCACACTGGGCCAGGCGCTGGCCGAGGCCATCGGCGACAAGAAGGGCATCCGCCGCTACGGCCATGCCTATGTGCCGCTGGACGAAGCCTTGTCACGCGTGGTGGTGGATTTCTCGGGCCGGCCTGGACTTTTTTTCAACGTCGAATTCAGCCGCGCGATGATCGGCGGTTTCGATGTTGACCTCACCCACGAGTTTTTTCAGGGCTTGGTGAATCATGCCCAAATCACTCTACACATTGACAATCTGACGGGCGAAAATGCCCACCACCAGTGCGAGACAGTGTTCAAGGCTTTCGGCCGCGCGCTGCGCATGGCCGCCGAATTTGATTCGCGTGCGGCAGGTAGCGTGCCGTCGACCAAGGGAAGCTTGTAGCTGCTTCGGGTTGCGGGTTGCGGCTTCGAGTTGAAAGCCGCACCCCGAATAACTCAAAACGCCAAAACTCTAGACTCGAAACACCGCAATGAACACCGTCGCTATCGTCGATTACGGCATGGGCAATTTGCGCTCGGTCGCCAAGGCGATCGAACATATTGCCCCCGATGCCCACGTGCTGGTTACGTCCGATCCGCAAGCCGTCGCGGCCGCTGATCGCGTCGTAGTGCCGGGCCAAGGCGCTATGCCCGATTGCATGCGCGAGCTGGAAAGTCGGGGTCTGCGGGAGGCGGTGATTGAGGCGGCCGCATCCAAGCCCTTTCTCGGCATCTGCATCGGTTTGCAAATGCTGTTCGAGCGCAGCGAAGAGGGCAATGTCGCTGGCTTGGGCGTTTTGCCGGGCCGGGTCCGCCATTTTCCCCCAACACGCATGTTGGCGCCGGATGGCCGCCGGCTGAAGGTGCCACATATGGGCTGGAACGAGGTGCGGCAGGCGCGCCAGCATGCGCTGTGGGCGGGTATAGAAGACGGCGCGCACTTTTATTTTGTGCACAGTTATTATGTCGAAGAAGCAGAACCGACGCTGGCCGCGGCTACCAGCGAATATGGCTTCCCCTTTACCTGCGCCGTCGCCAAGGATAATATTTTCGCTGTGCAATTCCATCCGGAGAAAAGCGCTCACGCTGGCCTTGCGCTGCTCGGCAACTTCATGCGTTGGAAACCCTAACCTCAATCAGGCCCCCTGCGAGCCGGCCGCTCATTTATCCCCCAATCCCTATGCTGCTCATACCTGCTATCGATCTTAAAGACGGCCACTGCGTGCGCCTGAAGCAGGGCGACATGAGCGATGCCACCGTATTTTCCGAAGACCCTGCGTCTATGGCGCGGCACTGGCTGGCGCAGGGTGCGCGTCGCTTGCATCTGGTTGATCTGAATGGCGCCATCGCCGGCAAGCCCAAGAACGAGGCCGTCATCAAGACCATCACCAAGGCAGTTGGGGAGGACATCCCGGTGCAACTTGGTGGTGGCATCCGCGATCTGGATACCATAGAGCGCTATCTCGATGACGGCATCACCTATGTCATTATTGGTACGGCGGCGGTAAAGAACCCGGGCTTTTTGCATGATGCTTGCGGCGCCTTTCCTGGCCACATCATCGTCGGCCTGGATGCCAAGGACGGCAAAGTGGCGACCGATGGCTGGTCCAAAATGACCGGACATGACGTCGTCGACCTCGCCAAGAAATTCGAAGACTATGGCGTGGAAGCAGTGATCTACACGGACATTGGCCGCGACGGTATGCTCACCGGCGTGAATATCGAGGCGACCGTCAGGCTGGCCCAAGCTTTGCGCATTCCCGTCATCGCCAGCGGCGGTATCGCCAACCTGAAAGACATCAAGGCGCTGTGCAAGGTGGAAGAAGAAGGCATCATGGGCGCCATTACCGGCCGCGCTATCTATGAAGGTTCGCTCGATTTCAAAAAGGCCCAGGCCGAAGCTGACAAGCTCTCTGGCAAGTCGCAGTAATTACCACTCAGTGCTCGCGAAACGCATCATTCCCTGCCTCGACGTCAAATCCGGTCGCGTCGTAAAAGGCATCAACTTCGTCGGCTTACGTGACGCCGGCGATCCGGTTGAAATAGCGCGCCGTTACGACGAGCAAGGCGCGGACGAAATTACCTTTCTCGATATCACCGCCAGTTCGGATGAACGCGACATCATTTTGCACGTGGTCGAGCAAGTCGCGGAACAGGTTTTCATTCCCCTCACGGTAGGGGGCGGCGTACGCGTAGTCGAGGATGTGAGGCGCTTGCTCAATGCGGGAGCTGACAAGGTCAGTATGAACACGGCAGCGGTGCAGAATCCACAATTGGTGGCCGGCGCCTCGGGCAAGGTCGGGTCGCAATGCATCGTCGTCGCCATCGACGCTAAGCAGGTAGGGGTAGGGCGCTGGGAGGTGTTCACCCACGGTGGCCGCCACGCGACCGGGCTGGATGCCATCGCCTGGGCACAACAAGTACAGCAACTCGGCGCCGGTGAAATCCTGCTCACCAGCATGGATCGTGACGGTACCAAGAACGGTTTCGACTTGGCACTGACCTGCGCCATTTCCGATGCGGTAACCATCCCGGTGATCGCCAGTGGTGGCGTGGGCACGCTGGATCATCTCGCGCAAGGCGTGCTGCAAGGTCACGCTGATGCGGTGCTCGCGGCCAGTATTTTCCATTACGGTGAGCACACTGTGCGCGAAGCAAAGGAATACATGCGAGCACAGGGCATCGAGATGAGGCTCTGACATGAATCAATGGCTAGATCAGATTCAATGGAACGCCGAGGGACTCGTGCCCGCCATCGCGCAGGACGCCACTACGGGTGAAGTGCTGATGTTCGCGTGGATGAATCGTGAGGCACTCAGCCAAACCCGACGCGGTGGAGTCGCGGTGTATTGGTCGCGCTCGCGTGGCCGGCTGTGGCGCAAAGGCGAGGTATCCGGCCACACGCAAAAAGTGCTGGAGATTCGCGTTGATTGCGACAGCGACGTGGTCTTGCTTAAAGTCGAACAAATAGGCGGCATCGCTTGCCACACTGGGCGGCGCAGTTGTTTTTTTCAAAGGCTCGATGGCGACCAGTGGCAGGTCGTTGCACCGGTCGTCAAAGACCCGAAGGAAATCTACAAATGATCGATCCCCAAGTGTTGCATCGCCTCGCCGCGACCCTCGCCGAGCGCAGGAATGCCCCCGCCGATACCTCCTACGTCGCCAGCCTTTATGCCAAGGGCACGGACGCTATCTGCAAAAAAATTGCTGAAGAAGCAGCCGAAATTATCATGGCGGCAAAAGATGGCGACCGATTGCACATCGTGCGCGAAACTGCGGACGTCTGGTTTCACACTTTGGTGCTGCTCGCCCAGTTCGATCTCGGACCAGACGACGTGCTGGCCGAGCTGCATCGCCGCGAAGGCATCTCGGGCATAGATGAGAAACGATCTCGTAAGGAATGAATTTTTGCCATGGACAACTGCATATTCTGCAAGATCGTACGCGGAGAAATTCCCAGCAAGAAAATCTATGAGGATGAGGATATTCTCGCCTTCCACGACGTGAATCCCCTGGCGCCGATGCATATACTGATCATCCCGAAAGCCCACGTCGCCACGCTCTACGATAGCGACGAGTCGCATCAGCGCGCCTTGGGAAAAATGCTCGGCCTAGCGGGAAAACTCGCGCGCGAAAACGGCGCGACGGATGGCTTTCGCTGCATCGTGAACACCGGCCGGGTCGGTGGGCAGGAGGTGTATCATGTGCATATGCACATACTCGGCGGGCCGGAGGCTTTGCCGGGGATGCTGAAGCGATAGAACGCGAAGGAGACTGCAATGGGTTCATTTAGCATTTGGCACTGGTTGATCGTTCTGGTCATCGTCATGCTGATTTTCGGTACCAAGAAACTGCGCAATATGGGTCAGGACTTGGGCGGGGCCGTCCGCGGTTTTAAGGAAGGTATGAAAGAAGGCGAAAAGCCCAACGAAACGACAGTCCCGCAAGTGACTGGCGAGACCATCGAAGGCGAAGTCAAAGCGAAAACGAAGTCCTGATACGGCTACTGGGGCAGTACCCTGCTCCCTGATTCTGATTCTGATTCCCGCACGGTCCACAAATGTTCGACCTCGGATTCTCCGAACTCATGGTCATCGCCCTAGTGGCATTGATCGTTGTTGGGCCTGAGCGTTTGCCGCGCGTGGCCCGCATGGCGGGCCATTTGCTCGGGCGCTTGCAGCGGTATGTTAGCGACGTCAAGAGCGATATCAATCGTGAAATTCAGCTCGAAGATCTGAAAAAGGTGCAGCAGGACATTCAGGACTCGGTACGCGACATGGACCATTCCGTGCGGCAGCAATTGAGCAGCGTCGAAAACGATGTTACAAATAGCATCCTGCCGCCGGCCGCGCCGCCTACGCGAGCGGTAGAACCGGAGGCCAACACTGAGCTTACTGCCCCCGTCGTACCATCCGCGCCTCCCGCCGCCGTGCCCACGCGAGAAGATCAGGCGCAATTGGACCTGGCCTTGACTGCCGAACGATCAGACAAGAAGCCCGCCTGAGAGAACGCCTGAGCGGCACTATGAGCGAACATCAGGACACTTTCATCTCTCACCTCATCGAGCTGCGTACGCGGCTCATCCGCGCCATTGCGGCGGTGCTGATAATTTTTATCTGTTTGTTTCCCTGGGCGCGTGACCTCTACGCGCTGATGGCGCAGCCGTTGCTGGCGGCTTTGCCCAAGGGCGGGCAGATGATTGCCACGGATGTAGTGGGCGTTTTTGTCGTGCCTATGAAGGTAACGCTGCTTTGCGCTTTCTTGATTGCGCTGCCCTATGTGCTTTATCAGATATGGGCTTTCGTCGCGCCAGGGCTGTACAACCACGAAAAACGCCTGGTGATACCCCTTATCGCCGCCAGCGTGCTGTTGTTTTTCTCTGGCATGGCTTTCGCCTATTTCTTCGTATTCAAGACAGTGTTCAAGTTCATGGCCGCGGTGGCACCCGAGGGCGTGGCCTGGATGACGGATATCGACAAGTACCTGGCCTTCGTCCTCAGCAGTTTTGTTGCTTTCGGTGTGACCTTCGAGGTGCCGGTGGTGGTCATCGTGCTGGTGCGGACAGGGCTGGTGAGCATCGCCAAGCTGAAGGAAGCGCGCCCCTATGTCATCGTCGGCGCGTTCATTATCGGCGCTATCTTTACGCCGCCCGACGTGATTTCGCAATTTATGCTCGCGGTGCCTCTATGGCTACTGTTCGAGTTGGGGATTTTGCTGGCGCGCTTCGTGGCCAAGCCGGCTGGCGCTTCAGTCGCTGATACGGAACCTACTCCCTGACTTTAGCCTTAGCGTTCAGATTTACTCACGCTCGCGCGGCATCGGCGGCCGCTTGCCGATGGGAACGTCGAGATCGAACTCTTTGGCGTCGCGGCGCAGCTTGAAGCTGGCGGCTTTACCCGGGGCCAGGCTGGCGATCAAATCCAGCATGGTTTGTGGGTCGTGCACCGGCTTGCCCGCCACCGCCAGCAGTACGTCGCCGGGGCGGATACCGGCTCGGTCGGCGGGGCTGCTCCGCACGACGCCGGCAATGAGGGCGCCTTCGGTGCCCGGCAACTTGAAGGACTCGGCCAGCGCCGGCGTGATCTCTTGTACTTCCACACCTATCCAGCCACGTGTCACGGTACCGGTTTTGATGATCTGCTCCATCACGCTGCGGGCGATAGAGACAGGGATAGCGAAGCCGATGCCCTGATTGCCACCGCTGCGCGAGAAGATGGCGGTGTTCACGCCGACCAGATTGCCGTTGCTATCGACCAGCGCGCCGCCCGAATTGCCGGGGTTAATAGCGGCATCGGTCTGAATAAAGTTCTCGAAGGTATTAATGCCGAGATGGCTGCGGCCCAACGCGCTGACGATGCCGTGGGTTACGGTTTGACCGACGCCGTAGGGGTTGCCGATGGCGAGTACGACATCACCTATACGCAGTGATTCGGGTGGCGCGATGGTGATGGCGGCCAGCTTGGTACCGGTGTTGATACGCAATATAGCGAGGTCGGATTCCGGATCACTGCCGACCACGCGGGCGCGAAAACGCTTGTCGTCATGGGTGGCGACTTCAATTTCGTCCATGCCGTCGACGACGTGATTGTTGGTCAGAATATAACTGTCCGCACCGTCGGCACTGACGATCACGCCCGAGCCCAAACCCAGTTGCCGTTGCGGGCCACCCAAACGGTCGCCGAAGAAATAACGGAAGACGGGATCATCGGGGAAGGGCTGGCGTGGCGCCTTGACCTCGCGACTGGTGTAAATATGGACGACTGAGGGTAGCGCTTTCTGCGCGGCATCGGCGTAAGAGACGACGTTGCGTGTGTCAGGCGCGTTTGCCACCGAGGGCAGCAAGGGTGCCACCGCCTCTTGAAAGGCCACCACGCCCGGCCGCGCGTTGCTTAGCCATTCTGGTTTGAGCGTCTGCACCACGAAAAGAAGCGCCACGCTTACGGTGACGGCTTGGGCGAATATCAACCACATGCGACGCATATAATCGGCCTCTGCTAGAAAAATATAGGTTGAAGTAACATCGGCCGCTCACAGAGCCCAGTGACGGCTTAATAATAGCCATGAAATATAGGCCACCAGTACGATGATGATGGGCAGCACGACTTTTATGATTTTTTCCAGCAGCGTGACTAGCTGCTGGACGTCGTGATCGTCCATAGTCGTTGTATCCGAGGAAGTAAGCAGAGAAAGAAAGGCTCACCTGTGCATCGAGAAGAATTGTCGCGCTGTTTAGACGAATTGCTGGAGCCCGCGCGTTTCCGCGATTATTGCCCAAACGGCTTGCAAGTGGAAGGTCGCACCGAGGTGCGGCGCATCGTCTGTGGCGTGACGGCCTGCCAGGCCTTGGTCGACGCGGCCATCGCGGCCGACGCCCAGGCGATTCTGGTGCATCACGGCTGGTTCTGGCGTGGCGAAGACGGTCGTGTGACCGGAACGCGCAAGCAGCGCTTGAAAACCCTATTGACGCACGACATCAACCTTTACGCCTACCACCTGCCGCTCGACGCCCACGCTGAACTGGGCAACAACGCGCAACTAGGGCGCCGCCTGGGATTAACGACGGAAGGCCGCTTCGGCGAGCAGCAGATAGGCTTTTTTGGCAGCGCCCCTGGTGTGGCGAATGCCGACGCGCTGGCACAGCGTATCAGCGAGGCGCTAGGCCGCACGCCGCTGCTAGTGGGCGATGCAATGCGGCCGCTGAAACGCGTGGCCTGGTGTAGCGGCGCAGCGCAAGGCTATTTTGAGGAGGCCATTGCTGCTGGCGCGGACGTATTCATCAGTGGCGAAATTTCAGAACAGACGGTGCACCTCGCGCGCGAAGCCCGCGTGCCTTACATTGCGGCCGGCCATCACGCTACCGAGCGCTATGGTGTCCAGGCAGTGGGCAACTATCTTGCGGCACAGTTCGGTCTCGAGTGTCAGTACGTCGATATCGACAATCCGGTTTAAGCGAATGTTGAAACCTACCTTAGGCCTGGCGGTCATGCTGACCACCTTGGTCGCGCTCGGTCCTTTATCTACCGATCTGTACCTGCCGTCGCTGCCGATGCTGGCGCAAGTGTTCGCCACCGATGCCGCACGCGTGCAATTGACCTTGTCGGTGTTTCTCGCCGGCTTCGGCGCGGCGCAGTTGTTTTACGGGCCGCTCTCTGATCGCTACGGTCGGCGGCCGGTGTTGCTGGTGGGTCTGGCGATCTACTTTGTAGCCTCATTGGTGTGCATGTTTGCGCCGAGCATCGATACCCTCATCATCGCGCGCTTCTTCCAGGCGCTCGGAGCCTGTGCCGGGCCCGTGCTGGCGCGCGCCATCGTGCGTGACGTCTATGGCCCGTTGCAGGCGGCACGCATGATGGCCTATATCAGTGGCGCCATGGCGGTCGCGCCGATTTTAGGCCCGGTGCTCGGCGGATGGCTGACGGTTTGGTTTGGCTGGCGCGCGAATTTCGCGGCGCTGTCCTTGTATGCCGTGGTTCAGGGTTTGGCCATGACGGCCTTACTCAAGGAGAGCAACGCGCATCTCGATCCGACTGCCACGCGGCCCAAACGCATGTTGATCAACTTCGGCCAATTGCTGCGCTCGCCCAACTACATGGGCTATTTGCTGTGTTTTTCAGCCGCCTATGCGGCGCTGTTTTCCTTTATCTCCGGCTCGTCGTTTTTGCTGATCGACTACTACGGCTTGAGTCCACAACGCTTCGGCGCCGCTTTCGGCTTCGTCGTGTCGGGGTATATCAGCGGGACAGTAGCTTCGGCGAAACTCACGATAAAGCTGGGGGTGCAGCGCATGGTGCTGATGGGTGCGTTGCTAGGCACCGCGGCCGGTACCTTGATGCTGGCCTTGGCTTTGTTCGATGTACATAGCATCTGGGCGATCCTGGTGCCGATGGCGATTTATCTCGCAGCGGCGGGCCTAATCATGCCCAATGCCATGGGCGGCGCACTGGCGCCGTATGCAAAAATGGCGGGTTCCGCTTCGGCCTTGATGGGGTTTATGCAGATGGGACTGGCGGCCGTGGTCGGCATCGTGGTCGGCCACACTTATAACGGCACGGCTGTGCCGATGACGGCAGCGATCGCGCTGTGCGGCTGGGCGGTGTTGGCGAGTTACTTGTTGCTGGTGCGCCGCGCCTCGTCGTCGGCGTGCTGAAGGCGTTCACGCACGCGGGTGAGTAGGGCGACGAAGGTTTCGGTTTCATCCGGCGTCATGGCGGCGGCGATGCGCGCCTCGTGATCTTTGATGCGGCGCTTCATTAACTTGAGTAGCGCTTCGCCGGCGGGCGTGAGCACCAAGGCGTTAGAACGCCGATCGGTTGGCGAGGCGCGGCGTTCCACCAAGCTGCGCGCTTCAAGGTGATCAATCACCGCGACCATGGTGGAGCGGTCGAGTTGCGCGGCGGCGGCGAGTCGGCTTTGCGTGATGCCGGGGTTAGCCGAAATCAGCACCAGCACGCCGAAGCGGCCCGGGGAGATGTCGTAGTCCTTCAGATCGGCGGCGAAGTCGCCGAACACCGAAAGTTGAGTCAGGCGCAACTGGTAGCCGATCAGATCCGGCAATAGATCGAGGTCGAGCGCCCTCAGGGATGCACCATTGCCCTTGCCGTTGGCCGGACTGACGCTACCCACCTTGATCTTCTGCGGTGCTTTCTTGGCTAGGCTCATACCCTTTACAAGCGAATGGTTGCTGGTATAGTGCTTTCCCTCAAACAATTGGAAGCCCAATGGTTTCCAATAGTATCAGGACACGATAAGCGCGGCCATAAAGATAAAATGGGCTTGATGCCGCCGGGTTTACAGTACGGGCGCAGTACCGGGCCAGTACCGGCGAGGGGAAACCCGGAGGAGGGAGCGTGGAATACGCCGTAACGCCCGCGCCGCAACCCGCAATTGCGGTCGCCGGTGGATCCACGCTGTTTCCAGTGCGACGGATTTATTGCGTCGGCCGGAACTACGCCGAGCATGCCCGTGAGATGGGCGGCGATCCTGATCGGGAGCCGCCTTTCTTCTTCATGAAGCCGGCGGATGCGGTGATGCTATCGAGTGGAAACTCAGTGGCGAAAATAGGCAACGAGATGGGCAGTTACATCGCCTACCCACCTATGACCGAGAATCTGCAGCACGAAGTGGAATTGGTCGTGGCAATCGGTCGCCCCGGGGCGAATATTGCGCTGGAAGCCGCCTTGGACCACGTATTCGGTTACGCAGTGGGTCTGGATATTACGCGTCGCGATGTGCAAACTGGCTTGCGCGAAGCGGGCCGCCCTTGGGAGATGGCTAAAGCTTTCGATCAATCGGCGCCGGTCGGTAGCCTACACGCGGCGTCTACAGTGGGGCACCCGCAGCGCGGCGCTATTTGGCTCAGTGTGAATGGTGTGGAGCGCCAACGCAGCGATATTGTGCGCATGATCTGGTCTGTGGCTGAGATCATTACCCGACTTTCGCAGTATGTCGGGCTGGCGCCGGGGGATTTGATTTTCACGGGCACACCGGAAGGGGTGACCAAACTGGGTCGGGGCGACGCGCTAAATTGCGGTATAGATGGCCTGGGCGAACTTTCTCTCACTATTGTTTGAAACTACTGTTTGACGCGAATGCCATGAACGCTGCGGAAACCCTGCTTGCCGACGGAGTCGGTAGCCACGTCGCCCTTGAGTGTGGCGACGATAAAATCACTTACGACGAATTGCGCCAGGCTGTGCGCTGTGCCGCCGGTGCCTGGCAGGCGCTGGGTGTGGGCGAGAACGACCGCGTACTGGTGTTCGCACCGGACAGCATAAGCTGGGTGGTTGCGTATCTGGGCGCCATCTGGGCCGGGGGTGTGGCCGTGGGTCTGAATTCGCGGCTGTTCGAAAAAGAACTGGCCATCATCCTCTCCGAAAGTGGCGCTCGCTTTATCTGGTGCGACGCTGCTTCGGTGCCGATTTTGGAAAAGCTCGACGCGGCGGTGGCCAATCCGCCGCGCATCATTGCGTACGGCGGCGAGGCCGGGGCCTGGGAAGCGGAGCTCGCCCAGGCCAACGAGATCGAAGCAGTGCAGCGCGATGCGGAAGACATGGCGCTATGGATCTACACCTCCGGCACCACCGGCAAACCCAAGGCGGTGACGCATGTGCAGCGCGTCACGCAGGGTAGCGCCGCTTTTGCGCGCGAGGTCTTGGGCCTGACAGCAGCCGATCGTTTTTACGCTACTTCCAAGCTGTTTTTCGCCTATCCCGTCGCCAACTCCTTGTTTGCCGGTTTGCGCTTGGGCGCGACGGTAATATTGCATAGCGAATGGCCGCTCGCTGAAAGTGTGACGGAAATCTGTGAGCGCTATCGGCCCACCGTACTGTTCAGCGTGCCGACGCTGTACCACAAGTTATTGCAAGGCAACTTCGCGCCGCGCTTAAAGGCGGCCGGCGTGCGTCACTACGTGTCCGCCGGCGAAGCGCTGCCAGTGCCGATACGTACCCAGTTGCGGGAGCAAACCGGCATGTCGCCCATCAGCGGCTACGGCACCTCGGAAACGCTGGCGCTGGTGATGTATGCCGATGCCGACGACGGCATTATGCGGCCGACGCCGCTTAGCCAGGTCAAGCCTGCAGAGGCCGATGTTGATGCCCCTCGCCGGCTGTGGGTGTGGCATCCCTCGGTGGCTTGCGGTTATTGGAATCGCCCCGAGGACCAAGCCGATGGCTACGCTGGAGGCTGGTTTTCGCCCGGCGACCTGTTCCTTCCGCACGCGGATGGCGCCTGGGAATTTACCGGCCGCACCGACGACATGATGAAAATTTCCGGCCAATGGGTCAGCACCTTGGGCGTGGAGCAGGCGTTGCTGGGCGGCTGCGGCGACTGCGTACTGGAAATGGGCACAGTGGGCACGACCAGCGCCGACGGCCTCGCCGAGCTGGCGCTTTTCGTTGTCGTCGCGCCCGGTCGCGACGCAGAAGCGAAATTGCGTATCGATGCCGCCATTGACGCGCTGCCCGGCTTCAAACGGCCGCGTCGCATCCGTTTCGTTACTGAGTTACCGCGCACGGCAACGGGTAAGCTGCAACGGCGCAAACTGGCTGAACTTCTGAGCCTGCCTTGAGCCATGCTTAAAAGCCAGTACCCGGTACGCATCGAATGGGGCGATTGCGACGCCGCCGCCATCACTTTTTATCCCAATTATTTCGCCTGGTTCGATGCTTCTAGCTGGCACCTCTTCGAATTGGCCGGTTTTCGTGCCGGCCCACTCATGAAGGAGCAGGGCGTGTATATGCCCTTGGTCGAAGCCGAGGCGAAGTTCAAGCGCCCGGGCTTTCTGGGTGACGAGCTCACGGTGGAAAGCTTTGTCGAGGAGTGGCGAGACAAGGTGTTTCGCGTACGGCACATCGTGCGACGCGGCGAGGAGGTGTTGCTGGAAGGCACCGAGCTGCGCTGCTGGGCCCAGCCGCATCCCGAGGATGCATTACGCTTTACTGCTTTGCCGATTCCGGCGGAGTTTCGCGCAGCGCTGAGTTAGTCTCGGCCGCCACGACGCGGGGCAGCGTGAAATGAAAAGTTGCGCCTTTGTCCGTCTCGCCTTCTGCCCAGACGCTGCCGCCGTGACGCTGAATGATGCGTTGCACGGTGGCCAGCCCTATGCCTGTACCGGTGAACTCGCCGATATCGTGCAGTCGCTCGAAGGGACGGAATAACCGGTCTGCGTATTTCATGTCGAAGCCGGCGCCGTTGTCACGCACGAAATAGACGGGCTGTTCGCCTTCTTGCGCCACACCAAATTCAATGCGAGGGCGTGCGGTGCGCGCTGTGAACTTCCAGGCATTTGTGATTAAATTCTCCAGGGTCACCCGCAGCAGCCGCTCATCCCCGCTGGCGCGCACGTTCGGCGCGATGACGAAATCGACTTGCCGCTCTGGCGCGGCTTTCGTCAGTTCGCGTGCGATGTTTTGTGTCTGCAAGGACAAATCCACCTCCGCCAGGTGCATAGGGGCGCGTGTCAGTTGCGCCAAGTCGAGCAGGCTGTCGATCAGATCACTCATGCGCAGGGTAGCGGCGCGTATGCGGCGCAGGTGATCCTTGCCGTCTTCGTCTAGGAGATCAGCGTAGTTTTCCAGCAACACTTGGCTATAACCATTGATGCCGCGTAGCGGCGAGCGCAAGTCATGCGACACGGAATAGCTAAAGCTCTCGAGTTCCTTCAGCGAGGCCCGCATTTCGGCAGTACGCTTGCTCACGCGGTCTTCTAATTCTTCGTTGAGCCGGCGTAACTGTGATTCGGCTTGCGCACGGCGCAAATTATTGCGGTAAGCCTCGATCAATACGGCGCAGGTGTTGGTGAAAGCTTGCAGTCGGTGCACCAGCGCTTCGTCATAGCCGTGTGCTCGATCGCCCACCCCCAGCATGCCCACCAGTTGTGCGCCGCGAAACAGCGGCAGGCCCATGAATGACGCCAGCCTGCGATGTCCCTCGGGCAGCTTGCCGCGGGGGTCGTTGGCTGGGTCGCTGCTCAAGACCGGCTGGCCCGTTGCGATGACGTGGCCGAACAAGGTATTCGCGTCACGAAAAACGAAGTCGTCTTTTAGTTCACTCTGATAGGCGCTGCGCGCGGATTCGTCCCAAGCGACATCGGCGATGGTGAATAAACGCAGTCGGGGCAGGCCGTCCTCATGGGACACCTCGGCTATGAAGCCATATTCGCTGTCGGTAATTTCCAGCAGATGCGACAGCAATTGGTCGAAAGTGAGGTGTGGATCGGCGTCGGTGATGAAGTCGGCTTGCGCCTGGCTCAAGGCATCGAGCATGCGGTTCTGTTCCATGAACAGCTGCTCGATGCGCATGCGTTCGGTGATGTCACGCGCGATGGTCATCATGCACGGCTCGTCGTCGATCTCGATCAGACTGGCCGAGAGGAGACAGTCAAGGCTGCGCCCCGACTTATGGCACAGACGCGTGACGATATTGACCAACTTGCCGTGCTCGTAGAGCATATCCGCCACGCGCTGGCGCTCGCTGGGCTGAGGCCAGATACCCAGCTCGGTGCCCACCCGGCCTAGGGCTTCTTCGCGTGTGTAGCCGAAAACACGCTCGAACGCCGGGTTGACTTCGACGTAACGGGCGTTACGCAGAGAGCTGATGGAAATGGCGTCTGGGCTTTCGGTATAGATGCGAGAGAGCTTTTGTTCAGACAGACGCAGCGCCGTTTCTGTTTGGCGGTGTTCCTGAGTGATTTGCTCATGCAAACGACTGTGTGTCCAAATCAGTTCGGATTCACACGACTCTTGTTCCGCCACGCGCTTGCGTAATGCGGCTAGCTCTTCGAGTAGTTCCTTGGTGCCAGTAACCGCCATGTCGGTGATATTTGTCATATCGCTTAGCGTTGCGACGAAATTTTCGGTATTGGGTCGGCGAGGTTGGTGAGAATGAATGGCTGACGCCTAAGGGCTATTTTGGGACTTCGGGCAAGTCGGCTCAAGCCGGAAGTGACCAACGTCGGGTTGCCCCGACAGGAGGCCACCTTCTCAGCTTGCACGGCCGCCGTTGCGTCGACGTGACGACTATCAAACTCGTTCGATAATCAGTGAGATGCCCTGCCCAACGCCTATGCACATGCTGCAAAGTGCGTAGCGACCGCCGGTACGATGCAGGTGGTACATGGCGGTGGTGACGAGGCGCGCACCACTCATGCCCAGCGGATGTCCCAAGGCGATGGCACCGCCATTGGGGTTAACGTGGGGTGCATCGTCGGGCAGGCCTAAATCGCGCGTCACGGCCAGCGCCTGAGCGGCAAAGGCTTCATTTAGCTCGATCACATCCATTTGCGCGAGCGTGAGGCCAGTACGTTCGAGTAGCTTGCGCGTCGCAGGTGCCGGTCCGAAGCCCATGATGCGGGGCGGCACGCCGGCCGTGGCCATACCGACTATACGTGCGCGCGGCGTGAGTTTGTGCGCCTTGACGGCCGCTGCGGAAGCCAGAATCAAGGCGCAGGCGCCATCATTCACGCCAGAGGCGTTGCCCGCAGTGATAGTGCCGGTTTCGCGCACGATGGGCTTGAGTTTTGCCAACATTTCAGGCGTGGTGTCGGCGCGCGGATGCTCATCCACCGAGACGATTTTCGGGTCACTTCTGCGTTGTGGGATTTCCACTGGAATAATTTCGTCGTTGAAGCGCCCGGCTGTTTGCGCGGCCGCTGTGCGTTGCTGGCTGCGTAGCGCAAAGGCGTCCTGGTCGGCGCGTGAAATTTTCAGTTCGTCGGCGAGATTTTCCGCTGTCTCGGGCATGGAGTCGGTGCCATGCAGCTTCTTCATGAGTGGATTGACGAAGCGCCAGCCAATAGTGGTGTCATAGATCTCGGCGCCGCGCGAAAAAGCGGCCTCAGCTTTGCCCATGACCAGGGGCGCGCGGGTCATGCTTTCCACACCACCGGCAATCATGAGTTGGGCTTCACCCGCCTTGATGGCGCGAGCGGCGCTGCCCACAGCATCCATGCCGGAGCCGCACAAACGATTGACAGTACTACCCGGTACAGAAACCGGCAGGCCGGAGAGCAGCGCCGCCATGCGCGCGACGTTGCGGTTGTCTTCGCCCGCCTGATTGGCGCAGCCGTAGATCACCTCGTCGATGGCGCTCCAATCCAGCTCCGGATGGCGGCGCATCAACGCCTTGATCGGCAGCGCGGCCAGGTCGTCGGTGCGGATCGATGACAAAGCGCCGCCGTAGCGCCCGATAGGCGTACGCACTGCGTCGCAAATAAATACGTCGTTCACTGAATTCTCCTTGTGGTTAATCGGTTTCTGAAAACTTCAAAAACTTTGACGCGGAGTTATCGTCCTTTAAACGCCGGTTTGCGCTTTTCCATGAAAGCGCGCACGCCTATCCGGTAGTCCTCACTGCGGCCCAGTTCGCGTTGGGTGTCGCGCTCGACGTCGAGCTGCGCTTCGAGCGTGTTGCCGGCAGAGGCATTGAGGGCGCGCTTGATGGCGGCGAGACCTTTCGTGGGCGCGCTGGCGAAATGCCGGGCCATGGCCTCGGCTTCGGGCATCAGTTGTTCATCATCTACGCACTTCCAGATAAGTCCCCACTCGGCTGCTTGCTCCGCCGGCAGCTTATCGCCGAGCAGGGTGAGGCCCATGGCGCGCGCCGAGCCGACCAGGCGGGGTAAAAAATAACTGCCACCGCAATCCGGCATCAAACCGATTTTGCAGAAGGCCTGAATGAAGGAAGCGGAGCGAGCCGCCAGCACGATATCGCAGGCCAGCGCGAGGTTGGCGCCGGCGCCGGCCGCCACGCCATTGACGGCGCAGATTACCGGCATGGGCAAACTGCGCAGCGCCAGCGCTAGCGGCTTGTAGTTGGTTTCGATGGAGAGACCGAGATCGGGCGGCGGGGCACCCTCGTCGACCACACGGTCAGCGAGGTCCTGGCCCGCGCAAAAACCGCGTCCTGCGCCGGTGATGAGGAGCACACGCGCCCCCGCTTCACGGGTGCGGGCCAGCGCTGCACGCAAGTCGGCGTGCATGGCATTGTTGAAGCTGTTGAGTTTGTCCGGGCGGTTGAGCGTAATGCGGGCGATGCCGTCATTAAGATCGAACAGGATGTGCTGGTAGCTCATGGGCAGCGTAGAAAGTAGGAAGCGACAGTTCGTAGAGGTGTGAACAGAATTTCGAGGTCGTAGTCTGAGGCGTCGCCGCGGTTCGTCTGTCGTCGCGCAGGTCAACGAGATACAATATTTTACATCCCGCACGTTAGCAATGCAGCATTTCCACTTAGGGAAACGCTGAATAAGTCGGTATCGCTGTGAACGATTTTTTAGTCATGTGGTCAGATAATGGAAGGCGAACACAAGGGATGGAACGATGAAGCAGATGACGCTGGCGACGAGACCGGGTTTTGAGAAACCCAAGCG
>JBBQGH010000006.1:0-79036 GCA_038322845.1 Gammaproteobacteria bacterium
CTGGGAATCGGGCGCCTCACTGAAAGGCAGAAACAGGAAATTACTCTAACCCTAGAACCGCCCAGCGCAGACGCGCAACTTCGTGTTGACCTGAAGAAGTACGAAAAGGTGGAAGAGTAACGCGCCCCGCCGCACCACGAAGACGATGAATATCTACCAACACCAATTGTGCGCCGACATCGCGCTCATTGAAAAGGAAACGCCTGAGCTTGTCACCATGGTGGCAGCAATGCAGCGCGCGGGCCGGCTGTCTGCGCTGGCGTTCAACTTGGCCTCGACACTCGACATGGAAGTGGCCCGTCGCGACGCACTTCGCCATTGCCCCCGCACCATCGCCAACGCACTATTTGAATTGCCGCTCTTGCCGGATGATGTTGTCGAACTTCTCGGACACCTCACCGTCTTTTTACAGAACGACACCAGCACCGTTGAATGGGCGGCAACGGTCTGTCCGTACCTTAGCGAGGCAATCAAAGAGGCCCGCCTGCTGGCCCGCGTCTATAGGGCTAGCCAAGGTCCTTGTGAGATTGTCGAATGAACCGCGCATTTTTCCCTGCACACAGAACTAACAACAGCAAACATGGACAAGCAGAAGATTGAGCGAGGCATCGCCGCATACAAACACGAGCAGCGTGTGTTGTTGCGCCTACTACGCAAGCGAGGCTACTTCACCGAGCATGAGTTTGATGGCTGGTTTCGCGGACGAGAGTGGCGCCGACCAATGAAGTTCGGCCCGCCCCTGACGGGCGATACATTCATTCTTGGTGCGGGGCAGAACGGCGGCAGTAAATGGGCCGTAATGCTTGATGCGAAAACCATCTCTGGCTCAGTCATATATACAAAGGGGCCGAATCGGGATAGGAAGAAGCCTCGCGGCCCCTCCCAAACCACCGGACGTACGGGTTACAACAAGGGAAACAATGACCTCAAAAATTTAGCACTCCTAACAAGGGGCGAGCACGCGTCAATCCACGCAAAAGAAAACGTTGCTAACCGAAAAAGGAAACAAAATGGCCAGTTTGAATAAAACCCAAATTATAGGCAATTTAGGTAAAGACCCTGAATCGCGCTACGCGCCTAGCGGTGACGCCATCACCAACATCACTGTCGCGACCACTGACACCTGGAAAGATAAAGCTACCGGCGAAAAGAAGGAAGCCACCGAATGGCATCGCGTGGCCTTTTTCGGCAAGCTGGCCGAAATCGCCGGTCAGTATTTGAAGAAAGGCTCGCAAGTCTACATTGAAGGAAAACTGCGCACGCGCAAGTGGCAAGACAAAGACGGCCAAGACCGCTACACCACGGAAATCATTGCCGATGTGATGCAGATGCTGGGCAGCCGCCAAGGTTCCGGCGAAGCACCGACGCGCGAACGTGACGACGCCCCCGTATCGGCCGGTGCCAGCAGTGCCGCCAAGAAGCCCGCGCCCGCATCCGACTTCAACGATATGCCCGACGATATTCCCTTCTGAGAAGTAAATGCCAACGCTTGACCTAATCGCCGCCGCCAAAATGCTCGGCATGCACAAAAACACGCTACAGGCGCGCGCCAAGGCTGGGGACGTGCCTGGCGCCAAGATTGGCAAAGAGTGGCGATTCATTGCAGTTGATCTGCTCGCCTATGTGCGCGCACAATACCCGGCCAACAAAAACAAGGGGGGGCCGTGTCGCTCTATACGCGCGGTGAAACATGGTGGGTCTACCTTTGTCACGAAGGCAGAAGAATTCGACGCAGCACTGGGGCTACCGACAAGCGGGAGGCGCAGCGCATTCATGACGAACTCAAGGCCGAACTCTGGTCTGAAACTCGTCATGGACGAACATGGAAAGACGCCTGCGTAGCATGGCTCAAAGTGCGTGAGCGGTCGGCCTCCGACCGCTACACCCTGCGCGCGCTCGATTATCCCGACCGCCCTCTCTCTGCATGTACCGCCGAGAGTTTCGAGGCCGTGCTAGCCGGCAAGATGCCCGGAACCTATAACCGGCATCGGGCCATCATCGTCGCCATCCTGAATCTCGCAGGAATCAAAATCAAGATCCCCCTGCGGCGCGTCAAACAAGGCCGCACTCGTTTCCTGAGCGAGTCAGAATGGAAGCGCCTGTACAAAGAGCTTCCGGCTCATCTAAAGCCTATGGCGTCGTTCGCACTCGCGACAGGGCTTCGCCAGCGCAACGTCACGCATCTTCGATGGGATCAGGTCGACCTCAAACGCAAGGTCACGTGGATTCACGCCGACCAGGCCAAGGGCGGGAAACCCATCGGTATTCCCCTTTCCAGCGATGCCGTGAAAATACTGCGCGCTCAGGTAGGGCAATCGGCAGAATGGGTTTTCCCGTATTCCGGGCGCGGCAGAAAGGCCGGCGCACCGATAACGAAAATCAAAACGGCCTGGCGGCTTGCACTCAAACGCGCAAAGATCGAAAACTTCACGTGGCATGGCCTGCGCCACACATGGGCGAGCTGGCACATTATGGCCGAAACGCCGATTGGGGTATTGAAGGAATTGGGGGGCTGGGAAGACTTGCGGATGGTGCAGCGATACGCGCACTTGGCGCCGGAATATCTCGCCGGATTTGCCGGAAATGCTAAGCCCTGGAAGGGCCTAAAGCGTGTGGCGTAAAACGTGGCGTGGTGTGGCGTTTTTACCCGTTTTGTGGCGGGTTTCGGCGGCTTCAGTTAGTGACCACTACCGCCGAACCTGTTGTATTTGGTAGGCGCGATTGGACTCGAACCAACGACCCCCACCATGTCAAGGTGGTGCTCTAACCAGCTGAGCTACGCGCCTAATGTGCTTGCTGTCAGCACTTTAGGACGCGCAGTATAGCCGAAATCTGGCGGGCTTTACCAGCCCTCCCATAAGCCCTAACCCTAGCCCTAACCGTAGCCCTAGACGAAGGCGAGCGTCAGCCACAGACACTGGCTTTTGCTCTCCTTGGAGATTTCATTCAGCACACGTTCGTGCTCGACCAGTTCTGCGGGGCTAGCGCGCAAAATCCGCAAGGGTGGACGCTCACCACTGGGGAGGCCCAGCAAAACGACATTGGGTGTGGCATCCAGCTCGATGATTAGGCTTTCCTGGCCGCGCGTCATGGCCAGATAAACTTCCGCCAGAAGTTCCGCATCCAGCAAAGCGCCATGCAGGGTGCGGCCGGAATTGTCCACCGTATACCGGTCGCACAGCGCATCGAGTGAATTGCGCCGGCCCGGATGCAGTTCGCGCGCTAGCTTCAGCGTGTCGACAATGCCGGCGCAATGTTGCTCTAGTGGCTCCAGGCCAGCCAAGGCCAATTCATTATTGAGGAAGCCGACGTCGAAGGCGGCGTTGTGGATGATCAACTCAGCACCGCGGACGAACTCCATGAAGTCCGGCACGACATCGGCGAACTTGGATTTGTCCTGCAAAAATTCGTTGGAGAGGCCGTGCACCGCCATGGCGCCCGCCTCCACCGCGCGCTCTGGGTTGAGGTAGGTGTGAAAACGCTGACCCGTCGGTTTGCGATCCGATAGTTCGATGCAGCCAATTTCGATGACCCGATCACCCAGGCGAAATTCTAAGCCCGTGGTTTCCGTATCCAGCACCACCTGCCTCATAGGCTCTCGCTCCTGATCGTCTCGATGCCGCGGCGCGCCAGCGTATCGGCGCGTTCATTTTCTACATGACCGGCATGGCCCTTCACCCAAAGCCATTCGATGTCGTGACGCGAGGCTAGCGTATCCAGCTCGCGCCACAAGTCGACGTTCTTCACCGGTTGCTTACTGGCGGTGAGCCAGCCGCGCCGCTTCCAGTCATGTATCCAAACGCTGATGCCTTTTTGCACGTATTGTGAATCGGTATGCACACGCGCGCGCACCGGCCGTTTGAGCGCTTCCAGGGCGCGAATCACGGCCGTTAACTCCATGCGGTTGTTAGTCGTATCCGACTCGCCGCCGAACAGTTCTTTTTCCTGACTACCCGTGCGCAAGATGGCGCCCCAGCCCCCAGGGCCAGGGTTACCACTGCATGCCCCGTCAGTGTAGATATCGATAGCTTCTGTCGCGCTCATTGTTCCTTCTCTATGCGCTGGATCGCCGGCGCAAGCGCTTTGGCGCGCGCCTTGCGATCCTGCCAGTTGGGGGTAAGCAAACGCACGCCGTGCTGGCGCTTGATGCCTTGCAACAGATAGGTGGCGCCGGCGATAGGCCACCAGCGGTTGCCGGCGAGTTCCAGGAAACGCCAGCGACGCAGCCAAGCTTGCTGCGTCACAGCAGGTGCGTAACAGCCAAAGGCGCCGGCTTGCGTCTCGAAACCCAGTAGCGAGAGCCAGTCCTTCAAGCGTCGTACACCGAGATATTGCCCCCGCCACGGGAAGTCGCGGTTCTTGTTCATTTCTCTACCACCGCTCAACAATCGCTTCAGCCCCCACAGGCTGTATGGGTTGAAACCAGAAATCACGACATGGCCTTCCGGAACCAATACCCGCTCGACCTCTCGAAGCACTTGATGCGGCCCCTCGGCGAACTCCAGCACATGCGGTAACACCACCAGATCGATACTGTTATTGGCAAAAGGCAGATGGCGAAAATCGCCACTTACGTTGATACTATGCGGGGCGCCCTCCCGGCGACTCACTCCGTCGCCGGCCCAATCGCAAACCAGGCGTAAAGGCATGCGATTGGTACGTAGGAAATCACATTGCGGCAGGCCGATCTGCACTGCGTTGAAGCCAAAGACATCGGCCACTATCTGATCGAAGCGTGCTTGCTCCCATGTCAGGACATATTGACCTTGCGCCGTCGCCAACCACGCATCGAAACCAGGAATTAACATTTTCTTAGCGCCGCAGAACCACCAGCGAGACAACGGACAAGATGGAAATCATAGGGCTGCCCGCTTTCCGCGACAACTATATCTGGGTATTACTAAAGGGCCGTGACGCTGTAGTCGTAGACCCTGGCGATGCCGCGCCTGTTTTCCACTTTCTTACGCAACGTGGCTTGAGTTTAGCGGCCATTTTGCTCACTCATCACCATGCGGACCACACGGGCGGCGTCGCAGCGTTGGTCCTAGGGCGATCTGTCCCGGTGTATGGGCCGGCCGCAGAAGCGATTGCGGAAGTTACGGTGCCGCTCCGCGAAGGCGATCGCGTCGAACTAACGGCGCTCGACGTGGTTTTGCAAGTCATCGAGGTACCTGGACATACGCGCGGACACATTGCTTATTATGGCGCAAACACTTTGCTCTGTGGCGACACGCTGTTCGCCTGCGGCTGTGGCCGCCTCTTTGAAGGCAGCGCCAAGCAACTGTGGCATTCGCTCTCAAAATTGGCAGCGCTACCAGCCGACACCGAGGCGTATTGCGCCCACGAATACACTCAGGCCAACATTGCCTTTGCGCTCGCCGTAGAACCCGACAACATGGCCTTGCAGGCGCGTGCATCACAGGTAAACGCGCTGCGCGCACAACTCAAACCCACCGTGCCTTCAACGCTAGGTGAAGAACAGGCCACGAATCCGTTTTTACGCTGTGGCGAACCCGCCGTGTTAGCGGCAGCGGAAAAACACAGCGGGGCTGCACTCGATGATGAACTGGCGGTGTTCACCGCCTTGCGCAGTTGGAAGAACGATTTCTGAGCCGCTGCCTAGTCTAGGCTGGAGCAATGAGGCCCGGATTAACACTTCCAACTATGGCTACAACATCTCGGCCGCATGCACACGGTTTCTCCCCAAGCGCTTGGCTTCGTACAGGGCCCAATCGGCTGACGCCACCAATGCCCCTTCGCCGTTGGCCAGTTGTGGCAGCAGCGTCGCGACGCCGATAGAGACAGTGACCCAGCCCAGGGCAGAACCATTGTGCGGCGTGTGCATTTCCTCAATGGCGGCACGCATGCCTTCCGCCACTTGCAATGCGCCCTGCAGCCCGGTCTCCGGCAGGATGGCGGCAAATTCTTCACCACCGTAGCGCGCCACCAAATCGCCTGGGCGGCGCAACCGGCCGCTTAGCGTTTCTGCCACCGAGATCAGGCAAGTGTCACCCGCAGGATGCCCATAGGCGTCGTTAAATTTTTTGAAGTCATCGACATCACACATCAAGAGCGCGAGAGACTTGCCATCGCGAGCACAGCGACGCCACTCACGTCGCAAGCTTTCATCGAACTGCCGGCGATTCGGTACGCTGGTCAGTTCATCCACCGCCGAGAGCCGCTTCAATTCTAGGTTGGCCGCGTCGAGCCGCCGAGTCAGTGTCAGTTGGGCATGACGCATTTCGACTATGCGACGCATGGCGCGCAGCTTGGCGCCGAGCGCCACCTGACTGACGGGCTTGAAGATGTAATCATCGCCACCAGCTGCGATACCGTTTTCCAGATCTTCATCCTTGGTGCGCCCCGTCAAAAAAATGATGGGCGCCCATTCGCCGGTTTGCTCGATAGCCCTCATGCGGCGGGCCACTTCATAGCCATCGATGTCCGGCAGGATGATGTCGAGCAACACCATATCGGGTCTGTGTTCTTCGAACAGACGCACACCAGTCAAACCATCGCTTGCACGAATCGGTGTAATGCCCACTTTTTCCAGCGACTGACAAACCAACGCCAGCCCGGTGGCCGTGTCTTCCACAACAAGTGCTTTCATAGATTCCCTACTCGGCAGTGCAGTCGCGAAGACCGTTACAATAATGAATTATGAGCATAACGCAATAACTCTTTGCCTTATTCACCTATGCCAACCCTAGTGAGGAAAATTGACTGTCTCTAATCGCCTCAGTACCATGGCCCTTTTCCACGCAGCAGGCACCATGAAGAAATTCAACTCTGCGCTGCCGGGAATCATGCTGTGCCTCGCGCTCCTCCCGGCACATGCAGCGTCCGAAGAAGCTTCCACCATCGCACCGCAAGTCACCACGAACGACGCCACCGGGCCGACTGTAGAGCTGAACGACGCGCTGCCGCACATTGCGACGCTAGACCTCACGCTGCCTCCCGATGATTTATGGGAGCGCATCCGTCATGGCTTCGGCATGCCCAATCTCTCTAACGAACTGGTCAGTCAGCAGCAGGCCTGGTATCTAGCGCGGCCCGAGTATTTGCGGCGGGTGGTGGAGCGTAGCCGTCGCTACATGCATCACATCGTCGAAGAGCTGGAAAAGCGCGGTATGCCGACCGAACTGGCGCTACTGCCCATCGTGGAAAGTGCCTACAACCCGATGGCGTATTCGCCCGCCCATGCTGCGGGCATGTGGCAGTTCATTCCATCGACTGGCAAAACCTATGGGCTGGAACAAAACTGGTGGGTCGACCAGCGTCGCGACATCATCGCCTCCACCAGCGCTGCCCTGGACTATCTGCAAACGATCTACGAGCTGCACGGCGACTGGCATCTGGCGCTGGCCTCTTACAACTGGGGCGAAAACGCTGTTGCGCGCGCCATAGCCAAGAACCGCGCGAAGGGTCTGCCCACCGACTACATGAGCCTCAACATGCCGACGGAGACGCGTAACTACGTGCCCAAGTTGCAAGCACTGAAGAACATCATTTCACAGCCGGAACTGTTCAAGGTCAGGCTCGATCCCATTGCCAACAAGCCTTACTTCGTCACGGTGGAAAAGCCCGCCGATATGGACGTGGCGGTCGCCGCAAAACTGGCGGAAATTTCTGCCGAAGAATTTCTCGCGCTCAACCCGGCCTACAACCGGCCAGTGATGCCGGCCAAGGGCAATCTAACTTTCGTGCTGCCGGCGGAAAAAGCCGAAGTCTTCCATACCAATCTGGAAAACTTCGACAAGCGCCTCACTAACTGGCGAGCTTACACGTTGAAAAAGGGCGAGACACTCAAGACCGTCGCTGCCCGCCACGGCATCAGCATGGCGCGTTTGAAGCAATTGAACGGCATCAGCGCAAAGATGAAAGTCAGAGCGGGTAATACGCTGCTGGTGCCTGCCAGCAACGCCGAAGCGTCGGGTAATTTTTCGTCGGTGAATCTACCGGAGGTCAAGCCCAGCGTTCCCAAGCTGGCGAAGCCCTCAAAATCAGGCAAGTCCAGCGCCAAGAAGAAGACAACCGGTCGGACTATCAAGAAATCGCCTGGGAAAAAACTAGGCGCAAAAAAGCACCGTAAGAGCAAGTAAGCCTGGCACTGTTTAAGTGATTTCCGCGTCTGAGTGCAGATGACAATGCACTACACGCGTGTCGCTGAGACGCGTGGCCGAGGGATAATCCGTGCGACAGCGCGCCATGACCTGTGGGCAACGTGGATGAAAATGGCAGCCGGTGGGAGGATGCAGCGGCGAAGGCATATCGCCCTTGAGTACGATGACGGAACGCACCTCATCGCTTGCGCTCTGTCCCGGCGTTTCGATCTCGGGAATGCGTGGCACCGCTGATAACAGGGCCAGCGTGTAGGGATGTTTAGGCGCGCGTAGAATTTCTTCGGTAGTGCCACGCTCAACGATGCGGCCCAGATACATCACGGCCACCTCATGCGCGAGATAATCCACCACGGCGATGTTGTGGGTGATGAATAAATAGCTGATCCCAAGAGAGCGCTGCAATTCTTTCAGCAAATTGAGTATCTGCGCCTGCACCGAGACATCCAGCGCACTGGTCGGCTCGTCGCAAATAAGTAGCCGTGGGCGCACGGCAAGTGCGCGTGCAATGGCAATGCGTTGCCGCTGCCCACCGGAAAATTCATGCGGATAGCGGCCTTGCATGTCGACCGTCAGCCCCACCTGCTTCAGTAATTCCGCCAGGCGCTGCTGGCGTGCCTCGCGCTTCGGTTCGACATCCAGCGCCGTCATCCCTTCTTCGATGATGTCGGCAACCCGCATACGCGGATCGAGCGAGGCATAAGGATCCTGGAAAATGATTTGCATGGCAGCGCGCAAAGCACGCAGCCGGCGCGGTGCCAGCGTAGTCAACTCGTCGTCGGCGAAACGCACGCTGCCTGCCGTCGGCTTGATGAGTTGCAGTATGGCTTTGCCGGCCGTTGTTTTGCCGCAACCCGATTCCCCCACCAAGGCCAGCGTCTTGCCGGTGGCGAGCGACAAACTCAAACCATCGACCGCCTTCACCTGCCCCACCACGCGTTTCAAGATGCCTCTGCGCACCGGAAAATGCACCTGCAAATCGCGTACATCAAGCAGTGCGGACGACACCGCCACCGCGCCAGGCGCTGGAGAGATGCCCGCAGAGCCGCTCTGGGCGCGCTTCTCCAGCATGTCTGATGGCGCGCCATCATAGAGGTGGCAACGCACCGCCTGCCCCTCAGGCAGCGCATACCAAGGCGGAATCTCGCTATGGCAGCGCGGCATGACTTCGCTACAACGATCGGCGAAGCGGCAACCAATGAAGTCACGCGTGAGTGGCGGCACGCTGCCGGGTATGGTCTCCAGCGCCGCGCCACGCCGCTGGCTGCTGGGCAACGCGGCGAACAGCTTACGAGTATAAGGATGGCGCGGGGTGGCAAAAAACTCCACGCGCGACGCCACCTCAACCAGTTCGCCGGCATACATCACGGCGATGCGATGGGCGAGCTGATGCACGATGCCCAGATCGTGCGTGATGAGCAACATAGCCATGTCGCGCTCCTGCTGCACGCGACCCAACAGCGCCAGCACTTGCGCCTGGATGGTGACATCCAGCGCGGTGGTCGGTTCGTCGGCGATCAATAAACGCGGCTCGCGGGCGAGCGCCATAGCGATCATGACGCGTTGCTTCATGCCACCGGAAAGCTGGAAGGGATATTCGTCGAGCCGGCGCCGCGCATCCGGTATGCCAACGCGGTCGAGCAGCTCTGTCGCACGGGACATTACCTGGGACGGCGCCCTCTCGCCGTGACGCTTGAGCACCTCTGCAATCTGTTGCCCCACAGTGAGCACCGGGTTGAGGCTGGTGGCGGGTTCCTGGAAGATCATGGCGATGTCGCCACCACGTACATCGCGCATCTGCGCTTCGCTAAGGCCCAGTAGATCGACGCCATCGAAGTGCACACTACCACCGGCAATGCGCCCGGCATCAGGCAGCAGGCGCAGGATGGAGAGCGCCGTCATGGACTTGCCGCAGCCGGATTCACCCAACAGCGCAAAAGTTTCACTGGCGTTGATGTCAAAGCTGACATCGTCCACCGCGCGCACCGTGCCCACGGCGCCCGCCGTACTACTAGGCCCCTCAAGTTCGGTGCGCAGGTTAGCAACTTGCAAGAGCGGTGTACTCATGCCGTCCGTTCCTGCAGCCGGCGGCGCGGACGCAAACGCATGCGCGGATCAAAGCCATCGCGCACGCCATCGGCGAAAACATTCGCCGCCAATACCAGGGTGAACATGAAAATGAAAGCGGCCACCAGCGACCACCACACCACCGGCTCACGTGCCAACTCCATGCGCGCGTTGTTGATCATGGTACCGAAGCTGATAGTGCTGGGATCGACGCCTATACCCACATAGGACAGCACCGCTTCGGCCAACACTAGCCCGGAGAAATCCATCACCACCGAAATCAGCACGATATGCATCACGTTGGGCAGAATGTGGCGACTCATGATGCGCAGGCGCGAAACACCGAAGGCTTGCGCGGCTTGCACGTATTCCAGCTCGCGCAGCTTGAGCGTTTCGGCACGCAGCAGGCGACACAGGCCCGTCCAGTTGGTCACGCCGAGGATCAGGCAAAGCGCCAGCAGACGCGCATCGGCGCGCTCTGCACCCGTTGCGAACCAGGAAGGATGCATGTCGATAACGACTTGCATGGTCAACACCGCCGCTGCAATGAGCAGCACGCCGGGGATGGAGTTCAGCGTCGTGTAGACGTACTGAATCACATCGTCCACCCAGCCGCCGAGATAGCCCGCGGCAATGCCCAGCATCAACGCGAAGGGCAGCATCACTAGCGTCGTGACAGTACCGATCACAAGGCCGGTACGTATGCTTTTCAGCGTGAGGTAGAAAACATCCTGGCCCACCTTGTCGGTGCCGAAAACGTGATAGCTGTTGGATAACGCAGCCAGCGGAATCATCAAAACCAGCAATACGCCCAGCGTGATGAGCACGGCGTTCCAGGCAAAGCGCGTCTCGCCGCGCCACACACGCTGCCATCCGTTTTTCCAACCGCCCCTCACGCTCGCGCCGCAACGACGGGCCACCAGCACGCTGATGCCCAACCACAACAGCGCAGCGGGCAACAAAGCCAGCAATGCCGTCGTCGCGACATCACGCGTCAAATCGTCCGGCGACTTTAAGTGGGCGCCGCCGTATTTGAGGCGCGGTAAAGCACGGGCTTGCGCGCCATTCGGCAATTCGACCGTCTCTTTGGCGTAGGCATCGAGGGCGAATGGTGCGGAATAGGTTTTCTCAGTGCGGGTCTTGAGCGGCATGGCGATGGTATCCAGCAGGCTCAGCACCGCCACCGCATATTGGCTTTGCTGATCGCGCCGGCCTTCTAGCTGCTGGCGATAGTGCAGCGAGTCGAGCAGGCCAACGGCGACGAAAGTCAGCAGTACAGTCAGCGCCGCCATACCGATGCGGCTCTCACCCACGCGGCGCCAGCCGATCAGCAGATGCTCCTTGCGCCGCACGTAGAAGCCCAGGGCCACAATGCAGGCGAGCAGCAGAAAGATTAGGGCATCGGTCCAGAATACGACGGGGAGGAGGCCGTTTATTGTGGTGATGACACTCATTGCAAACTCACCCGGGGATCGACCACCGTATACGAAATGTCAGTTAGCAGTAGACCGACAATGTAGAGCAGCGAGCCTATGAAAACCATGACGCGCACCACTGCGAAATCCTGCGAGCCGATGGCGTCGATAGTGTAAGAACCCAGGCCGGGAATGCCGAAGAAAGATTCGGTCACGAGACTGCCCATGAATAGCAGCGGTATTACCACCACTACGCCAGTGAGTATCGGCAGCATGGCGTTCTTCAACACATGGCGGAAGAGTACGACGACTTCAGACAAGCCCTTGGCGCGCGCGGTGCGCACGTAGTCGCGATTGATTTCTTCGAGGAAAATCGTGCGATACCAACGCGTGCTGCCGCCGATGCCAGCAATGACACCGACAATCACCGGCAGTATCAAAAAGCGCGGCGCCTCGAGGCCCGACATGTATCCAGAAATCGGCACCATATGCCACAACTTGGCGATGAGGAACTGTCCGCCGATGATGTAGAACAGACTAGAAATGGACATCATCGCCACGCAAAACACGACGCCGGCGAAATCCAGATAAGTCGCCCGGAAGAAGACCAGCAACAGGGCAAAGGAAATGGAGACGAACAGACCCAGTATGAATACCGGTAAGGCAATGGCGAGACTAGGCCCCATGCGCGATTTGATCTCGACGGCGATGTCACGGCCGTCATCGGCGCGACCGAAGTCGAAGACGAACATCTTGAGCGACTTCTCGAAGAAAATCGTGTGCGTGATCTTGTCGACGCCGCCGGCTTCGGCGTTATAGAACAGCGGCTGGTCATAGCCGCGTTCGGCTTTCCACTTCTGTATGGCGTCTGGCGTAACACGCTTGATGCCGAGTTGCATGCGCGCCATATCGTCCGGCGAGTTCACGATAAAGAACAAGGCGAAGGTGATGAGATTCACGCCGATCAGGATAGGGATGGCGTGCAACAGGCGGCGCAAGATGTAGGCGATCATGCCGCCGCCCGTGCCTTCTCATGGCGGCGATAGCCTAGCCAGGCGGGAAACAGCACAACCATCAGCAGTGCAACGATGAGGCCGATAGGCCACAACACCACGTGGTTCCATTCGAGCCGCTTCTGTACGCGCAGGGCCGTGTCGATGCGCTGAAACTTGAGCGTGTTGTGCGCCACCTTGTTGGGCTTGCGGTTGTGCAGCCAGGCATGCGAAAGCGCGTAAGTCTTGGGATAAAAGCCCCAGATCCACGGTGCATCATGTTGCAGCACCGCCACCATACGGTTGATGATCGCTTGTCGCTCGGGGCCATTCTCCATATTCTTCATGCGCTCGAACAAAGCGTCATATTCCGGGTTGGCATAATTGGAGGCGTTCTCGCCGCTAGCCGCTACCTTGCCCTGCGGCCCATAGAGTATGAACAACATATTTTCCGGATCGGGGTAGTCCGCGTTCCAGCCCCAACGAAAAAGTTGCACCGTGCCCTTGCGGACTTTTTCCTGGAAGCGGTTGTAATCCGTGCTGCGTACATTGAGCTGCACGTCGATCTTAGCGAGTTGCTTGGTCATCCAGTCAATACGCGCCTTGTCGCCCAACCCGGCGCCGGTCGTGTCGAGATTAATCACCAGTGGTGCGCCGGTTTTCTCGTCGCGGCCGTTGGGGTAGCCAGCTTCGGCAAGGAGTTTCTTCGCCGCCGCTACCGGCTTGCGTCGCGGACCGCCATCCACCCAGTCATAGACGACGGGGTCGATCCCGGCGCGGCCTTCCACATACCCAAAAATACCCGGTGGGATGGGCCCCATGGCGGGGATGCCGCGGCCGTTGAGAAACACCGAGATGAACTCTTCCTGATCTATCGCAATGGCCAGCGCCTGACGCAGCTTGCGCGCCCGTTCTTGGCTCTTCGCATCACCGCCGCCACCCACCAATGGATCGAGCATGTTGAAGCCGATATAGGAAATTGACGTGTCCACCGAAGCCGACAGGCCTATGCCCTGCGCGCGCATGCTGTCGGAAACAGCGATATCGCCCTGCCCGCTCATCTGCACTGCCTGATCAAAATTGTCCGATGAAATACCGGCGGCGTCGTAATAGCCTTGCAGGAATTTAGTCCAGTAGGGAATGCTTTCCTTCTCGCGTACAAAAACCACGCGGTCTATGAACGGCAGCGTTTTGCCGGCATCTTCCAGCAGCCCTGCTGCACGGTCACCGGCCTCGCCTTCGTCGGGATAGCGCTCGCCGCGATAATTGGGATTGCGCGCCAACACCATGCGCGCGTTCGGGTTGTTCTCCACCAGCATGTAGGGGCCGGTGCCGATGGGGTACCAATCCAGCGTCAGGTTGCGCTCTGCCATGCCCGGCTGCGCGTGAAAACGATCAGCCTCCCAGGGCATGGGCGCAAAAAACACCATCGCCAGCCAATAGGGAAACTGTGGGTACTTGCCGCGCAAGCGGATGCGATAGGTGTAACGGTCCACCACCTCCACGCCGGCGAGAGGAAATTCGCGCAAGTCTATCCAGCTGTCTTTGCTTTGCGGTGGCAAGGCCTGCTGATGGCGCTTGAGCGTTTCGCTGAGTTCCTGGAGACCAACGATGTAATCCGTCATCAAGCCGAAGATAGGCGAATGCAGCCGCGGGTGAGCGAGGCGTTTGATTTCGTAGACGTAGTCTTCGGCGACCAGTTCGCGTGTGCCTGTTTCGTGAAAGTCGCTTAGCGCACGCACATCCTTAAGATCGCCTGCCGTCAAGTGGTGATAGCGCAGCTCACCTTGCGCATCGCGGGCCAAGGCCGGATGCGGCTGATAGCGTATATCCGGTTGAATGCGAATTTCATAAACCGTCTCGGCGATTTTCCGCTCATCGACATCCGCAGACAGCGCATTGCCATCGGCAGCGACATATTGCGGCTTGGGCATGTCGACGGCCGTGCCCGGGATCAACGTGTAAGGCCGCTTGAGATAATGATATTGCAGCGGCGGCTCGTAGATCTGCGCCGTGAAGCTCGCTTCGTCCTCGCTATAAGACTGCACGGGATCGAGATGCTTGGGCCGCTCGGTGAAGGCGGTATAGAGGATGTTGGCACCCTTGTCCTGGGCTGGATAGGGATCGTTCCACACCTTGCCGCAGGCGGCGAGCAGGCAGAGCGAGATGAAGCAGAGGGGCTTACGCATCGTCGGCGCAGTGTAGCGGATGGCCCGATTGGCGTCACCTGCGCGCTCCGCTATAATTGACAGTCATTTTTCATTGTGCAAAACGAAAAACCCATGGGCTTTCTCGCCGGAAAACGCATCCTGATCACAGGTCTGTTGAGCCACCGCTCCATCGCCTACGGCGTCGCCAAGGCGATGCAACGCGAGGGCGCCGAACTCGCCTTCACCTATCAAAACGAGCGTTTCCTGGAGCGCGTCACCAAATTGACACAAGAATTCGGCAGCGCTCTGGTGCTGCCCTGCGATGTGTCTCGCGATGAGGAAATCACCGGCCTGTTTGCCGAGTTGGCCAAACACTGGGATGGGCTGGACGGTCTGGTTCATTCCATCGCCTACGCACCCACCGAAGCGCTAGAAGGCGATTTTCTCGACGGCCTGTCGCGCGAGGCCTTTCGTATCGCGCACGATGTCTCCGCCTATAGCTTTCCCGCGTTGACCAAGGCCGCACTGCCCATGATGGAAGGGCGACCGGCCGCCGTGGTAACGCTGACTTATCTTGGCGCCGTGCGCACCATGCCGCATTACAATGTCATGGGCATGGCCAAGGCCAGCCTTGAGGCGGCCGTACGCTATCTGGCGGTCAACCTAGGTCCACGCGGCATCCGCGCCAACGCTGTCTCGGCCGGCCCCATTAAGACGCTGGCGGCGGCGGGTATCGGCGATTTCGGCAAGCTTCTGGCCTACAACGAGAAGCATGCGCCGCTGCGCCGCAACGTGACCATCGAGGAAGTCGGCAACGCCGTGGCCTTCCTGTGTTCCGACCTGGCCAGCGGCATCACCGGCGAAATCATGTATGTCGATGGCGGTTTCAACACTACCGCGCTGGGCAACGCCGACGCCTGATTTCCCGCGAAAAAAAACCGGCTGCCGAGTCATCGGCAGCCGGTTTTTTTATGCCTGGCTTACTAGCGTTCTTTCGACTCCAGTGCCGCTTTGTTGACCTTGACCGTAGAACGGCCGCGCAGTAGCGTCAGGTAGGCGTTGAAGTCTTCGCCACCCGAGAACTGCGCCAGTTGGCCGCGCAGCGCCTTGCCACGCGGGTCGTCATCCTTTGCCACCCCGGGCCGAATTGCTGAGATGCGATAAACCGTGTAAGCGCCACCGGGCAGTTGCACGCCGGTATAAGAAGGCAGCTTGTCGGGCGATGCTTTGAAGATGGCTTTGAGGCCCTCCGGCGGCAAACCACGCACGCCTTGCCGCGTCAGGGTCTGGGTCGGGCTCCAACTCAGGCTGAGGTTCTCACCCTTAACGAGTTGGGCCAGCTTGGTCTCGCCTTCCTTCTGCGCGAGCTTGGCGGTTTCTTCCGCAATCAGTTGCTTTTCGATTTCCGCCTTCACCGCTTCCAGCGGACGCAATTCCGCCGGTTTGTGTTCAATGACACGCGCCGACACCAGGGTATTGGGTGCCACTTCTACGGCTTCGGTGTTGTGCTTGTTCTTCAGGCCGTCATCAGCGAAAAGCGCGGACAAGAGCTTTTCGTTGCCAGCGATCAAGGGGCCGGCCGCCGCACGATTCGCTTTATCGAAGAATCCGGTTTGCCTGATCTCCAACTTGAATTTTTCCGCGGCCGGCTTAAGACTGTCTGCCTGTTCGTAGACTGTATTCGAGAAGCCCTCTGCCACCTCGGCGAATTTCTTCATCGCCGCCTGGGTCTTCAGTTCTTTGGTAATTTCGCCGCGCACTTCCTCGAAGCCCCGACCTTTTTCGGGACGGATGCCGGTCAGCTTGATGATGTGGTAACCGAAATCCGAATGCACCACAGCGCTCAACTGGTTTTCCTTCATGGCGAAGACCGCGTCATCAAAAGGCTTGACCATGGCGCCACGCGGGAAGTAGCCGAGATCGCCGCCGTTGTTGGCCGAACCCGGATCCTGTGAGTTTTCCTTCGCCAACTTGGCGAAATCATTCGGGCTTTTCTTTAATTGCACCAAGAGCGCTTCAGCCTTGTCGCGCCCGGTTTTTTGCGCGTCTTCCGGCGCAGTTTTCGGCACCTGGATAAGAATATGGCTGGCGCTGCGCTCCTCGGGCTTCACGTACTTGGCAACGTTCTTCTCGTAAGTGCTCTTGACGTCATCCTCCGCAACCTGCGTCTGCTCACCCAGCGTATCGAGACCCAACACCACATATTCAACGCGTATCCGATCCGGCACTTCGAAAAGCTTACGATTGTTTTCGTAGAAATTCTTGATTGCGTCTGCGCTTGGTTTCACCTTACCGGCGTACTGCTCGGAGCGTATCGGCGTTTCGCTGACGTCACGCTCCTCCAGTTGCACCGCGAGCATGCGTTCGACGGCGGCACGCGACACAATACTGCCTTCACTCAGCGCCGTAGTCAGTTGTTGCGCCAATAATTCGCGACGCACTTTGGCTAAAAATGCTTCTTCAGTCAGCCCCGCATTGCGTATGTAGTTACGCACGCGCTCGATGGAGTATTGACCGTCTTCTTGGAAAGCCGGCACGGCGGCAAGAAACTCTGTAATCTGCGCCGTGGTCAGCGTCATATTGGCTTTTTGCGTGGCCAAATGAACTAGCCGCTGGCTCACCAAGGCGTCAAGCAAGGCTGTGCGCGCTTCAGGTGTTTCCAGCATGGCGGGATTGAATTCGCGACCGTAGATGCCGCGTAATCGCTCTTGCTGCTCGCGCAGCGCTTGTGCGAATTCCTGAGGCGTAATATTGCTGCCACCCACCGTGGCCAAATTCGTGCCGCCGCCGCTGCTGCGTATATAAGAGTCCACGCCCCAGAACGCAAAGGGTAGCGTGATCAAGACTAGAAAAACCTGGACGATTCTTTTGTTGTTGCGAACCGCGTCAAACATGCTAAGTCACCAAGAATATTGGAACACCAATAATAAAAAAGGCGAACTCACGTTCGCCTTTTTTGCCTTACTTGCAGCGCGCCTCGGACGAGGCTCGCTTTCCGTTTTGGCGGAGTGGACGGGACTCGAACCCGCGACCCCCGGCGTGACAGGCCGGTATTCTAACCAACTGAACTACCACTCCAAAAACCTTTGCTGCACAGTGCTTGTCACCGACACTGTCTGGTGGGTGCTGACGGGATCGAACCGCCGACATTCGCCGTGTAAGGGCGACGCTCTACCAGCTGAGCTAAGCACCCGCGTTGTACCTGCTTGCGGGCTCGGCCGACGATCACTGACGTGTATCACTGACACACTCGGCCGGCGAAAGGCGGCTAGTTTAGCGTATCTTTAAGTGCTTTGCCAGCGCGGAACTTCGGCACCTTCGCTGCTTTGATCTTGATGGTCGCGCCGGTGCGCGGATTGCGACCGCTGCGGGCCGCACGCTTGCCTACATAGAAAGTTCCAAAGCCCACCAGGGTAACCATTCCGCCTTTTTTCAGCGAGGACTTCACCGCGCCTATGGTCGCTTCGAGCGCACGCCCGGCAGCCGCTTTGGAAATGTCGGCCGACTTGGCAATTTGATCGATCAGTTCTGACTTGTTCACTTATGCCCCCTCTCGTTGATGGTGTGGAGTGACAGAAAAAAACCTGCCGACGATTTATAACAAGCCTGAAAACCTTGTGTCAAGCGGTTTTCCGGGCGATTTCAAAAAAGCCTAGAAAATATAAAAAAGTCGTTGCCACCTTCGCCTAGCGGCGAAGGTGGCAACGACGATTAATGCATCGGAAATGTTTAGTGGGTGATCAACCCGGTGACTGGCGACACTTCACCTGCCGGTGTGACGGCGGCGACCGCTGTCGATTCCGCCACCGGCTCAGGCTTGCGTTCCAGCGCAAGTTCCAGTACCTGATCAATCCACTTCACTGGTATCACTTCAAGTGCGTTCTTAATATTCTCCGGTATGTCGACCAAATCCTTGACGTTCTCTTCCGGGATTAACGCCACGCGAATGCCGCCCCGATGCGCAGCCAGCAGTTTCTCCTTCAAGCCGCCGATAGGCAAAACTTCGCCGCGCAAAGTTATCTCGCCCGTCATCGCCACATCGGCACGCACTGGGATGTTGGTCAGCACGGAAACCAAGGCCGTACAGATCGCGACACCCGCGGATGGACCATCTTTGGGCGTTGCGCCTTCCGGCAAGTGGATGTGGATATCGCTACGCTGATAAAAGTCTTCAGCAATCCCAAGCGCTTTGGAGCGCTTGCGCACGACTGACACCGCTGCTTGTATGGACTCCTGCATGACTTCGCCCAGCTTGCCCGTGGTGACGGTTTTACCCTTGCCGGGCAGTACGACGGCTTCGATGGTGAGCAATTCGCCACCCACTTCCGTCCACGCCAAACCGGTGACCTGGCCCACCTGATTTTCCTTCTCGGCGATGCCGAAGCTGTACTTGCGCACGCCTAGGAACTTGTCCAGATTTTTGGCGTTGACGACCACCTTACTCTGACGTCTTTTCAAGACGAGCGACTTCACTACCTTGCGGCAAATCTTCGAAATATCGCGTTCGAGACTGCGCACACCAGCCTCGCGCGTGTAGTAACGCACGATGTCGCGCAAGGCATCTTCAGTGACCGAAATTTCTTCCTTCTTCAGACCGTTGTTCTTGATCTGCTTGGTCAACAAATAGCGTTGTGCAATGTTAATTTTTTCGTCTTCGGTGTAGCCCGATAGGCGTATCACTTCCATGCGGTCCAACAAGGCCGCAGGAATGTTGAGGGTGTTCGCCGTAGCGACGAACATCACGTCGGACAGGTCGTATTCCACCTCAACATAATGATCGACGAAGGTGGAGTTCTGCTCGGGGTCCAACACTTCCAGCAACGCGGAGGACGGATCGCCGCGGAAGTCCTGGCCCATCTTGTCGACTTCGTCGAGCAGGAATAGCGGATTCTTCACACCGACCTTGCTCATGTTCTGCAAGATTTTCCCCGGCATAGAGCCGATGTAGGTGCGTCGATGGCCGCGTATCTCGGCTTCGTCGCGCACCCCGCCCACCGACATGCGCACAAACTTGCGATTCGTCGCGCGCGCGATGGATTGGCCGAGCGAAGTCTTACCGACGCCGGGCGGACCGACGAGGCACAGGATGGGGGCCTTCAGCTTGTCCACGCGTTGCTGTACCGCGAGATATTCGAGTATGCGTTCCTTGACCTTATCGAGGCCGTAATGATCCTTCTCCAGCACCGTCTCGGCGGCGGCTAGATCCTTGCTGATGCGGTTCTTTTTCTTCCACGGGAGCGCTATCAAAGTTTCGATGTAGTTGCGTACCACCGTAGCCTCGGCCGACATGGGTGACATCATCTTCAGTTTCTTCAGCTCGGATTGCGCCTTGGTCAGCGCCTCCTTAGGCATGCCGGCGGCCTTGACCTTCTTGTCCATTTCGTCGAGATCGGCACCCTCTTCACCCTCACCGAGTTCCTTCTGTATAGCCTTGACCTGTTCGTTGAGGTAATACTCGCGCTGGCTTTTTTCCATTTGACGCTTGACGCGACCACGGATGCGCTTTTCGACTTGCAGTATGTCGAGCTCGGATTCAAGCTGGCTAAGCAGGCGCTCCAGGCGACCACCGATGTCGAACATCTCCAACACTTCCTGCTTCTGCTCCAGTTTGAGCGGCAGGTGCGCGGCGATGGTGTCAGCCAGGCGGCCGGCTTCTTCTATGCCCGCAAGCGAAGTCAAAATCTCCGGCGGGATCTTCTTATTCAGTTTCACGTATTGATCAAATTGCGCGACGATGGCGCGACGCATGGCTTCGATCTCGTGCGTGCTTTTGTCTTCCACCGGCACGGGACTGACGTCGGCCACGAACATCGCGCGTTGATCCGTCACATTTTTTACGCGCGCCCGCTGGTTGCCTTCCACCAGCACCTTCACGGTGCCATCGGGCAATTTCAGCATCTGCAAAATGGTCGCGATACAGCCGATGTCATACATATCTTCGGGGCCTGGCTCATCCTTCGCCGCCGATTTCTGTGCCACCAGCAATATGCTCTTGCCCGCATCCATGGCCGTTTCGAGCGCCTTGATGGATTTCGGCCGACCCACGAAGAGCGGGATCACCATGTGCGGGAATACCACTACATCCCGCAACGGTAGCAGGGGCATTTCTATGGTTTCAGGCGGGAGGTCGGGCACGCTCGACATGATATTTTCCTTCCAATGGCAACGATGGGTCCCACATGGGGCCTACGGCCGGAAATTCAAGAAGTTTAGCGCCGGGGGCAAGCCGCAAGCCAGCCGGCGGCGGGAGAGGTCAGTTGGAACTGGCGACCTTGGGTTGGTCGGCATAGATCAGTATGGGCTTGGCAGCGCCATCAATCATGCCTTCGTCGATAACGACCTTTGTGACATTTTCCATGTTGGGAAGTTCATACATGGTATCCAACAATACCGACTCAAGTATGGAACGCAAACCACGCGCGCCTGTCTTGCGTTTTAAGGCGCGCCGCGCAATCGCTTGCAAAGCCTGTGGGCGAATCTCCAACTCCGCACCTTCCATGGCGAAAAGTTTCTGATACTGCTTGATGAGCGCGTTTTTCGGCTCGATCAGAATCTCGATCAGGGCGGACTCGTCCAGCTCATGCAACGTTGCCAGTACCGGCAGGCGGCCGACGAATTCGGGGATCAGACCGAATTTGATCAAATCTTCCGGCTCAACCGTGCGGAGTATTTCGCCCACGGCCTTGCCGTCGTCCTTGCTTTTCACTTCGGCACCGAAGCCGATACCGGCCTGCTCGGTGCGACTGCGTATGACTTTATCCAAACCGTCAAACGCGCCACCGCAAACGAATAAGATGTTGGTGGTGTCGACCTGCACGAAATCCTGATTCGGGTGCTTGCGCCCGCCTTGCGGCGGCACCGAGGCGACGGTGCCTTCGATGAGCTTTAGTAGCGCCTGCTGCACGCCTTCGCCCGACACGTCGCGCGTGATGGAAGGGTTGTCGGACTTGCGCGATATCTTGTCGATCTCATCGATATACACAATACCTTGCTGAGCCTTCTCGACTTCGTAATCGCATTTCTGCAAAAGCTTTTGAATAATGTTTTCCACGTCCTCGCCAACATAGCCCGCTTCGGTGAGCGTCGTCGCGTCGGCCATGACAAACGGAACATTGAGCAGGCGCGCCAGCGTTTGCGCCAGCAGCGTCTTGCCCGAGCCGGTGGGGCCGATGAGCAGGATGTTGCTCTTGGCCAGCTCCACCTCGTCACTCTTGGACAAATGTTTGAGGCGTTTGTAGTGGTTGTAGACTGCGACAGAGAGAATACGCTTGGCAGGATCCTGACCGATGACGTACTGATCGAGGATAGTGCAGATTTCGCGCGGCGTCGGCAGATCACCCTTGACACCCTTGACACCGTGGTCAGCGGCGATCTCGTCGCGAATAATATCGTTGCAAAGCTCGATGCATTCGTCGCAAATGAAAACGGAGGGTCCAGCGATGAGTTTTCTTACTTCGTGCTGGCTCTTGCCGCAGAATGAGCAGTACAGAAGTTTTTCCACACCGCTTTTCTTTTCCGTCATTTCTTTCTCCGTAATCTAAATCGCGACGCACCTACCGACAGCCCAATTGGCCCAACAGTTACCCTCAACTGGCGGTTTCGGCGCGACTCGACAGCACCTTGTCCGCCAGCCCGTAATCCACCGACTCTTGCGCGGACAGGAAATTGTCGCGATCAGTATCTTTATCTATACGTTCGACCGATTGGCCTGAATGCTTGGCCATCAGTTCATTCAATCTACCGCGTAGATAGAGAATTTCCTTGGCGTGTATCTCGATGTCCGAGGCCTGGCCCTGAAAGCCGCCCATAGGCTGATGAATCATGACGCGTGAATTCGGCAGACAGAAACGCTTGCCTTTGGCGCCGGCAGTCAGCAAAAAGGCGCCCATACTCGCCGCTTGCCCGATACATAGCGTAGACACATCGGGCTTAATGAATTGCATCGTGTCGTAAATCGCCAAGCCGGCCGAGACGGCACCGCCGGGTGAATTGATGTAGAAGTAGATGTCCTTGTCCGGGTTTTCCGATTCAAGAAAGAGCAGTTGCGCGACGATCACGTTGGCCGTCACATCATTGACAGGTCCGACGAGAAAGACCACACGCTCCTTGAGCAAGCGCGAATAAATGTCGTAGGCGCGCTCGCCCCGACCGCTTTGCTCTATCACCATGGGAATCATGCCGAGGCCGACCGGATCCCATGACTGCGCGTTCTGAGTGTCGTATTTCATATGCTCTTCCGCAGCATCATGCCGCATTCCCCATGAGTTCGTCAAAAGTCACCGGCTTGTCACCCGCATCGGCGTGAGTCTCTATCCATTGCGTCACATTTTCCTCGATGGCTAGCGCTTCAACTTGCGCCAGACGTTGCTGTTGCGAGTAATACCAGCGCACGAATTCGGGCGGATTTTCGTAGCTTTGCGCCATCTCATCGACCATGGCACGCACCTGCTCGGGCTTGGCGTGCAAACTGTGGGTCTTCACCACTTCGGCGATCACCAAGCCAAGTTTGACGCGGCGCGTCGCCTGCTCGGCGAACCAGGCCGCTTCAATCGGCACGTTGCTGGCGTCGATGCCACGGTTGTTCAAGTCCTGGCGAGCCTCTTCGGCCAGCGCCTTGGACTCCTGCTCAATCAGCGCCTTGGGCACTTCGATGGGATTGGCTTCCAGCAAGGCCTTCATGGCCTGCTCTTTAACCTTGGCCTTGATGCGTTTATTAACTTCGCGCCCGAGATTATCGGCAACCTCGGCGCGCATCTTGACCAGATCGCCGTCTTCGACGCCCAGGGCCTTAGCGAAATCGGCATCCACCGCCGGTAGCTGTGGGGCTTCGACTCGCTTAACGGTCAGTTCGAAGCGGACCGGCTTGCCGGCCAGTTCAGTAGATTGATAATCCTCGGGGAAGGTTAGGTCGAAGGTCTTGCTCTCGCCCCCTTTTACACCCTCAATAGCCTTTTCAAAATCCGGCAGCATGCCGCCCGTTCCCAACATGATGACGTGATCGCTGGCCTGCCCGCCCGCAAAGAGTTCGCCGTTAAAGCGGCCGGTGAAATCTACCGTAACACGGTCGCCATGCGCCGCGACGCGATCGGTTTCGACGTAGATGGCGCGCTGCTTGCGCAGCACCTCAATAGTCTTGGCGACTTCTTCCTCGCCAACGGCTAGAGTCGGACGCTCGATCTTCTTGCTGGAAATGTCGCCCAACGCAAAATCTGGGTAAACCTCAAAGACCGCGGAAAACTCTAGTTTGCCACCACCCTCGTTGCCCGCGTTCTTCGGTTCAATGCGCGGATAGCCGGCGACACGTAGATTCTGGTTACGCACCACTTCGCTGAAAGCCTGCTCGACCGCCGCGCCTATGGCTTCCGAACGGGCTTGGGCGCCGTATTGCAGGGCGACCATTTTGAAAGGCACTTTGCCTGGCCGGAAGCCCGGCATTTTGACGGTGCGCGCCATCTGTTTGAGGCGCTGTTCAACGTTCTTGTCGATATCCGCCAACGTCACCGCCATGTCGACGCGGCGTTCGAGGGCGCTTACGGGTTCCTGATTCGTCTGCATGAGAGTTCCTGATACTGGGTGGCGACGGAAGGCCAGCTGTCTGCCGGCGCGCCTGCCGCCGATTTGGGTTCCTGACGCATCCGCTGGCAGTGCCGGACGCATGTTCCATTGTTCTGCCGGACTGGCGCGCCCATTCTACCATGCGCGGAAGCGACGTCGGAGCCTCTTAGCTGCTACCGTGGTGTCGGCTCAGGCCTTGAAGCTGCCCACCGCGACTTGCAGATTATGGGCCAGTTGCTCAAGCTGAAGCGCAGCGGTCGAGGTTAGGGAAATCGCATTGCTGTTCTCCTCGACCATGCGCGCGATCTCGTCGATGTTGCGCGCAATATCGTTGCTGCCGGCGCTTTGTTCGCGTACCGCGCCGGCGATCTCATCGACACCGCGACTGGCTTCGACCACGGATACACGCGCCGAGGAGAATATGCGCTCCAGGTCGTCCAAATGCACCTGGCTGGTATTCAGCGACTTTGTGCCGATTTCAAGCGAGTACTCAACGACGGTCGACTGTAGCCCCAGTGTCTTCGTGACTTCGTCGATATCATTTGCCGCCTTGGTGGACATCTCAGCCAACTTGCGCACTTCGTCTGCCACCACCGCGAAACCTCGCCCCTGCTCCCCTGCACGCGCCGCTTCGATGGCGGCGTTCAGGGCGAGCAAGTTGGTCTGATCCGCCAAAGCCTTCACCAGCTTGGTCATGTGCGTGATGGACACCGTGCTATTCACAAACTCGTTCACCGACGCAGTGATGTCGTTAAAGGCGTGGCGCACATGCACAATCTCACCGAGCAATCGCTCCAGTGAAGCGCCGCCAGCATCGGTGTTGTCCAGGCTCTGGCGCGAAGTTTCCTTAACGTGCTGGGCGTTTTCCGAGATGGAGGCGACGCTTACCGTCATCTCTTCCATAGTGGCCGCCACCGCCGAAGCGGCATCAGCCTGGCGGCCGGAACCATCGGCCACGATGCGTGCATTGCTGGAAAGCTCTTTGGAGGCGCTCGATACCGCATTTGCCTCGTTCAGCACCTGGCGCACCGCGTGTTGAAAACTACTGATCAGCTCGTTAAACGCGTAAGCCGTCTGCGCCACTTCGTCAGTGCCAGCCACTTCCACGCGTTTTGTCAGGTCACCGCCCTTCAACTCCAGGGCAGCGGTCTTGATGCGATGCACCGCAACGACAATGCTACGCCGCACCAGCAGGCTCACCGCAATACTGAGCAGAATTGATAAACCCAGCACGCCGATCTGTAGCTTCATTACCAGCGCGGCCGTGATCGAGGCGGCGCGGTAGGCTTCTTCGCTGAGGCTCTCTTCCAGTACGAGCAATTCGTTGAGTTGTTTGCTGAGAGCGGCGAATTCCTGCTCGGCCACGCCCATCATCGTGGTGGCCATTTCGAAATCCACGATAGCGACTTCCACGACATTGAGCATGGATTTCTGATAGGCATCCACATGCTCGGCTGCCGACGCAAGCAAGACCTTTTCCGCAGGGGTAGTGTCCCCCCCGTTAGTGATAGTCGTGAGATTGTTACCGAGTTGCTGTATGCGACCTTGCAGCTCCTTGCCCATCGCATCGAGGCGTTTGCCGGCAAGATGGGCAGCGCCAGAAGCCATAATCCGATAACTCGTCGCGTAGGTTTCCTGGGCCTTGAAAGCCGCCTCGGAAGCGAGTTTGAAATGCTTGAAGCGAACCTGGTAAATATTGTTCAACACACTTTCTTGCTGATAAACGCCGTAGTACGACGTCGCCGTCAAAACCAGCAGCAACGCCAGCACCAGCACTGGCGCGAGCAGCAGTTTCGCACCCATGCTGAGACGACCTAAAACACCCATGAACGATCCTTTCTGGTTTTCGGCGCGGCCTATAGCACCAAGCTCGCCCGATGGCGGACAACGTCCATCAACCCGAATTTACGGCAGAGAAATGAAAAAACTTTAGCGTGGCCAGGCGGCCTATGACGGAGTGGGCTGGCCGACGGTGATGGTGAGGATGGCGACAACATTCATCGCAGATGCCGTGTGAACATTCCGGCTCGCATACGTGGTGCCCAGGAAGGGACTCGAACCCCCACACCTTGCGGCGGCAGGACCTAAACCTGCTGCGTCTACCAATTTCGCCACCTGGGCTGCCAACTGAATACCGCTTGAATACCCGCTAGAATGCGCGCCTCATTGCTGATACATGGCGCCGACTTCCAAACGGGCTGCGCGATTTTAGCCGACTGCCGCCTATACTGTCAGCCTTTATCAACGTCCTTAGCGGCTCCTCCTCGCTCCTGGACTTACTCCACGACTGCATGTCCGTCGAGCACTACGAAAATTTTCCTGTCGCTTCGGTACTATTGCCGTCGCGACTGCGCGAGCCGGTCGCGGCGATTTATTGGTTCGCCCGTAGTGCTGACGACATCGCCGATGAAGGCCATGCAACGGCGGACGAGCGCCTAAAGAGTTTGGCGCGATATAACGCGGAACTCGACGCCGTTGCCGCCGGATCGCCCACGCAAGACCCGTTGTTCCAGCGCCTACGTCCGGTGATCGCGGCATACGATTTGCCCCTGCCATTGTTTCGCGATCTACTCGATGCTTTCGCGCAGGATGTGGTCAAGACGCGCTATATCGACTTCGCTGAACTGATGGATTATTGCCGCCGCTCTGCCAACCCGGTCGGGCGCCTGCTGCTACATCTCTATCAAGCCGCGACACCGGAAAACCTGCGCCAGGCCGACGCCATTTGCACCGGCCTGCAACTCATCAACTTCTGGCAGGATGTCGCTATCGACTGGCGCAAGCAGAGGATCTATTTGCCGCAGGATGAGCTGGCGCGATTTCAGATTGGTGAGGCACATATCGCTGAACAACGCTGCGATAACGCCTGGCGCGCGATGATGTGCTTTCAAGTGCAGCGCGCGCGCAAGCTGATGCTGCAGGGCGCGCCGCTGGGCCGCGCCCTGCCCGGTCGCTTAGGCCTGGAATTGCGCACTATCGTCGCGGGCGGTTTGCGCATACTCGATAAAATCGAGGCGGTCGATTACGACATTTTCCGTCGCCGGCCAATGCTTACCGCCTTAGACTGGCCCCGGCTACTGTGGCGTGCATTTTCTCTTGATAGGTAACACTGCGATGAATACTTACGCTTACTACGCCATCAAGCTGCTGATCTCGGCATTGCTGGTGGTGGCCATTTCCGAAGTCGCCAAGCGTAGTGCAACCTTGGGGGCACTCATCGCCTCCATCCCCTTCGTTTCCATCCTCGCTTTCGTGTGGCTTTATCTCGAATCTGGCAATGCCGACAAAATTCCGGCGCTTTCGCTGAATATCTTCTGGCTGGTCATCCCCTCGCTACTGCTGTTCCTCTCACTCCCTAGTCTACTCAAACTGGGCTGGAGTTTTTGGCCCAGCTTACTGGGGTCGATGGCGCTCACCTCGGTCGCCTACGTGCTGATGTTGCGCTTGCTCCAGCGATTCGGCGTAGAACTCTGACAACATGAAAATCGACGCAGTGACCCCCGACCAATACTGCCAGCAGAAAGCCGCTCAGAGCGGCTCGAGCTTTTACTACAGCTTCCTCTTTCTGCCGCCGGATCGGCGGCAGGCGATCACCGCCTTGTACGCGTTTTGCCGCGAGGTGGACGATGTCGTCGACGAATGTGCCGATCCGCAAATCGCCCATACCAAGCTAGCCTGGTGGCGTAGCGAGCTGGAGGCAATGCAGTTAGGCAAGCCCACGCATCCAGTCACCACCGCGCTCGCCCCGGCTGTGGCACGCTACAAGCTGTCGCCGGCGTTAATGGGTGAGATCATCGCCGGCATGGCCATGGATTTACACCACCAAGGCTATGCCAGCTTCGACGATCTCAAGCTTTATTGCTACCGCGTCGCCGGCGTGGTGGGCCTGTTGGCGGCGGAAATCTTCGGCTATGAAGATCGCGCCACGCTGGGCTACGCTAACGACCTGGGCACTGCCTTTCAACTCACCAACATCATTCGCGATGTCGGCGAAGACGCGCGGCGCGGTCGCATTTATTTGCCGCGGGATGAGATGGAACAATTCGGCGTCCAGCCCGAGGACATCCTCGAGGCGCGCTACAGCGACAATTTCCGACGCCTCATGGAGTTTCAAATCCAGCGCGCGGAGCGCTACTACGAACACGCCTACGCACAGCTACCGGCGCAGGACCGACGCGCCCAGCGAGCTGGACTCATGATGGCGGCGATCTACCGCACGCTACTCGACGAAATCCGCCGTGACGGCTGTCGCGTACTTGACCGACGCATCGCCCTCACGCCACTGCGCAAGCTTTGGATAGCCTGGCGCACCTGGATACGCGGTTGAGCAAGGCTGCGCGATGAATTCGCCGCAGCGCGTCGCGATCATCGGCGGCGGCTATGCCGGCATGGCGGCAGCGGCGGCACTGGCCTCGCGCGGTATCGCGGTCAGCGTCTTTGAAGCAGCCCGCACCCTAGGCGGTCGCGCCCGACGGGTGGATAAGCACGGCTTAGCGCTGGATAACGGCCAGCACATCCTGGTCGGTGCTTACGTCGAGTTGTTGCGCTTAATGCACCTGGTTGGCGCCGATCCTGCGGCGAGCCTTATGCGTCTGCCGCTGACGCTGGTCTTTCCCCGTACGTCACTCTTGGCGCCCGGGTTCAAACTCAAAGCCCCACACTTGCCCGCACCGCTGCACCTGGCCGCCGCGTTGCTCACCGCGCAGGGCTTGCCGCTGAGTGCGCGCGTCGCCGCCATCCGCTTCATGCGCGCTATGCAGCGCTGCAACTTTCGCGTAGCCCGGGACACCACGCTCTCCGCCTTGCTGGATGCGCATCTCCAGCCGGATAGCGTACGCCGCTATCTGTGGAATCCGTTGTGCCTCTCCGCTCTCAACACGCCACCTAACGCCGCCTCAGCACAGATTTTTCTCAACGTGCTGCGCGACACGCTGGCGGCTAAACGTGCAGCCAGCGATCTCCTGCTGCCGCGCGTGGATTTATCGGCGCTATTCCCAGAGCCGGCAGCCGATTACGTCCGACGCCACGGTGGCGAAGTGTTGCTAGGCACGCCTATCCTGGCCGTGCTGCGCGAGGCAGCGGGAGGGAGAGAAGGAAAGGGCTTCCGTTTGCAAGGCGACCCGCTCGAGCGGTGCTTCGATCAGGTCATCGCCGCGGTACCGCCTTTTCGTCTCGCCGCATTAGTCGCTACCTTAGTCTCCGAATGCCCGGAACTGAGGGCGGCGACAGACTGTGTAGCAGCCTTCCAATATGAACCCATACTCACGGCCTATCTGCGCTACCCGCAGGTTGTGCAGATACCCGAACACATGGTGGGCATCGCCGGCGGTACGGCAGATTTTCTTTTCACGCGTGCAAACGAACGCCTGGTGGTTGCCATCATTAGCGCCCGTGGGCCGCATCTGGCGCTGGATCGTGAAGTGCTGGCGGCGCGCCTGCATGCTGAAATACAAACCATCGCCGGCCCGCTGCCACCCCCCGAATGGACGCAGATCATTACCGAAAAGCGCGCCACCTTCGCCTGCGCGCCCAAGCTCAAGCGCCCCGACTCGCGCACGGCTCTGCCCGGATTTTTTCTGGCTGGCGACTACGTCGCTTCAGATTATCCGGCCACCCTGGAAAGCGCAGTGCGCAGCGGTGTGGCTTGCGCGAATCTGGTGATAGAAAGAACAAACAATCGAGCCGCGGATTAGGCGGATAAAGCGACGTCAGCTCTAGCGGTCTGCTTGTGTGGACAATTTTCAGGAAGATATTCAACCCGCCAAGATTCGCGCTCTCGAATGAATCCGCGTTCATCCGTGCTCATCCGCGTAATCCGCGGCGTTTCTTAGCCTGCCACCAATTCCCCCGCCTGCAACTTCAGCGCGCGTCCGCAGCGTTGGGCGATGGCTTCATCGTGGGTAACGAGTATTAATGTGGTTTTTTGTTCAGCGTTGATCTCAAACATCAGGTCGATAATCGCGGCGCCTGTTGCAGCGTCGAGATTGCCGGTAGGTTCGTCGGCCAGCAGCAAGCGTGGGCGTGAGGCAAAGGCGCGGGCGATGGCGACGCGCTGTTGCTCGCCGCCGGAGAGGTGCTTGGGATAGTGACTCAACCGCGGCGATAAGCCCACGCGCGCCAGCATGCGCTCGGCCTCCTCGCGCGCCCCCCGCTTGCCAGCAAGCTCAAGCGGCAGCATGACATTCTCCAGTGCATTCAGCGCCGGCAAGAGCTGAAACGATTGGAAGACGAAGCCCAGCATCTCGCCGCGCAACGCAGCGCGCCCATCTTCATCGAGGGCCTTGATATCGGCGCCGGCAATGAGTACGCGCCCCTGGCTGGGAACGTCCAGTCCGGCGAGCAGTCCAAGCAGCGTCGATTTGCCGGAACCGGAAGCACCGATGACGGCCACCGCTTCGCCCGCCATGACTTGGAAGGAAATGTCGTGCAGAATCACCAATCGCCCGGTCTGCGCGTCGCCGCCGGAGACTTCCTTGCCGAGGCTCTGCGCTTCCACCATCACCGAGGATTCCATGCTGAGAAATGTTGTTGCTGTAGTGGCCGCTGTATGCATTTTGGCTTTATCGTTGGCCGCGCACGCCGCCGGCAACATACTCGTAGTGGGCGACAGCCTTTCGGCGGGTTATGGGTTGGGTCAGGGGCAGGCTTGGCCGTGGCTGCTTGATAAGCGATTGAAGGATGAGCGTTACGATTATAGCGTCATCAATGCCAGTATCAGTGGCGACACCACCGCTAACGGCCGCACACGCTTCGCCGCCGCGCTGGGTCAAGCCCGGCCGGCTATCGTCATTATCGCGCTGGGTGCCAACGACGGTCTGCGCGGTTTATCCATTTCCGCCATGCGCGACAATCTCGCAGCTATGATCCGCGCCGCTCAGGGTCGCAAGGCGCGCCTGGTGCTGGTGGGCATGAAACTGCCGCCCAACTATGGCATCGAGTACACGCAGACCTTCGAAGATAGCTATGTCAAACTCGCCAAGCAGTACCACACGGCGTTGGTACCATTTCTATTTAGCGGCATTGAATTGGAGCGGAACAACTTTCAGGCGGATGGCCTCCACCCAACGGCGGCCGCGCAGCCTGTACTGCTAGACAATGTCTGGAAAGCGCTAGCGCCGCTATTGAAGCGCTGAAATAGCCGACGTTGAGTGACCGAGGCCAGCGCGCAGGTGTTTAACCCGCTTTGCGGTGCGATTCGCCCGCCCAGTAAGCACGCCGATTGAAAGGGTCGTGCGAGACGGCATCTTCTTCGCGTTGAAAGTTGAATAGTACCTTGTGCTGCTGGGTCAGCTTGAGCAGCGCTTCGAAGACCGCAAGTTTAAAACCGACGCGCCCCTCGCGGTCAGAAACGATGAGCCTGTCCAAATAATCATCCAGTTCACGGTTGCCCCACATCAACTTTATTGCTGCGGCGATGCGGGGAAAATCACGTTCTATTATGGTCAGAGGTGGCACATGCTCGACCGGCTTTTGTTCGACAATACGGGGCGCCTGATTGAAGGGAACTAACTCAGGAACGTCAAGTACCGGATCAACGGATTCGTCGATCAGCAAGGGTGGAAAATCCGGTGTGGTCATCTCAATATTGGCCATGGCGTTTTACCTCGTTGGCGCAACGACCACAACGGCTCAGAAAAACTTGGGCGCTAATTTCCGGTCCGCATAGCTAATTGCACGAGACAAGTAAACCACGCTGAAGTAAGGCAAGAAAGGAAAAATGTCACATTACGCGGCTACCGGGAAGACTATTTTTACCCTGGAGATACACAGCGCTTCAGGGTTTGGGCAGGAGAAGCAAACCCGCTTCGCCTAGATTGGCAATCACCGCATCGGCCAGTTGCTCACTGAGTTCTTTCACGTCATCGGGGTCGAAGAATTGGGTAGTGCCGGCCCAAACCAGCGAACCATTCCCGGCTTCGAACAAGCTGGTTTCGATGGTGGCGACCTGGTATTGCACTACGGTCGGTTGGTAGTAGGTAAATACAGATCCATAGTAATTATAAAAGGTATAAGGCCAACGATAGGGCCAGTGATAGGCCCAGTGATAGGGCCCGTAGACGTAGGGGCCGCCCGGCGTAACCCTCATGTAGCCCGGCGTGGAATAGACGCGCGTCTCTTCCTCCAGGCGTATCAATCGCGTAGTAACGACGGCATCCGCCCCGGCCTCCCTCACCGCTTTTTTGAGTACGTCCATATCCGGCCTGCTTGCTTCGGACAAGTAACGGTAGCCTGGGATGGCTTCTATGCCACGTGCGCCGAGCCGGCTCACAAAAACGTCTTCAAAGACGCGGCGGTTAGCCTGGTCCTCGGAAATACCGACGACCAGGACTTTCTTGAAGGTCGGCCCCGCGTATTCAGGACTGCGCCAAGAGGTTTTGAGCGGACTGATAGCGCAGCCAACGACTAGTAAAGTGGCGAGCAACGGGGCTAGCCAAGATGCCAGCGAAGGGGCAAGCGCTGGGGCCAGCAAAGGAACAATACGGCAGAGTAGCTTAGAGCCCATGGCGCACCTCAATCGTTGATGAAAACGTAGTGACCTTAATACATCTTAGCCGTTCAATGAAAAAGGGCGCTGGCGCGCCCTTTTTTTGACATCCGTGCAACGCTCTGCTTAGCCCTTTACCCGATTGCGATATTCGCCCGTGCGGGTGTCGATTTCGATTTTGTCACCAATTGCGCAGAAAAGTGGCACCGGTAGCTCGAAGCCGGTGTTAATCCGCGCCGGCTTCATGACCTTGCCGGAAGTATCGCCGCGCACCGCCGGTTCCGTGTAAATGATTTCGCGCACAACGCCGTTCGGCAGATCAACTGAAATGGCTTTGTCATTGTAGAACACCACTTCACAGGACATACCCTCGTCAACGTAGTTGATAGAGTCGCCCATGTTCTCTTTTTCCACCTCGTACTGGTTGTACTCAGCGTCCATGAAAACGTACATAGGATCGGCGAAATAGGAGTAGGTGACTTCACGGCGTTCCAACTGAACGACTTCGAATTTATCGTCGGCCTTGTAGATATTTTCGCTAGGCGAGTCCGTCAAAAGGTTCTTGAACTTCATTTTGACCACGGCGACGTTGCGACCGGATTTGTTGTACTCGGCCTTCTGCACCACCATCGGGTCGCTGCCGATCATGATGACGTTGCCTGCGCGAAGTTCCTGTGCCAGTTTCATGCTGTGTCCTGCCTAAAAAGAGGATTTACGCTGTAAATATAAGCGCCGAATTATAGCTTACCCCGACAAAATTTCACCAAGTTTTCAGCCAGATCGGTGCTTTTCAACAGATCGTCAGCCCACCACTCGGCATGCGCCTGCTGCGCCTCTCTGTGGCGCCAAAAGGCCGCCCAGCCTGGTTCTCCGGCTTGTTGATGGTTCCAGGCCAGCCAAAACTCGCGCAGGTCGGCATTGGCTGGTGACACCAAGCTGGGGCAATAGAGGTCGAGAAAAGCCTGCAACTTTTGGTGATGAACTTCGTCATCTTGCGGATAAATATGCCAGACCATGGGCCGGGCTGCCCACTGAGCGCGAACGAAGGACTCTTCTCCCCGCACGAAATTGCAGTCGCAAGCCCATAGCAGGTGGTCGTACTGCGCTTGCTCAACGAAGGGTAGAACGCGTACTTTCAGGTTACCGCGCTGGTAGGTCGCAGCATCGCCGAAAAACGCGGTGATCGCTACGCTCGCCACGCCCTCGGGCACCAGGCAAAGTATGGGCGTGGGACTCGCAGCCCACGCCGCAAACAAGCCGACTGTTGCTGGATTAGGGTAACAAAACAGCGATACCCGCGTTTCTTGCGCAGGGCGCGCTGGCACGCCCAAGCCGCGCCAGAACTCATCCTGCGCAGCGGTATCGCGCTGAAATGTGCGCCTCTTTTCGCCCAGCGCGCTTTCGCGCAGCAGGCCGCCCGTGCCCGGTACAAATCCCGGAAAGAAGAAGTGCTTGACCAAAGGCAGGCTAGGATGAGGCGACGCCAGCCCGTGGCAGCCCGCTACCCAGGCCTCGGCACTCAGGTATTCGAGGTTGATCCAAACGGGCCGCTGCCCATCTTGCCCCAGCGCCGCCATGGCAGCCACATAGTCGTCCGGGAGCTTGCAGGCAAAAGCTTCAATCACCACTTCCGCCGGTGGCACGTCCGGAAATGGCTGCACCCAGCGGCGGATTTCTACCCCGCTCTGAATTTGCGTGTCGAGGTCTGCATCCAGCGTCGGGCAAATACGGTGAAACGTCGGCAGATGATCCACCCACAGGCGCACCGTCAGGCCATGTTCCTGCGCCAACTGGCGCGCCAAGCGCCAGCACACACCGATGTCGCCGTAATTATCGACCACGGCGCAAAATAGGTCCCAGCGCTGCTGCCCTAGCGGCCCCTCTTTTTTTTCGTGCTGCCTTGCTGGCATCTTGCTGAGTCCCACTCAAGCTCTGGCGATTGACGCCGTAATTATAAGTATCTGTATCGACCGGCCTTAGTTTGCCGTTTACTCTATGTTGCAACACCCGCTTCCCTCTATCGAATCCTGGGTGAGCTACCTCAGCCAGGCCGACTTGCCAGTGCTCAAGCGCACCGCGCGGGACCTCGCGCGCCTGCGCGAAAACGAAGAAAATGTGAATGGCCGCGAAGTTGCTAGCGTCATTCTGCACGATCCCTTGATGACTCTTCGCGTGTTGGCCCATATCGAGGCAACCCGTCGAAACGCGCAGACGGCCGACATCACCACCATAGACCGCGCTGTCATGATGATTGGCGTGACCCCCTTCTTCCAGAAATTTGAGTCGCTCCCGCTGGTGGAAGAGCAGTTCGCTGCGCATCCGCAAGCCATGGTCGGCTTGCTGCGCGTAATCGCCCGCGCGCGCCAAGCCTCCCTCTACGCTCGTGACTGGGCTGTCCTGCGCCATGACCTCGACGCCGAAGAAATCACCGCCGCCGCCCTACTTCACGATACCGCAGAAATCATGCTCTGGTGTTTCGCGCCCACACTCATGATGCAGGTCCGTACCATGCAGCAAGAAAATCGCGGTATGCGCAGCGTGGCGGCGCAGCAAGCCGTACTCGGCATCCATCTCCTCGACTTGCAACTAGCGCTGGCTCACGCATGGCATTTGCCGCAACTCCTACAACAGTTAATGGATGACGAGCATGCCGGCCACCCGAGAGTGCACAACGTCGCACTGGCGGTGAGCCTCGCACGCCATTCAGCCAACGGCTGGGACGATCCGGCCCTGCCGGACGACATCGCCGCCATCGTTAAACTGACGGGCATCAGCCGCGCAGCGCTGCTGGAACGTGTCGCTCGCATTTCACCTACTCCCGTAACGCTGCCCAGATTGTCCGACGCGCCGACGTAAGCGTGCGCCTATCTTCGACTAGAATAGCGCGCAATCCGCTACCCACTCTCTTTCCTAACTAGCTATCTTCCAACGGAGTCAATCAATGGGCCTCACCTCTTTGTTGCTGCTTGGTCTCATCGTCGTGGCCGTGATCTATGGCGTCATGCTTTACAACGGTTTGGTGCAGGTCAAACACGCCGTGTCGAAGGCCTGGGCGAACATTGATGTACTGCTCAAGCAGCGTCACGACGAGTTGCCCAAGCTGGTGGAAACCTGCAAACAGTACAAGCAATTCGAGCAGGAAACCTTGCAGCGCGTGATCGAAGCCCGCTCGCGCGTACAGGTGGCGCGCGAAACCGAAGACATCGCCTCGCTGGGCCAGGCGGAAGGCGCGCTGCGCGCTGGCATCGGTAGGCTTTTCGCCGTCGCGGAAGCCTATCCAGAACTCAAAACCAATGAGAGCTTTTTGCAATTGCAAAGCCGCATTATCGCCTTGGAAAACGCCATTGCAGACCGTCGGGAGTTGTACAACGACGCGGTGAATATCAACAACGTGCGCATCGAGCAGTTCCCGGATGCGCTTATTGCCCGCAACTTTAATTTCACCGAAAAACCGTTGTTGGAATTTTCCACCGAGGAAAAAGTCGACGTCGATGTGAAGCGCCTATTTGCCTGATACACCAGAACCGACACCCGCAATGCTGGGCTCGTTCCACCGCCATTACGCCAAGTTGGTCACGTCGGGTGGTCAACTTCTGTTGCTCTTCATCGGCGCCAAGCTTGAAACCCGCGTAGGCTGGCTGGCCTGCCTGGGCCTCATCGCAGTTTTAAGCGTCTTCACTTGGGCCTCCGCCTATCGGCGCGCCCGCACCATCAGCGACACGCCAACCTCACGCGTCGCGTCGGCTGCGCAGGGTTACACCGAGCTGCGCGGCATCGGCAAGCCGCTGGGAGGTACGCCGCTACTGAGCCCACTGTCTTCGCTGCCCTGCTTGTGGTTCCGCTATCAGGTTGAACGCAAGGACAACCAAAACCGCTGGGTCAATGACGGCAGCGGCGAAAGCGATGCTTCTTTTCTACTCGATGACCGCAGCGGCGAATGCCTGGTCGATCCCGAAGGCGCGGAAATGCAAGTCTCGCGCAAGGACAGTTGGACGCGCGGCGATTACCGCTACACCGAATGGCTGCTGCTCGAACGCTGCCCCATCTACGCGCTGGGCGAATTCACTACGCGCGGCAGCGTCGATCTGGAACTCGATGCCAACGAAGACGTGAAGGCGCTCCTGGCCGAATGGAAAAACAATCCGGCCGAATTACAGAAGCGCTTCGACCTCGATCAAGACGGCCAGATCAGCCCCCAAGAATGGGAACTGGCCCGCGCTCAGGCCAGGCGCGAAGTCGCCGCCATGCACCGCGAAGCGCGCAACAATGCCGAAGTAAGCATCCTGCGCGCGCCGACGGATGGTCGCCTGTTTCTGATTTCCGACCTGGACGAGAGCAAGCTGGAAGGAAAATACCGCCTGTGGATTTGGCTGCATCTGGCGATTTTTTTCGGCACGTTGATCGCCTTTGCGAAGGTGCTTCTCTAAGCCGCGTTCACCAGTTTGTAGAACGCTACGCTACGCCACCCCGCTACCGCAGCTCACCGGTACAGCGCACCTATCGCAGCAAAGCGCGTCGACAAGGGAGCCCAAGGCTGCCGGGTGTTTTTGAACTTGCTCACGCGACCAGTCAACATGATATTTAGTCGGGTTTGAAGATAACTTACCCGGCGGAAAACAATAAGGTATTGATTTTATTGTCGTGATGTTGCCTAATTCAAGATAGTTCTGCGCCCCATTAGGGAAAATCATCGCCATGCCTGCATTTAGCCACCACGATCTAGCGCTGCTCAACCCCGCGTTCGACTCGCCGCTGGTTGATGTGTTGACCGAGCTGGAGCACCTGCGCCGTCTGCGCTTGCAAGGCACCACCCCGGCCCCGGTTTTTTTCCAGCTCAAGCACATCTTCCATATGCTGGAGAGCCTGGGTTCGGCCCGCATCGAAGGCAACCACACCACCCTGGCCGACTATGTGGAAAGCAAGCTGGAAGGCAATGCCCAGGCCCCTTCCGACCAGCTTCGCGAAATGGAGAACATCGAAGCGGCCATGCTGTATATCGAGGACAGCATACTGCCCGACGACAGCCTGACTGAGCATTTTATCCGTGAGTTGCACGCCCTCACCGTAAAAGAACTGGCGCGCGAGGGCGATGCCACACCGGGCGCTTACCGCAAGACGCAGGTAAAAATCGCTCAGGCCAAACATCTGCCGCCTGAGTTCATTCAAGTGCCGCACTACATGCAGGAACTGGTGGCCTTCATCAACGAAAATCATCCACCGAAATACGACCTCATTAAAGTGGCCTTGGCCCACCATCGTTTCGGCTGGATACACCCGTTCGGCAACGGCAATGGCCGCGTGGTGAGACTGCTGACTTACGCCTTGATGATCAAATATGGCTTCAACGTAAAAGCCGGCGGTCGGGTGTTGAATCCGACGGCGGTGTTCTGCAATGACCGCGATAAGTATTACGCCATGCTGGCCCGCGCCGACAGCGGCGCCCAGGCAGGGCTGGAAGCGTGGTGCGTCTATGTGTTGAAGGGCATTCTCGACGAACTGCGCAAGCTGGATAGGCTCACCGACTTCGGCTACCTCAGCGAAAAAATCCTGGCGCCTGCGCTGCCTTACGCCCGAGAGCGCCAGCTCATCACCGCGCAGGAAGAAAGCATGTTGCAGATCAGCGCGAAGAATGGCATCGCCAAGGCGGCCGATCTGGCGACTGCCATGCCCGATATGACGGCGGCCCAACGCACGTACCAGATCCGGAAACTGGTAGAGCGGAAAATGTTACAACCCATCAGCGCCGGGGCACGGCAATACACCATCGGCTTCAGCAATAGCTATCTCATGCGGGGCATCGTGCGCGCCCTCTCCCACGAAGGATTCATCCCATCAACTTTGAATAAGGCTGATAGCTGATAGCTGATAGTGGAGTGAATGAGAAACGTCGTCAGGTGTGCTGATCGACGCTCAGTATTTCTTTGAGGCTGCCCTCGTCACCTGTGGCTCGCAACTGTGCCGTGACCCATACCGGTCCACACTTCATAAGAAAGTTAGATGTAGCAAGGTGGTGAATGCCATAAGGCCAAATCAATTCACGCTGGCTTCTTATCGCTTTCTGGAGCGTACCGGCGCCAGCGTGATCCCGGTGCCGCCCCTCTTCGCTCGTATTGCTGCCAGCGATCAAGGCTCTGAAATGTCGGCCTGCTTTACACAGCACGAAACCGGGGTGGCGGGTAAACGTGCATTACTACCGGGCGCTCGACACAATTCAATGAATTGAAAGTGGTTTCTTCCGCATGCGCCTCACCGGGTGCATTTCTTGCGTTAATTCTGGGGCAACCCGGGTCCGCTCATTCGGCGCTTATCGAGCACGTAGCCTTGGGCAACTTGGTGGCCCATTTCGCGACCGCATCCACCCATCGTCAAGGAGAAGAAACATGAAAGTTAGATCAATTGCTCTGGCGGCCATGGCTGTCAGCTCCTTCGGCGCCCAGGCGGCGCTGACGACCTACGCGCCCTGGGAGGCGACGCCCCCCGGCACCGGGCTGAACGGCGTGCTGTTCAACGTTCAGAGTGCCGGGGGCGTGACCGTTGCGCTGGGCGCTCACGCGTACAAGAACAGTGTGTTCCTGCCGAACAACGGCGTGGACACGTTCTTTGCTGACGCCGGCACCTACGCCGGCCCGCCCGCGGAGTCGAACCGGGCGAACTGGAGTTTTGACTTTGCCTGGAACTTGGGCGCCGCCTGCACCGGTTGTACGGTGACCTTGCAATTCGACAACGACCCGACTGCTGGCGTCAACCTAATCAACCTGTTCAGCACGGCCGCGGTGCCGGCATCAATGGCTGGCGAGTCGTGGAACATGGAAATGGGCTTCATCACCGCCCTCTACGACTTCAACCCGTTCTCGGCCAGCAGCACGGCGTTCCGGCTTGAGGCGCGTAACGCGGCTGGTAGCTTGTTGGCCGGCTCAGACATCACGGTCACAGTCCCCGCGGTCACAGTCCCCGAACCGGGGAGCCTCGCCCTCGCCGGACTTGCGCTGGCCGGCTTGTTCGCCGCGCGCCGCCGCAAGGCCTCATAGCCCACGAGCCCGGGCACTGAAAGATGAACGGCGGTCCACGGGCCGCCGCTTTTTCATGGGTGTTTGTTGTCGACCCCGTAACCCGCAGCACGATCAGCTGTCGACCCTGACATTGCCGTCACCGGCCACCCGCGTCCACTTGGTGATCCCGCTGGCGATGAAGCGCGCAAACTTCTCCTGCGTGCCAACACCGTCTTGCATAGGATAGGGCCAGGGTGAATTGATTTGGCATAACCCGTAAAACACTCCCCCACCCACAGCGGCGATATCGTCGGAGAGCCGCGCGGGATGGGCGTCTTCGGGCGTTTTATCGCCGCTACTGAGCGCCTTTGTGCCGGACAGATAAACGACACACACGGATGACGTCGAAAAATCCGTGTCATCTGTGGTTGAAAGATTTTCATCAACTCACCGCGCGCTGCTCCAGTTTTTCCCAATTCTGCATGGCTCGCGCGATCTCGGCTTCCAGCTTGTCGAGACTTTCCTTCAAGGCGAGCGCTTCATTCGATGCTTCCCGATACAGTGCCGGATCGGCTAGCCGCGCGGTGATGTCGGCCTGCTCCGCTTCCAGCGCGGTGATGCGCTCGGGCAAGGCTTCCAGTTCGCGGGCTTCCTTGTAGGACAGTTTGTTTTTGGGCGCGCGGCGTTTCTCTTCACCTTCGTGTTTTTCCCCTTGCGGTGCGGCTGCGGCCTTGGCGTCTTGTTGCGCGCGCAGGTGCTGCCAGTCGTCGAAGCCGCCGACATATTCTCGCCACACACCGTCGCCTTCGGCCGCGATGACCTGGGTGACGATGTTGTCGAGAAAGCTGCGGTCGTGGCTGACGAGGAATACCGTGCCGGCGTAATCCTGTAGCAGCGATTCGAGCAGTTCCAATGTTTCGATGTCGAGGTCGTTGGTCGGTTCGTCCAGCACAATCACATTGGCCGGCCGGCTGAAGAGGCGCGCCAGCAACAGGCGATTGCGCTCGCCGCCAGAGAGGGATTTCACCGGCGAGCGTGCCCGTGCGGCTGGGAAAAGAAAGTCTTCGAGATAGCTGATGACATGTTTTTTCTGACCGGCGATCTCGACGTAATCGCCGCCGGGGCTGATGACATCGGTCAGCGCTGCCTCTTCGTCCAACGCGGCGCGGAACTGGTCAAAATAGGCCACGGCAAGCTTCGAACCCAGGCGCACGGTGCCGGCGTCCGCCTCGATCTCGCCGAGGATCAGCTTGATGAGCGTGGTCTTGCCGGCGCCGTTGGGGCCAATGAGGCCAATCTTGTCGCCGCGCACCACGCGGCAGGAGAAATCGCGCACTACAACCTTGTCGCCATAGCGCTTGCTGACGTGTTCCAGCTCCGCCACCATCTTGCCCGAAACGTCGCCGCGCTCCAGCTGAAAGCTCACGCCGCCCGCCCGCTCGCGCCGTGCCGCGCGCTCGCGGCGCAATTGCTCCAGACGTCGCACACGGCCCTCATCGCGAGTACGGCGCGCCTGGACGCCCTTGCGTATCCACACTTCTTCCTGTGCTAGCAGCTTGTCGAACTTCTGGCTTTGCTGCGCTTCCGCTTCCAGCATGTCGGCCTTGCGTTTCAGATAGGCACTGAAACTGCCAGGGAAACTCGTCAGGCGCCCGCGGTCAAGTTCCACCACGCGCGTAGCCACCACATCAAGGAAGCGCCGGTCGTGGGTGATGACAATGATGCCGCCGCCGAAACCGGTGATGAGCTGCTCCAGCCAGAGGATGCCATCGAGATCGAGATGGTTGGTCGGCTCATCGAGCAGCAACAACTCGGGATCGCCGACCAGCGCCTGCCCCAGCGCCACACGCTTGATGTTGCCGCCGGAGAGTTCGCCGATGCGCGCCTCGCCGGGCAGACCGAGTTGCGACAGCACCTGTTCGACGCGCGTGCCCAGCATCCAGCCGTTGCCGTTTTCCAGCCGCGTCTGTAGCTCATGCAAATGGCTGAGCAGCGCTTCGGAACTGTCATGCTCCAGGCGCTGTACGGTGTCGTGATAATCGACGAGCACTTGGCTCATCTCGCCCAGCCCCGAGGCGACCGCCTCATAGACCGTTTGCTCTGGAGGGAAATCGGGCTCTTGCGGTACATAGGCGAGACGCAAATCAGGCTGACGCCAGACCAAACCGTCATCAAGCGGCCCCAGTCCTGCCAGAGCGCGCAGCAGACTGGATTTGCCGCTACCGTTGCGGCCGATCAGCGCAACACGCTCTCCGGCATCGAGTTGCAAAGCGGCATGATCGAGCAGGGCCACATGGCCGAAGGCCAAGCAGCCATTTTCCAGCGTGAGTATAGGCATGGTTACTTCGCGGCCAGGCGCTGCAAGTCGTTAATGATCTCGGCGGAATGGCGCGCCGTATCCACCTTCAGATACGACTTGGCGATGCGGCCCTGTGGGTCGATAAGAAACGTATAGCGCTTGGCAAAGCGCGTCACCCATAAATTCGTCACCGCGCCATAGCGCTCAGCGGTCTTGGCGTCGGTGTCGGCCAGGAGGGGGAAAGGCAGATTGTGCTTTTTGGCGAAGGCCGCGTGCGAGGCGCTGTCGTCGAGGCTTACACCGAGTATCTGTGCACCGAGCACGTTGAGTTTCGCAATATCGTCTCGGAAGCTGCAGGCCTCTTCCGTGCAGCCCGGCGTATCGTCCTTGGGATAGAAGTACAACACCACCCACTTGCCGCGAAAATCCGCCAGACGCACCATGCGGCCATTTTGATCCGGCAGCGTGAACTCTGGGGCCACACTGCCCATGGTGGGCGCTTCAGCGGCAAAGGCGTCCGCCAGCCGCAAACAAAGCAGCCCGATTACGACGAGTTTCAAGAGACGATTCATGATGAATTTTTCCTTTCAAGAGCAATGGACTTTGCGGCCCAAAAATGCAGTAGCAATGCCGCCATCAAGGCGAGACTAGCAGCGAGTACGAAGGCGCTCGCCGCGCCGCGCGCCTGCCACACTGTGCCGAACAACAAACCGGCAGGAACGGCGGCCAAACCCAAAACCATGTTGTACCAACCAAAGGCGCTGCCCCGCGTATGCGTGGCGGCCAGACTGCCAATCAGCGCACGTTCCGCGCCTTCCGCCGCGCCGGTGAGTAGACCATAGACTATCGCGGCCACCCACAACATCGTCGCGGTGTCGGCCCAGGCGAGCAAACCAAAGCCCAGCGCATGCGAGGTCCAACCGAACAGCACCAGGCGTTCGTGGCCCAGCCGATCCGCCCACCAGCCCCCGCGCAAGGAAGACAGCGCCTTGGCGAAACTCAGTGCCGACCAAAGCAGCAGTAAGGTCACCACATTCAAGCCCATTTCATGACCACGCAAGACTATGAAGGTTTCCGAAGCGCGAGCGAAACTGAATAATCCCAGCACCACCAGATAGCGACGCATCGCCACCGACAAACCACCCCAACGTAACGGTGGCTTGGGCGGCAAGGCGGCCGTGGTTGGCGTCGCAACCGGCGCCCTAGTTTCACGCACACCGAAGGCGACCAGGAGCACCCCTAGCGCGCCGGGAATGGCGGAGAGCAAAATGATTTGCGCCAAGCTTAGCGGTGTCCAGGCAAGGACCGCCGCCGCGATCAGGCTGCCGCCCATGGCGCCACCATTGTCCAGCGCGCGATGGAAACCGTAGGCGAGACCGCGTATTTCCGGTCGTGTTGCATCAGCAACCAGCGCATCGCGCGGCGCAGTACGCACGCCTTTGCCAATGCGGTCAACACTGCGCAGCAGCGCAATCTGCGGCCAACTCACGGCCAAACCCATCAGTGGCCGTACGAGATTGGAGAGCAGGTATCCAGAAAACGTAAGCCACTTACGCCGTCCGCCCAGCTTATCCGAATAGCGCCCCGACCAAAGCTTAAGGAAAGCCGAAACCGCCTCTGCCGTGCCTTCAACCAAGCCGAGCACCACCGGGCCTGCGCCCAGCACGGCGGCGAGCAGTATTGGTATCAGCGGCGTCACCATTTCGGAAGCAAGGTCGTTGAAAAGACTCACCAGACCGAGCACGACAACGGTGCGAGGAAGTTGCTTTAGATTGGACATTTCTGGAAGTGCGAAGCGACGAGCGATTCGCAACGAGGGCAAAGTGGTGCGACGGCGTATAAGAGGAGCGCGACTGTGGGCGCAATGCCGCGATTATAGCGAAGCCGAGTTAAAATCCGCGTTCACTCTCCGTAGTTCAATGGATAGAACGGCCGCCTCCTAAGCGGCAGATCCCGGTTCGACTCCGGGCGGGGGGGCCAGGCCGGCGATCTTCTGCGCAGCCAGTCAAAAAAAAAGGCCACAGTCTTGCGACTGTGACCGATTAAATTTAGCGACGACTCCTCGCCGCAAATCTCGCTGCGTACCTGGCTTCAAGTCACATTCACGTAACCCTTGATGCTGCCGATCACACTGGGCGTACCGCTCACACAGCGGTAGTTCAGGAACTCAATGGTGATCGGTATCTTGGTACCCGCCGTGTTCGGACGCAGGATAATGTCGAAGCGCTCGGCCGACGTGCCAACGATGACGGCGCCGCTGCCGAGGTTGTTCTGTTGCGGCAACACGCGTCCGTCTTCGGCGAGCACGATCACATTACCCAGCCGGGAATCGAAAGTGATACGTTGGGCAACGTAGCCGGCCACGATGTGGCGCAGCAGCACGGTTTGGCCGCGGCTGCATTTGATCGCCACCTTGGGCGTAGCAAGATTCGCATCCGCATCCAGCTCGGCCTGGCCCTTGCCGGTAATACAGAACAGATTCGGGTTGAAATTGTTCAGCCCCGCATCGCCGCCACATACCGCCGCATCCCAATCCAGGCAATGCCACGTGGTATCGATGTCATCCACCACCCATAGGGCCTCGACGTTGTACTGCGTCGAATTGTCCGCCGCCCACCCTTGTCCCTTAGGGGGATCGACAATTATCGCGCCATACATACCCATTTCGGAATGCAGCACCGTGTTGGTGTGGCAATGGTACATATAGGTTCCAGCCTGATGCGGACGCCATTGGTAGGTATAGAACCCAAGAATGTCGTAGGAGGTGTGTCCGACACCGTCGAAAATCTGTTGTGGTTCGATGCCGTGATGGTGAATGGTGTGAGGCATAGACGGGGAATAAATCTTCGTGTGGACAATCTGACCTTGGCGAACGCGTATGGTCGGCGATGGGAAAGGCCCGGTCTGCAAACCGCCATAGCCATCATTAAAGCCCCATACCTTGACTGCGTTCCCATTGATGGTGGCGCTGCCACCCATGAAGGGCGAACGGATAAACGTCGCATCGGGATTGGAAACCAGCCCCCCTACCGTGGGGCTGACCCGAACGTTGAGACCGCATGTGCCGCCGGCGCCGTTGATATTGTGTGAGCATGGCATGATTTTTCTCCTCCGATTTTCTTAGAGTGTGGGCTCGCTGGGTGGCGCCACGCCCAGGTTTATACAAACATGCAGGCCATTGGGATACTGTCCGCCGCCCGCCGTTTGCGACATTTCGCTGTGGCAGTGCATGGGAAATTCCTGAGCCTGCGAGGTAATGGGAGGATAAGCGTCCGGCGGTTGAATAAAGGGCAGCAGCACATCGCGCGTGTCCATCGGAAACATGCTGACGACGTCTTTCTTCTTACGGTTGCTTGTAAAGTTCTGCTGGTTAACGCTGAGTATCTCGACGTGATTACCATGGAAATGTGGCGAGTTGATCATACCGCCCCCGTTGAGCAACCGAATCAGCGCGGCCTGACCGTATAAGCCGTACGGCGCGGTTTTCGAATCGTTGTCGGTCTGGGGGTAGCTCTTGCCATTCAAAGTAAAGTAGCGCGGCTGGTAGCTGCTCGGATTCAGACTGCTGACGTAGCTGGCGCCGTTGCCTCTGATCTGGTTGGACCAGTTGGTGTCGACCGATCCAATGAGCCATTTGTACTGGCGGGTGAACGTGGGCGCACCGGCGAAGGACTGGTTGCTGTAACCCGCCGGCATGACCACCAGTGCGCCGTGCAAACCGAGCACGCGGTTCACGCCGTTGTTTTGATCGTCGTAGTAAAGGTAGGTGCCGGCGCGCGGCACGGCGAAAGTCGTCGTCACGCTACTAGAGGCACCCACATACTGGCGGATGTTTGTGCCGCCCAGTGCAAACACCACGCTCGTATCCAAGCTGTTGTTGAGCGTGACCTGCACCGAATCACCTTCCTGGGCGAGGATAGTGGGCCCAGGAAAAGACGGCGCGTTGTTTTGGCTAAAGGTCAGCACGCGCACGCTGGTGCCGTCAACCATGGTGATGTCGCCCGCCACGGCGTTGAGCACCACCGATATCGTCGAGGCGCTGGCACGCTGCGAAAAACTCAGCAAGCCGACCGACCCAGACACCAACGTCGCCGTGGTAGCCGTCGCGCCAAACTTTAGAAAGTCTCTGCGTTTCATAACTGATCTCCTCCCCAGGATTTCCTGGAATTTGAACCTTCCAACGACCTTGAAAAAACACCTTCAAGGCTAAAATATTTATAACTTTCGTTATATCCGCCGGCGAACTCCACTGCAATATAGCAGTGCATTTGCCGGTGTCAAATCAAATTCGACGTGATGGCGATTAAGGGCGCCAATCGATAATCCGTACGCTGCAACGCAGCATCCGATCGCCGTTATTTGGCCAATTGAAAAGGCGAGCGATCTTGGGTGCGCAAAAGAAAAAAGGCGGCCAAAGTTCGGCCGCCCCAGAATCGCGCGCAATGCGCTGAGCGCACGTCGCGGTAAATAAATTATTGTTCTTGGTTGCCCCCTCCGTTTGGTGCTGAGGGCTTCGGTCTGTAAGGCGCAAGGCATCCACCCCCTCTCGCGAAATGGCGGAATAGACACGCCACCGGAGCCTTGTCGCCCTTCCTAATCGCTACCCTTCTCCCGACCCTTCTCGCACCCAACCAAGTCCGTCATTTTTATATAACTAAAGTTATACTCACAACGTTGGGCCGACTATAGTCAGGTCGATGTCGGCCCGCCAATCAAATATGTGTGCTGCCTTATAAATAACTTCAATCAAGCGTCGACAGTTAGAGTCCATGAAAAAATGTGCGAACGCAGCATGAAACACCGCGAGGCGCTGAAGCGTTTCCTCTGGTCTGCGGCAAAAGCCACCATTCGCTATAACGATAGTAATAGATAGAATTCGCCCCCTGGCATCGGCATAAGCGTAAATAGATATTACGCACACTGCGGGGGCCACCTCGTAACAAACCCCGGCCCGGCAACAATTTGTCACAGGCTTTATTCGGTGTAGTTAGTTCAGTTTGTTATCATCGTGCTTCTGCCTGCCGTTATCGTAAAAACGGTTAGTTGCAAGTGGCTAAATCAGTGGCTTAGCTCTACCCGATCAATACGGCCGCATACGTGATCAAAACCATGGCTTTAGTTCGACTCATTTTGAAGACATTTATTGCCCTCGGCGCAACAGCGGCGGCCATTGCGCATGCCGGCAGCGCAATGGCCGCAAGTGCTATCTATGTCTCTTATGGGTTGGATGGCACGCCGAGCTTTTCCAGCCAGCCTTACGACTCCAGCTACCGGATGTTCCTACGCGAAGAAACGCCGGCGCTGGAAGGGAAACCCAGCAGGAAAGCCAGCGCGCAATTGATTGAGCGCCGAGCGAAACTCAAGCCGCTTATTGACCTCACCGCCATGCGCCACGGGCTGGATCCGGATCTAGTGCGCGCCGTCATCCATGTGGAATCCGGTTTCAATGCCCAGGCGGTGTCACCTAAAGGCGCCGTTGGCACCATGCAACTGATGCCCGCCACCGCCGCCCGCTACGGTGTGACCAATCGCCAAGACCCAGCGCAAAATCTCGAGGCAGGCGTGCATTACTTGAAGGATTTGCTGACCCAGTTTGACGGCAACACACATTTGGCACTGGCCGCCTACAACGCCGGCGAAAACGCCGTGCTGCGCTATGCCAAAAACATCCCCCCTTACAAGGAAACAAGGCTTTACGTGCCCGAAGTGCTAACCCGATATGAAAGCTACAAACAACTCCATGCGCAAAACCCATAATTCACTCTCTTGCCACTCTCAACAGAAACGTGGGTTGCCTAGGCAAGATCGTGCTCGCGGCTTCACCCTGCTCGAACTTTTAGTCGTCGTTGCCATCATCGGCTTGCTGGCGGCTTATGTGGGCCCGCGTTATTTTTCGCAAATCGGAAAGTCGGAAGTGGTGACGACGAAAGCGCAGATCGAGGCTTTCTCCAAGGCACTCGACACCTATCGGCTCGATACCGGCCACTATCCAAACACTGAGGCGGGCTTGAATGCCTTGCTCGTCAAACCCGCCACTGAGACAAAGTGGAACGGCCCCTACATGTCAAAAGCCATACCGCTAGATCCCTGGGGCAAGCCTTACCTTTATCGTTCGCCAGCCGAGGACAAAGAGTTCGAAATTCTTTCCTATGGCAAAGATAGCGCACCCGGTGGTACGGGTGAAGGCGCCGATATCACCAATTAACATTACGAACTGATACAGAACAACCATGCAATTCGAAGTTCGGGCGCTGCGCCAGAATCAGATCGTATCGCTCGTCGTCGAAGCGCTAAACGAAACCGATGCCCGCGCGCAAGCGCTGGCGCAGGCCGTCAAGCCGGTATCCGTCACCAAGCTCCGCGGTACTAATGCGCTAGGGCGTAAAACCAAAAGCACGTTCTCGCTGCTGTTATTTACGCAAGAGCTTCTTGCCCTGCTGGACGCGGGCTTGAGCATCGTCGAATCCATCGACACGCTACTCGAAAAGGAACGTCGCCCCGATGCGCACGCCGTACTGGCGCGTATCTCACGCTCATTCAGCGAAGGTAAAAGCTTCTCGGTAGCGCTGGAAGAAACCGGCGGCATCTTTCCGCCACTCTACATAGGCATCGCGCGCGCCGCCGAATCAACCAGCAATTTGCCCGAAGCGCTGACGCGCTTTGTCGAATACCGCGTGCGTCTGGATGCGGTGCGTAGCAAGGTGCGCAGCGCCTTGATCTACCCGTCGGTCTTGATGATTGTGGGCTTCAGTGTCAGCCTGTTCTTGATCGGCTATGTGGTGCCACGTTTCGCTACCGTGTATCAGGGCACAGGACGCGAATTACCTGCTCTCTCGGCCATGATGCTCGCCTGGGGCAATTTCGCCGCCACTCACACGACCGGCGTACTAATCGGTTTGGCGAGCTTACTGGTCGCGGCAGTCTTTGCCGTGCGCGCCATCATCAAACGCGGTGGCGTGGCTTTTGTGCTCCACCGCATCCCCGGTCTATCGGAGCGCGTCAAGCTCTATGAACTGGCGCGGCTTTATCTCACGCTGGGCATGCTGCTGGACGGCGGGCTACCCGTCGTTGTGGCGCTACAAATGGTGGAAGAAATTGTGCCGCCGACCATGGGAGAAGGCTTGCGCGGTGCGTCCGAAGCCATACGCACGGGCGAGTCCTTCACCTCCGCGTTCGAGCGCCACGGTCTCACCACGTCGGTCGCAGTGCGCTTCCTGCGCGTAGGTGAGCGTTCGGCCAAACTGGGTGAAATGCTCACCAAAAGTGCGCGCTACTACGACGCGGAAATCGAACGCTGGCTGGATTGGTTTTCGCGCGTGTTTGAACCGGCGCTGATGGCCGTGATTGGCCTGGTGGTGGGCGGGATTGTGGTGTTGCTCTATATGCCTATTTTTGACTTGGCCGGAAGCCTTCAATGAACGCCCTCGACAAACCGGCTGCCACCCCCACGGTCCAACTAGCCAGCGCCGACGTACAGCGCGCGCGCCAGGCCGCTCGCCTGAGCGGGCGTACTACGTTCGACGAGCTCGAAGCCGCCAGCGGCCTGGCGCCGCGCGACTACATCCGCGCATTGGCGCGACTGTTCGACCACCCTTTCAGCGAAACCAGCGACATGTTTGGTTTCACGCCCGTCTTCGACCTCTTGTCACTGTCGAGAGCCTTACAAAAGGATTGCGCCCTCTTCCGCGCTGACAACCAGCGGCTCTTTGCCGTCATTCCCGACCCTTTTGACATCAACCTGCAACACTGGCTGGAAGCCCAGGCGGGCGCGCATCTTGATTTCCATCTGGCGCTGCGCGCCGATGTACATGCCTATCTCGCCAAGCAGGAAGAATCTATCCGCGCTATGGACAGTGTCGTGGGCGACTCGTCGTATTCGTCCAGTGTGCTCGCAGGCATCGAAGACCTGTCGCTCAAGACCATTAGCGCCGATACCAGCCCAGTGGTGCGCATTGTCAATTCGACGCTTTACGACGCCCTCAAAGCGGGCGCCAGCGACGTACATCTGCGTCGTGTACCGCAAGGCATACGCCTCAAGTACCGTATCGACGGTGTGCTGATTCCCATCACCACGATCGACGGCGCCGACATCGCCGAGCAAGTCATTTCCCGCATCAAAGTGCTGGCCGAACTCGATATCGCCGAGCATCGCGTGCCGCAAGACGGCAAGTTCCAGGTGGCCTACGGCGGCCGCAACGTGGATATCCGCGTTTCCGTCATGCCCACCATCCACGGTCAGGCGGCGGTGCTGCGTATCCTCGACAAACGCACGGTCGTCGGTGCAGACGGCACCTTGAGTCTGGACGATCTCGGCTTCGATCCGGCCACGCTGCAATCGTTGCGGCGACTGGTCGATCTGCCCTACGGCATGCTGTTGGTGACCGGACCCACGGGCAGTGGCAAGACCACCACCTTGTATGCCGCGATTTCCGAAATCAACAGCGGCCGCGACAACTTCCTCACCATCGAAGATCCTGTTGAATACGAGCTGGAAGACGTCGAACAGATTCCGGTCAACGAGAAGCAGGGGCTGACGTTTGCACGCGGCTTGCGCTCCATACTGCGGCACGACCCGGACAAAATCATGGTGGGCGAAATTCGCGACCAGGAAACGGCGGAAATGGCCATCCAGGCGGCGCTCACTGGCCACACCGTGTACGCGACGCTACACGCCAATAACTCATTTGACGTATTCAATCGTCTGGCGTACATGAACATTGACCCGTACTCGCTCACGTCCGCCCTCAGCGGCATTTGGGCGCAGCGTCTGATGCGCACCAATTGCCCGCATTGCGCCGTGGCCTACCACCCTAGTGCTGAGGAATTCGTCGCCGCCGGTCTGGAAGAGGCGCAGGCCCACGACTACATATTCAAGAAAGGCCAGGGCTGCGGCGATTGTCGTGGCACCGGCTACAAGGGGCGCAAAGCCATCGCAGAAATTATGGCCATGACAGACAAGCTGAGAGAGATGATTTCGACCAAGCAACCCATAGGCGCCATCAAGGACGAAGCCCGCAGGAATGGCACGCGCTATCTGCGCCAAGCCGCACTGGATATGGCCAAGCGCGGGGATACCACGCTGGAGGAGGTGTCGCGTGTCACTCTTTCAGCCTAAGGTGATACGCCTCTCCATCGAACCGCAGCGCGCCGTTCTGGTCAAGCTGGGCGGTGGGCGTAGCCGTGAAATAATCGCCGACAGCGTCGTGCCGCTGGCAACTGACGCCGGCACACCCGACGCGATGCTCGCGCCGCTACACGCAGCACTGAGCGAGCCGGGCTGGCGCGGCAGGCACACCCAGATCGTGCTTTCGGACCGACTGGCGCGCTACTTTGTCTTCGCTATGCCGCAAGGCGTGCGCGGACGCAAGGAGCTCGAGCTCCTGATCGAGGCACGCTTTGAAGAGGTCTTCGGCTTGCCGGCGGAAGCCTGGCGGCTGGTGGCGGATCTCGCCCCTTACACTGCCCACATACTGGTGTGCGCCGTCGAACGCACGTGGCTGAACGCGCTGCAAAAACTTTGCGCCGAACACACCCTCCCCATCGATTCCATACAGCCTTTCCTGGTGAGTGAATTCAATAGCTGGCGTCGGCGCATAGACGACAAGCCCTTGTGGTTCGCAACCGTGGAGCCGGGCAGTGTGACCTTGGGCTTTCTTGCTAAAAAGACTTGGCAAAGCGTTCGCATGTTTCCTCTGCGCGGCAGTCTGGACGCCGAACTGCCCGCCTTGATCGAGCGTGACCGCTTAAACCTAGATATGGCCTTGCCGACCTCGCACCTGCTCTGCGCCGGCACGCACAGTGCGGAGACACGCCTACCGCAAGCGCCTTCCCCCGTACAAGCGCAGTGGCTGGACAGGGCCGATTGGCCAGGCAAGCCCGGCGCATGGTCTCAAGCACATCGCCTCGCGCTATCTGGAGTGTGGCAGTGAAGCGCATCAATATTGATTTCGGCCGTGCGCGGCCGCGCCCATCTGCGCTTACGCTTGGCCTGTTGGCGGCCGGTTTCCTGGTGTGCACCGTTGGCGTGTGGCGCTATGCAGAAGCCGGCGCGGCCATCGAACAACTCGACAGCGCACTTAACACCGCACGCGACAATTTGGCGGCCAAGCATCCGGCGATTGACGCCACCGCCGCGCTGCCGCCGATGAGTGACCAGCAGTTGCTGACCATTAACCAGGCCATCACCCAACTCAATCTGCCTTGGCAAGCGTTATTCAAAGTGTTCGAAGCCGCCAAGCCAAAAACCATCGCCATACTCTCTCTTGAACCGAACGGCAAAAAACAATCGGTCAAGGTCCAAGCCGAAGCCAAGACGCCGGACGACATGATCGGCTTCATCGAAACCCTCAAGCAGCAGCCACTCTTCGCCGATGTATTGCTGCAGAAGCATGAAATCAACGAGCAGGATCCCAATCGACCCTACCGCTTCATACTCGAAGCCCGCTGGCGGGACCGGGATAGAGATACGCCATGAAAAATGCGGGGCTCATGATTCAGCTATTCCTCTACCGCTACGGCTGGTGGCCCTTAGCCGCCGGCATCTTGCTGGTGTTGGGGCTGATCATCCATCTCTTTTGGGTACCGCAGTTGGGTAGCCGCGTGGCCGCGAACCAGGCTGAGTTGCAGCGCGTCCAGCAGGCGCTGGCCGATCCGCACTATGCCAACAAGTCGGCAGTGTCGCCGCTGGCCAAGCGCCATGCGGCTTTCATGGCCACGCTAGCCCCCAAAAAGGACATGCAGGAATTGGTTAAGACTGTTTTTGACCAAGCGCAGAAATTTGGCCTGACGCTGACGCAAGCGGAGTACAAGCTGAGCTACCAGCAGGACGGTGGCTATTACACCTACCAGATGCTTGCCCCCGTCAAAGGGGCTTACCCCGAGTTGCGCCGCTTCGTCGATGGCGTGCTGGAAGCAGTGCCGGCGGCAGCCCTGGAGGAAGTCTGGTTCAAGCGCGACGGCATCGCCAGCGGCATCGCGGAAGCCAAGCTGCGCTTCGTGTTTTATCTCAAGGACGGGCAATCGTGAAACTTTCCCGTCGCACGCTGGCCTGGGTAGGCGGTTTGGGCGCCGCTGCCGCGCTAGTCATTTTCAGTCCGCCGCCGCAGTCGGAGAAGGATGGCGGCGTGGTACAGCCCACTACTGCACGCAAGGTGAGCAATGCCGGCATAAAACGCAGTAACAAATCCGACGCCGCCGAAACCTTGCTGGAAATTCGCCCGCGTAGCAAATCAGGCGAGATCGAAAATGCTTTCGAGCCGCAAAGCTGGACGCCACCCCCGCCGCCGCCGCCAGAGAACTTGAAGCCCACCGCACCTCCGCTGCCATTCAGCGTGATCGGCAAAAAGATACAGGATGGCGAGTGGCAAGTGTTTCTCGCCAATCAGGATCGCGTCTACGTCATCAAAGCGGCGGACGTGATCGACGGAATCTACCGGGTGGACAACGTCACACCACCCATGCTGACGCTGACCTACATGCCGCTTAAAATCCAACAAACCTTAGCTATCGGCCCGGCCGAACAATAACTATGAAATTGAAACCTGTCATCGCCATCCTACTCACCCTAGTGCTACTCGCCGGCTGTGCGGCCCAAATGCGCTATCGAGAGGGCAAGGAACTCATCGCCCAGGGTCAAGTTGAGGAAAGCCTGTCTAAATTCCAGGCCGCGCTCAAAGAAGAGCCGAACAATCCGGAGTACCGTCTGGCCTATCGCAAGAGCCAGGAACGCTATCTGGTCGACCTACTCGATCAGGGCGACAAGGCCAGGTTGGCGGGCAACGTAGGCGAGGCAGAAGCCCTCTACAAAAAAGTATTGGCGACGGACACGAGCAACCTGCGCGCTCGTACAGGGCTGGAATCCTTCGCCAAGGACAAACGCCTGGCCACCTGGATGCAGCAGGCCAACGAGTTGTGGGCCAAGGACGACGCGCAATCTGCCTTGGCCAAAGTGCGTGCGGTGCTAGCGGAAGACCCACAACACGCCGCTGCGCTGGCGTTGAAACGCAGTATCGATGAGAAGATCGACAAGCCTGCCGTCGAATCGCAACTGGCGGCGGCACTCAGGAAGCCGCTGTCCATCGAATTCAAGGACGCTCCGTTAAAGCAGATATTCGAAGTGCTGTCGCGTACCTCGGGACTTAACTTCGTCTTCGACCGTGACGTGCGCACCGATACACGTACGACAGTGTTTCTGCGCGACACCACCGTCGAATCTGCGGTTAATCTCGTACTGATGACCAATCAACTCGAACAGCGCACCCTCGACAAAAACACCATCCTCATTTATCCGCCGCAAAAATCGCGGGATTACCAGGCGCTGACGGTCAAGACATTCTTCATTGCCAACGCCGATGTGAAGCAGGCAGCCAACACTATACGCACCATACTCAAGACGCGCGACATAGTCGTGGATGAGAAACAGAACCTCATCATCATGCGCGACACACCCGAAGCCGTGCGCCTGGCCGAGAAGCTTATGGCTGTGCAGGACAGCCCCGAACCTGAAGTAATGCTGGAGATCGAAGTGCTTGAAGTGAAGCGTTCTCGCCTGCTCGATCTAGGCATAGACTGGCCCAGCCAGATCGCGCTCACTCCGCTTTCAAGATCGACGGTCGGTACGACGGCGGGTACGGATACGGGTTCGACTAGCAGCAGCGGCACATTGACGGTCGACGACCTGCGCCACTTGTCTCGCGCGACGTTGGGGGTCAGTGACATGACTACGACGATTTCCGCGCGTCGCGAAAGCAGCGACACCAACATCCTCGCCAACCCGCGTATCCGCGTACGCAACCGCGAAAAGGCGCGCATCCTTGTCGGTGATCGCGTGCCGAGCATCAGCAGCACCGCGACCTCGACGGGGTTTGTGTCTGAGAGCGTGCAGTACATCGATGTGGGTCTCAAGCTTGAAGTCGAGCCGACGATTTATATCGACGACGAGATCGCCATCAAGGTTCAACTCGAGGTCAGCAACATTGTCAGAACACTGCCGCCGACGAAGTCGGGCACCACCGCTTACCAAATCGGCACACGTAACGCCAACACCACGCTACGCCTGAAAGACGGCGAAAACCAAGTACTAGCGGGCCTGATCAGCGACGAAGACCGCGAGTCTTCTGGCGGTATTCCAGGCTTGAGCAATCTGCCTATATTGAGTCGCTTGTTCGGCAGCAAGCAGACCGACAAAGTCAAAACAGAGATCGTGCTGTCTATCACGCCGCATCTGATACGCAACACCAGGCGGCCTGAGCTGGCGACGAGTGAGTTCGACTCCGGCACCGAAGCCAGCGTCAAAGCGCGCGACAGCGCCGGCGGTGCGTACCCTGGGCAGATGCAACGCGGTGGCCAGTCGCAATACCCAATGATCCGCGGGATGCCCATGGCACCGCCTATCGATGGCTCCACGCCGACGGTTCCCGGCACGACGCCACCGAATGCCCCGCAGCCGGGCGCTGCGCCAGGAATACCTAACTTGCCGCCGAACATACCCGGCCTGCCATCGAACGTACCGAGCTTCCCGGTGCCACCCACGCCGGGCGGCATAGGCGAGCCGCAGTCATCTACTGCCGATCCAGCTGGCGTAGCCGCGACGACCGAGCCCACCGTGCTCGCTTGGCAAGGACCGACCACAGTCAAAACGCGTGGCACATTCGATCTGGTGCTGGCTGTGCAAACCGAGCAAGCCATTGCCCGCGTGCCCTTCACGGTGGGCTACGACCCGAAAAAACTGCAAGTCGTCGCCGTCAACGAAGGCAATTTCCTCAAGCAGGGTGGAGTGGGAACCACCTTTACAAACACGGTGGATGCTACAACTGGCCGCATCCAGATAGACGCCTCGCGCGCTAGCGGCGGCGCGACCAGCAGCGGCTCGTTGACCTCGCTCACATTGCGCGGCCTTTCGACTACCGCCGCGACCCAGATCGCGCTGCTGAGCGCCACACCCACAGGCATCACCGGCAACAACGTACTCGCTGCGTTGCCCGCTCCCCAAAGCGTCGCTGTCACGCCCTGAGGCATTTTGTGACACGCGGCTTCACCCTCATCGAGCTGATGGTCACGCTGGCGATTATCGCGGTGCTGGCCACCCTGGTACTGCCCGTTGCCCAAGTCACCATACAGCGCCAAAAAGAGCAGGAGTTGCGTCTCGCGCTACGTGAAATCCGCAGTGCCCTGGACGCCTACAAAAACGCCATGGACGATGGCAAAATCATCAAGCCGGTGAATTCCACCGCCTACCCGAAAACACTTTCTCTGCTCGTCGAAGGCGTGCCCGACGTCTCGGATCCCAAGAAGAACAATATGTATTTTTTGCGTCGGTTGCCACGCGACCCGATGAACCCTGACACGGAAGCCGATGCCGCCGACTCCTGGGGCAAGCGCGCTTACGCCAGCGAGCCGGACGAGCCGAAGGAAGGTGAAGACGTCTATGACGTATTTTCGAAATCGACCACTGCGGGTCTTAACGGCGTTCCGTACAACAAATGGTGACTAGATTTTTTTCTCAGCGCGGCGTGCGACGCGATCGTTTTTCGCGCTCCACCGGTTTCACCTTAATCGAACTCCTGGTGGTGCTGTCTATCATCGCGACCTTGCTCACGCTGGCGGTGCCGCGCTATTTCAAGAGCGTGGATAATTCCAAAGAAGCTGTGTTGATGGAAAATCTGCGCACGACGCGCGAGACCATAGACAAATTCTACGGCGACACCGGTCACTATCCCGACAAGCTGGAAGATCTGGTGGAGAAGAAATATCTGCGCGCCCTGCCCGTCGATCCCATTACCGACAGCAACACGACCTGGGTCATCGTCCCGCCTGAAAATGCCGATAAAGAAAGCGCTCCCAAGGGCAACGTCTACGACATCAAAAGTGGCGCCGCCGGCAACAGTCGCGACGGGCGGCCCTTTGGTGAGTTTTAGGCAAGGTCGTCACCGCGTTTTCCATGTCGAATCGCACCCTCTCGCCGCGTCAGTGTCTTGGCTTCACTTACGTGGGGCTGCTGATCTTCGTTGCGGTGCTGGGTGTCATCGCCGCAGCCACGGTAAGCGCAGGGGCGCTCATGCAACGCCGCGCGGCGGAAACGGAGCTGCTGGCGATCGGCAAAGAGTTCCGCGCCGCGTTCAAAAGCTATTCCGACGCAAGCGGCGGTGCCAAACCTTATCCGCTCACACTAAGCGCCCTTACCAAAGATGAACGTGCACCCAACCCTCACAGGCACTTGCGCAAGATTTATTTTGATCCGCTCACTGGCAAGGATGAATGGGGCATCATCGAAGCGCCGGGCGGCGGAATCATGGGTGTGTACAGCCTCTCCACCGAGAAGCCCATCAAGATCGCCGAGTTCGATGCCGAGTTTGCCGGTTTCACCGGCAAGAAGAAATATTCAGACTGGGTATTCGCCTACGACACCAGCCTGCCGCCCGCTGGTACCGTAAGCAATGCGGACGCATCAGAAACCCCCACTACCGAGAATTCGAATACGCCAACGACCAGCAGCAACAACACTGCGACCAATCAACAGTCTGGCCTACGGGGCTCTAGTTGGGGCTCGTCCGCGGGAGCGGCAGGGGGCATGTCATCAACTGGCGGCAATCCCAGCACACCATCGAGTGGCTTAGGAAAGTAACACCCCAGGCCTACTCATGGGCAAGCCTATTCAGCGGGGAAGAGCCCCGCCCGCTTTGCGTATGGCCTGTACCAATTCCACAGTCGAATCATCGAGCATCTTGATTGCGCTGGCGTAGTCTTTGCGTTCCGCCGCCGTGTCCGCCTGCCCGCGCCAGGTGCTGGCCTTTTCCATATTGCCTTGAACGCTCGGATCGACCTCGGCCGCGCTGCGCTTTTCCGCCAGCAAGAGGCGGACTAACATCTGATGCGTCTCGTTGCGCTCCAGCGCGTAACGGTATTTTTCGTCCCGACTCGCATCTTTGGCCTCGCCGCCGCTCGCTGCCCGCGTGAGCAGCAAGGCTTTGTCCACCGCCATGCGCCCCTCCGTGAACTTGCCGGCAGTACTGTACTGTGTGGCATCGGCCAGCGCTCGTTCGATGCCGTGCAAGGTATCCACGACGGCGGACGTCGGCTTCTCGCCGACACTGCGCTTGTAGGTTTCAAACAGTGATGTCACTTGCGCGATGCGGTCGTCGAGATCCGCCTTGAGCTTAACGGGATCGGGCTTGGGCGCGAGCATGCGCGCCCCCTGAATGAAGCTCGTGGCAGCCTTATTGAGCAGCGCCTGCGGCTTAACGATATCGCCGCCATCGAAGGCTTGCTTGGCCTCGCTGCGCAACGTCCGCGCCTGTTCACGCAGGGCTATAGCCTCGGCGTTGCCGCTCGCCTCAATGTTCTTGGCAGTCGCCGATTCCTCGAAGAGAACGCGCAGGGACTCGATCCAGTTGCCGACCTGTTCCTTGTCGAGCGGCTTGGTATTGCTCTTCGCCCGATCCATTAGCGCTTTGGCCGCTGACTGCATATTTGCCGGAACAGCAGGCGGGTTTACCTGCTGCTCAGTAGCACTGGCAGGTTGTCCGGCTATACCGGGCTGTTGCGTTGGCACCGGCACCACGGCTGGCGCCGCTGAAGTGGTAGAAGATTGCGCGCAGGCCCACCCGCAAGTGGCAGCGAACAACAAGGCAAAACTAGGTCGTATAGAGTTCATGGCGAGAGTTTAACAAACATGGTTAAGACTGCGGAGTTTAGCCCCACGGATCGTCTCCGACCTGCGGACTTTGCCTACTTGATACGGGTCAGACGCGGCCGGGGCGGCTCGCTGGGAGCGGGCGGATCGGGATCGGGTTCGGGCTGGTCAGCCGCCGTGGCACTCTCCGCCGACACTTCAAACGCCATACCCTGGCCGTTTTCACGGGCGTAGAGGGAGGTGACGTTCGCGATAGGTACGGACAGGCTCTGCGCCACGCCGCCAAAACGCGCCTGACAGGTGATGTAGTCATTGCCCATGTGCAAGTGCTGCACGGCGCTCGCGCTAAGATTCAGCACAATCTCGCCGTCCTTCACAAACTGGCGCGGCACTACGGTGTTGGCATCAACGCGCACCGCGACATAGGGCGTCAAGCCCTGGTCGGCGCACCATTCGTAAATGGCGCGCAGCAGGTAAGGCTTGGTGGAAACGGGGTTCATGAGCGGGCGTCTGGGTGGAGCCGCCAAATGGCCATGCGCTTAGCGGCGCATTACCTTTTCGGACGGCGTCAGCGCATCGATAAAACCTTGCCGGCTGAATATGCGTTCCGCGTACTTCATTAAGGGCGCAGCGGTTTTGGTGAGCTCGACGCCGTAATGATCCAGCCGCCACAACAACGGCGCAATGGCCACATCCAGCATGGAAAATTCGTCACCCAGCATAAATTTCTGCTTGTTGAAAACGGGTGCCAGTTCACTCAGGCGATCACGCACATGCATGCGTGCCTTGTCAGCCGCTTTGAGGTTTTTCTCCAGCGCGTCGATGTGCGTGAACAACTCTTGCTCGAAAGTAAACAAAAGTTGCCGCGCCCGCGCACGCATGATGGGATCCGGCGGCATAAGCTGCGGATGCGGAAAACGCTCGTCGATGTACTCGTTGATGATATTGGCCTCGTAGAGCACGAGGTCACGATCCACCAGCACCGGCACGCGGTTGTAGGGGTTGATGACGGCGATGTCTTCCGGCTTGTTGAACAGATCGACATCAATCACCTGGAAGTCCATACCTTTTTCGTAAAGGACTATCCGACAGCGATGGCTGAACGGGCAGGTCGTGCCCGAGTACAAAGTCATCATGGTATTCGCACCCCAGGAATAGTCGGCATCGCGCACCACGCGACGAACGCGTGGCGTAGTGTGTTCGCGATGGCCGAATTGTTGCTGCATGGCGTTTTCCGCGGCAGGGTTAATGGATGTCTTTCCAATATTCACGCTTGAGCGCGTAGGCGACGACGAAGAAAATGCTAAGAAAGAGTAGCACGCCGATGCCCAAACGCTTGCGAGTTTGGGCCACGGGCTCAGCCATCCAGACGAGATAACCGACCAGATCGGCGACGGCACTGTCGTACTCGGCTTTGCTCAGCTTGCCGGGCTTGGCCAATTCGAGCTTTTCCAGGTGCGTCGCCTTATTGCCATGTCCTTCATCTTGCTCGGCGAAATGCGCATTTTGCTCACCCTGCAATTCGTAGAGCACGTGCGGCATGCCAACATTGGGGAATACCGTGTTGTTCCAGCCGGTGGGACGCGTATCGTCGCGATAGAAGCCGCGCAGATAGGTGTATAGCCAATCCGCACCGCTACCTGCTTCGGACGCCCGGGCCCGCGCCACCAGCGACAGATCCGGCGGCCACACGCCGAAGGCCTGCTTGGCGTCGTTGCGGCTCAAGGCGGTCGTCATCGGTTCGCCGATCTTGTCCGTGGTGAACATCAGATTGGCCTTGATCTGTTCTTCGCTCAGACCAATGTCTTTGAGCCGGTTGTAACGCACGAAGCTGGCGCCGTGGCAGTTCAAACAGTAATTGACGAAGAGCTTGGCGCCATGCTGCAAGGCAGCTTGATCATTGGATCTATCCGGTGCGCTGTCGAGCTTCACTTCCGCTCCGCTCGCCAAGGCCAGAACCGGGGCGAACAATGCCGAAATCAGCAGCTTCTTGAGCATCTTGGTTTTCATTTCGAAGTCACCCTTTCCGGCACTGGCTTGCACTTATCGATCTTGGAATACCAGGGCATCAGGAAGAAGAACAGGAAGTAGATGGTCGTAGCAACCTGGGCTACGATGGTTTTGCCCGCCGAAGGCGGCTGCATGCCCAAATAGCCCAGCACAAAAAAGGCAATCAGGAACAAGGCAAGCGCCGATTTATAAACCGCGCCTTTATAACGGATGGACTTGACCGGGCTTTGATCCAGCCAAGGCAGCAGGAACATGATCATGACGGCCAGCCCCATCAGCACCACGCCCCACAGCTTGGCTTCGAGGTAATAGACAGCCACCGCCAGCACCGCCGAGGCCGCCGCGACGATCAAGGCGTAGAACATCTTCGGCATCAAGCGCAGGAACAACACCAGGCCACCTAGCGCAATGCAAGCGATGATGACGTATTTATAAACGTCGGTGGTCGCGCGCAGCACCGAATAGAACGGGGTGAAGTACCACAGCGGCGCAATATGTGCCGGTGTAACCATCGGGTCAGCAGGCAGGAAGTTGTTGTACTCCAGGAAGTAACCGCCCAACTCCGGCGCGAAGAACAATACCGAGGAGAACACCATCAGGAAGACGATGACACCGACGATATCCTTCACCGTGTAATACGGGTGGAAAGGGATGCCGTCGAGCGGGATGCCGGTCTTGGGATCCTTGTGGGCCTTGATCTCGACGCCATCAGGGTTGTTCGAACCGGTCTCGTGCAAGGCCAGCACGTGCGCCGCCACCAGCCCGATCAGAGCCAGCGGAATGGCGACGACGTGGAAGGCGAACAAGCGGTTTAGCGTGGCATCGCTGATAACGAAGTCGCCGCGTATCCACTGCGATAGATCCGGGCCGATCACCGGTATGGCTGAGAACAGGCTCAGAATCACCTGCGCGCCCCAATAGGACATCTGTCCCCAAGGCAAAAGATAGCCACAGAAGGCTTCGGCCATCAGGCACAAGTAGATCAGCATGCCGAAAATCCAGGTCAGCTCGCGCGGTTTGCGATAGGAGCCGTAGATCAGGCCGCGGAACATGTGCAGATAAACCACCACGAAGAAGGCCGATGCGCCGGTGGCGTGCATATAGCGTATCAGCCAGCCCCAGGGCACATCGCGCATGATGTACTCAACGCTGGCGAAAGCCACCGGGATGCCGGAAGCATTGAGCGAAGCATCCGGCTTATAGTGCATGAGCAGGAAGATGCCGGTGACGATTTGCAGCACCAGCACCAGTAACGCCAGAGAACCGAAGAAGTACCAGAAGTTGAAATTCTTCGGCGCGTAGTATTCGGACAAATGCGCCCGCCAGTTGGCGGTCAGCGGGAAGCGGGCGTCAACCCACGCCAGCAGATTCCCACCCACGGAGCCGTCGGATTTGTATTTCTCGTCATTAGTGCCAGCCATGTCGTTGCTCCCTTAAGCCTTCTTGTCGTCGCCGATCAAGATGCGGGTATCGGATAGATACATATAAGGCGGCACCTCTAGATTATCCGGTGCCGGCTTGTTTTTAAATACGCGACCGGCCAGATCGAAAGTCGAACCGTGGCAAGGGCAGAGAAAGCCGCCGGCCCAATCGGCAGAAATCCCGGACTCCGGACCGGTCTTGAATTTCTCGGTAGGCGAGCAGCCAAAGTGCGTGCAGACGCCGACGACGACCAGATATTCCGGCTTGATGGAACGCGCTTCGTTCTTGGCATAAGACGGCTGTTGCGGACGCTGGGAATTCGGATCCGCGACTTGATCGTCGGTCTTTTTCAGAGACTCCAGCATTTCCGGCGTGCGGCGCAAAACCCACACCGGCTTGCCGCGCCATTCGGCGACTTTCATCTCTCCCGGGGCCAAACCGCCGAAATCAACTTCCACAGGCGCGCCGGCTGCTTTGGCGCGCTCCGACGGCAACATGCTGGCCACAAAAGGCACGGCCGTCGCCAAAGTCGCGACGCCCCCTACCGCGGCGGTAGCGAACACCAGGTTTCGCCTGCCGCTATCGACTTTCCCATCACCGCTCATGGTTGCGTTTCCTGAAAGTGAAGAATGCAAAAATAAATCCTGCGAATTATACCGAAGTTTTATGGGAAATTGGAAGCAACATCGCCGAACGCCTTATTTGGCGCGGCTTTCCGGGGAGTAGCGATGCTTCAGATGGCGCCAGCCTGCTTCAATGCGGCGATTTCCGTGATGGAAAAGCCGAGCCGTGCGAGAACCGCCCCGGTGTGCTCGCCGAGACCCGGCCCCACCCACTCGGTGCCCCCTGGCGTTTCGGAAAGCTTGGGCACGATACCCGGCAACTTGCAGGCGGTGCCGTCGGGCAGGCGCGCCTCCTGAATCATGGCGCGCGCCAGGTAATGCGGGTCGGCAACAATGTCAGCGACGCTATAGACCTTGGTAGCCGGTACTTCGGCTTCCGCACAAATCCGCAACACCTCGTCGAGATCACGCGTCGCCACCCAATCGCCGATGACCCCATACAACTCGTTAGCGCGGGCCGAACGGCCGACGTTGTTCGCCAGACCGGCATCGTCCGCCAGATCCGCGCGCCCGATAGCCCGCATCAGCCGTTTAAAGATCGCGTCACCATTGGCGCCGATAATGACCGGCTTGCCGTCGCGCGCCGTGTAGGTATTAGACGGCGTGATGCCCGGCATGATATTGCCGGTACGCTCGCGCACCAGCCCCGTCACCGCATATTCCGGCAACAGGCTTTCCATCATGGAAAACACCGCCTCGTAGAGCGCCACATCGACCACCTGCCCCCGCCCACTCTGCTCGCGGTGTCGCAGCGCCATCAGGGCGCCGATCACGCCATATAACGCGGCGATAGAATCGCCGATGGAGATGCCCAGCTTGACGGGCGGGCGATCCTCATAGCCCGTGATGTAACGCATGCCACCCATGGCCTCGCCTATCGCGCCGAAGCCTGGTAAATCCTTGTACGGCCCGCTCTGGCCGTAGCCTGACAGGCGCACCATAATGAGACGCGGATTGGCCGTGGATAATTGATCCCAGCCCAAGCCCAATTTCTCCAGCACACCGGGCCGAAAGTTCTCGACCAGGATGTCAGCTTCGCTAGCCAGACGCAGCACAATATCGCGCCCCGCCGAGTGTTTAAGATTGACCGTCACGGATTGCTTATTGCGCGCCTGCAAATACCACCACAGCGAGGTATCGCCATGCATCACGCGCCACTGCCGCAAGGGATCGCCGCCGTCGGGCGACTCGATCTTGATGACTTCCGCCCCGAACTCCGCCATCAAGCGCGTGGCGTATGGCCCTGCGATGAGCGTGCCGAGTTCAAGAACTTTCAGGCCCGCGAGTGGTTTATCGGTCATGTAGCGTGTTCACAGCGATTCAAACCCCGTTAACTCTTTTTGATTTTCTGCTTTGCTTTTCAGGGTGTACGCTTTTTTTGCTCGATTCTTGGGGTTTTATCGGAGGCAGGCTGCCGGGCCAATCCGATTTCCAGCGCCGTTTCGAGCCGAATAAGACGTTCGGTCAGCGTTTCAATCTTCTGTTGCTGCACCACGATGGCGGTGGCCATGCGTTCCACTTTGTCATTCATTTTAATGACGGTGGTAATCGCATCCCACATTTTGTCGGTAACGCCCATCAACGCAGCTTTCTTTCCATCGCAGCAATGCGCTTATTCGAGGCTGCGACAAAACTGAGCGCCTCGTCGATAGCGGAATTGGCCTGGGTAGTCGTTTTGTTCATCTGGTCTATCATCCCCTCCAGCAGCTTGTCGTCTTCCGGTGGACGAAATGACGCGGCCGCACGACGCAGAAATTCGCCCATGGATAGGCCAGCGGCTTTCGCCATCTTGGCGATCTGCCCTTTCTCTGCACTCGTCACCAGAACAGGGATTCTTTCGGTTGCAGTAGCCATTTGTTGCTCCTATATGCACATGGTCAGCACATGGTCAGTTTAGGACAAATTTGGCGTGGAATCAACCGCCACAATCAACTGATTCAACTCAGCCTTGCGTCCGGGTATCGCTGTTTTTCACTACCCCTTCACAACACCCGCCGCTCAATCAGCGCTTGCGCGATGGTGCCGGCGTCGGTGTGCTCGAGTTCGCCGCCCACCGGCAAGCCGCGGGCGATGCGGCTGACTTTGAGATGGCGGGCGCGCAACATTTCGCCTAGGTAATGCGCGGTAGCCTCGCCTTCGTTGGTGAAGTTAGTAGCCAGGATGACTTCTTCCACCGTGCCATCGCTCGCTCGCGCCAGCAGGCGATCCAGGCCTAACTCTTTTGGGCCGATGCCGTCTAAGGGCGAGAGATGGCCCATAAGCACGTAATACATGCCTTTGTAGGCATGCGTCTGTTCCATCATATTCAGATCGGCCGGCATCTCGACGATGCACAATTGCGCAGCATCGCGTCGGGGCGAGGCGCAGCGTTCGCAAACTTCCGTTTCCGCGTAGGCGTTGCAACGCACGCAGTGGCGCAGCACGCTTAGAGCATGGGCCAGCGCGCCAGAGAGCGTCAGCGCACCTTTCTGGTCGCGCTGCAAAAGGTGATAAGCCATGCGCTGCGCGGACTTCGGCCCCACGCCTGGCAAACAGCGCAGCGCCTCGATCAGTTCTTCAAGCGCGGAAGGAGTAGACATGGTTTCGGGTTGCCGGTTTAGAGTTATTGCGTGGTCGCAGGTCCAATCCGAGTCCGAAACTCAAAACTCGCAACGTGGTTAAAACGGCAACTTCATACCCGGCGGCAGGTTGAGACCGGCGCTGAAGCCAGCCATTTTTTCCTGGGTGGTGGCTTCAATGCGGCGCACAGCGTCATTCACGGCAGCGGCGATGAGGTCTTCAAGCATTTCCTTGTCGTCGCTCATCAGCGACGGATCAATGCTGACGCGGCGCACGTCGTATTTGCAGGTCATCACCACTTTCACTACGCCGGCGCCGGCTTGGCCCTCGACCTCGATGCTGGCGAGCTGTTCCTGCGCCTTCTTCATGTTTTCCTGCATCTGCTGCGCCTGTTTCATAAGGCCAGCGATTCCGCCCTTCATCATTTGGCATTCTCCGGAATTAGATGGGTTTGATGGATTGCTCGTTGATCGTGGCGTCGAAGGTCTCGATCAGGTCGCGCACGAAAGCGTCCTGCTCCAGGGCGGCGATGGCGCGATTGTGCCGTTCGGTCTTCTCACCGGAGGCCCGCTGCGCGGGCGTCTCGCCGCCCAGTTCGCCGATTTCAACGAACAAACGTAGCGGACGCCCAAAGCAGGCTGACAACTCGGCTTGCAGTTTTTCCTGCGGCCCCTTGTTCATCAGCAAGGATTTGTGTGCCGGGTTAAGGCGTAGCTTCACCGCCGTATCGGATAGCGCCGACAATTCGCAGTGGTGCGCCAATTCGCGCGCCATGCCGCCTAGCTTTAGCTTGGCCAGTATCGTGTGCCAATCGTCGGTCACGGAGCCAGCGAGACTGGCCTCGGGTGCAGAGGGCGGCACGCTCGCAGGGATGCTTGCAGGCACGTTTGCAGGCACGTTTTCAGCCACGTTTGCAGGCATCTTCGCGGGCTCACTCACAGGCGCCACCGCTTTCTCGGTAGCGGCTTCGGCGCGCTTCTGCGCCGGCTCGACGCGCAAGGCGGCAGTAGCCGGTGCAGGTCGCACACTAGACGCGCTTAGCGAGTTTGGTGCGACGTGCGCCACTTGCCCACCGGGCGCTCCTGCCGGCAAGGCCGTGGGCGTTTCAGGATTAAAAGCCACCATACGCAGCAGCGTCATGGTGAAGCCGGCGTACTCATCCGGCGCCAGAGACAGATCGCTGCGGCCATTGATGACGATCTGATAGCACAGCTGTAAAAACTCGGCGTCGAACTTCTGCGCGTACTGCGTAAGGCGCTGGCGCTCCACGTCGTCTACCACCGCCTCCGGTGCGAACTGGACCAGCGCGATGCGATGCAGCAGCGTCGCCAACTCCTGTAGCGCCGAGTCGAAGGAGAGACTACGCGCATCCATGGCGTCCGCCACGGCCAGCATGGCGGCGATATCGCGCATCACCAAGGCGTCGAGCAGTTGGTAGAGATGATCCTCACCCACCGTGCCGAGCATGTCGCGCACGCCCAACTCCTCTACGCGACCGGCGCCGTGGGAGATGGCCTGGTCGAGCAGCGAAAGCCCGTCACGCATGCTGCCCGCTGCGGCCTTGGCGATGTGGCGAAGCGCGAGCGGCTCGAAAGGCACGTTCTCCGCATCGAGGATGCGCGCGAGATGGTCAACGATATGCTGCGGTGGCATCTGCTTGAGGTTGAATTGCAAACAGCGTGACAGCACCGTCACGGGGATTTTTTGCGGATCGGTGGTGGCAAGGATGAATTTGATATGTTCGGGTGGCTCTTCCAGCGTCTTCAACATCGCGTTGAAAGCCGAGGTGGAGAGCATGTGCACTTCGTCGATCACATACACCTTGTAGCGGCCGCGCGTCGGCGCATAGACGGCGTTTTCCAGCAATTGCCGCATTTCATCGACACGCGTATTGGTGGCGGCATCCACCTCGAGCAGATCGACAAAACGCCCGGCGTCGATTTCGGTACAAGCGCTACAAACACCGCAAGGCGTAGAAGTGATGCCCGTTTCGCAGTTGAGGGCCTTGGCGAGGATACGTGCAATGGTGGTCTTGCCGACACCGCGCGTGCCGGTAAATAAATAGGCGTGGTGCAGCCGCTGGTGGTCGAGCGCGTGGCTGAGCGCGCGCACCACGTGTTCCTGACCCACTAGCGTGGCGAAGGACTTCGGCCGCCACTTGCGCGCGAGGACTTGGTAACTCATGCGAAACGCCAGCGCAAAAGGTTCATCAGCGGGCTGACCCCGGGCTACACAACAACGATGCGACGACGGAAATTCGAGGGCGGCGAGCCTGACCCCCGGCACTTGCATACAATGGCTGTGGCTGCTTCCTTCCGGACCTGACCAGATTGACCACCCTGCAATGCGGGGAGACCCGCCGCAGCGCATTCTACCAAATCAAGTTAAGGCGCCGGCGAAATAAATGGCAGCCATTTGCATCGGCTATCGCTGTGACGCGTGAGTGTTTCTGCTAGAATCCGCCCCCTGCAATTGCCGCCAGCAATACTTACGGTGGTACGCGGAGAGATGGCCGAGCGGTCGAAGGCGCACGCCTGGAAAGTGTGTATACGGTAAAACGTATCGAGGGTTCGAATCCCTCTCTCTCCGCCAACAAATAAGCTGCTGCAAAACACCATCCCCCACCGTCACGAGCCCCACCGAGCATCAATCGTCGCGGGGCTTTTCGTTGCATGCCATGTTATAAACGCGAGCTTGAACCGCCCTAGCAGTTTGGCGATAATCGTATGCGCAATAACGTGGATGCCTCAATGCAAACTGCCATCCCCTGCCTGTTCATGCGCGGCGGCACCTCGCGCGGCCCTTTCTTCCTCGAGTCGGATCTGCCGACCGATATCGCTGTGCGTGACCGGGTCTTGGATATCCGGCTGCTGGACGCGTATCACCAGATCGCCGCTCAGGGCGGCTGCACGCCAGCGCAACTGGCCCTGGCTTGGGTGCTCGCGAAAGGCGACGACATCCTGCCTATCCCCGGCACGAAAAATCTGGCGCATCTTGAGGAAAATATGGCTGCCGCCGCGATACCGCTCGATGCCGCCACCCTTGCCCGGCTCGACGCATTGATCAACGCGCGCACGGTCACCGGCCCTCGATACAACGAGGCGACGCAAAAGGAAATTGATACCGAGACTTTCAGCGTCGCCGCGTCATGCGCTGCGCCTGAACAGCGCTCAAGCGCGTAGAGCCAGTTTGGCCACGCCCGTCAGCACACTGGACGTCAAGCTTTTGATCCATGACGCAAGCGGCATGGGGTTCAGGATCATTTTGATCGCCATGCGATACGGATAGTGGCGCCAGATGAGTTGCCGCAGGCTGCGACGAAAGTTTCGCCAGGCGGCAACATTGAAGGGCCGGTCGGGGTAGCGCGCCATAAACGCATGCTTGAAAGCGATGTAGGCGTCCTCGTCATGCACTTCCCGCGCGCGGCTCAGCATGGCGCGGCCGACAGGCCACCAGCCCAGACGCTCGTAGAGATTGCATTCATGAAAATAACGGCGGAATGCGGTGTAGTGCCGAATTTCGTCGGACTTGATGTTGGCCAACAGGCTACGCAGCACCGGCTCGCGAGCATAATCGTAAAGACCGCGATACAGCGTTGAGGTACCGGTCTCGACCACGCAACGCGCCGCCATTTCCAAAGCTTGGCTGGGAGCCAGCATTTCGACGGTGCACAGCGTGGCGTATTCCAACGCAAAGCCCGCATAGCCGCGCTCCCAGTCGAACTCCGGCCAGGCGGCCTGCACGTAAGCTTTCAGAGCGCGGCCATGCTGCACCTCTTCGAACTTCCAGTGTTGCGACAGCCACTCCACCGCCTCGGCATTGCCCTTGAAGTGGTTGATCAGGTTGTCGGCATAGAGATCGGCCATGATCTCCACGAAGGACGACGACACCAGCAAATAAAAGAGCTGCTCGTCGTCACACACCAATTCTCGCTGCAAGTGCGAGAAGTCGATGTCCTCGACGCGCCAGCCTTGCTGGCCCGCCCGCCCATGAAAGTCTTCCTCAAGCATAGGGTCGTAAGTACTCGTCATAGTCTCTTATGATAGAGAAATCCGCGTCAAAGGTGGTGTTCCGTAACCGCTAAGATTACCTGAAATTTCCCGGTCCTTCCGCATTTGGATAACGCAGATAGCCAACAAACGCCGTCGTATTTAGTTGGGGGGCATATTCGCGGTCGAGCTTTTCCATCAATCGCGTGTATGCCAGACAATAAAAACGTTGCGAATAATGGCACCTTGGGCGTTCATGTTAGAAGCCCAGCGGCCAACCGAAGAACTCAATTTGATTGAAACGAAGTACCCAGTAAATGGGTATGAAGGTGACGACCGCGCCCAACAGTAGCAAGCTCGCCGTCAGAACCGGAGTGTGTCGCTAATAAGCCTACTGTTTATCGCTGAGCCCCATAGCTAGCTTGGCTGGAACGACACAATCGGTAGTATAGGAAGAATTCCGTCGCCGCGCAGCTCACGCGTCCAGCATGGTGTTTAGCTGCGCCACCAGTCCGGCGGCGACTTTCGCACCTAGCGCTTTGGCCATTGTCCTCTGGTAATCAGCTAGAATTTCGCGCAAGTCTTCCAGGTTACCGGTCTTCTCGATTTGCTGCGTAAAGAAGATGGACTTCAGTCCGAGCGCATTCACGACCGATTCGTTCATGAAACGGCGCGCCTCGCGATAGCGTTCGAACTCGGTGAGTAGTGAGGCCGGCGCTCGATAATCAGGTGGCGCGGGGGCCGGGCGTGGCACCGATGCGATAGGGGGGGGCGCGGGCACGGCCTGGGGAGCGAGAGAAGGCGCGCCCTGCGAAGTTAACGATGGTGCAATAAAGCCTTCAGCCAACAATTCGGATAACGCGGTTTCTGGCACGCCCAACCGCACCGCCTGGCCGGTTAAATCCGCCGCCCTCAGCTGGCCGTCCACAAGCAGGAGCAGCATGCGCGACTTGGCCGGCAGTTTGTATTTGCGACCCTGGATTTCCTCTTGCCCCTTGAGGGTCTTGTCCAGTATGTCGTTGGGACTCAGGTTGCTCATCGTCAAAGCCAATAGTCTATTTTTAGCCGCAATTGCAGTTTTCGTGCCTGCTTGAGCGCGTCCGTCAGTATATGGCGATCCAATTCATTAAACCTATCCGGGTCGACACGATTTAAGTCTTCGAGCCCCGCCTGACCGCCGCCCTGATGACACAGTTGCAAAAACTGAAAAGTAGAACCCAGCAACAATCGCGCCCATATCTTCGCTCGCCAAATGCTAATGCCCGACTGCCGCGCGCAAGCGCTGCACCGTACCCCACTACGGGATTGCCGTCAGCCAGCGCGAAGATGCGTTCTGCATCAATAAACGGCCGCGAACCCTAAAGCTTGAGGTCTAGCCTATGCGGAGGCTCCGTGGCCTTGTCGTACACGAACCCGCGTATGACGCCCAAAGGGGACTGACATTACACGGCATTTTGCGCCATTTTGGCGCAGAAACAGCGGCGCACCACCGCAGATCACGCTCGTCGTGGGTGAATTCGAGCCAGCCCAGTGTGCCTATCTTGTCGTCATCCATACGATCGCGCGTGGGCTGAACGTGCTGTTATTCCCCATGCTCAAATGATCTTGCATGGGATCCACGCGTCCTCATCAGTCTGGAAGACCGCACACAAGCGATGGTAGCCATCCGCTACCACTACCTTGCCGTTCTGTGGGTCCCTGAGCAGCATGATGGGCGAGAGACTCTTGCCCTCCCGCAGCTTTTTCACGTCCTTCTCGACACGTGAATTACTCACGCCCAAGAGAGAAAGTTGGGAAGCTCTGAAGATGTCCTTGGCTTTGAATTGCACGATGGCAGCGCTTTTAAAGCCAGCCATCATTTCGGACACTCGATCCGCGCTATAAATGAGCCCGAGATAAGATGCTGCGGCAGGGTAATTGTGCTCCTCTAAATCGGCCAGCCACTTGATCTCAGTCACCGCCGCTCCCGCCATTTCGCGCTCGCCATTTTTCAATTCCCTATCGTCTCGTCGTCAAATAACGACAGGACTATCCCCGCAACAACGGTTCAAAGCCCCTGCTTCAACTGCTCAAGTATCGCCGGATTTTCTAGTGTTGAGACATCCTGCGTGATCTCTTCGCCTTTGGCGATGGCGCGAAGGAGTCGGCGCATGATCTTGCCTGAGCGGGTCTTGGGCAGATTCTCGCCGAAGCGTATGTCTTTGGGTTTGGCGATGGGGCCGATCTCTTTGCCGACCCAGTTACGCAGTTCGTTGGCGATTTTCTTGGCTTCCTCGCCAGTCGGTCGCGCTTGCTTTAAGACGACAAAAGCGCATACCGCTTCGCCCGAGAGGTCGTCGGGTTTGCCCACCACGGCGGCTTCCGCCACCAGCGGATTGGAGACCAGAGCGGATTCGATTTCCATGGTGCCCATGCGATGGCCCGAGACGTTGAGCACGTCGTCAATGCGACCCATGATGGTGAAGTAGCCGGTCTTGGCGTCGCGTATGGCGCTGTCGCCCGCGAGGTAAAGTTTGCCGCCGAAATCGGCCGGGTAATAGGATTTCTGGAAGCGCTCTGGATCGCTCCAGATGGTGCGGATCATCGCCGGCCAGGGCTTCTTAACTACGAGGAAACCGCCCTTGCCCCATTCGACATCATGGCCCGTCTCATCGACGATGGCGGCGACTATGCCGGGCAACGGCAGCGTGCAGGAACCCGGCACCAGCGGCGTGACGCCAGGCAGCGGGGTAATCATGTGACCCCCTGTTTCTGTCTGCCAGAAGGTGTCCACAATCGGGCAATGGCCGCCCCCAACGGTGTTGTAGTACCACATCCACGCTTCCGGATTAATGGGTTCGCCTACCGTGCCGAGCAAACGCAGGCTGGAGAGATCAAATTGCTTCGGGAGATCACCACCCGCCTTGATAAGCGAGCGTATGGCCGTCGGCGCCGTGTAGAAAATGCTGACTTTATGATCCTGAATCATTTTCCAGAAGCGGCCCGCATCCGGATAAGTCGGCACCCCTTCGAAGACGATCTCGGTAGCGCCGCAGGCCAACGGACCATAGGTAATGTAGGTGTGGCCCGTCACCCAACCCACGTCAGCCGTACACCAGAAAATGTCATTGGGTTTGATATCGAAAGTCCACTTCATGGTCAGCGCAGCATGCAGCAGATAGCCGCCCGTGGAATGCTGTACGCCCTTGGGTTTGCCGGTGGAACCCGAGGTATAGAGGATGAAAAGCGGATGCTCGGCGCCTACCCACTCGGGTTCGCAAGTGTCGGGCTGGCCCTTGATGGCGTCTTCCCAGGTGATGTCGCGATTCGCGTCATAAGCCACCTTACCGCCGGTGCGCTTGTACACCACGACTTTGCGTATGGATTCGCAACCGCCCAGCGCAATGCCTTCATCGACGGCGGGCTTGAGCGGAATGGTCTTGCCGCCGCGCACCTGTTCGTCAGCAGTAATCACCAGCGTCGCACCTGCATCCTGAATGCGCTCTTGCAAGCTCTTGGCGGAGAAGCCGCCGAAGACCACGGAGTGGATGATGCCTAGGCGCGCACAAGCTTGCATGGCCACGACTGCTTCGACCGACATGGGCATGTAGATAATGGCCCGCTCGCCCTTCTTGTAGCCGAGCGCCTTGAGACCGTTAGCGAAGCGGCAGACCTGGTGATACAGCGCCTTGTAACTAACTTTGGTGACCTTGCCGTCATCCGCCTCGAAAATGAGGGCGATCTTGTCCGGTTGAGTTTTTAAGTGGCGATCGAGGCAGTTGTAAGAGGCGTTCAATTCGCCGTCCTCGAACCACTTGTAGAAAGGCGCGTTGCTTTCGTCCAGTACCTTGCTGAAAGGTTTGTGCCACAGCAAATGTTCCTGCGCCAGTCTGCCCCAGAAACCTTCGTAGTCGCGCTCGGCTTCCTCGCAGAGTTTTATGTAGGCAGGCATGCCGGAAATGTTGGCCTGCTTGACGAATTCTTCCGAAGGCGGAAAGACGCGGTTTTCGATCAATACGGATTCGATGGCGGACATTTGTGCTACTCCTTTTTGCGATCTTATGCTGCCATTAAGCGCAGAAACTCTTACGCGTGACTTACGCTACCGAGCGCCCCGGAGGCCCGAGGTCCTCAGTAGCGCAGTGCTACAATTCGCGCCTAGCTTGGCCGACTATTCTGCGCCTACCCGCACGGCCTGAACACCCCAGAACGGAACCTCAGTACGGAACCCCCATGACCGCCATTCGCCAGGAAGATTTCATCCAGAGCATTGCCGACGCGCTGCAATATATTTCCTACTACCACCCCGTCGATTACATTAAGGGCCTGGCGCGCGCCTACGAACTGGAGCAGTCGCCTGCGGCGAAGGACGCGATGGCGCAGATACTTATCAACTCGCGTCTCTGCGCCGAAGGGCACCGCCCGATCTGTCAGGACACCGGCATAGTCACCGTCTTCCTCAAGATAGGCATGAACGTGCGCTGGGAATCAACGCTCTCGGTCGACGACATGGTGAACGAAGGGGTGCGTCGTGCGTATCTCGACCCGGATAACAAGCTGCGCGCGTCGATATTGTCCGACCCGGCCGGCAAGCGCAAGAACACCGGCGACAACACGCCTGCCGTGATCAACTATTCGCTGGTGCTGGGCGATACGGTAGACGTGCATGTCGCCGCCAAGGGCGGCGGCTCGGAGGCAAAATCCAAATTTGTCATGCTCAACCCGTCGGATTCCATCGTTGACTGGGTGCTGAAGACCGTCCCCACCATGGGCGCCGGTTGGTGCCCGCCCGGCATGCTGGGGATAGGCATAGGCGGCACGGCCGAAAAGGCCATGGTCATGGCCAAGGAATCGCTGATGGAGCCCATCGACATGCCGGAGCTCATCGCACGCGGCCCAAACAACCGTGCGGAAGAATTGCGCATCGAACTCTACGAAAAGGTCAATGCGCTGGGTATAGGGGCGCAAGGCCTGGGCGGCCTCACCACCGTACTCGACGTGAAAGTGCTCGACTATCCAACGCACGCTGCCAACCTGCCGGTGGCCATGATTCCCAACTGCGCTGCCACTCGCCATGCCCATTTCGTGCTGGATGGCAGCGGCCCGGCGCATCTCGAAGCGCCCTCACTGGCCGACTGGCCCAAGCTCACCTACGACTCCTCCAAGGGCAAGCGCGTCAATCTCGATACGATCACCAAGGCGGAAATCGCCACCTGGAAACCCGGCGAGGTGATCCTGCTCAATGGCAAGTTGCTCACCGGCCGCGACGCCGCGCACAAGCGCATGACCGAGATGCTCAATAAGGGTGAAAAGCTGCCGGTAGATTTCACCAACCGCTTTATTTACTACGTTGGCCCGGTTGATCCGGTGCGCGACGAAATCGTCGGTCCCGCCGGCCCGACCACCGCCACGCGCATGGATAAGTTTACTCGGCAGATGCTTGAGCAAACCGGGCTCATCGGCATGGTTGGCAAGGCCGAGCGCGGCCCGCTCGCCATCGAAGCCATCAAGGACAACCAGGCGGTGTATCTCATGGCGGTGGGTGGCGCTGCCTATCTGGTGTCGAAAGCCATCCGCGCCGCGAAGGTGGTTGCCTTCGCCGACCTGGGCATGGAAGCCATTTACGAATTCGACGTGCAAGACATGCCGGTGACGGTGGCGGTAGATGCCCAAGGCAGCTCGGTGCATCAGACCGGCCCGCGCGAGTGGCAGGCGAAAATCGGCAAGATCCCGGTGACGATTGCGTAGTATGCTTGCGTCCGAATGAAATCAACGTCGCGGAGACGTATGCAGACAGCCTGCAAAGTAAGCAAACAGATCGGCGCAGTAGGCAGGGTTCTTTCCCTGCTCTGCGCCGTTTTTGTTTTGCCGGCTGCGGCACAATCACCGCTGGATGCGGGCCGCATCCAGCGTGATTTCGAACGCGATCGTGTACCCGCTCTCCCGCCGCGCCAGCCGGCATCGCCGGTGGTCGAAGAGCCGGTGCGCCCTGCCCTCGCCGCCCCAGGCACGGCACGTTTTCTCGTCAAGCGCTTTCGCATCAGCGGCACCAGCGCCTACACCGAAGCCGAGCTATTGCCACTGTTGCAGGAATGGCTTGACAAAGAACTCTCGCTTGCCGATCTGCAACGCGCCGCCGACAAGCTCACGCGTTACTACCGCGACCACGGCTACTTCGTCGCCCGCGCTTACCTGCCTGCGCAAGACATCAAGGATGGCGTCGTCGAAATCATCGTTCTCGAAGGCCGGATTGACCGCATTAGCACTCGCGCAAGCGGCGAAGTGCGCCTACGTGCCAGCGTAGTCGAAGGCACGCTGCGCGAAGCCTTTCGGCGCGACGGTTTGATCTGGGAGCCGGAATTGGAGCGTTCGCTCCTGTTGCTCAGCGACCTGCCCGGCGTGGAAGCGCGGGCCACACTGGCGCCGGGCGGGGGAGTCGGCACCTCCAACCTCAGTGCAGAAATCAGCGAAGGCCCCTTGTGGAGCGGTAATGGCTATGTTGATAACTACGGCAACAAATTCACCGGCACGCTGCGTTACAGCGGCGCTCTCAGTCTCAATGACGCCACCGGCTACGGCGACGCGCTGAGCCTCACCGCCACCGGCGCCCAACACAGCAGCTACGGCCGGCTCGGTTACCGCATCCCTTTAGGCTATTCCGGTCTCACCCTGGGTGCGGCCTACGCGGCCAGCCGATACAAACTCTGTTGCGAGTTTGCCTCTTTGAATGCGCACGGCGACGCGAAAGTAAGCACGCTCAGCCTGAGCTATCCCATTATTCGCAGCCGCGATTTCACGCTGCGCGGTGGACTCTCCTATCAGAAGCAGCAGTATTTCAACGCGACCGCAGTAGCGACCAGTAGCGACAAGACCAGTGACGTCGTAGCGCTCGCCCTCTCGGGCGAGGGGCGCGACGAATGGGGCGGCGGCGGCCTAAGTGTGTTCAGCGTGGCCCTCACTGGCGGTCGACTCGATCTCAGCGACTGGCCGGCGGACCAGGCCGCCGACGCGGCCACCGCAAAAAGTCAGGGCCATTTTCAAAAGTTGGGCTATACGCTGGCGCGCTTGCAGCGCCTGAACGAATCGTTTGCCGTATACGCCGCGCTCGCCGGGCAGTTCGCCTCAAAGAATCTCGACTCCGCCGATAAATTCGTATTGGGCGGCCCGACCGGTGTGCGCGCCTATCCGCAGGGCGAAGCAGCCGGCGACGCAGGCCTACTCTTCAATCTGGAGCTACGCTACGACTGGAGTACCGCGCTGAAGCTGGCGGCTTTTGTCGATTATGGCGCCATCACCCTGCACGAAAACACATGGGCCAATTGGAACGGCGGCAATGCCGGCTTGCGCAATCACTACAGCCTGGCCGGCTACGGCTTCAGCCTGCGCTGGGATCAGCCCGGCGATTTTTTCCTGCAAGCCAGTTTGGCTAGCCGTATCGGCCACAATCCCGGCCGCGATAGCAGCGGCAATGACGTCGACTCCGCCACTCAAAACCCACGCTTGTGGGTGCAGGCCGTGAAGTACTTTTGACGCCGACCCCTCATAACGTGACCTTTCTCACGGAAACTGTTGCGTAACCTACTGATCCGCGTGCATTTTTTAACGGACAGAGCCTGGCATATTAGGCACTATGTAAGCGCTGAAAAAGGTTTGCCACATCGCGTAGCAAGCTTGCTTCCCACCTAAGGCGTAAACACATGCCCAAGCAATCGCCCTCCCCCGAGTTTTGCATCCGCCTCTCCGGTGGTAGAACGCTGCGCTTGACCATGCGACCACGCAAGGTGTTGAGCCGACTGACAGCCATACTCATGCTCCTGGTGGGCGCTCTGCCAGCTCACGCGCTCGATGCCAACGCGCTACCCACGGGCGGCGCGATCACTGCCGGCAGCGGCAACATCCATCAAAGCGGCAACCGCATGGATGTCGATCAGTCGAGCGCCAAGCTGGCGGCCGGCTTCGACAGTTTCAACATCGGCGCCAACGCGCAAGTCAGCGTCAATCAACCTTCCAGCAGCGCACAGGCGCTGTTCCGCGTAGCCGGCGGTGCCTCGGAAATTCAGGGCAAGCTGAACGCCAACGGGCAGGTCTTCCTCATCAATCCGAATGGCGTGCTCTTTAGCAAGACCGCGCAAGTGGATGTGGGTGGCCTGGTCGCCACCACGCTGAATCTTACCGACGCGGATTTCCTTGCCGGCAAAACGACCTTCGCCAAGGACGGCGCCGCCGGCAGCGTCATTAACCAGGGCAACATTACCGCCGCGCAAGGCGGCTATGTCGCGCTACTGGCGCCCGAAGTGCGCAACGAAGGCGTTATTGTCGCCAGGCTGGGCACCGTAGCGCTGGGCGCGGGTGACAAGATCACGCTGGATTTCTCCGGCGACCGTTTGATCAATCTGGTGGTAGATGAAGCGGCGATGAACGCACTCGCCGAAAACAAGCATCTCATACAAGCGGATGGCGGCCTGGTGCTGCTTGCCGCGCGTGCGGCCGGCGATCTGGCCGCTACGGTGATGAATAACGAAGGCGTGATCGAAGCGCGCTCGGTCTCGAACGTGAATGGCGTCATTCGCCTTGAGGGTGGCAATGGGGGCATCGTCACCAACGGCGGCAAGCTCGACGCATCCGGCTTGAACGCCGGCGAAACCGGCGGCCGCATCGAAGTGACTGGCGACAAGGTCGCGCTACTGAATGGCGCCGAGCTCACCGCGTCTGGCTATGCCGGCGGTGGCACCGTACTCATAGGCGGCGATTACCAGGGCAAGAACGCCGCCGTACAAAACGCAAGTGCCGACTACGTAGCACCAAACGCCCGCATCAGCGCCGACGCGACGCAAACCGGTGACGGCGGCAAGGTCGTCGTCTGGGCCGACCACACGACGCGCTACTACGGTCACATCAGCGCGCGTGGCGGCGCCGCGCAAGGCAACGGCGGCTTTGTCGAAGTCTCGGGCAAACAGAATCTAGATTTCAACGGTCGCATCGATGTCGCCGCGCCCAACGGCTTGGGCGGCCGCGTGCTGCTCGATCCGCAAGACATTCTGCTCAACACCAGCACGCAGCCGTCGCCGCCGAACAACGCCAATGGCACACCTGACGTGGCCTTTGTCGATGCGCCGGCCGCCGGCACCTACTCCATCCAGATCGCCGACGTCACCGGCTATTCGGAACTCTATCTGCAAGCCACGCGCAACATCACCGTTGCCAACCCGGTCGCCATGGGCGCCGGCAACAGCGTGCGCATGGAAGCCAACAACAACATCACGATCAATGCGGGCGCCTCCATCGCCGTCATCGGCGCGGGCAGTATCAATCTCAAAGCCGACGCCGACAACGCCGGCGGCGGCAACCTGACACTGAACGGAGCGCTGAAGGCGCAGCAGGGCGGCATCACCTTGGCCGGCGCCAGCATCACCGGCACGGCGGCCGGCAGCATCGTCAGCACCGGCGCGTCGAACCAGAACGGCGGCAACATCGCCATCAATGCCAGCGGCGCGATCAGCCTGGCTGGCGCCATCACAACCAACGGCGGGGCCGCATCGGCTGGCAACCCGGGGCGCAACGCGGGCAACGTCACACTTTCCGGCACCTCGATTACCACTGGCGCCATCAGCGCCAACGGCAGCGCGGGCAGCGGCGCTGGCATGTCCGGCGGCAACGGCGGCAGTATCGGCCTCAGTGCCAGCGGCACGGTGCTGACCAGCGCCCTCGCCGCCAGCGGCGGCAATGCTGGCACCGGCAACGCGGCGGGCGGC
>JBBQGH010000007.1:0-78855 GCA_038322845.1 Gammaproteobacteria bacterium
TACCTCTATCTCTCCTCGTTCCACGGCTTCAACCGCTTCCATCCGAGCGGCGTGCCGATACCCGTGCTCGATGCGCTGGTGAAGGAGCCCAATATAGTCGGCGCCAAGATTGGCACGCCTGATCCTGGCTATTACGTCGAGATCTTCGAGCGCTACGGCAGCGCTATCTTGCCGAACTCGGGCTGGTTGCCGTTGTTCCCGCTGCTGGTGAAGCAGTATGGTTTGCAGTGGAGCGGTGGCTGGACGGTGGAAGCGCTTCAGACCGCCGAGCAGCCCTTCGCGGTCGAATACTTCAAAAACTTGATGGCTGGTCGAGAGAGCAATGCGATGAAGCTCTACTGGGCTCACGTCGGGCCGGGTTTCGACAACATGATGAAGCGCATGGCGCCTCTGTCCAGGGGCGGTGCGCACCCTTGGGAGATGTTGAAATACTACCAGTTCGTCGCCGGTGGCAATGGTGGGCGCTATCGCGTCGACCCGTCGCACCCGGACATCCCATCACTGACCCCGGAGTTCATGCAGCAGATTCGCGCCGACTTTCGCACCATCGGCCTCGAGCCGACCCAACTGTCCGACTCGGCATTCGCGACCGGACGAATGAGTCATAAGAACGGCGCGTCGCTGCCCGGCTGACGAGGGTGGCACAGTGTGATGCTGCCGGAAACGCAGGTTTGACCACTGGGAAGTGGTCATCAATAACGAAGCGCCGGAGTTTCCCGCCTTGCGGTGCCCCCAGGAGAGACACCGCGCTCAGGAACTCCTCTCGCGCCTCGGAGTGGAGTTCAAGTCCATCACTTCAATAATGAGCGGGCTTCTGTGGTGACGGCATCACCGCGGAGCTACCATGTGAGCTTCTTAGCTTACGAATAAAACGGGATGGCGCTTTCTGGCCAGGGAAACGATGGAATCGCTGGACGATCCCGATGATCGTGCGGCGGGCTTGCTTGCCCTCCGCACCGTGGCCGAAACGTATGGCAGCCTAGGCGCAATCGCGGCCGAAGCCGGCATCAGCCGCGAGTCCCTCTACCGCGCACTATCACCCAAGGGTAATCCGACGTTGAAGACGCTACCGACCTTGCTGAAGGCGGTCGGCATGAAGCTCTCAGTGGAGCCGGAACACCGCGCCACCGCTTGACCTGACAAACATCAAGAACTAATGTGGCAAACATCGGACTATTGTTCCGGCTGGCTCAACAAGCCACTAAACTTCGCCTAGTTTTTTCACTTGATCCACTCACTCACCAGGAGATATATGAAACATTCCATTAGCGTATTCGCCGCACTGATGCTGCTAGCTCCCGCTGCCATGGCCTACCAAGTCACCGGGCCGGTGTTGGAAGTGACCGACACTAAAATCGTAGTGGAAAAAGACAAGGAGAAATGGGAGCTCACGCGCGACAAGGACACCAAGATCGCCGGCGAAGTGAAAAAGGGCGACAAAGTGACCATCCAGTATCGTATGACCGCCACAAGCATAGAGGTCAAAGACATCAAGGTGCCGGCCAAGAAATAGTCGTGTCTCGAGTATCATAAAGAAGGAGCGGTGACGCTCCTTCTTTATGGCAACACACGCAGCTGAGGCAAAGGACCAAAAACGCAACCCTGTTCGTTGCTAAGAGCGGGCACATCAGCGGACAACCGATCTCCGATTCCATTCGCACCGGCTATTCAGTTGAGGGCTATGAGCATGTCCTTGCGCCGACCTTCCTTCAAGACCCTGGCGATCACGCTGATCGCTCTCATCGTGGCCTATCTGCTATTCGGCTGGCTGGCGCTGCCGCGTATCCTTCAGTCCCAGGCGCAAAAATTTATCGGCGAAAAGACCGGCCACCACCTTACTCTCGACCGTCCCGACTTCAATCCCTTCGACCTTAGCCTGCGCCTGACAAACCTGCGCCTGGTGGAACCCGATGGCAAACCGCTGCTGGCCTTCCGGGACCTGTATGTGAACGTCTCCGCTGCGAGCTTTTTTCGCCGCGCCTATGTTTTCGATGAGATCCGCCTGACGGACCCGGAGCTCACTGTCGTGCTGCGGCCAGACGGCAAGCTCAACTGGTCGCCCCTGATTGCCGCCCTGAACAGCAAAGAGGAAACGTCGGATTCGCCGCTGCCACGCGTGGACATCCAGACCATTGCGCTCGGTGGCGGCAAGATCGACTTCGCCGACGAGCCGGACGCTTTCGCTACTCGCATTGGGCCGGTGGACATGGCGCTCAGCGACATCTCCACCTTGCCCGACGATCAGGGTCGCTACAAGATCGTCGCTCGCACCGCTTTCGGCGCCCAAGTGCTTTGGGTCGGCCATGGCGAGCTCAACCCCCTGACTTTGGTGGGCCGCCTGGACATCCAGGAATTGGACCTCGGCCGTCTGGCTTCCAGCTTCAGCAATGCGCTGCCCGCAACACTACCCATGGCGCCGCCTAGTGGTATTGCCTCGCTTTCCACCGACTACCAGCTCAATTATGCCAAAGGCAAGCTCGGCCTGGCACTGAATAATCTGGCGGCGGAGTTCAAGAGCCTTCGGCTCCAAACCATCCAGACCAGCCAGGGACCGACGCTTGCCATCGGCAATATCCAGGCGAAGAACGGCCGCTACGATCTGGGCCGCAACAACTTGACCTTCGGCAGCCTCGCACTCACCAACGCCGAGATCGAATTACCGCGCACCGCCGGCAGTCCCGACAAGTCGCTGCAAGTAGGTAGTCTGGGCATCGAAGATATCCAGGTTGACCTGAGCGGACGCAATGCAAGCCTGGGTCGCATTGCCTTGAAGGATGGCCAACTCAAGGCGACGCACAATGCCCAAGGGCATATCGACCTCCTCGACACCCTCCAAGCTTTGCACGCGCAGCCTCGTCCTGCTTCCCAGCAGCTTGCCAAATCGGCCGCTGCGCCCGAGAGGTCTCCCTGGCGTTTCAAGGTCGGCAAGCTGGGCCTGGCCAACTTCTCCGCGAGCCTTAAGGATGAAGCCGTGACTCCACCGGCCGAGTTGAACATCGATGACATTGCCATCAGTATCGACCACCTCAGCGATGACCTGAAGGCATCTCTGCCGCTACACGCCGCTCTGCGCCTTAGGAGCGGCGGCAATGTCGAGGTCATCGGCCAACTCGTACCGGCCGAGCCTTCGGCAGACCTGCGGCTGAAGCTCAATGAGCTGGCGCTACAGCCTGCGCAGCCCTACCTGGCTTCGGTGACGAAGCTGGCGCTGGCGGGCGGTAAGTTATCCATGCAGGGCCGCGCCAGCTACGGCCCACGGGGTGGCAGCTTCAAGGGCGGCTTCGCAATACGCGACCTGCGTCTCAACGAGGCCGATACCGGCCAGCCCTTCTTGGTCTGGAAAGCGCTTTCCAGCCGCGATCTTGCAGTGACACCGGCTAAGCTGGAGATGGGCGAGTTGGTCATTGACGGCCTCGACACCAGCCTGCTCATCGCCAAGGACAAATCCGTCAATATTTCGCACATCCTGCGCAAGCCGGAAGCCGCCGCACCAACGACGACAAGCAGCCACAGTGCACCGGCGGCGACAAAGACTCCACCCGAGTATCTGGTGAGCATCGACCGCCTGCGGGTGATCAATAGCGCCATGAATTACGCCGACCTCTCGCTCGCGTTGCCCTTTGGCACCCGCATCCATCATCTGCGCGGTGCCATAAGCGGGCTTACCTCCCGACCCGGCACGCCCGGGCAGGTGGAGCTGGACGGACAGGTAGACGAGTACGGCCTCGCCCGGGCGGTGGGGCGCATCAACCTATTCAACCCCGTCGACTTCACCGACCTGAAGGTGGTGTTCCAAAATGTCGAGATGACTAAGTTGACGCCTTACTCGGCCACCTTCGCGGGTCGCAAAATCGACTCCGGCAAACTCTCGCTCAACCTGGAATACAAAATCAACAAGGGGCAACTGGAAGGCGAGAACCAGATCATCATGGACAAGCTCACTTTGGGCGAGCGAGTCGACAGCCCTGAAGCCAAAAACCTTCCACTGGATTTGGCGATTGCCATACTTGAAGATTCTGATGGCCGCATTGATCTGGGCCTGCCGGTTTCAGGCAGCTTGACCGACCCCGAGTTCAGTTATGGCCGCATCATATGGAAGGCCATCCTCAACGTTCTCGGCAAGATCGCCACTGCGCCCTTTCGCGCCTTGGGCGCTCTCTTCGGCGGCAATGAAAAATTCGAAAGCATCACCTTCGAGTTCGGCAAATCGCAATTGACCCCGCCTGAGCGCGAGAAGCTGGTGCATCTCGCTGGCGCCCTCAACAAGCGACCAGCATTAGCGCTCACGGTCCATGGCATTTACGCCGAACCAGACCGGCCGGCCATACAGGATCAGCAGTTACGCCGCACCGTGGCCGAAAAAGCCGGTCAGCATATTGAGCGCGAGGAAGACCCCGGCCCACTGTCCACGCGCGCGCCCAAGGTACAAGCGGCCCTGGAAGACTTGTACGCCGAGCGCGTCGGCAGTAGTGAACTTGCCGCGCTCAAAGAGGGTTTCCGCAAGGCCAATCCAGGGCAATTGGAGGAAGGTATCGCCGGCAAGGCCATGTCGCAAATTTCGGGACTATTCCGCGAAAAGAAAACCCTGAGTAACGAGGAAGTCGCGCAACTAAAGGGCACCGATTTCCACGTTGGCCTCTTTGAGCGCCTGCGCCAACTTGAGTCGGTGGGCGATGACAAGCTTCAAGCTTTAGCCAAAGCCCGTGGCGATAGCACGCTGGCAGCCCTGAAAGCGGCCGGCGCGCCGACGAACCGCGTGGCCCTAGCGGCGCCGCAAAAAATCGACGCCACAGGGCGCGACGTGCCCATCAAGTTAGAGCTGGGCACCGCAAGCAAAACGGTTGCGGCGCCCTAAGACGGCTACGGCTGCCAGTGCCACGCTAGCTGCCGCCTCCGATGCGCAAGCCGCGAAGGCGCGGGCGCAAGTGTCGACCTCTATCGATCCCCTAGCACCTGCTCCTCATCGTCCTGGTATCGCAACGCGATTGCACGAATTTTTTCGTCGATGCTGAAGAACGCGTCTATGACTACGGGATCGAAAATCTTGCCACGGGATTGCCGCATGATTCTGATGGCCTCTTCGTGGGGGAATGGCGCCTTATAACAGCGGCGGCTGATTAGGGCGTCATAGACATCCGCCACCGCCATAATCCGGCCTGAAAGCGGAATTTTTTGTCCCGCGAGCCCCAACGGGTAACCCGTCCCGTCCCACTTTTCGTGGTGCGTTGACGCGATTTCACCGGCGATGATAAGGAAGTTGTCGCCCTCGATTTTATTCGCGGTGCTGTAAATTATTTTCTTGCCATACTCCGCATGTTTTTTCATGAGCTCGTATTCGCCCTCGGTCAACTTATCCTGTTTGAGCAGGATATAGTCGGGCACACCGACTTTCCCTATGTCATGCAATGGGGCGGAGACAAAAAGTAAATCTATGAATTCCTGCGTGAGAATGTCTAAATAGCTATCCGTTTCGCGTAACCTTTCGGCAATGGACTTCACATAATGCTGTGTGCGTTTGATATGCGCGCCGGTTTCCGGATCGCGTGTTTCGGCTACGGCAGCCATGGATTCCATCGTGACCTGTCGGGCGTTGGCCAGCTGTTTAAACCATACATAGGCATATCTTTTTTCAATAGCGAACCGCGTCGTCGTGAACAGGCTAAACAACACAACAGTGACTAGAATCGGCGCCCCCGGCGAGAGGAATATTCCTTCGACCTGAAATAGGTATATAGAAAAAAGCAGAAGAATACTGGTCAACGCCGCGCTACAGAGGAATAACTGCAAGGGTTCGCGCAATGCAATAAAGAGAACCGAGACGAGTAGGCCCGTTGCTATGCACACCAGGAGTATTGCCATTCCGCCCCAGGTCGGTTCACGGATAAAGCTGTTAGCCTTTATATTCTCAATGATTACCGCCTGCCACTTCAACCCGGGGAATTGCGAATCAAATATCGTACTGTGTAGGTCGTTCAGCGCCGCCGCTGAAGAACCGATGAACACCACCTTGCTTTTGAGATCGGCTGGAGTGAACGAGCCATTCAGCACGTCTATTGCTGAAATGGCGGGATAGAGTTGAGGCTTGCCGTTGAACCGCAATAGCGCATAGCCGTTTTTGTTGATGGGGATGGAATGCTTGCCTATGCGAATAACTGGACCGTTCCCGTCCTCTTCAATGGCGGCTGAATCGACCCCCACAGAACGCATGAATGTCGCCAGAGAGAGATGAGGATAAATAATTCCCTGATGCTGGATTAAGAGCGGAACGCGCCGAAACATGCCATCGCTGTCCGGCTGATTATTGAGAAATCCACTAAACTTTAATTGCGAAGATATTTCATACGTATTGTTCAGTACACCGGGTGCATCGTTCAGCGCGAGCAGGTCGGTTCTGCCGGTAAAATGAAATTCGGGCTTGGCAGATACTTCGGCCTTGCTGGCGTGATCGAAATAGAAATAGCGTGCCCCGACCGCGTTAATGTCGGACAGGATGTGGCCGAAGTATCCGTCGTTATCGGCTAGCCCGGGCGTGGCGCCGATAAAGGATATATCCAGCCCAAAATCCTGCTTGAAGGATTTTTGAATGTTATTCAATGATGTTCGGTCCGGCTCGGAGAACAGGATGTCCAAGCCTATTGCCGCCGGTTTCCCCGCAGCGACCGCCTGCACCAGAGCGGCCATTCGGTAGCGCGGCCACGGCCACTGGCCGGTAGAGATTAGGCTGACGTCATCAATATCAATGACTACGGCATTTTGCGCGGTTTTGCCGTTTGCCGAATAGGTCAGGTAGGAATCAAGAAACAGGTTGCTCCAATGAGCGGCAAAGCCTGTTTCCATACGGCCCACGAAGCCCAAGGCCGTTGATACCGACAAGCCCAACAGTAATATCCAATAGCCCCATTTTTTTGGCAGTCTGCTGGAGAACTCCGGGGGGTGATGCATCGGCACTATCTCCCACTACAAAACGACAATCTCAACCCGCCTGTTTCTCGGCTCGTCAACATTTGCGGGAGTGGGAACCAGCAAGTCTTTTGCACCGAACGACTGCACACTCACCGCGTCCAGAGAAGGCAAGCTGTCTTTCAGTATTTTTTCCATCGCTCTCGCTCTCCGTAGAGACAAGCGGTTATTAACATTATTCGAGCCGGTTGTATCGGTATGTCCGATGATGTTGATCTCGGTCGGCATTTTGGCTTTGATCCGCTCAATAATTTGGGGAATTAATGCCTGAGAATCTTTTACGAGTTCGGCCGAGCCCGTCACGAAATAAAGCATAAAGCTGGATGGCTTGCTAGGCTGGGCCTTTAACAGGTCCGCATATTCTTGATACACCTGCGCTTCGCCCAAACTCTGAGTTTCGGAAAGTTTAGACGTTCCGTCCTTGGCGGTGACGGCGTAGTACGCCTTATCTATGACCCTCACGTCCCCTGCTGTGCGGACTGTGATGGCGCCAACCTTGCCGTTTTCGTCGGGCATCAAAATCAGGGTGGTTCCGGACATGCACCCGGATAAGCAAAGCCCGACGAGCAGGGCCGAAACGACTGCGTGAGCAGTCACCGTAGCCCCTAATCAGCCTTGACGATAAAACGCGTACCTCGCACCCCAACTGCAGCTCTGGGCGTATTCACAACAACGGATTCCGGCGCAAGCTTGCCGAGTTTGCCTGAGGAATAAATAGCCGTGCCCTTCCGTAAGTAGAGCGAAAAATCATACTTGGCTTCTTCAGGCTGGAATACGTAACGGCTGATTTCGATTTCACTCGAAGCACCGACAGTGATCAGTGTGCCATCCTTGAAAGCGATGCCCGCTGCAGCATGCGGGCCCGAGACGACAACATCCAATCGCAGGAGTTGTGTTCCGGCTACCGGAACAATGGTGGACTTTTCGCGGACTATTTTTACGTCGCCAGTCACGTTTTTGAATAGCGCAACGTGGTCATCTTGCGCTAGGGCAACGCCGGCGAAGCCGAGGATGGAGATAAAGACTGCAGCCATTATGTGTCGCATAAATAGACCCCTTTCGGTTTGTGAAAATGCAGGACAATCGGACCGAGCAATTTCGTAAAACATCCTAGCCTAAATACCCAGATAACTCCCACTAGGTGGCTAGTCGGGCGGTACTGCTAAATGACTGCAAAGAATTGTACAGCAGGCTAGAGCGTCGGGGCAGCAGCCTCCTGAAACTATCGACATCTGCGCTGCGCAGCCCCGTTTCTCGCTCAGAGCGTGAAGTGGAAAGTGGCGCCGCCACCTACTGAGCCTTCGGCCCAGATGCTTCCGCCGTGCCGACGCACAACACGGTCCACGATGGCAAGACCAACACCCGTGCCTTCATATTCATCTTCCGGATGCAGGCGTTCGAATTGCCCGAAGAGTTTGTGCGCGAATACGGGATCGAAACCGATTCCGTTGTCGCGCACGAAGTAGCCAAGCCCGCCTTCAACGAACTCCATGCCGACTTCGATACGCGCGCTTGCAATTTTGGACGTGAACTTCCAGGCATTGCCGAGCAGGTTGTCGAGCGCGATGCGGAGCAAACCCCGATCAGCGCTGGCCCTCATGTTGGGGGCGATGACAAGCTCCACCTGGCGCCCCGGCTCGGCGCTTTGGAGGCTATCCATCACTTCCCCTACCAATTCACTCAAGTCGACATCCGTTCTGTCCACAGGCGCACGACTCACGCGAGTTAGCGTGGAGAGATCGTCTATCAGCATACCCATGCGCTCCGTACCAGCGCGTATGCGTTTCAGATGGTCCTGGGCGGCGGCATCCAACTGATCGGCGTAATCCTGGACAAGAATGGTGGCGAAGCCGTTGATACCCCGTAGTGGCGAACGCAAGTCGTGCGCGACTGAATAGGCAAACGATTCGAGACCCTTATAGGCGTCTTCAAGCTGACGGGTGCGATCAACAACACGCGCCTCCAGTTCGTTGTTGAGTTTGCGAACTTCCGCTTCCGCCATTTTGCGGTCAGTAATGTCATGCACGATGGAAAACAGCAGCAAATGCCCGTTGGCGTTGATCGGTGTGGAATGCACCTCCACCGTGCGTATACGGCCATCGGCGAGGCGATGCGGAAAGACGAAGTAGTTACTGTGGTCACCCAGGGCGGCTTGCCTCTGCAAGGCCACTTGCTCGGCCGGAAGTTGATTGATCTCTTGAATGTTGATGGCGCATAAGCGCTCACGCGTATAAGCATAAAACTCGACGGCCGCATCATTGGCGTCCACGATGGCACCGCTGCCGGGCTCAATCAGTAGCATTACGGCCTGGTTGCGCTGAAAGAAGCTGCGGAAGCGTTGTTCACTTTCGCGCAGCGCGGCCTGAGCGTGCTCGCGCTCGGTAATATCTTCGATCATGCCAAAAACACCGACTACCTCGCCTATCAAGTTCCGATGGGGTACATAACGAAGTAAGCGTGTGCCCTGGGTGCCGTCCGCGCGCCCATAGCTGCGCTGAAACTCGACGTCCTCTCCGGCCATGGCGCGGTCGATGTAGGGCGCGATAACCGCATATCCATCTTCGCCCACCGCCTCGCGCAAGGTGCGCCCTATGGGTTGCAACTGACTCTCCTCCAAAGCGAAAAAGCGACGGTTGCCGAAAGTGATGCGCCCTTCTCGGTCAGCATGCCCTACCGCCAATGGCAGCGCTTCAAAAAAGTTGCGTAGACGCTCCTGGTCCAGACGCCACAACTCTTCGGACTGCATGCGCTCGGCGACGAGCTGATTAAAGTTTCGGATCAACCCACCGATCTCATCGTCCCGCTGCACGGGTAGGGGCGCAAACGGAGCCTTGCCTTCGGTCATGCGCCGTATCGCCTCACTGGCATTTGTCAGTGGCGCCAACTGGCGACCGAGGACGATACGCAGAATGACGACGACTACCAGGGACATCAGCAATGCCGCAATATAAATTTGTTGCTTGAGTTTCGCGATTGGCGCAAAGGCCTCGTCGGTCGCGACGCCCGCGATGACAGCCCAGCCCGTCAGCTTCATGTTGCGCGAGGCGATCAACAGTTCCACCCCCAGCGAGTTTTTGGTGATGCCCGTGCCTTCGGTGCTTTCGTCAATCCACTTATCCATCAGCGGATTGACGCCCTTAGGGGGCAGGGCTTGCAATAGGCGACTCTTATCCGTGGCGGAGACAATCAATTTATCCGCGGGCGAGAACACCAAGACATAGCCAGTCTTACCCACCCTGGTGTGTCCCATGATGCCGAACAGATTGGGGTCTGAGGGATAGGCCGCGGCAACCAGCGCGCCGATGGGCGTGCCAGCGAAGTCGCGCAGCGGCACCGCCAGCGAAATCACGGGTTGCTTGGAAAAGCGCCCGAACAGCGGCGCACTGACTGATTGCCCACGACCGCTGAGTATACTTTTGAAGTACTCGCGATCACCGATATAGCCGCCCACCCGGCCCCGCATCGTGGGGTAATCGGCGATATTGTTGCCCGCCTTATTGGTCACAAAAACCCCAGTGGGAAATAGCGCCTTGGGAATACTGCGCGTCTCCAGCAGATGCTGGACGCGGTCTACATTCGCCAGCCCTATGGGGGTGATGGTGGCAGCGAGTTCTTTTAACGCCTCAATGCGCGTCTGTATGCGGCCGTCCAGATCCGTCGCCACAAGGTCGACCGTGGCCGAAAGCTGCGCTGACAAGAGCCTTTCCATATCTGCTTGCAAGACTACTGCCACCCACGCCGCCACGCCCCAGATTGCCGGTACGATAAGCGCGGCAACAACCAGTAGTACACGCGTCCGGAGAGTCAATGAATGAAAGCGCAGGGGCATGGGCGTTATCTCAAGTACGTGAGTTCTCGGCCAGAAATATTTCATTAGCATTATACCGCTTGCCGGCAGCATAGAATGACCCATGAATTCTCAGCTTGCGCCCACCGCGCGGCGAGCTTGCGTTCGACTTTCCTAACCGTTCAGCAAATTCGATCATTGCGTTTCCGGAATTAAACTGGCTATATTGTTACCTGTCGCTCGCCGCTCACCGCTCATCACTCACGACTCACGACTCACCACTCACTACTCAGACGACGCGGCGCACGCTGCGTGCCATAAACTGCTTATGCCTCGATCCCCGACACCCCATCCCGCCCTGCTCGTCGCCCGCCACCCGCTACGTTTCGTCTGGCGCGTCCTAAAGCGCTTTCGCGCCAACCAGGGTGTGCTGCTGTCAGGCGCCGTTGCCTATTACACCTTGCTCTCCATCGTGCCGCTGTTCACTCTCTTGCTGGTGGTGCTTTCTCGCATCGTTGACGAGCACCTCCTCCTCGACAGTATTGCGCGCTACCTCTCACTCATCGTGCCTGGCGAAACCGCCTACGTTTTGGCCCAGATAGCGGGGTTCCTTGAGCACCGCGAGGTCGCCGGCTGGGTGATGTTCGCAGTTCTGCTGTTTTTCAGCTCGATCGCATTCACCGTCCTGGAGAATGCAATGTCCATCATATTCGCGCATCGTGTCTCCGCGCGACGGCGGCATTTCCTGAGTTCCGCCCTCATACCCTACGTCTATATCTTTTTGCTCGGCTGCGGCTTGTTACTCACCAGTCTTGTCGCCGGATTCCTCGAAGCGCTCGCCGCGAACCAACTGGCGCTTTTTGGCCGCACCTGGTCGCTGGACTGGCTTTCGGTCGGCCTCTTGTACTGTATCGGTTTGGCCGGCGAAATCCTGATGCTAGCTTCCATTTATATGGTCATGCCTGTCGGCCGACTCAGCTGGCGCCACGCCTTGATCGGGGGTGCGACGGCAGCCCTGCTGTGGGAACTGACACGCCATGTTGTGGTTTGGTACTTCGCCAATCTGTCGCTAGTCGGGGTCGTGTACGGTTCCTTGGCCACTACCATCGTGGCGCTTTTAAGCCTGGAAATCGCCGGCATGATCCTCTTGCTGGGCGCCCAGGTCATCGCCGAATACGAGCGCCTATCGCTCGGTGAGCCGCTGTAATCCTCGACCATCGAGCTTGTAGCCGCGCCATGCGCGGCGGCGCGCGAGCCACCTCCGGCTCAAGTCAAGCCAAGGCGCGCCGATAATTCATACGTTAAATTTTGACCGATCGGGCCGCCTCGCCGCCGCCCGACACGATGCCTATCCACGATGTCTAAGTTCAGCAACGCGAATACGCGCCTGGCTCCTGAGCTTGCCGCTTTCAGCATTCCGCAAACGCGCTACTTTTCGCGTTTGCGCGTGAGGCTGTTCATTACGGTCATGGCCGCCGTGCTGCCTGCACTGCTGGTGGTGCTCTATGTCGGCTACCAGCAATATCGCTCGGCACGCGACGGAATTCGGCAAAACGCCCTGCAATTAACGCATTTGGCCGCCGAAGAATATGCCCAGCAGCTTATCTCGGCAGAGCGCATGCTGCGGGCGGTGGGCGAACTGGAGGCCGGCCAGATTGCCGGCGGCAATCCCTGCGCAGCGGCCCTCGGCCAGCTACTACGGGCCGAGACGGCCTTCACGTCGCTGTCTCTCATCAGCCGCGACGGGTCATTGATTTGCCATTGGCCATCGGACAGCAAGCAGAAGCCGTTCGTCGACGTCGCCTTGGCACAGGCCGCCATTGCGAGCGGGAAGCTTAGCGTGGGCGGCGATCACGGTGAAAGCGATGGCGAACCCGCGATGCGCCTGGCCTACCCGGCGAGCATGCCGGCCCACTCGCCCCCAGCGGCGTTTGTGCTCACGCACGATTTTTCACAGATAGGCAAGGTCATCCAAAACATCGGTCTGCCCGCATCCAGCATGCTGAATGTGTGGGATGGGAACGGCCGACTGCTATTTCGATATCCCAGCGCAAGTCAGTGGTTAGGCAAGGACTACTCCAACATGTTGATGGTGAGACGCATCATCGAACAGCATAGTGAGGGCATTGCGGACGGCGTCGGGCTAGACGGCGTCGAGCGCATGTACGCCTACACGCCAGTGAAGCTGGAAGCGACGGGTGAAACGCGCTATGTACAGGTAGGTATCCCGCTCGCTGAGGCCTACCAGGCAACTACGCACACGCTGACGCTTGCCGTCGGTAGCTTGATTTTGCTTTCACTGGTGCTATTCGCAGCCCTGACCATCGGCGGCAACACGCTTATCAGTCGGCCGATCAATCGCCTGATCCAGGCGGCCACGCGATTGGGTCGCGGGGATTACGCTGCGCGTAGTGGGCTCGATCACCATATCGGCGAGGTCGGTGTACTGGCGGCGGTGTTCGATGACATGGCCGACACCATCCGCTCGCGACAATGGGAACTGGAAAACCTGCGCTTCGCACTCGATGAACACGCCATCGTCTCGGTGACCGACATGGCCGGCACCATCACCTATGTCAATGACCGCTACTGCGCTGCGAGCGGCTATACGCGCGACGAGTTGCTCGGCAGTACGCATCGCCTCCTCAAGTCCAACGTCCAAGCCGAGGATTTCTACGTCGAGATGTGGCAACGCATCGTGGGCGGCGCCTCATGGCATGGCGACATTTGCAATCGCCGCAAAGACGGCAGCTTGTTCTGGTTGGCTTCCACCATCGTGCCCGTTTCCCGTGCGCAGGGCGCGGTCTACCAATACATTGCCATCAGCACCGACATCACACCGCAGAAAGAAATGGAAACCTCGCTGCGGCACAGTGCCACTAACTTCCGCACGCTTGCCGATACGATTTCGGCGGCAGTCCTGGTTCATCGCGGCGGCAAGCTCCTGTATGTCAACCGCTACGCCGAACTGCTCACTGGCTATAGCAATGATGAGTTGCGAGCGATGGAGTTCGATGAATTTGCGCATGCGGATTGGCGCCCCCAACTCCGTGCCCTTTGGGCGGCAAGGCAACGCGGTGAAGCCATAGCGGGCCGCTACGAATTTCTAGGCAATACCAAGAACAGGCAGGAACGCTGGGTTGACGTCACTGGCTGCCTCACCCAGTTCGAGGGCCAGTCGGCGGCCTTGATTACGGCCATCGACATCACGGAACGCAAGATAGCGGAGGATGCGCTTCATCACGCGTATGACAAACTGGAACATCGTGTGGAAAAGCGCACCGAGCAATTGGCCCTAGCCACACAAGCGCTGGAAGAGGATATTCTCCGGCGAGAAAAAATCGCCACCGAGCTGCGGTTGCGCAACGCCGAGTTAACCGATCTGAATCGGTTGCTCAGCGAAGCACAAGTCCAACTTATTCAATCGGAAAAGCTCGCCTCTATCGGTCAATTGGCGGCTGGTATGGCGCACGAGATCAACAACCCCATCGGCTACGTCCAGTCCAACCTTTCCAGCCTGGAGAAATACGTACAAGACCTCTTGGAAATGCTCAAGGCCTATGAATCCGCCGAGGCGGCGATGGGCGATAGCGGCAACGACACGCGGACGCAACTTCGAGCGCGGAAAGACGCGCTGGATGTCGAATTTCTCAAGACTGATATACCCAACCTGATCAGCGAATCGCGCCAAGGCATACAGCGCGTCAAAAAAATCGTCCAGGACTTGAAGGATTTTTCGCGCATCGATCACGCCGTTGAGTGGGTGCACGCAGATCTGCACAAATGCCTGGAAAGCACGGTCAACATCGTCTACAACGAACTTAAGTACAAGGCGGATATTGTCAAAGAATACGGCGCGTTGCCAGAAGTTGAGTGCCTCGCTTCCCAACTTAACCAAGTATTCGTGAATCTCCTGATGAACGCCGCTCACGCTATCGAAGGTCCGCGCGGCACGATCACCATACGCACGGGCGTGGAAGGTGACGATGCATGGGTGGAAGTGAGCGATACCGGGCAAGGCATTGCCGCGGAAAACCTGGGCCGCATATTTGAACCGTTTTTCACCACCAAGCCCGTCGGCAAAGGCACCGGGCTGGGCCTGTCGCTCTCTTACGGCATTGTGCAAAGGCACGGCGGGCGTATCGACGTCAGCAGCGAGGTAGGCGTCGGAACCACTTTCCGCGTCGTGGTGCCGCTCCAACACCAGAAAGAGGTCGCAATGCAGTGAGCGCATCGCCTATGCGGTGCTGCCCGCAACGGCGGCTTACAAGGGTCTGCGCCAAAAAAGGGCGAATAGACCAATCTCTACTCAAGTCGGCACCCCACGCTACCGATAATAAGCATAGGAATCTTCAGATCGACCCACGACGCGAAGCATGGCTTGATGGCGTGATGGCTTGATCGCTGGAAAAAAAGACAGGCAAATTCACTATGGAACAAATGACCGCTAGCCCGCTTAAGGTGCTCATCGTCGAAGACAATCTCGACGATGCCGCGCTGATGGCCTACGCCCTCGAGCAAGGCGGCTGCGTCGTTGCCTATGAGCGCGTGGAGACCGGCGAAGCGCTGCTAGCGGCGCTGAACGACCATGAGTGGGATATCGTCATCGCCGATTACACATTGCCGCGCTTCAATGCCATGGAGGCCTTGGGGATCGTCCGTCGGCATGACATCTCACTGCCCTTCATTGTCGTTTCTGGCAAAGTCGGCGACGACGTGGCCGTTGAGACCATGCGCGCGGGGGCGCAAGACTACGTCCTGAAGAACAATCTACAGCGCCTCCTGCCAGCCGTTCGGCGCGAAGTGGCCGAAGCCGTCCTCCGGCGCCAGCATGCGAATTCCCTTTACCGCCTGAGCCACCACGACCCCCTCACCGGGCTGCCCAACTGGGCACTCATGAAGGAGCGCTTGACCACGGCGCTGGCTCAGGCGGAACAATGCGGTCAGACCCTGGCTGTCGCATTCATGAACCTGGACCGTTTCAAAAACATCAGCGACAGCCTCGGCCACAACGCCGCCGACAATGTACTCATAGAAGTGGCGCAACGGCTCACCGGCGCGTTAGGGGGGGCTGATACCCTCGCGCGCCTGGGCAGCGACGAATTCGTGCTGGTATTACCGGGCGTTTCTCAAGAACAGGACGTAGCCAACTTCGCGCAAAAAGTGCGAGAGGCGCTGAGCGCGCCCATCCAGACAGAGGGCCATGTCTTTCACACCAGCGCCAGCCTGGGCATCGCACTCTTTCCACGCGATGGCGCCGACGCCGATTTATTGCTGCGCAATGCCGACACGGCGATGTATGAAGCCAAGCTGGGGGGGCGCGACACTTTTCGCTTTTATGACCCGACCATGCACGCCAGTGCGGTCCGGCATCTTGAGCTCGAGAACGATCTGCGCGGCGCGCTACTGAAAGGGGAACTGGAGGTATATTACCAGCCACTGATTGATCTCAATCGCGACGGCACCATCACCTCCTTCGAAGCATTACTGCGCTGGAACCATCCCACCCGTGGCCTGGTCGCTCCTAACGATTTCATTCCACTTGCTGAAGAATTAGGGCTCATTGTTCCCATCGGCGACTGGGTCTTGCTTGAGGCCTGCCGGACGATACGAGGCTGGGCCGAGCGCTACGACTTGAACTTGCGCGTCGCGGTCAATTTCTCGGCTCGCCAGTTCAGCCAGCCCGACTTGACACAAAAAATCGCCGCTGTCCTGAAGGCCACTAATCTCCCTGCCAAAAACCTGGTGATCGAGCTCACGGAGTCCCTCGTGATGCGGGATATCGAGTTGTCCACCCGCATGCTGAATGAACTAAAAGCCATGGGCGTCTCGATCGCGGTGGATGACTTTGGCACCGGCTATTCGAGTTTGTCATACCTTAAGCGCTTTCCTATCGACACCATCAAAATCGACAAGTCCTTCGTCGGCGAAATTTCCAGCAACCCGGACGATGCGGCGATCTGCCAATCGATCATCGCCATGGGTCACTCACTACGACTGAAAGTGATCGCCGAAGGCGTCGAAACGGAAGGCCAATTGGGCTTCCTGGCGCAGCAAAAATGTGACAGCGTGCAAGGCTACCTCTTCAGCCGCCCAGTTCCTGCGCAAGCGGCGGAGGAACTGCTGTGCAGCGGACATAAAATCCCGGTCTTGACTCCGCCCAGCGGCGTTCCCGAGCGCGTGCTCTTGCTGCTGGACGATGAGGAAAATATTCTCACTTCACTAAAGCGGCTGTTTCGCCGCGACGGCTATCGAATACTCACCGCCAGTACTGCGGCCGCCGCCTTCGAACTGCTCGCCGCCAACAAAGTTGGTGTGATCATTTCTGATCAGCGCATGCCGAGCATGACCGGCACCGAGTTCCTCCATCGCGTGAAGGAGCTTTATCCGGACAATATCCGTGTCGTACTTTCCGGCTACACCGAGTTGCAGTCGGTCATAGAGGCCGTGAACGAAGGTTCAATCTACCGTTTTCTCACCAAACCTTGGGAAGACGATCACCTTCGTGCTGCAATACGCGAAGCCTTCCGTCATCAGGAAATGGCGCAGGAGAATATCAAACTCAACGACCAGTTTCGCGAGGCCTCATGGAAGCTGTCTCAAGCCAATAAGTTACTGGAGGACTTGCTGACCGAAAAATCCGCTCGTATCTCGCGTAACGAGATCATGATCGGCGCCGCTTATGAGGCCTTTTTCCGGCTGCCGGTGCCACTCCTCGGCGTCGATGACAGCGGCCTGCTGGCGCTCTCTAACGCCCAAGCGCAATCGCTATGGCCTAGCGCGCTACCCGGCGCAGACGTCAAAGACGTAGTGCCCTCAGAAATAAGCGCTCTCTTTCGCAGTGGCGCGGCGGCGACCAAGTCGTTGACTGTTAAGGGATGCCGCTATTTCGTACATTGTGAGCGCATGGACCCGCATGCCGGCGGCGCGGGCTGGTTGCTCACCCTGATGCCCATTAACGTCGCCGACATGGAAGCGACCTTGCGGGCGGCTGCACAGGCAGAGGCACTTAATCTGCACTGAGGCATCATGGAATCCGTTAAAAAAATTGACCTGTTGTCTCAGATAGAGAAACTGCCGCCGCTACCGGGCGCCATGCTCGATCTATTGCGTTCGTTTAACGACGAAGATATCAATGTCGCCGACTTGGCAAAAGCAATCGGCCGCGATCCGCTATTGACGGTGCGCATACTCAAGGTGGTCAATTCGCCGTTCTACGGCCTGAAAGGCGCAGTGTCCAGCTTGCCCGAAGCCGTCATGGTGCTCGGCTTTTCCAATGTGCGCAGCCTGGCGCTGGCCGCCTCGCTAACCGGCGCATTTCCGTTGCAGCCGCATGGCGCGGTAGACCCACGTCGCTTGTGGATGCACAGTTTTTGCTGCGCGATTTGTGCGCAGCTTTTAGCCAGCCGCGTTCAAGTCAATGCTGAAACCGCCTTTACCGCCGGGCTGCTCCACGACATCGGCCGTATCGCCATGCTGGTGCTCTGCCCGGCCCAGTTTGAGGAAATATTGGCAGTGAAGGCGCAACAAGACATCGAACTTGAGGCGGCGGAAGAGCAGGTGCTGGGGGTAAGCCATGCCACCTTCGGCGCGCGTCTGCTGGAACGCTGGGGCTTGCCGGCCACGCTGGTGCAGGCCGTGGAGTTTCATCACACACCGGACCTCGAACCCACCAGCCGCCTCACCGACTTGATTAGTCTCAGCAGCGGCTTCGCGCATGCTTGCGAACGCCATATGCTCGATGACAGCATTTCGACCGGCGCCGCCACCGGCGCCATCATGCGCCTCGGCTTGACCCGCACACAGTGCGCCGAAGCGCTTGAGTCGGTGGACGCACAGCTCACGACGCTTAGCGCCATTTTGGGCTAGCAGGCGGAATAATCGCCATGACTGAAGCGGCTATCCTATCTGCGCGTGAGGCCACGGCACTCGAGAGCCCGCAGTTCACCTTGCTGTGTATCGACGACGAGGCCAACATCCTGTCCTCGCTAAAACGCTTGTTCCGCCCATGCGGCTATCGCGTGCTCACGGCCGGCGGCGGCGCAGAAGCCATGGCCCTGCTTGAAAACGAAAGCGTGGATCTGGTTATTTCTGATATGCGCATGCCCATCATGACTGGAGCGCAAGTCCTGGCCGCGGTCCGCAGCCGCTGGCCGGACACGGTGCGCATACTACTGACCGGCTACGCCGATATCGGCTCAACCATAGAGGCCATCAATAACGGTCAGCTGCATCGCTACGTCTCCAAGCCTTGGGACGACAACGAAATGATCCTGATCGTGCGCGAGGCGCTGGAGCGCAAATCCCTCCAAGGCGAGAAGGCGCGACTCGAAGCGCTTACGCAGAGGCAGAACGACGAACTGAAGACGCTGAACGCTAGCCTGGAACATAAGGTCGCCGACCGAACCCAGGCACTCGCCACCGCTCACGAAAAGCTCAAGACTGGATTTCTCAACACCGTCAAGACTTTTTCCAACCTGATCGAGTTGCGTGGCGGCCAGATGGCCGGCCACTCGCGACGCGTCGCCGACTATGCCCGTCGCATCGGCGTCCAGATGCGGCTCCCCGCCGGCGACATGCAGGATTTGTTCTTCGCCGCGCTCCTGCACGATATAGGCAAGATCGGCTACCCGGATGAGTTGTTGACCAAACCGCTGAACACGCTGACGACTCACGAACGCAAAGAGGTGGCGAAGCATCCCGCCAAAAGTGAGGCGCTGCTGATGGGAATGGAACAACTGCGCGGCACCGCGCGTCTCATCCGGCATCATCACGAGCGCTGGGACGGCACTGGCTTTCCAGACGGCTTGGTTGGCGTCGCCATTCCCGTGGGTGCGCGTATTCTCGCCGTCGCCAATGAGTATGACGGCGCTCAAACCGGCATGCTTTTGGGTAAGCGCGCCACTCCTGAAGAGGCACTACAGTTTCTGCATAGCGGCCGCGCAAAGCGCTATGACCCGGACGTACTGGATGCCTTCGAAGTCGTGCTCGGTAGCATAACCATCGAGCCGCAAGAAGCGGTGCGGTCGCTGTCTACCGAACAGCTAGAGCCCGGCATGATACTCACGAAGGACCTGGTTACGCGCGACGGCGTACTGCTGCTTTCCATCGGCCACGTGCTCGATGAGACGTTGATCCGGCACATGCACAGTTTTGAAGCCAGCGAAGACTATCGCCTGCAAATTTTCGTCAGCGAAGGAAAATGATAATGCTCCCGCCTAAAATCTTGCTGGTCGACGACGAGCCGGCCATCCTCAGCGCCCTGGTACGGCAATTGCGGCTAGTGAATCGCGCGCCACGCCCCGCCTACAAGGTCGAAGCGCTAACAAGCACGCTGATGGCCTTGAAGCGGGCCGAAGAAACCAGCTTCGATCTGGTCATTTCTGATTACCGCATGCCGGAAATGAATGGCGTCGACTTTCTGCGCCACTTTCGCGACATTCAACCCAATGCTGTGCGCATGGTTCTCTCTGGTACGGCGGATTTGCAGGCGATTGTCGATGCCGTCAACGAAGCAGGTATTGTGCGTTTCATCTCTAAGCCATGGACTGACGCCGAGCTGACATTCGCCGTCGAAACTGCGCTTAAAGAGCGCGAGCTGCTACTAGAGAATCAGCGGCTCGCCGATGAGCTGCGTCAAATACGCGGCCTGATGTCGCGCCAGGACGCTGAGCTTAGAAGACTGGAGCGCGAATGCCCCGGCATTACGCGAGTTAATTGGGGACCAGACGGCTCCGTCATGCTTGACGAGATAGGCAGCGAGTGTTGACACTATCCCTTTGACACTATCCCTTGACCCTATCTCTTGCCAATATACCGATGAGATTTGCTCTATCGTCGTTGTTAATATTATTAGCTTGACGTTCCAGACCAGACTTACACCGCATTCGCTTCCGCATCAGGGTGGGTTTGCGTGATCGGTATATGGACACTGAAAGTAGTGCCCTTACCCAATTCACTTTCCACCTCGAGACGCCCGCCGTGTTTGGCGACGATGCTGTACGAAACTGACAGGCCCAATCCTGTGCCCCTGCCTACCGGCTTGGTGGTGAAAAAAGGATCAAAAATACGCTTAATATTTTCCGGGTCGATACCACTGCCGGTATCGGCGACGGAGATCCAGGCCCAGCCGTCCGACACACCCGTAGAAACCGTAATGACGCCTTTGTCTACGATGGCCTGAGCGGCGTTCACCAATAGATTCATAAATACCTGGTTGAGCTGCGAGGGCATGCATTCGACCTGTGGTAGCGCGCCGTAATGCTTGACCACCTGCGCCTTGTACTTGATCTCGTTGGAGACCACGTTGAGTGTGCTGTCCAGGCATTTGTGCAAATCGGTCCACAGCCATTCCTGTGTCGGGTCGACCCGAGCAAAGTCCTTCAGGTCCTGCACGATTTTCTTGACGCGCTCCAGACCTTCCTTGCTTTCCGACAGCAAACAGCGAACGTCGTCCTTGAGAAAATTGAAGTCCACTTCCTGTTTCAGGGCGGCGACGGGTTCCAGGTTGGGGGGCGGTGCGACCGCTTTGGATGAGGCTTCCTCATAGGCATCCAGCAGCCGCAGCAGGTCACGCACATAGTTGTCGAGTGTGCCCAGGTTGGAGTTCACAAAGCCAATGGGATTATTGATTTCATGCGCCACGCCCGCCGCTAATTGGCCTATGGAGGCGAGTTTTTCGGATTGCATCAACTGGCCCTGCGCGTCTTCGAGCTTAACGATCAGACGACGCTGCGCTTCCTTTTCGCGCTCCAACTCTTGAACAGTCCCTTGCAGACGGCGTTGGAAAAGCGCGATGTCGGTACAGTCGAACAGGTTGACGCAGACGAAGCGCACCTGGTCGGCGCGATTCTTAACCGGCAAGAAGGTGCAGCTTTGTTGCATGGCTTCATCGCCGCCCGTCACTGGCCGGCTATGACTAAAGCGGAACAAATAGGGGCGCTGCTCCCAAGACGTGAAGGCATAGTTCTTCAGCATAAATACATTGCGGATTTTCTTTTCCAGCCATTTCGCCGGAAGTTCCGGAAACATCTGGAATAGGTTTCTTCCGAGCATGTCGTCTGCACTTTGGCCGCTGTAAGTGGCCATAAAGCGATTCCACAAAACCACGCGCATCGTCGAATCCACCGCGAAGATCCCCACCTCCATGCGGTCTACGATGAAAGCTGACATCTCCAGGGATTCGGTGCCACTCATTTGTAGGTCTCCAGAAATCGGTCGAGCGCTAATGCCATTACGCGGATCTCCTCTTGTGCCATGAGGATCACCAGATGACAAGCAAAGCTGCGCTGCTCCAGGCGAAAATTCACTTCAACCAGCAGGGCGGTGCTCCAGGACAAGTCTTCCGAACGGAGCAGCGCGTCAGCGGGTACCCGATCCGCCATCAACGACGGCGCGGAGAAGCCAATTTCAGAGCGGAGCTGGGCCGCGATGCCGCCGAGACAGGCGCCCACCAAGATGTTGGTCACATCCAGCAGCAATTCAAGTTCGTTGACATGATCCGGCGTGTGCTCGTAACCGAGCAGATCGGCCAGATCGTTACAGCGTTGCTCACCGAAGAGCACGATGGCCTCTCCACGCAAGCGACCGTGAAATGCCTGTCGCACGGCGGTGATCTGGTCGGCATTAACCAACTTCTCCAGCGCGCTAGGCAGGTCGTCTGCACCCAGTATGAGGATACGTGGGATGGACAGCTGCACGAAGTGGTCGAATACCTGCGCAATGGACGAACCCGCCTGGCCCATGCCGATGTTGGCGATTTCCTGTAAGGCTTCTTGCTGTTCTTGATTAAGCATAGTTACACCACAATTCCATATTGACGCAGTACGGTTTCTATCTTCTGCGGATCGATCGGTTTCTGGATGAAGTCGATGGCGCCCAGGCTTAAAACCCGCTCACCTACGGCTACCGACATGGTCTGGGCCTCGTAAATCACCGGATTGTGGCAAAGGCACCGGCCCTTTGCATGATTAACGGACAGATTTTCGATCACTTGAGCGTGGTATTCAGGCTATAGGTTGGCGATTGCTTGCAAGGCGTCGTGCCATTCCTGGTTAAATCAAGATGCGGTATTCGCGCAGCGCCGCTTCTAGCTCCGGGGCGCCTAGCGGTTTCTGCAAGAAAGCGATGGCACCCAGGCCCAGCACGCGCTGGCGGGCGAGCGGCTGTATGTCCGCCGACACCACGATGATCTTGCATTTGAGGGGGCCTTCACTCTTGAGCGCCTCTAGAACTTGGTAGCCGTCCACGTCGGGCATGGTGAGGTCTAGAAACATCACATCGAACTTACCGGCACGATAGGCGACCAGGGCCTCGGCCCCGCCACCCGCTTGGGTGACCTCAACATTCCAGGCAGGCGGCAGCGCCCGGACAAGCATCTTGCGCGCCAGGGACGAATCATCAACGATCAGTACGGATGCGGTCATTTTTTCAGTCTCACAATCATCATCTTAGGTGGCTAGGCCACCAGGGCTTGAATCTATTGTCTGCCTGGTTTACGGAAGAATTTCCGTTCTCTTGAGGGCTGCGTGGTATCCCAAGGGGCATTTAGCCTCACAGGTATAATTCCTCCCTACCGTTATAGACCTTATTCTCTTGGAATGGTGCCCCGAGACCGCTAGATGGATTTTCTCCCGATATTTCTCAACATTGCTGGACTACGCTGCCTGGTCGTCGGCGGTGGCACGGTGGCCGCCCGCAAGGCCGGCTTATTGCAGAGTTGCGGCGGGCGCATCGTGGTGGTAGCGCCTGAACTGGGTGTAGCACTGCGTTCGGAGCTCGCTTTGGGTCGCATCGACTACATTGCCGCAGGCTTCGTCGCCAGCCATCTCGACGGCGCGACCGTGGTGGTCGCCGCAACCGATGATCGGGCGGTGAATAGCGCCGTCTCACAGGCCGCCCAGTTGCGCGGCATCCCGGTCAATGTGGTGGATGACCCGGCACTGTGCTCCTTTATTTTTCCTTCTATCGTCGACCGCTCGCCGATGGTGATCGCGGTATCTACCGGCGGCGCCTCGCCGGTGCTGGCGCGCCTGATGCGCGCCAAGCTGGAAACCATGATCCCCGCCGCTTACGGACGCCTGGCGAGTCTGGCTGAGCGTTTCCGCGAGCGCGTCAAGCAGCGCTTGAGCGAGCCCACGCAGCGCCGCATTTTTTGGGAAAACGCGCTGCAAGGTCCGGTGGCCGATGCCATGCTGGCCGGGCGCGAAAGCGCGGCGCAAGCGCTGCTGGAACAGGAGCTAGCCGGTACCAGCAACGCAGCACCACGCGGCGAGGTCTATCTGGTCGGCGCCGGTCCCGGCAATCCCGATTTATTAACCTTTCGGGCGCTGCGCCTGATGCAGCAAGCCGATGTCATCGTATACGACCATCTCGTTACACCGGCCATCGTGGAGTTAGCGCGTCGCGACGCCGAACGCATCTACGTCGGCAAAGAACGCGACAAGCACACACTGCCCCAAGAGGATATCAATCACCTGCTGGTGCGCCTGGCGCAGGCCGGCCAGCGCGTGCTGCGCCTGAAAGGCGGCGACCCCTTCATTTTCGGACGCGGTGGTGAAGAGATCGAAACACTCTCGGCGCATGGCATCCCCTTCGAAGTCGTGCCCGGCATCACGGCGGCAGCTGGCGTCGCCGCCTACGCCGGTATTCCGCTGACACATCGCGACTACGCCCACGCTTGCGTCTTCGTTACCGGCCATCTCAAAGACGGCAGCATGAATCTAGATTGGGATGCCCTCGCCCGCCCGGACCAGACCATCGTCTTCTATATGGGCCTGCATGGCCTGCCGGTGCTTTGCCGTGAGCTGATCACGCACGGACTTGCACCCAGCATGCCCGCGGCGGTCGTGCAGCAAGGCACTACGCCCAAGCAGCGCGTGCTTATCGGTACGCTAGAAGATTTGCCGCAACGTGTGGAAGCGGCCCAACTCAAACCGCCGACGCTCATCATCGTCGGCGAAGTCGTGAAGCTGCATGAGCGCTTGAAATGGTTTGATCCGGGCACAGCGTAATGCTGGCAGCGTTGCTGCCCGACGCTGCTATTCTGATTCCTGCTGCTTTATCTCTGATCCCGGAATCGCCCAACGGCCGTCGAGTATGCGCTCCGCCCAGAGCAAGGCTGCAATGCTCTTGCCATCGGTGATACTGCCTGTACGCACCGCTTCGAGGGCTACTTCCAGGCTCATTTCCACCACTTCCAGAAATTCGCCCTCGTCTAAAGCAGCGCCGACGTGCCTCAAACCGCGCGCGAAAAACAATTCAATGCGCTCGTTTGAGTAGCCGATACAAGGATGCATGACGCCGAGATAATGCCAGTCGCGCGCGACATAGCCGGTCTCTTCTTGCAGCTCGCGCCGGGCGGTGAGGAGTATATCTTCACCCGCGTCGATTTTGCCCGCGGGAAACTCCAGAAAAACGCGACCTACGGGGTAACGGAACTGTCGCTCAAAGACCAGCTTGCCGTTATCCAGCAGGGCGATCATGACCACCGCACCGGGATGGGTGATGTACTCACGTGTGGTCTCTGTGCCGTCGGGCAGGCGCACGCGGTCACGCTTGACCTTGAGTAGCCGGCCCGCGAAGACTTCCTCACTGGCGAGGCCGGTTTCAAGCAGATGCGTATCTTTAGCTACTTCCTCTTTCATTGGCCCGACAGGAAGGAATAGGTGGCACCGGTGCAATAATCGAGAACGGCGCCGGGCATGACGCCGAGCAAGGCAACCAATAGGCCATTGACCGACAGCAACACACGCATATCAATAGATACTTCGAGCGGCGCGTTGTCGGTCGGCGCATCGAAATACATTAATTTAACGACACGCAAATAATAAAAGGCGCCGACCAGGGAGAAGGCTACGGCAAGCACCGCCAGCCACATATAGCCGGCGTTCACCACCGCTTGCAGCACCATGAACTTGGCGAAGAAGCCGACGAAGAACGGCAAGCCGGCCATAGAGAACATCAACACCATCATGATGGCCGCGAACCACGGACTGCGCTTGTTAAGGCCTTTGAAATCTTCCAGTCGCTCGGCTTCGAAGCCCGCGCGCGATAGCGCGAGGATCATGCCGAATGCGCCCAGGCTCATGAGTACATACGAGACCATGTAGAACATCGCCGACGAATAGGCGTTCCACATATTGCCCAGATGCCCCCCGACAACGCCGGAAAGTAAGCCCAATAGCATGTAGCCCATGTGCGCAATGGCCGAGTAGGCCAGCATGCGTTTCAGATTGGTCTGTGCAATGCCGGCCAGGTTGCCCAGTGCGATAGACAGTACCGCCAGCACCATGAGCATTTGTTGCCAGTGCTCAATCAGGTCGAACAGGCCTACGACCAGCACCCGCATGACCATGGCAAACGCAGCGAGCTTGGTGGCCGAACCGATGAATAGGGTCACCGCGGTCGGTGCGCCATGATAAACATCCGGTATCCACATGTGGAAGGGTACGACGCCCAGCTTGAAAGCGAGGCCGGCCACGACGAACACCAAACCAAACAACAGCACGGTCTTGCTGCCACCCATGGCCACTCGCTGACCGATTTCCGCAAGATCCAGCGTGCCAGTGGCGCCGTAAATCATCGACATGCCATACAGCAGCATGCCGGAGGCCATGGCTCCCAGCACAAAGAATTTCATCGCCGCTTCGGTCGCACGCGTGGAGTCACGATCCAGCGCCACCATGGCGTACAGGGAAAGCGACAGCAATTCCAGCCCCAGAAAAATCGTCATGAAATTGTAGGCCGAAGTCAGCACCATCATGCCGAGCGTGGCGAACAAGGTGAGCAAGTAGAACTCGCCGGTATCCAGCTTGCGCACAGCCAGATAGCTGCGGCTGTATACCAGCGTCGCGGCGACGCAGATATAGGTGGCCAGCTTGAGTGTGTCGCCAAACAGATCGTCGATGTAGAGGTTGCCAAAGGTGGTCACCGTTTGCCCGTCGCCGGTGAACCAGGTGATGCCGAAGCAGCCGATGAGCGTGAGTTGCGCCAGCAAATAGATGAGCCAACGCCGGCTGGATCCAATGAGCAGATCCACCACCAGCGTGACGCAGGCCATGATGAGTATGAAGATCTCCGCCGAGGCGGGGTAGAGATCGGGCATCGCGAAATTCATGGTCAGTTCAGTCCGGTTTCATTGCAGCGTGGCTTTACAGCTTGCCGGTCGTGACATGCTTGAGCAGATGATCGACCGAGCTGTGCATGACCTCGGTGATCGGCAGCGGATACAAGCCCATAGCCAGCACACAGACGGCCAAAGCGCCGAGCACAACAAACTCGCGCGCCGAGATATCTATCAGGTTCTGCACCTGCTTATTGGCAACGGCGCCGAAGATGACCCGCTTGACCATCCACAGCGTATAGGCTGCGCCGAGGATGAGCGTGATTGCCGCCGCAAAACCGACCCAGAAATTGAATTTAATGGCGCCCAGCACGACCATAAATTCGCCCACAAAACCGCTGGTCCCGGGCAGGCCAGCATTGGCCATGGCGAAGAACACGAATAGCGCGGCGAACCTAGGCATGGTGTTCACCACCCCACCGTAGTCGGCAATCTGGCGGCTATGCATGCGGTCGTAGAGCACACCGACGCAAAGGAACATCGCGCCGGAAATGAAGCCGTGAGAAATCATCTGCACCAGCGCGCCTTCCATGCCGATCGGGTTGAAGATGAAAAAGCCCAAAGTCACAAAGCCCATGTGCGAAATGGAGGAATAAGCAATGAGCTTTTTCATGTCCGTTTGCACCAGCGCGACCAGGCCAATGTAGATAACGGCGATTAGCGATAGCACGATCATCATGCCCGCTAGTTCATGGCTGGCGTCCGGCGCGATGGGCAGCGAGAAACGCAGCATGCCGTAAGCGCCCAGCTTCAGCATGATAGCGGCCAGCACTACCGAACCCCCCGTGGGCGCTTCGACGTGGGCGTCCGGCAGCCAGGTGTGTACCGGCCACATCGGCACCTTCACGGCGAAGGCCACCAGGAACGCCAGGAACAGCGTGATCTGCGTGGACAGCGGCAGCTTGAGGGCGTGCCAATCGAGGATGCTGAAGCTAAAGCCCGATTCGAAGAAGAGATAGAGCAGCGCGATCAGCATCAACAGCGAGCCGAGCAAGGTGTATAGGAAAAACTTGAAGGCCGCATAGACGCGGTTAGGCCCTCCCCAGACGCCGATGATGAGATACATCGGGATCAGCGAGGCTTCGAAGAACATATAGAACAGCACCGCATCGAGCGACGCGAAAATGCCGTTCATCAAACCGGACATGATGAGGAAAGCGGCCATGTACTGCGCCACTTTCTGGGTGATCACCTGCCATCCGGCGATGACTACCAGTATCGTAATGAAGCTATTGAGCAGGATGAACAGCAGCGAAATGCCATCCACGCCGAGATGGTAAGTGATGTTGAAATGCGGTATCCACGGCAGCAGTTCGACGAACTGCATATCGCTGATCTTGAGTTCGAAGCCGCTATACAGCGGCAGCGTGACGACAAAGCCTGCCAGCGCGATGCCCAAGGCCAGCCGGCGCGCGAGCCCGGCGTTGCGGTCCGAACCGGTGGCCAGCACCAGCAGGCCACCGACGATGGGGAGCCAGATCGCGAGACTGAGCAGCGGGTAACTCGTCATTTCTACTTTCCGTTGTTATGCGCCGCGAATTGCGAGCGATCAATCAAAGCGCGGCCAATTAATCAAAGTTTTGCTATACCCGAGTCAGCCAAAACGTCATCAGGAGGAACAAACCTATGATCATGGTGAATGCATATTGGTAAATGTAACCCGTCTGGAATAGGCGCACGACAGAGGCGATCCAGCCAACGAGCTTGGCGGAGCCGTTCACCAGTACGCCGTCGATGAGCATTTGATCACCGCCCTTCCACAAGCCGCGTCCCAGCAAACGGGCGCCACCCGCAAACACAAAAGCGTTGAATTCGTCGAAGCCATATTTCTTTTCGAGGATGGTGGCGAGGAAGCCGGCTTTCTTCTTGATGATGGCCGGCAGCTCTGGCCGCACGACATACAGGAACCAGGCCGTTACCGCACCACCCAAGGCCAGCCAGAATGGCAGCGTTGTCAGCGCATGCATCATCATGGCGAGAACACCGTGGAATTCATGAGCCATTTCTGCCAGCGCTTCGTGTTCCGGCGCGATGTAGATGGCATTACCAAAATAGCCACCAAAGAGCATAGGGCCGATGAACCAACCGGCTGCCACTGAAGGAATCGCCAACAGGATAAGTGGCACTGTCACTACCATGGGCGACTCGTGAGGTTCTACAGGACCATGATGGCCGTGATCATTGTCGTGGGCATCGTGCCCGTGACTGTCGGCCGCATGACGGAAACGCTCTTTGCCGTGGAAGGTGTAGAACACCAGGCGGAAGGAATACAGGCCACCAACAAATACCGCCGCCAGCGCGGCGAAGTAGGCAAATGCGGCGCCCGGTGTATGAGAAAGCGCTACCGCCTCGATGATGGAATCCTTGGAAAAGAAACCCGCGAAAGGCGGCAGGCCGGCGTTGGCAAGAGCGCCGATCAACATCGTCAAGTAAGTGATGGGCAGATATTTACGCAGACCGCCCATCTTGCGCATGTCCTGCTCGTGATGCAGCGCGATGATGACCGAGCCGGCGCCGAGGAACAGCACCGCCTTGAAGAAGGCGTGGGTCATGAGGTGAAAAATTGCGACCGAATACGCCGATGCGCCTAGCGCCATGGTCATGTAGCCCAATTGCGAAAGCGTCGAATAAGCCACCACGCGCTTGATGTCGGTTTGCACAATGGCAATCAAGGCCATGAACAGCGTGGTGATCGCACCGATCACCAGTACGAAAGATAAAGCCGCTTGCGACAACTCGAACAGCGGCGACATGCGCGCCACCATGAAAATGCCGGCCGTCACCATGGTGGCGGCATGGATCAGCGCTGAAATCGGCGTCGGGCCTTCCATGGAATCTGGCAGCCAGACATGCAGCGGAAACTGCGCGGATTTGCCCATGGCGCCGATGAAAAGACAAATGCAGATGACCGAGACCACTGCCCAGGGTGCACCCGAGAACAACTCGATGGACGTGGCGGCCAGCACCTGGGCCTGCGCGAATACCGGCGCGTAGTCGAGCGTCTTGCAATAGGCGGCAATCAGACCGATGCCCAGCAGGAAACCGAAGTCTCCGACGCGATTCACCAGAAACGCTTTGAGGTTGGCGTAGATCGCCGTCGGCCGCGTGTACCAGAAGCCGATCAGCAAATAAGACACCAAGCCTACCGCTTCCCAGCCGAAGAAGAGCTGCAGGAAGTTGTTAGCCATCACCAGCATCAGCATGGAGAAAGTGAACAGCGAGATATAGCTGAAGAAGCGCGTGTAGCCTGGGTCTTCAGCCATATAGCCGATGGTATAAATGTGCACCATGAGCGAGACAAAGCTCACCACCAGCATCATGGTGACGGTGAGTTTGTCGATCAGGAAACCGACCGAGAGGGTGAGATCATCGGTGGTGACCCAAGTGTAAATCGCCTTGTTGTAAGTGTGGCCTAGCGCTACATCCTGATAAATGAACCACGATGCCACTAGCGCAATCGTTACGCCCATGATGGTGATCCAGTGCGACCCCGAGCGACCAATTTGCTTGCCGAAAAAACCGGCGATGATGGCGCCTGCTAGCGGCGCCAGCGGCACGAGCAGATAGAGTTTTTCCATTTCACTCATGGCGCGCACTTATCCTTGCAGGCTGTCGAGGTCATCCACATGGATCGACCGCAGATTACGGAACAGCACGACTAAGATAGCCAGGCCGATGGCGGATTCCGCCGCCGCCACCGTAAGGATGAAGAACACGAAAACCTGACCCGTCACATCGCCCAGGTAATGCGAGAAGGCGACGAAGTTTGTATTCACGGCGAGTAAAAGCAGCTCTATGGCCATGAGCAGCACGATGAGATTTTTGCGATTGAGAAATATGCCCACTACGCTGATGGCGAACAGGATCGCGCCAAGTATCAGGTAATGAGAAAGGCCCACACTCAGGCTCAGGTTTAGCATCGGGTTGGCCTCCTCACTCTTTTTCGGCCGGCATGGAAACAATGCGCAGGCGATCATCGCGTTTGACGGCGATCTGCTCCGAGGCATTCAGGTACTTGGTGTCTTTGCGCTTGCGCAGCGTTAGTGCGATCGCCGCAATGATAGCGACCAGCAAAATCACCGAAGCCAACTCGAAGGGATAGGAATAATTGGTGTACAACAAGCGGCCCAGTTCCTTGGTGTTGCTGTAGCCGGACGCTGCAGCGGGCGGTAAAGGTGCATCAGCGAAAAAGCGTGCTGACAGCACCATGGCCATTTCGATCACCATCAGCAACGCGATCGGGCCACCCAGCCAGAGATGGCTCCAGAAGCCCTCGCGCAGACGTTCCAGATTGATGTCGAGCATCATGACTACGAAGAGGAACAGCACCATCACCGCGCCGACATAAACAACGATCAAGGTGAGGGCCAGGAACTCCGCCTCCAAGAGCATCCAGATACCGGCGGCATTGAAGAAGGCCAGCACCAGATACAGCGCTGCATGCACCGGATTGCGCGCCGTGATGACGCGCAGACTGGCGACCAGCATGATGGCCGAGAAGATGTAGAAAATTACCGACTTGTAGTCCATGTCTTTTTACCTAAACGGCGCGTCCTGCTCGCGATCCTTGGCGATTTGCACTTCGTTGTGGTCACCCACCGCGAGCAACATTTGCTTGGTGTAGTAAAGATCGCCGCGCTTTTCGCCGTGGTACTCCAAAATACGCGTTTGGACGACGGCATCCACCGGGCAGGCTTCCTCGCAAAAACCGCAGAAAATGCACTTGGTCAAATCGATGTCATAACGCGTCGTGCGGCGCGTACCGTCGTCGCGTTCCGCCGACTCAATCGTGATCGCCAGCGCCGGGCAAACCGCCTCGCACAACTTGCAGGCAATGCAGCGCTCCTCGCCATTGGGATAGCGACGCAAGGCGTGCAAGCCACGGAAACGGTTGCTCTGCGGCGTTTTCTCCTCAGGGAACTGGACGGTGATCTTGCGGGCGAACATATAGCGCCCCGTCACCGCCAGCCCTTTGACCAACTCCTTGAGAAGCAGACTGTTGAAGAATTCTTTCATCGCACCCATGGGCTACCCTTAATTCCAGATACTCAGCGGCGACATCATCCAGAGGCCGACGACCAGCACCCAGACCATGCACAGCGGTACGAAAACTTTCCAGCCCAGACGCATGATCTGATCATAGCGATAGCGCGGAAAAGTGGCGCGGAACCAGAGAAACAGGAAGAGTACGCCGCAGACCTTGATGGCCAGCCAGACGAAACTGTCTGGCAGGAAACTGACCGGCGAGAGCCAACCACCCAGGAAAAAAATCGAGGTGGTGATCGACACCAGTATCATGTTGGTGTATTCGCCGAGGAAGAACAGCGCGAAGGCCATGCCGGAATATTCGACCATGTGCCCGGCGACGATTTCGGATTCGCCTTCCACCACGTCGAAGGGCGCGCGGTTGGTTTCGGCGATACCGGAAATCAAATAGACCATGAACATCGGCAAAAGTGGCAGCCAGTTCCAGGACAGCAGGCCGATACCTTTGTCGGCAAACCAGCCCCTGCCCTGACCGTGCACAATCTCGCTGAGATTCAGACTGGCGGAAACCATGAGCACACACACCAAAGCGAAACCCATGGCGATTTCGTAGGAAACCATTTGCGCCGCCGCACGCATGGCACCGAGAAAGGAATATTTCGAGTTGGAGGCCCAGCCGGAAATGATCACGCCGTAAACACCCGTAGAGGTAATGGCCAGGAGATACAACACGCCGGCATCCACATTGGCCACGACCCAGCCTTCCGAGAAGGGGATCACCGCCCAAGCCGCCAAGGCCATGGCAAATACTATTACCGGGCCGACGAAATACAGCCCCTTGCTCGCCTGGGTGGGTCGGATGACTTCTTTGAAAACCAGTTTCAAACCGTCTGCAAAAGGCTGAAGCAAACCCCACGGCCCCACCCGATTGGGGCCGATGCGAATTTGCATCCAGCCGATGATCTTGCGTTCCCAAAAGGTCAGGTAGGCCACGCAGATTAGCAGCGGCAGGATGATCAGCACGATCTTGGCCACAACCCACAACAGCGGCCAGGCCGGCCCAACGACGGACCAAGCCGGCTCCCAGGCAGCGCCCATGAGCGACTGGAAGAAGCTCAGTGTCTGGGCTTCCATTACTAGGGACGCTCCAAAGAAAGCGGTCCGGAGAGCGGACCAAGACTCGCGGTGAGCGGATGTGCCGCCGATACGCGCACGCAACCGTCGGGTAGCGCATTGTCCAAGACAGTCACAAGCACGGCGCTGCTCTGGCCCTGACGCACGCGCACCGATTGCCCGGTGCCGACACCGAGCTGCACCATAAGCGCAGTGTTCATGCCGGCTTTAGGGGCCGCCGCGTCGCGCGTTTTTTGCAGAGCGGGTGCGCGCCGTACCAGCGCATCGGCGAAGTGGATGGGCACATCCGCCACGCGTTCCAATCCCGCCGCAGGGGCGGTGAGATTCAAAGTTATGCCGCTGGCTTGATTGCTCAAACGCTCGGTAAGGAATTCGGGCTTGCCGCTCAACACCTCGGTGCGCACTTCTTCGCTACTGTTTTGCTCGAAGCCTTCGAGTCCCAGCAGATTGCCCAGCACACGTAAAACTTTCCAGGCTGGGCGGGCCTCCCCCAGCGGGCGTACCACGGCATTGAAACTTTGCACCCGGCCTTCGGTATTGATAAACGTACCGGAGGTTTCGGTAAATGGCGCGATGGGCAACAACACGTCGGCGTAATCCAGCGCGGCGCTCGATTTGAAAGACGACATCGCCACCACCGTCGCCGCTTGCTTAAGCGCATTCAGCGCCTGCTGCGGATCGGCGCTATCGAATTCCGGTTCGGCATGCAGCAGCAGATAGCCGCGACGCGGCTGAGCCAGCATTTGCGCGGCGTTCAGGCCCGCGGCGTTCGGCAACGCGTTGGCGACATAGCCGCCGACACTATTCGCGGCCTCACCCAGCACGCCAAATTTCGCGCCCGTCAGGGCTGCGATCTGCTGGCTAAGCGCATGCAGCGTCGCTGCCTGCGCATGCTGTTCGGCGAAGTTGCCCAGGAACACGGCGGCATTGCTGCCCGAAACGAGGCTGTCCGCGATGCATTGCGCTTCCGGCGCAACATTCAGCGCGGACACCGCTGCGTCAACATCGGCGCCCTTGTGCTGGGCCACCGCCTTGAGTACTTGCGCCAGCACCTGGGGCAATTGGCTGGGTGGGACGATGGCTTTGGCATGCAGCTTAACAAGCAAATCATCGTTGGCAGCGTGTATCAGTGACACCTGGGTGCCGCGCTTGGCTGCCTGACGCAAGCGCTGCGCCAACAGCGGATGATCCTTGCGCATGAAGCTGCCGACGACTAGCACGCGATCCAACTGCGCCAAGTCAGCGATTTTCAAACCCAACCAGGGTGCGCCCGCGCGCTTGCCGTCCAGCGTGAAATCGCTGTGGCGCAGACGGAAATCGATATTGGCGCTGTTGCCAACGCTCTCGCCGCCGCTGTTTCCAGTACTTGCACCCTTGCCCGCTAAACCACGCATCAGTTTTTGTGCCAGAACCATTTCTTCCAGCGTGGCGTGCGGCGATACCAAGGCACCCAACGCAGAGGAGCCATGCTGGGCGACGATATCCTTGAGCGCGTGTGCGACGTAATCCAGCGCCTGCTGCCACGCCACCTCTTGCCATTGCCCGTTTTGCTTGAGCATGGGCTTGGTTAGCCGCTGGTCGGAATTCAAGGCCTCGTAGGAATAGCGGTCCTTGTCAGATAGCCAGCACTCATTGATGTCCTCGTTGTCCAGCGGCAGCACGCGCATGACGCGATCATTCTTTACCTGAACGATGAGATTGCTGCCCAGGCTATCGTGCGGACTAACCGACTTGCGGCGCGCTAATTCCCAGGTGCGAGCCGAGAAGCGGAAAGGCTTGGAGGTCAGCGCGCCGACCGGGCATAGGTCGATGATGTTGCCCGAGAGCTCACTGTCTACGGTCTTCTCGATGAAGGGCATGATCTCCGCGTGTTCACCACGGAAAGCCTGACCGAGTTCCATCACCCCGGCGATCTCCTGCGTAAAGCGCACGCAGCGCGTGCAGTTGATGCAACGGGTCATGTCGGTGGCGACCAGCGGCCCGAGGTATTTATTTACGACGACGCGCTTTTCTTCCTGGTAGCGCGACGCCGAGGCGCCATAGCCGACCGACAAATCCTGCAACTGACATTCACCGCCTTGATCGCAAATCGGGCAATCGAGTGGATGGTTGATGAGCAAAAATTCCATCACGGACTTCTGCGCATTCACCGCCAATTCGGATTGGGTGAAAACTTTCATGCCATTGGTAACCGGCGTGGCGCAAGCCGGCAGCGGCTTCGGTGCCTTCTCCACCTGTACCAGGCACATGCGGCAATTGGCGGCGATGGAGAGTTTTTTGTGATAGCAGAAATGCGGTATGTAGGTGCCGATCTGATGAGCAGCATCCATGACGGTGCTACCGTCCGGCACCTCAATCTTCTCGCCGTCGATCTCAATTTCTAGCATGTCGCTGCTGCCGCCGTGAAGTAGCCGCTACCCGCCCGTTGCACATCGACGGGTACCAGGCAGCGTTTGTGTTCTATGTGGTATTCGAATTCGGCTCTGAAGTGTTTGACGAAACTCTTCACGGGCATGGCGGCCGCATCGCCCAGCGCGCAGATGGTGCGGCCCATGATGTTGTCGCTGACATTGGTGAGCAAATCGAGATCTTCTGGCCGACCCAGGCCCGTTTCTATGCGGTGCACAACGCGGTACAGCCAACCCGTGCCCTCGCGGCAAGGCGTGCATTGGCCGCAGGACTCCTCGAAATAAAAGTAAGACAAGCGCTCCAGCGCCTTCACCATGCAAGTGGTTTCGTCCATGACGATAACCGCACCCGACCCCAGCATCGAACCAGCCTTGGCAATGCCGTCATAGTCCATGGGGCAGTTCATGATGATCTCGGCCGGCAGTACCGGCGCCGAAGAACCACCGGGAATCACCGCTTTCAGTTTGCGGCCTTCGCGCATGCCTCCGGCCATCTGCAGCAAATCGGCGAAAGGTGTGCCCAGCGGCACTTCGAAATTTCCGGGCCGATTGACGTGACCGGACACGGAGAACAACTTGGTGCCCCCATTATTGGGCTTGCCGAGTTCAAGGAATTTGTCGCCCCCATTGTTGATGATCCACGGTACCGACGCGAAGGTCTCCGTATTGTTGATGGTGGTCGGCTTGCCATAAAGACCGTAGCTCGCCGGAAACGGCGGCTTGAAGCGCGGTTGGCCCTTCTTGCCTTCGAGAGATTCGAGTAGCGCAGTTTCTTCGCCGCAGATGTAGGCGCCGTAGCCATGGTGGGCAAAAAGATCAAAACTGACATCCGAACCCAGGATGTTGGCGCCCAAGAGATGGGCGTCGCGCGCTTCGGCCAGCGCCTCTTCGAAACGTTTGTATTCTTCCCAGATTTCGCCGTGTATATAGTTGTAACCACGCGCACAGCCCATCGCATAGCCGGCGATGATCATGCCTTCTATAACCATGTGTGGATTCCAGCGCAGGATATCGCGGTCTTTGAAAGTGCCCGGCTCGCCTTCGTCCGAATTGCAAACGACATATTTGTCGCCCGGAAACTGGCGCGGCATAAAGCTCCACTTGAGACCGGTCGGAAAGCCGGCACCCCCGCGACCACGCAAGGAGGACTTTTTAAGTTCTGCGATGATTTGTTCGGGCGTAATCTTATCGGCAATAATTTTTTTAAGCGCTGCATAGCCACCGAGCTTCTGGTACTCAGCCAGCCGCCATTTGCGTTCGCCTTCCTCAGCGTTGAGGATGAATCCGAGTGCGCCCATTATTTGCACTCCGCCAAGAGTTGGTCTATCGCTGCCGGCTGCATAAAGCTGCACATGCGTAGGTTATTCACCAACAAAACCGGCGCATCGCCACAGGCACCCATGCATTCGCCTTCCTTGAGAGTGAAGCGACCATCGGGCGTAGTTTCGTTGAAGCCGATGCCGAGCTTCTCTTTGAGATAGTCCGCCGCATGCGCACCGCCGGACAAGGCGCAAGGCAGATTAGTGCAGACCGTCAATTTGAATCTGCCCACAGGCGCCATGTTGTACATGTTGTAAAACGACGCAATTTCATAAACCGCGATCGGTGGCATGTCGAGATACTCGGCCACGAAAGCAATGGTGTCCTGCGACAACCAGCCTTTTTCTTCTTGCGCGATGGCCAGCGCCGCCATCACCGCCGATTGCTTTTGGGCGACCGGATACTTGGCTATCTCGCTATCTATATTCTTGAGTGCGTCGTCGCTTAGCATGCTCATCTGTCTGGCTTATCTATCTTTATCTATCTATATCGCCGAAGACGATATCCATCGTGCCGATGATGGTGACGGCATCGGCGATCATGTGTCCCCTGGACATCTCGTCCATCGCCGCAAGGTGCGCGAAGGCGGCGGAGCGCAGCTTGAGGCGGTAGGGTTTGTTGGCGCCGTCGGAAATCAAATACACACCGAACTCGCCCTTGGCATGTTCTATGGCGCAGTAGACCTCACCCGGCGGCACATGGATTCCTTCCGAAAAGAGCTTGAAGTGGTGTATCAGCTCCTCCATATTGCCCTTCATTTTCTCGCGCGACGGTGGTGCCACCTTGTGATTGTCTATGATGACCGGGCCAGGATTCTTGCGTAGCCAGTCTATGCACTGACGGATGATGTGGTTGGACTGGCGCATTTCTTCCATGCGCACCAGATAGCGGTCGTAACTGTCGCCCGTCACGCCTACCGGCACATCGAAGTCCATGCGGTCATACACTTCGTACGGCTGCTTTTTACGCAAATCCCACTCAATACCCGACCCGCGCAACATCGGGCCCGTAAAGCCCAGCTGCAGGGCACGCTCGGGCGCCACCACACCGATGCCGACCAGCCGCTGTTTCCAGATGCGGTTGTCGGTGAGCAAGGTCTCGTATTCATCGCAATAACCGGGAAAACGATCGGTGAAACCTTCGATGAAGTCCAACAACGAGCCGCTACGCGACTCGTTAAGCTCGCGCACGGTCTTTTCGTTCTTGAATTTGTTGACTTCGTAACGCGGCATCTGCGTGGGTAAATCGCGGTAAACGCCGCCCGGCCGATAATAGGAACCGTGCATGCGGGCGCCTGTCGTCGCTTCCAGAATGTCAAAAATATCTTCTCGTTCGCGGAAGGTGTACAACACCATGGTCATGGCGCCCACATCCAGTGCCTGCGTGCCTATGCTCAGCAGGTGATTGTGGATGCGCGTAATCTCATCGAACATCACGCGAATGTACTGCGCGCGCAAAGGGACCTCGATACCGAGCAGCTTCTCGATGGCAAGAACGTAGGGATGCTCGTTGATAATCATCGAGGTGTAGTCGAGCCGGTCCATATACGGCAACGACTGTATCCAGGTGCGGTGCTCAGCGAGTTTTTCCGTACCCCGGTGCAGCAAGCCGATATGCGGATCGGCACGTTGCACAACCTCGCCATCGAGCTCCAACACCAGGCGCAACACACCGTGCGCCGCAGGATGCTGAGGGCCGAAGTTCAACGTGTAGTTATGTATCTCCGCCATTTGGCCCTCAGCAACCTATTCCATTTTCGGGCCACAACACGCCGCGCAGCGGCTTGTTGTGGCGGAGACTCACTTGCCGCCGGCAAGTGATGTCGCAGCCAAAGTTCAGTGTGTAGTTGTGTATCTCAGCCACGCTCCCCTCCTCCGTAATTTTCTTCACGGATGATGCGTGGTGTGATCTCGCGTGGCGCTATGCTGACGGGCTGGTAGATGACGCGCTTCTGTTCCGGGTCATAGCGCATTTCCACATAACCCGAAATCGGGAAGTCTTTGCGGAAGGGGTGGCCGACAAAGCCGTAGTCCGTGAGGATACGTCGCAGGTCGGGGTGACCACTGAACATGATGCCAAACAGATCGAAGGCTTCGCGCTCGAACCAGTCGGCACTATGCCAAATTTCCGTCAGCGTATCGACCACCGGAAAATTGTCGTCGGGCGCATAAACGCGTAGGCGCACCCGCCAATTGTGCGTGATCGACAGCAGTTGGCTGACTGCGGCGAAGCGCGGTGTATCCGAATGTTCCTTCAGGACGGCGCCGACTTCGCCATAGCTGCCGTAGTCGACGCCGCAAAGATCCATGATCTGCTCAAAGCGCAGATCGGGGTGATCGCGCAGCAGTTTTGCGACGGCGAGATAATCGGCCGCCGCTACTTCGAGTATAAGTTGACCAAGATGCAAATCGAGCTTGGTGATGCGCTCGCCCAGCACGGTGCGCAGGTTTTGACTCAGCCTTTCCAACTTGACGCTCATGACGGATGCTTGTCCAGTTTATCGGGCGATGGTCGAGGTGCGCTTGATCTTGTTTTGCAGCTGAATGATGCCGTAGAGCAAGGCCTCTGCAGTGGGCGGACAACCCGGCACATAAATGTCCACCGGCACAATGCGATCACAGCCGCGCACGACGGAATATGAATAATGGTAATAACCACCGCCGTTAGCGCAGGAACCCATGGAAATAACCCAACGCGGCTCAGCCATCTGGTCATACACCTTGCGCAAGGCCGGCGCCATCTTGTTGCATAAGGTGCCAGCGATAATCATCACATCCGACTGACGCGGGCTGGCGCGGAACACCACGCCAAAGCGATCGAGGTCGTAACGCGCAACGCCGGTGTGGATCATTTCTATAGCACAGCAGGCCAAACCAAAAGTCATGGGCCACATGGAGCCGGTACGCGTCCAATTAACCAGCTTATCAACGCTGGTAGTGACAAACCCTTCCTGGAATACGCCTTCAATCGCCATCATTTACTCCCAGTCGAGGGCGCCTTTGGCCCAGGCGTAGATATAACCCAGCAGCAGAATGCCAAGAAAAATCAGCATTTCGACAACGCCGAACATCTTCAGCGATTCGGTATGCACGATTTCCTGGAAGATCGAAGCCCACGGAAACAGGAAGGCGATTTCCAGGTCGAATAGAATAAAGATGATGGCGATCAGGTAGTAGCGCACATCGAATTTCATGCGCGCATCTTCAAAGGCCTCGAAGCCGCACTCGTAGGCAGAGAGTTTTTGATCGTCGGGCCGGTTTGGGCCGATCAACATGCCCAGCAAGATGGGCGCACAGCCGAAAAACAGGCTAATGACTATGAAAACCAAGACGGGGAAGTAATTTTCCAACATGATCGTCGGGCTTGAGCCCATTGCCATCATTTGTCCTACTAGGTTGCCCGTAATTGCTGCTTTGTTCTTGATGAGACCAGCAATCGAGCAGAAGATTCATCTGCATTGCGAGTCCCGTATTGGTGCCGACGGTGAGACTCGAACTCACACGACTTTCGTCACTACCCCCTCAAGATAGCGTGTCTACCAATTTCACCACGTCGGCCTAGGTCTTCCCCCGCGCATACAACAAGCAAACAGTTGGCGGCAGCAATTCCGGCGCGAATTATACAATACTGGCTCGTGGATGATGCATTGCGGAAAAACATCGGTATGCCATCGGATGATGTCTTGCCCAGGTTAGAGCTGCGCCAAGATTAGCAGGGCCGCAATATTTCCCGCGCCGGCGACGGCGTAAATAACGACGGCTACCAGACTGTCGGCACGTAAGCCAAAATCAAAGAACGTAATGCGCAGCCGGTGGCCTGCGCCCCAAAGCGACAAGGCGATAATCGCGAAGATCACCAGCTTGCCGAACCAGTGCACTGCAAAGTCGTGGAGTTTGTCGTAGGTGTACATCTCCGGCACATGGCCCAGCGCCACCAATAGCGTCAAAACTATCAGCACCGGCGTGACAAAAGCGGTCAGCGTGCCGCCGGCTGCGAAGGTGCCCCAGATAATCGGCTTGTTCGACTTGGCCATGTCAGAGTACGCCTGCCCACAAGAGTATTCCTGCCGATATAGCTACCCAGATGATGTAGTGCGCGCCCGCCACCACGCCGCCAGGCACGAAGTCCTCGCCGATTTGTATGGGCAGCGCCTTGGGTGTTACGTTAAACCAGGTGACGGTGTTATAGAGCGCGAAGGCAAGCGCGACGATATGCAAGACAATGCTGACGGGCGTTTGCAAGGCGAGCAAAAATGCCTCATAGGGCGCACGCCCCTGCGACAGACGCCATAGGCCGATCAGCAGCAGTATGGTGTAGGCGCCGATGAAAATGCAGGTCACCTCGCGCGCCATGTAGCGCATGTAGCGCGACTGACTAAAATACCAGGTGGTGGGTGGCACGACGCGCACATAAGGGCGGCGGCTCATTTTTTCACCCACGGCGTCAAGTGTTCGAGATACCAATCCACTGTACTGGCAATCTTGACCTGTTGCAGCGCGGCCGCCGGATCGACATGTTTCGGGCACACCTCAGAACAGGCGCCGACAAAGCTGCATTCCCAAACGCCTTCGGCGGTGGCGATTTCCTCTTGGCGTTCATCGCGCCCGCCGTCGCGCGTGTCGAGGTTGTAGCGATGCGCCAGCGTGATGGCCGCCGGACCGAGAAATTTCGGCGTGAGGCCATACTCGGGGCAAGCGGCGTAGCACAACATGCAATTGATGCACATGGTGAATTGCTTGTAACGATTGAGTTGCGCCGGTGTCTGGCGATACTCACCGGCCTCGATGGTCCGTTCCTCAGCGGGAATTAGGTAAGGCTTGACACGAGCCAGCTTGGCGATGAAATCGTCGGCCACGGTCACCAGATCGCGCTCTATGGGAAAATGCGCCAAAGGCTCGATGCGTATCCGTCCGACGTAATCGCGCAGGAAAGCCATGCAGGCCAGCTTGGGCTCGCCATTAATCATCATGCCGCAACTTCCGCACACCGCCATGTGGCAAGACCAGCGATAAGACAGTGTCGGGTCGAGATGGTCTTTCAGGTAGTTAAGCGCATCGAGTACCACCCATTCTGGATTGCAAGGCACGGTATAGCGCTGGAATCGAGGCGCTTGATCAGTCTCCGGGTCGTAGCGCAATACCTCCAACTCGATCTGTCGCGTCGCGACGCGGTTCGCGTTCATTGCTTGCCTCCCGAATAATCGCGCACACCGGGGGGCGAGGTGGTGATGACCACGTCTAGATAGTCGATACGCGGCGCATTGAGGCCGTTATAGTGGGCCATCGAATGCTTGAGATAAGCCACGTCATCGCGCGCCGTGAAATCCAGGCGCTGATGCGCACCGCGCGATTCCTTACGTTCGCGGGCGCTGACCGCGGCGGCCTCGGCGCAATCCAGCATGGAGCCGAGTTCCAGCGCCTGGGTGAGATCGGTATTGAACACATTGCTCTTGTCGTGCAATGCGATGTTGGCATAACGGCCACGCAACTCGGCGAGCTTGTCGCAAGTCGCAGCCAGCCCTACACCGCTGCGATAAATGCCGGCGCCCTCTTCCATGGCTTCCATCATTTCGTGACGCAGGCCGGAAATCGTTTCCTTGCCCAGGGTTCGTAGAAACAGTTCCCGGATGCGCCCCTGCGCTGCATCGGCCTGCGCTTGGAGTGCAGCATCCGCGGTTGCGTTCGTAGCAGGGGCAACGCCGCGAACATACTCCAACGCAGACAGCGCCGCTCGATGGCCGAACACCAGAATTTCCACTAGTGAGTTGGAGCCCAGGCGATTGGCACCATTGATACTGACGCAAGCGCATTCGCCGGCCGCGAACAATCCCGGCATAGGGGTCGCGGCTTTGATGTCGGTGTGGATCCCGCCCATCATGTAATGCACCACCGGGCGGATGGGCACCATGTCGGTCACCGGGTCTACGCCCAGATAACTCACCGACAGCTCGCGCACAAACGGCAGGCGCTCGTTGATTTTCTTTTCACCCAGATGGCGCATGTCCAACCAGACGCAATCGCCCCAAGGGGTCTTGACCGCCCTACCCTTTTGGATTTCGTGCCAGATGCTCTGGCTGAGCCGGTCGCGCGGCCCCAGCTCCATAGTCTTGAGTTCGGGCTTGCCCACGGGTGTTTCCGGCCCCAGCCCATAGTCCTGCAGAAAGCGGTAACCGTCTTTATTGAGTAGCACGCCGCCTTCGCCGCGACAGCCTTCCGTGAGCAAAATGCCGGTGTTGGGCAGGCCGGTCGGATGATATTGAATGAACTCCATGTCCTTCAGTGGCACGCCAGCGCGATAGGCCATAGCCATGCCATCGCCGGTCTTGATGGCCCCATTGGTGGTGAAGGGAAACATGCGGCTGGCGCCGCCACCGGCGATGATGACGGCATTCGCGTGAAATCGCCGCATCTGGCCGCTCTTCATTTCTATCGCGGTAAGGCCCCGGCAACGCCCCTCTTCGGTCAGCAGATCGGTGGCGAAATATTCGTCATAGCGCTGGATGGAGGGATATTTGAGCGAGGTTTGAAACAAGGTATGGAGGATGTGAAAACCTGACTTGTCCGCTGCATACCAGGTGCGCTTTATTTTCATGCCGCCAAAAGGTCGCACCGCCACGGAGCCATCCGGCTCGCGGCTCCACGGACAACCCCAGTGTTCAAGTTGGGTCAGTTCTTTGGGCGCTTCGTGTATGAAATATTCCACCGCGTCCTGATCGGAGAGCCAATCCCCCCCGCCGACGGTGTCATTAAAATGATGGGCCATGCTGTCATCAGACTTAATGACGCCGGCCGCACCGCCCTCGGCCGCGCAGGTATGGCTCCGCATCGGATACACCTTAGAGATCAGCGCGATTTGCAGCGTCGGGTCGGCCTCGGCCAAGGCGATGGCGGCGCGCAGCCCGGCCCCACCCGCGCCTATGATCGCCACGTCCGTCCGTATCGTCTCCATGGTCACACGAACTAGCTTCGCCCCGGTCGATAGACCGTGCGAGTGAGGTCCATGGCTAGCCGCACCGCGACGTCTTGCATCACCCCATAAAGCGACTGTGCGAAGCTGTCGCGCAGCGGTACCAACAGGGTGGGCAAGCGCAGCGACCGGCTAAGCGCACGCGTTTCCTCGGCATACAGACGCAGCAAGTCAAACAACAAGCGCTCAAAATCGGCGCGCGGATAACAGGATTGCAAGGCGGCCCGCGCCTTATTCCCCTTGCGTTCGACGCGCCAGGCATCAAGGATGCGATAGCCCGCACCAAGTAGACGATCTATGCGTCGCAAGCGCACCGGCTCGATTTCGTCGTAGGGAATAACTATGCCGATCGGGAAATCGACGACATGCGCCAGGAAAGCGCGGTCGATTTCCTTGGTGGCGCTGAGTAGTTGCTCGCGCGCTTCCGCGCCGGGCGGTGCGCCCGCCGCGCAAGCTTCACCGACGCGCTGGATAATTAAATTGTCCTTCTGCACTTCCTTCGCCACGTTGAGCGCCAGAAATGGCTCCAGGCGCGGCAACACGACTCGCAATGGCAAGCTAAGTCGCAGCGTGGCGGTAGTGCGCCGGCTATAGGCCTCGAGGATCTGCCGGTTCCAGGCGGCCAAGGCATGTACGGGGTTCATGCTGTAAGCCGAGCGCTTTCAGCGAGGGCTACGCGAGTGAGCCGTCGATCAATCGGGCTGCGGTTTAACGGCACGATGAAATCCGATCATACCGGCCATGATGGTCTTGGCCGTCACGTTGACGAACTTGAGTTCCCGCAACACGCCCGACAGTTCTTCAACGGAATAAAACATATCCAGCGCTTCGATAAAATACTTTTTGCAGTTCTGAGCAATCGTGCTGCTCTGGAACATGACGCTGGTAAAGGTCAGGCAGGCACGCAAATAGGTGTAGTAAAGCGTTTTGACGATGGGGTTTTCTGGCCGCAACATGTCGCTATGGTAGAAGCGCCCACCTGGCTTCAGTACACGCAGTATTTCTGGAAACACTTCTCTGACGCGCAGATGACGCGACGCGAATTGCAGCGTGACCACATCAAAATGATTATCGGGAAAGGGCAGGCGGTGCACATCGCCTATGGTGCTGTCGATGTGCATGCCCCGCACTTCCGCGCGTTGGCGGCCCACTTCCTGCATCGCAGAGCTGCGATCTATGGCATGCACCTTGAGTGTGGGTTCCCGCTTCAACAACGCGATGCCTATAGCGTTAGTGCCAGCGCAGACGTCAAGTACACGCTCGCCGGGATTGATATCGACTGTAGCCATGAAACTGTCGAGGAATTTGTTCCAAAGGCCGAGGCTGGCAACCAGATTGCCTTTGTCATAGTAAGGCGCGACATCGGCGAACACTTCGTTCAATTGCTGCGTCCAAACTTCGCTAAAGCGTTCTGCTCTCAAATGCTCACGGATCGCAACAGGGGGAGGTGGGCTCATGGGAGGCATTCCTATTGTGTTAACGAGGAAGCTTGATGCCCTCGTGCCAAATGGTACTTCTTCCCCCTAGCGATGCTATTTGATTTAAGTCAATCAGGCCGCAGGCGGTGGCCTAAAGCGCTGCTTAGCGCCACGGTCGCAGAACGTGACCGCAATGAGGTAAATGCTGATGTGTCCAGCGCCAAATGTCAGCTGCCAGCTGCCAGCTGACCCTCGGAGTCTACGGGTCAGTGGCAGCGCAAGTGAGCGGCAGAATGCCGCAGGATTTACTTGGGAATATCTTTGGCTTTTGAATCAGCCGCAGCCGGTGTCGATTGTATCGGCGCGGCGGGTTGCTCCATAGGCTTCGACTGAGGCTGCATCTGTTCCAGGACGCTGGCCGGCGCCTTGCTGTGATTGGAAGCAAGATAGCTCAGGCCCAAGCTGGTGAGAAAAAATATCGTCGCCAGTACCGCGGTCGTACGGCTCAAGAAATTCGCCGAGCCGGAGGAACCAAAGAGGCTGCCCGACGAGCCGCCACCGAAAGCCGCGCCCATGTCTGCGCCCTTGCCGTGCTGGATCAGCACCAGGCCGATGATGCTCAGGCCAACCAAAATATGCAGCGTAAGCAAGAGGGGAAACAAAATACCATCCATCATTTATCCGATCTGTGAGTGTTGCGTCAGCGTGCTGCCGCGCAAATTGCTAAAAAATCTTTCGCCACCAGCGAGGCGCCGCCGATCAGGCCACCATCTATGTCCGGCATGGCGAACAATTCCGCCGCGCTCTGCGGTTTGACGCTGCCGCCGTAAAGGATACGGAGTTTCTGAGACATGCTTGCATCCGCCTGCGCAATATTGTTTTGTACTAGGCCGCGTATAAAAGCGTGCACGTCCTGCGCCTGTTGCGGTGTTGCGGTCCGTCCGGTGCCTATGGCCCACACCGGCTCATAGGCGATGACTGCCTTGCCCAACGCCGCCACGCCGGCAATTTGGGTCACCGCCTCAAGTTGCGTGGCCACCACCTGTTCGGTAGTGCCGCTTTCGCGCTGCGCCAGCGTTTCTCCCAGACACAATATCGGGGTCAGACCGGCCTGCACGGCGGCAACAAATTTTGCCGCCACCGTTTGATTGCTCTCGCCGTACAAGGCGCGTCGCTCGGAATGGCCCACCAGCACGTAGCGACAGCCAAAATCGTTCAGCATGGCCGCGCTGACTTCGCCGGTGTAAGCACCCTGGGCGTGTTCGCTTAGGTTTTGCGCACCCCAGGCCAGCGCTGTGCCCTGGAGCAACTCCTGTGCTTGAGCTAGGTAAGGATAAGGCACGCACACCGCACTATCGGCTGCCCCGCTGCTGCCCAGCACTGCCAGCAGTTCGCCCAATAAGGCGCGGTTGCCGGCCAGGCCGCCATGCATTTTCCAGTTGCCTGCCACCAATTTGCGTCGCATGGCTATATCGTGTTTGCTGACGGTTTAAAACCTGTGGATTTTAGCTTTTGCGTCATTCACGGTCAAATCCCCGGGACGGCGGACGCATCAGAACAATTAGGACATTAGGCCATCGCCTGCTGCACGGCGTCGGCGATGCTGCGAGCGAGGGCAGTTACCTGCGCTTCTTCGCGCCCTTCGACCATGACGCGCAATAGGGGCTCGGTGCCTGATGGACGCAACAACACACGCCCGGCGTCGCCCAGTTGGCGCTCTGCTGCGGAACAGGCGTCCGCAATGGCTGGCTCCCGCTTCCAGTCAAAGCCCTTGAGCAGCCGCACATTCACCAGTTTCTGAGGATAAAGCGTGAGATCGGCGCAGGCCTGCGCCAGCGTGCGTTTTTGCAATTGCAGCGCCGCCAGCACCTGCAAGGCGGAAACGATGCCGTCGCCCGTGGTGTGGCGATCCAGGCAAATGATGTGACCGGAATTCTCGCCGCCCAGCTTCCAGCCCTTTTGCTGTAGTTCCTCCAGTACATAACGGTCGCCCACCTTGGTGCGCACCAGTGGCACGCCCAAGTTGGTAAAGGCGTGCTCAAGACCCAGATTGGTCATCAGCGTACCCACCACGCCACTCAGGCCACCATGGGCTAATCGCTGCCTGGCGATGACGTAAAGCAGGCGGTCACCGTCGTAAAGTTCGCCCGTATGATCAACCATCATTAAACGGTCGGCATCGCCATCCAGTGCGATGCCGAGGTCCGCACCGTGCTGGCGCACCGCTTCCTGCAAGGCTTGCGGCGCAGTGGCGCCGACACCATCGTTGATATTCGTGCCGTTCGGTTCCGCGCCCAGCGCGATGACTTCAGCGCCGAGTTCATGAAATACATTGGGCGCGATGTGATAGGCCGCGCCATGAGCGCAATCAACGACGATCTTCAGACCGCGCAAATCGAGTTCGTTGGGGAAGGTGCTCTTGCAAAATTCAATGTAGCGCCCCGCGGCGTCACTCATGCGACGCGCTTTCCCCAACTCGGCCGGCGCAACACAGCGCAGCGGCTCGTCCAGCCGCGCCTCGATTTCTGCCTCGACGGCATCCGGCAGCTTAGTGCCCAAAGCGGAGAAGAATTTGATGCCGTTGTCGGCATAAGGGTTGTGCGAGGCCGAAATTACTATGCCGGCCTGGAGGCGCAGCGCCCGTGTGAGATAGGCCACCGCCGGCGTGGGCATGGGCCCGGCCAGCATGACATCCACGCCCGCTGCGGAGAAGCCGGCTTCCAATGCCGCCTCCAGCATGTAGCCGGAAGTGCGCGTATCTTTGCCGATCAACACCGCAGGATGTTCGCCCGCAGGCAAGTGCTCGCGGGCCACCAAAGTGACACCAGCGGCAAAACCCAGTCGCATAACAAAATCTGGCGTGATGGGCGGCTCGCCCACCCTGCCGCGCACGCCATCCGTTCCAAAGTATTTTCTAGTCATCGTAAGTCCCTTAGCGGCGCACTTTCTAAACGGCCTGTACCGCCGACCACACCGCCAGCGCATCCTTGGTGGCCGCCACATCATGTACGCGCAAGATTCTAGCCCCATTCTGTGTCGCTATCATGGCGGCGGCGACACTCGCCGTGGCGCGCTCGCTTAGACTGCGCCCAGTGATTTGCCCGAACATAGACTTGCGCGACAGGCCCGCCAGCACCGCCACACCCAGATCCGCAAAGCGGTCGAGTCGGCGCAACAGCGTCAAATTGTGTTCCAACAGCTTGCCGAAGCCAAAGCCCGGATCGACCACAATGCGCTCGTCGGCGATGCCGGCCGTGTGACAAGCCGATACGCGCTGCGCCAGGAAGGCATGCACTTCGGCAACCACATCCTCGTAATGCGGCTCGCGCTGCATGCTGCGCGGCTCGCCGCGCATGTGCATCAAACAAACCGCGGCGTCGCTCGCGGCCACAGTCTGCAGCGCACCCTCGGCTTGCAAGGCCGAAATGTCGTTGATGAGGGACGCGCCTGCTGCGATGCTGGCGCGCATAACTTCCGGCTTGACGGTATCAACCGACAGCGGCACACCCGCGCCGGCCAACGCTTCGATCAAGGGCATGACGCGCGACAACTCGGCGTCTGCTGATAGCGCCTCAGCGCCGGGACGCGAGGACTCGCCGCCTATGTCGAGCATGTCCGCCCCCTCTTCAATCAACTGGTACGCATGCGCGATGGCGCGTGCGGCATCGAAGAATTTCCCGCCATCGGAAAAGGAATCCGGCGTGACATTCACGATGCCCATGATTAATGGGCGGTTGAGAGAAAGACGAAAGCGTCCGCAATGAAGCTGCTTGGGCATATTGGAGCGACAAAATACAAAGGCCGGATCGAGTAAATCGATCCGGCCGAATGATGGGACTACGAACAAGCCTTCAAACAGGCGCCGCCGCATTGGGCGCCGCACCGGGCGCGCTATCTGGCGGTGGGCTCGGCGCGGGAGGCGTGATGCGCTTGGGCTCGCGCGGTGGCTTGCCAGTCATGATGTCGTTGATCTGATCGGCATCCAGCGTTTCCCACTCAAGCAGCGAACGCGCCATCGTTTCGATCTTGTCGCGATTCTCTTCGATCAAGCGCCGGGCCAAGGCATATTGCTGATCAATAATGCGGCGGATTTCGGCGTCGACCTGCTGCATGGTGGCTTCGGAAACGTTCTTGTGTGTGGTTACCGAGCGGCCCAGAAAAACCTCGCCCTCGTTCTCGCCATAGACCATGGGGCCGAGGGCGTCAGTCATGCCCCATTGCGTGACCATGCGTCGGGCAATGTCGGTAGCGCGCTCGAAATCGTTGGAAGCGCCGGTAGTCATCTGGTTCATGAACAGCTCTTCCGCGATGCGGCCGCCGAACAGCACCGCAATGTTCTCCAACAGGCGCTCTTTGTCCATGCTGTAACGGTCTTCCAAAGGCAGCTGCATGGTCAGGCCCAGCGCACGGCCGCGCGGAATGATGGTGACCTTATGCACCGGATCAGTCTTGGGCAAGAGCCTAGCCACGACGGTGTGGCCCGACTCGTGATACGCCGTGTTGCGGCGCTCTTCTACAGGCATCACCATGGAACGTCGTTCCGCGCCCATCATGATTTTGTCTTTGGCTTTTTCGAAATCGTCCATCTCGACCAAACGCTTGCTGCCGCGTGCGGCGAACAAGGCGGCTTCATTTACCAAATTGGCCAAATCGGCGCCGGAAAAGCCTGGCGTGCCGCGCGCGATCAGGTCGGCCTTCACATCGGGCGAGATTGGTACCTTGCGCATATGCACTAAGAGAATCTGCTCGCGGCCGCGAATATCCGGCAGCGGCACTACCACCTGACGATCGAAGCGGCCCGGCCGCAACAACGCGGGATCGAGCACGTCGGGGCGGTTGGTGGCGGCGATGACGATCACGCCGGCGGTACCTTCGAAGCCATCCATTTCCACTAGTAACTGGTTGAGCGTCTGTTCGCGTTCGTCGTTGCCGCCGCCCAGGCCGGCACCGCGCTGACGACCGACCGCGTCGATTTCATCGATGAAAATAATGCACGGCGCGCTTTTTTTGGCCTGCTCGAACATGTCACGCACGCGCGCTGCGCCGACGCCGACGAACATCTCGACGAAATCGGAACCCGAAATGCTATAGAAGGGTACCTTGGCTTCGCCGGCGATAGCCTTGGCTAATAGGGTTTTGCCCGTGCCAGGCGAGCCTACCATCAGCACACCACGCGGAATGCGACCGCCCAGTTTCTGGAACTTGGCAGGATCTCGCAGAAACTCCACTAGTTCGGCAACTTCTTCTTTCGCTTCATCGCAACCAGCCACATCGGCAAAAGTGATGTTATTGGTCGATTCGTCGAGGATGCGCGCACGCGACTTGCCGAAGGAGAAAGCGCCGCCTTTGCCGCCGCCTTGCATTTGTCGCATGAAGAAAACCCAGACGCCGATTAACAGCAACATCGGGAACCATGAAACGAAAATGCTCATGAGCAGCGACTGCTCTTCGTCCGGCTTGGCCTTGATCTGCACGCCGTACTTCAAGAGGTCGGACACCAACCAGGGATCGCCCGGTGAGTAACTGGTGACGCTTTTGCCGTCGGTCGTCTTGGCCTTTAAGCTGCGGCCCTCGATCATGACTTCGGCGATATGCCCGGCTTTGACCTCTTCGTAAAAGCTCGAGTAGTCGATCGCGGCTTGCGTGTTCTGGCGCGAGCTGAACTGGTTGAAGACGGTCATCAGCACGACACCAATAACCAGCCAGATCGCAAGATTTTTGAATAGATTGTTCAAGCGGTACCTCTATGCCCTGCAGGGGCGTTTATGATCAAAAGGCGGGAACACAATTTCTGAATGCGAATGGTAAGGCTGTTCCCCTCGTCTTGCAAATCGCTTAGAGGAGAAAAACAACTGTTAATCTCTCTTTGCCGCCAGGCTTTTGCCCACCAAATAGACCTCGTTGCTGCGGCCACGCGAGGATTTTGGCTTGCGTACCAACACGTGCTTGAATGACGCCTTGACGGCGCCATGGAAGGCATCGAATCCCGCGCCCTGAAAGACCTTGACCACGAAATCGCCGTCAAGTTTCAAATGCCGCTGTGCAAAGTCCAGTGCCAGCTCGGCCAAATGCATAGCGCGCGCCTGATCTGACATGGCAATACCAGAGATGTTGGGAGACATATCGGAAATTACAAGCCCCGGCTGGCGTCCATCTAGCATTGTTTCAAGTTGAACCAGCACGGCGTCCTCACGAAAATCGCCGAGCAGAAACCTCACACCGGGCAATGGCACCATCTCGAGCAGATCGACCCCCACTACCATACCGCCCGCGCCTACACGCTGGGCCGTCACCTGAGACCAGCCGCCGGGCGTCGCGCCCAGATCGACCACCACCATGCCCGGCTTGATGAGGCGATCCTTGTCGTCCAGTTCCATGAGCTTGAAGGCTGCACGGGAGCGCCAGCCCTCGGCCTTGGCGCGTTGCACGTAAGGGTCGTTGACGTGCTCGTGCATCCACGCTTTGCTTTTCCTACTCTTCTTCAAGGTACAATCCCCGCCCCTTTACCATAGTCGCCTACATGGAACTCACTACCGCCCAGCGCCGCGACTTGCGCGCCCGTGCGCATAGCCTGCATGCCGTCGTCAGCATCAGCCAGCAAGGGCTGTCGGAAACCGTGTTGACCGAGATCGATCGCTGCCTCAACGCGCATGAACTCATCAAGGTGCGCGTTTATGGCGCCGAACGTGACACACGCAATGCGTTCTTGACTGATATTTGCACACGCCTGGAAGCGGCGCCCGTGCAGCACATCGGCAACCTACTGGTGATATTCCGCGTCCATCCTGACTTAAAAAAACCGGCGCCTGCGCCTAAAGCGGCGTCAAAATCGGCCCCCAGAGCGGAAACGAAGGCGGGCACTAAGAAGGCAACTAAGTTGGCTACTAAGTTGGTAACTAAGTTGCCAACCAAGGCAGGCATAAAGGCGCGCATCAGGCCAGCCCCCGCCCGATCCTTGAAATCCACAAAGTCCGCCAGGCCTACCGATCCACGCCGTCGCAGCCGAATTTAGCGCGCCGAATTTAGTCCCTTCTTTAGTCCCGTCTCCTGCACCCAGACGAGGGCCACGGCGAGCAAGCACTGCAACAGGTAGAGACCGCTGGAAATGCCGTGCCACATACCAAACCGCCCCCTCACTGCACTCTCCATGACCGTCAGCGGCAAGGCTTCAGCCTTGAGCGCCGCAAGTATCGGCTGTATGCCAAAATAACCGGCCAAGCTCAGCAGTAGCATGGCCAGCACCAGCCAGAACACCCTCGATCTGAACGCCGCATGATGTCGACGCACTAGCAGGAAAACCAGCAGGTAAGCCGCGCAGAGCAGCCCAACCCAGGCAATCAAACCAAACAGGCTGCCGGCGACTTCCCCCGCGAGTGCGCGGTTATTCAATGTGCGGAACAACATCCACGCCGACAAGCCCATGATCCAGAGGCCGCCGCTCCACAGGCAAATTGCGATGCGGTAAGTGCTGTCGGCTAGCTTAGGCACGGGTTAGTTGAAACCTCTTAGAGCAACATCATTAGATGTACTTCACATCCAACACTTCGTACTCGCGCACGCCGCCCGGCGCCTTCACCTCAGCCACATCGCCGGCGAACTTGCCGATCAAGGCGCGCGCAATAGGTGACGAGATGGAAACCTTGTTGTTCTTGATGTCGGCCTCGTCTTCGCCGACGATCTGATAGCTGACCTTCTCGCCGGACTCGACTACTTCGAGGTCCACTGTTGCACCGAAAACGCAGCGGCCCTCTGCATCGAGCAGCTTCGGATCGATGATTTGAGCATTCGAGAGTTTGCCGTCCAGCTCCTGAATGCGACCCTCGATGAAACTCTGACGCTCGCGCGCCGCCGCGTACTCGGCGTTTTCCGACAGATCGCCATGAGCACGTGCCTCAGCAATGGCGGTGATCACGCTAGGCCGGTCGGCCGTCTTCAGGCGATGCAACTCCTGCTTCAGCCTTTCCGCACCGTCTTTGGTGAGAGGCACCTTGCCCATATCGTTGCTCATGTTCTTTCCCCGTTTAGCTCAGCGTGCAGTGACTGCAACGCGTAAGGCTCCAGCGCGTCCAGATGGCGAATGCCGGCGCAGGCGGCACGCGCGCCTTCGATGGTGGTGAACAACGTTACCCGCGCCGCCAGTGCGCTGGTGCGGATGGAACGCGAATCCGCGATGGCCTGACGCGTTTCTTCCACCGTGTTGATGATGAGGCTCACCTCGTTGTTCTTGATCATGTCGACAATATGCGGCCGACCCTCGGCGACCTTGTTGACCAAGCCCACCTTAAGCCCTGCTTCAGTCATGGGCAGCGCCGTGCCACGGGTGGCTATCACCGTAAAGCCGAGATCGATTAATTCGCGTGCCACGTCGCTGGCTTTCACCTTGTCCTGATCCTTGACGCTAATAAAGACCTTGCCAGAGGTGGGCAATTTCACGCTTGCCGCCAACTGAGATTTGACGAAGGCTTCGGCGAAACTGCGACCGACGCCCATCACCTCACCAGTGGACTTCATTTCCGGTCCCAGGATGGTGTCGACGCCTGGGAATTTTGCGAAGGGGAACACGGCCTCCTTCACCGAATAGTAAGGCGGCACCACTTCGTGAGTCACGCCCTGCTCGGCCAGGCTGCGCCCAGCCATGCAGCGCGCGGCAACTTTTGCCAACTGCAACCCCGTGGCCTTGGAGACGAAGGGTACGGTGCGAGAGGCGCGGGGGTTCACTTCCAACACATACACCGTGCCGTCCTGAATGGCGAACTGCACGTTCATGAGACCGCAAACGTTGAGCGCTTTTGCCATCATTTCCGTCTGTCGGCGAATTTCGTTCTGCACCTCGGCGGTCAGCGTATAAGGCGGCAGCGAGCAAGCAGAGTCACCCGAATGCACGCCGGCCTGCTCGATGTGCTGCATGATGCCGCCGATGATGACCTGCTTGCCGTCCGAGAGCGCGTCAACATCCACCTCGGTAGCGTCGTTGAGAAAGCGATCCAGCAGTACCGGCGAATCGTGGGAGACTTTGACGGCCTCGCGCATATAACGTTCGAGGTCGCGCTGCTCATGCACGATTTCCATGGCGCGGCCGCCCAGCACATAGCTCGGGCGTACCACCAGCGGATAACCGATTTCCAAGGCGAGACGGATGGCGTCCTCAGGCGTGCGGGCCGTGCGGTTGGGTGGCTGCTTCAAACCCAGTACGTGCAGCATCTGCTGAAAACGCTCGCGGTCTTCGGCGCAATCGATCATGTCCGGCGTGGTGCCGATGATGGGTACACCGTTGGCTTCGAGTTCACGCGCGCGCTTCAGCGGCGTCTGACCGCCGAACTGCACAATGACGCCGGTGGGCTGCTCTACATGCACGATTTCGAGGATGTCTTCGAGAGTGACCGGCTCGAAATAAAGGCGATCCGACGTGTCGTAATCGGTAGACACCGTCTCCGGGTTGCAATTCACCATGATGGTTTCGTAACCATCCTCGCGCAGGGCCAGCGCGGCATGCACGCAACAATAGTCGAACTCGATACCCTGGCCGATGCGATTGGGTCCGCCGCCCAGGACCATGATTTTCTTGCGCTGCGTGGGGCGTGCTTCGCATTCTTCTTCATAGGTCGAATACATGTAGGCCGTGTGCGTGGCGAACTCTGCGGCACAGGTATCCACACGCTTATAAACGGGCCGCACACCGAAAGCGTGACGGCGCTCGCGCACGGTGGTTTCGGTGGTATTCAGCAGCTTGGCAAGGCGCCGGTCGGAAAAACCCTTGCGCTTTAAACGCCGCATTTCGTCAGCATCGATATCGGCGAATTGCTGACCAACCAAGCTCGCTTCTTCACGAACTATGTCCTCGATCTGCACGAGAAACCACGGATCGATTTTGGTTAGCTGAAACACCTGGTCGAGGCTCATCCCGTTGCGGAAACCCTGCCCGACATACCAGATGCGCTCGGCACCTGGGTTAGCCATTTCCTGCTCGATGGTGTCCCGATCGGCATCGACTTCATCCAAGCCATACACGCTCACTTCCAGACCGCGCAAAGCTTTTTGCAACGACTCCTGAAAAGTGCGACCGATGGCCATGACTTCGCCCACTGACTTCATTTGCGTGGTCAGCCTGTCGTTGGCCTGCGGGAATTTTTCGAAGGCGAAGCGCGGCACCTTGGTGACGACGTAATCTATGGAAGGCTCGAAGGAAGCCGGGGTTGCGCCGCCAGTAATGTCGTTCTTCAGTTCATCCAGCGTGTAGCCGACTGCCAGCTTGGCGGCTATCTTGGCGATGGGAAAGCCCGTCGCTTTGGAAGCCAGCGCCGATGAGCGGGAGACACGCGGATTCATTTCGATGACCAACATGCGTCCGTCATCAGGATTGATGGCGAACTGCACGTTGGAACCGCCCGTATCGACGCCTATCTCACGCAACACCGCGATGGAGGCATTGCGCATGATCTGGTATTCCTTATCAGTCAGCGTCTGCGCCGGTGCCACCGTAATAGAGTCGCCGGTGTGCACACCCATCGGATCCAGGTTCTCGATGGAGCAAACGATGATGCAATTGTCTTTGCGGTCCCGCACCACCTCCATCTCGAATTCTTTCCAGCCGATGAGCGATTCTTCGATCAGTAATTCTTTGGTGGGGCTGGCTTCCAGACCACGCTCGCAGATGGCGACGAACTCTTCTTTGTTGTAGGCGATACCGCCGCCACTGCCGCCCATGGTGAAGGAAGGCCGGATGATGGACGGAAAGCCCAGCGCCGCTTGCACCTGTAGCGCTTCTTCCATGCTGTGAGCGATGGCGGAGCGTGCGGAACCGAGACCGATCTTGGTCATAGCGCGCTTGAATTTTTCGCGATCTTCTGCTTTGTCGATGGCATCGCGCGAAGCGCCGATCATTTCAACGCCGTATTTTTCCAGCACCCCATGCTTCGCCAAATCGAGGGCGCAGTTCAAGGCCGTCTGGCCGCCCATGGTGGGCAGCAGGGCATCGGGTCGCTCCTTGGCGATGATTTTCTCAATCACGCTCCAGTGGATGGGCTCGATGTAGGTCACATCTGCCATTTCCGGATCAGTCATGATCGTCGCCGGATTGGAATTGACCAGAACGACCCTGTAGCCCTCTTCGCGCAGCGCCTTGCAAGCCTGCGCGCCGGAATAGTCGAACTCGCAAGCCTGACCGATGATGATCGGGCCCGCGCCGATGATGAGGATGCTGTGTAGGTCGGTTCTCTTAGGCATCTTTTTTTGCCGCGCAATCTGCGTCTAGGCTTTTCGTTGTTCCATCATTCCAATGAAGCGGTCGAATAAATACGAAACGTCGTGCGGGCCGGGGCTGGCTTCAGGATGCCCCTGGAAGCAAAAGGCCGGTACATCGGTACGCGCCATGCCTTGCAGGCTACCGTCGAAGAGCGAAACGTGCGTCACGCGCAAATTGGACGGCAGCGTGTCGCCGTCTACCGCGAAGCCGTGGTTCTGGCTGGTAATCAAGACCTGGCCGCTATCTAGGTCCTTGACCGGATGGTTGGCACCGTGATGGCCGAACTTCATTTTCAGCGTCTTGGCGCCGGAGGCCAGGCCCATCAACTGATGCCCCAAGCAGATGCCGAAAGTTGGAATTCCGCATGCGAGCAGCTCACGTATGGCGCGGATGGCATAGTCGCAAGGCTCAGGATCGCCCGGGCCGTTGGACAGAAAAATGCCGTCCGGATTCAAGGCCAGAGCCTCTTCGGCCGTAGCTTGCGCTGGCAACACGGTGACGCGGCACCCGCGACCGGCCAGCATGCGCAGGATGTTGCGCTTCACGCCATAGTCGTAAGCCACTACGTGAAAGCGCGTGTCCTCAAGCGCCGCATAGCCTTTACCCAAACGCCACTCAGCTTCTTTCCAGACGTATTTTTTTTCCGTGCTGACCACTTTGGCCAGATCCATCCCGGCCAAACCGGGGAAAGCGCGTGCCTCGCCGATGCCCCGTTCAGTACTCAATTCACCCGTCATGATGCAACCCGCCTGCGCACCTTTTTCGCGCAAGATGCGCGTCAGTTTGCGCGTATCTATGCCCGCAATGGCAACGACGTTCTCAGCCTTGAGGTAAGCATCCAGCGACTGTTCGCTGCGGAAATTCGATGCCAGCAACGGCAAATCGCGTATCACCAAACCTGCCGCATGCACTTTGTCCGCCTCGCAATCCTCGCTATTTACGCCGGTATTGCCGATGTGCGGATAAGTCAGCGTGACAATTTGGCGACAATACGACGGATCGGTGAGGATTTCCTGATAGCCGCTCATGGCAGTGTTGAACACCACCTCGCCGACGCTGGAGCCCAAAGCGCCAATACCGATACCCCGAAATACCGTCCCGTCGGCAAGAGCTAGGATGGCTTTCGGGAAATCAGGCACGTGGTGGCTCCAGTAGGACTGCGTAGGCGAATCTCAGGGCGTTGCCCTCATCGGCGCTACAGATATTGTAGATGTGCAAAGCGGGGTAGGCTCAGCGCCCACCCCGCTCGGAAAACGCGTGAATTTTACCTCAAAGCGGGGGTGGGCTGCAATGCGGATGCTCTCCGAGAGGCCCCGCCAGACGGATATAGGCGAATTCCAAATGACTGAACCCTGATGAAGCAACGAAAGGTACAGGCCACAACAAGAATACCTTCGTAAACCTTGAGACCAGTGAGCACGTAAGAAGAACAAGCAACGTTACGCGAGCACGTCGACCTAACCGCAATGCGGCAATAGCGGCAATGCAAATCGCAAAAAAAGTAATCCGAGAAAAGGCGCCACAACAATAGCTGTAGGAGCCCAATAAGCCGGCGAGGGATTCAAAAGCACCTGAAGCTCGGGACTGAAAGTTAGGTAGGCAAGAACAATGTCGAAAATTGAAAGCACCCAAACGGCTGGTGTTGGCCGATCAGGCCGTTTTAACCGCAGCGGGAGCATGAGCGTCATGACCGCACCGCCGTCAAGTTTTGCAAAAGCTTATGTCTGCTCTCTCTCGCGCCAGTTCGAGCAACGGACCCGCAATATAACTGGTACCGCATAACGAATAGGAGTCTTGCACAACCACACTCCTCTCGCCGCCCCCAAAACAGGAACTACGCCGCCCGCACTGCAAATTCCATGGCTGCGGGGTTCTCGACTCGCTTGCTGGCATCGAGTATCTCCATGCCGACAACGTTGCCGGCGGCGTCGTAGTCGATGATGACGCCTGGCTTCACCTCATCCGATTCTTCTACCAGCGCATCGCTGAACACGACGGTCAGAACATCCACTTGTTGGTCGTAATCTGCTCTCATGGGCTTCTCCAGTACTTCTCAATCTTGCTGGTTCTATAGACGGTCACGATAACCGGCGGCTGACGCCCGTCTTCGACGACAAGTCGGACAAGATATGTTTTCCCTTCTGCCACGATCCGAGACTGATAAATCTTGCGGAAATCGATGCCCGGAACTACTTGTTCTGGTGCTCGCATGGTTGCTTCTATCCACGCCAGCGGAATCTGGCGACGCACCATCTCACCTTGAGCATGGTCGGACAGGGCAAAATTCATGCATGCATTATGCTCCATGGAGTTGCCGTATAGGGCACCCAGCGATTTCCGTTCTCAGTCGTGCTGGCCGCTAACAGCTAGCGCAAGCCCAATACATCTTGCATATCGAACAAGCCGTTCTTGCGACCTTCCAGGAAACGAGCGGCGCGCAGGCTGCCTAGTGCGTACGGCATGCGGCTGGCGGCTTTGTGGGTGATTTCGACGCGCTCGCCGATGCCGGCGAAGAGCACCGTATGGTCGCCGACGATATCGCCACCGCGCACGGTGGCAAAGCCGATGGTTGCGGGATCGCGTTCGCCGGTGACTCCTTCGCGGCCGTAGACGGCGCACGCCTTGAGGTCGCGTCCGAGCGCTTCGGCGACCACTTCGCCCATGCGCAGCGCCGTGCCTGAGGGCGCGTCGATCTTGTGGCGGTGATGCGCCTCGATTACCTCGATGTCGTATCCCTGATTCAATATTCGCGCTGCCACGTCGAGCAGCTTGAACACCAGATTAACGCCGACCGCCATGTTGGGCGCAAAAACAATAGGGATATCGCGCGAGGCATCCTGGATTTGCAGCTTCTGTTCCAGCGCTATGCCGGTCGTGCCGATCACCATGGCGACATTGCGGCGCTGGCAGGCTGCCAGATGCGCCAGGGTGCCGGCTGGGCGCGTAAAGTCGATAAGGCAGTCCGCCTGCGCCAGCGCAGTGTCGAAATCCGCCGTGATGATGACGCCACAAGGCGCACCGACCAATTCGCCGACATCGCGGCCGATAAAGGGGCTGCCGGGATGTTCGAGGGCGACGGTGAGCTGCATGTCGGCGGCCTCTTGCACAGCCTCGATCAGCGTGCGACCCATGCGGCCGGCGCTGCCAGCAATCGCGATACGCATCTTGTCTACTCCCATGACAGCGCCGAACAGAACGTTGGGCGCAGGCTTGCTCTATTATTTCTTTTCCGCTGCGGGAATGTCTTTGACGACGTCGGCCTTGGTAGCATCGGCCTGCCCAGCTTTATCTGACTTTTCGGACTTGGACTCAGACTTGGCCTCGCCCTCAGCCCCGATGTCGATCATGCGATTACGGCTGGGCGCACTCGCCGCATCGGTATCCCCTGTACCCGCCGCGACCACGTCGCCGGCCACGCGCGCAAGTTTGTTATCGGCGAAATAGACCGTCAGGCGGCGCTGCTGCAATTCGCCATGGCCCGGCTGAAATCGATAAATATAGTCCCAGCGATCGGCGTGGAACATATCGGCGATCAGCGGTGTGCCCAGTAAAAAGCGAACTTGATCGCGTGTCATGCCCGGCTTGAGCTGCGCGACCATCTCCTGGCTCACGTAATTGCCCTGGCGAATATCAATACGGTAAGGTGTGATCATGGACGTCACGTCCGGCATGCTGACGTCAGGTAAGCTGGTACAGGCTGCTAGCAGGGCAGCGGCCAGCAGGAACGAGGAGTAGCGCAGAAAAGTCATAGGCCGAAACATGGACGGGTTCGCAAGAATGGTTCGCAATTAGGCCGCGAAACTATATCATATCCCCACTGCGGCCTTACTCAGGCAAACCCTATGACCAACTCCCAGAACCTCAAAAACATAGGTCTCAAGGCGACCTTTCCGCGCCTTCGGATATTGGATTTATTCCAGAAGGCGCAAGAAGCTTCTGGCGGCCGCCACATGACCGCCGAGGACGTTTATCGCGCCCTCATCGCTGAGGGCATGGATATCGGGCTGGCGACGGTCTATCGCGTGTTGACGCAATTCGAGCAGGCCGGCCTTTTAGAACGCCATCATTTCGAAACCGGCAAAGCCGTATTCGAGTTGAACGAAGGCCAGCATCACGACCATCTGGTCTGCCTGCAATGCGGCAAGGTGGAAGAGTTCTTTGACGCCGAAATCGAAAAGCGCCAGTTGAAAGTCGCCAAGGAGCGCGGCTTTGAAGTACGCGAACACGCGCTCTACCTTTACGCCGACTGCATCAAGCCCGCCTGTCCCTACAAAAAACCCCGCTAGGGTTTGGCCATTGATTAGGCTGCGGCAGCCGCGGATTCATCGCATAAAGTCTGCGTGTAGCGGCGAACGTCAATACGGCGCCGGGCGGCTGATGGAGCGATTGTCCGCCAGATTGGCCGCCAGTCCCTCGCGGCTTCGATCCACGCGGGGACCACAGGCCAACTGGTTGAACCAACGTCCCGACACCTGCCATTCCTTTGACCAATCATCGTCGCCACGAAAACTCTGCGTGCTAGCGCTTAGGGTATCGGCGACGTCGTAAACGTCTGCGCCCATGTCAATCAGCAGTTGCGCCGCGACCGCGTCGGCCTCGCGCACCTGGTCGCCGCGATAGCTCGCCCGCACCATGCTCGATCCGGCGTAAGACGCGGCCGAACTCAGGACGGAACTAGCGAGACCACTTTGTGCCACCGCGGCCACGCCACGGATCAGGTTGGAGACGGGAAACAGCAATCCGGTGACAATAGAAAAAATGATGCCGGTCGCCGAGTCTTCATCGTGATGCAGGCTGATGACATGGCCCATTTCGCGCGCCAGCAACAAGGCCAGCGTTTGGTCATCGAGTCCCTTGCGGCGCAGTCCGCTCAGTACCACTATCTCGCCGTCGCCATTTGACAGCGTGCCGGCTTCTGCTTTCATGACCACGGAGAACTGGAATTTCGGTACGCGTTTGGCAAGATCGGGATAACGACTATAAGCAGCTAGTGCCAGACGTGCGCCTATCTCCTGCACCTTGCGCTCGAAATCCTCGCGTGTATCGCAACCAGTAAGCGGGCAGAATTCGCGGTGATGGCCGCTCGTATCCAGGTCGGGCACGGTGGCGAGTTTGACACGCAAACCGACGTCCGAATAAACGCTGCCGATGAGCGGATCCGCCACAAACCGAGTACGTCCTTCCCGCGAGGCGGTGGCACAAGCCGCCAACAGCGTGCAGGCAAACAGCATAAGTATTGCTGGTAGACGCATAGACGGCGGGTTACGCAGGATGGGAGGCGAGAGACTGCCCAAGGAAAACCGAGCATGGCCCCGACGGCGATGAGCGTCAATGCCGAATACAGGGGAAAAACTACCGCTTATCCGAACCCAGCATTTCGGCCGCGTGCTTGCGCGTGGTCGGGGTGATTTTTACGCCGCCCAGCATGCGAGCGATTTCCTCCACGCGCGCTTCGCCATCCAGTTTCGTCACTCGACTCACCACGCCCGCTGCGCCATCGGCCGCCACCTCTTTGGCGATGGACCATTGCCAATCAGCTTGCGCCGCCACCTGCGGCAAGTGAGTCACACACAGCACCTGGCGCTCGCAGCCGAGCTGCTTCAAGAGCCGCCCCACCACCTCCGCTACGCCCCCACCAATGCCGACATCGACTTCGTCAAACACCAGCGTAGGCACATTACCCGACGCCGAGGTGATGACTTGTAGTGCCAGCCCGACACGCGACAGCTCGCCACCGGAGGTAATGCGCGCGAGTGGCCCGGCGGGCTGACTGGGATGAGCGCGCACGCGAAATTCCACATTCTCCAGCCCGTAAACCGCGCCTTCGTCGAGCTTTTCCAGCGCCACCTCGAAGCTACCGCCCGGCATGGCGAGCTGCTGCATCGCTCCGGAGACGGCCTGTGCTAGCGCGGTCGCGGCTTTTTTGCGACCTTTCGACAATGCCTGCGCGCGCGCCTGATAGCGCAAAGCTGCCTCGGCCTCGCGCTCACTCAGTACGCCGACATCCTGCAAATTTTCCAATTCCAGCAGGCGCGCACTCCAGCGTAGCAACAACTGCGGCAACTCCTCCGGCGTGCTGCGATGCTTACGCAATGCGTCGTGCACGGCGCGAAGGCGGCTCTCCAATTCTATGAGGCGTTGTGGATCCAGATCCAGCTTGTCCCGATAATGGCGCAAGGCGTGAGCGGCTTCTTGCATCTGTATCTGCGCGCTCTCCAATGTTTCCAGCGTCGTCTGCAACGCGGGATCGTAGTCCGACAGCGGGCGTAGCCGCGCGGCGATGCGCTCCACCTGCCAGGTGGCCGCGGTTTCACCCTCGGACAAACCTTCCAGCGCCTCCGCAGCACCTTCCATGAGCGCGGCCGCGTGCGCCAAGCGTCGGTGCTCGCGATTGGTTTCTTCCCAGCCCGCGGTATCGAAGCTGAGCGCCGCCAGTTCCTTGATCTGCCAATCGAGCATTTCGCGTTCTCGCGTATTGGCGACAGCATTCTTCTCCGCCACGAGCCGCGTGTCTTTGGCTTTACGCCACTCGCCATGCAGCGACGCGACCTCTGCGGCCAGCGTGCGCAGCCCAGCGTAGCCATCTAGCAATTGACGTTGAGTGTCATTGCGCAGCAAGGAGTGATGAGCATGCTGACCGTGAATGTCAGCAAGGAAGTCGGCAGCTTCGCGCAATTGCGTCAGCGTCGCTGGCGCCCCATTGATGTAGCCGCGCGAGCGTCCGGCGGCATCAACAACACGGCGAAGCAGGCAACTTTCGGTCTCGAAATCATAGCCGCGTAGCCAGTCGAACATCGGGCTGTCGGTGGGTAGATCAAACTCAGCGGAAATTTCTGCGCGCTCAGCACCGGCACGCACTACGCCAGCATCCGCGCGCTCACCCAAGGCTAGCGAAAGTGCATCGACGAGTATGGATTTGCCCGCGCCCGTCTCGCCGGTGAGCGCACCGAAGCCCGCGGAGAACTCCAGCTCCAGCGTGTCGACGATGACAAAATTGCGGATATACAAGCGACGCAACATGAGCGGTCCTCAGACCATGCGTGGGGTTTCGCTCCAATGCAGCTTTTCGCGCAGCATAGCGAAGTAGCTGTAGCCGAGCGGGTGCAGAAAACGGATAGTGCGTGGTGAGCGCGCCACGCGCACCAGATCGCCGGCGAAAATTTCGAAGCGGGCCTGGCCATCGGCATGCACGCGCGCCGTGTGCGGTGGGAACACCTGGATTTCGATATGGCTGCTATCGCTCACCGTAATCGGACGATTGGAAAGCGCATGTGGACACAACGGGACCAGCGCGATGCCCGGTACCGCTGGATGCAAAATCGGCCCGTTGGCGGAAAGCGCATAGGCGGTGGAGCCGGTGGGTGTGCAGATGATCAGTCCGTCGGAGCGCTGGTTGTAAATAAATTCGCCGTCTATCGACACGGAAAACTCGATCATGCGACCCAGGTCGCCCTTGTTCAGCACCACGTCGTTCAAAGCCAGCGTGTGGAAGACGCGTTCGCCGTCGCGCTGCACCGAGGCTTCGAGCAGTATGCGTTCTTCAGTGGTGAATTTGCCTTCCAGCAAATCGCTCACGGCATCCAGCACGCCCTCACGCGCGACGTCGGTCATAAAGCCCAGCCGGCCTTGGTTCACGCCCACCAGCGGTACACCGCTTTCGGCCAACTGGCGCGCCGCCGCCAGCATGGAACCGTCGCCACCCAGAATGATGGCGAGGTCAGCGGCTGCGCCGATGCGTGAATAGGGCGCCGTATCCAACTGCGTGGAGCCCACCATGGCGGCAGTAGCTTCTTCGACCAGCACGGCAACGCCGCGGCCAGTCAAAAAATCCGCCAAAGCGAGCAAGGATTCGGCGATTTCGGGGCTGTTGTATTTGCCGATGAGGGCGATGGTGCGGAAGGCTGAAGTCATGGCCGAATTAAACCATAAAGCCGACGCCGCGATGTGCCACGTTCTGCAACGCATAGCGCTTACTCAACATTGCTTGGCCGCCGCACTCGCCTATTGCGATTGACCCGAGCCGCCCCCATTTTTTCTATACTATGGCCCCTATGCTCGACAAACGCGCCCAGATACTCCTCAAAACCTTGATCGAACGCTACGTGGCAGAAGGCCAGCCGGTGGGTTCGCGCGCCCTGTCGCGCTATTCGGGTTTGGAGCTGTCGCCCGCAACAGTACGCAACGTCATGTCGGACCTTGAGGAAATGGGCTTCATCGCTAGCCCGCACACCTCGGCGGGGCGCGTGCCGACGCCGCTGGGCTACCGCTTCTTCGTCGATACCCTGCTCACCGTGCAGCCCTTGGCGCAAACGCAAATCGACGCGCTGGAAGGGCATCTGCAAGCGAACAACCCGCAGCGGCTGATCAGTTCCGCGTCGCAGCTCCTGTCGGGCCTGACGCGCTTCGCCGGGGTGGTGGTGGCGCCGCGGCGCAAGTTGCCGAAAATACGTCAGATCGAATTTCTCAGCCTATCGGAAAAACGCATCCTGCTCATCATCGTCACTTCCGACGGCGACGTGCAAAACCGCATTCTGTTCACCCGCCGCGCCTATTCAGCGGGCGAACTGGTAACTGCGGCCAACTATCTCAATCAGAACTACGCCGGGCTGGACTTCGAAGAGATCCGCGGACGCATACACGACGAGCTACGCCAGCTACGCGCCGACATGAGCGAGTTGATGACGGCAGCCGTCGAAGCCGGCGATCAAGCCACCTCGGACACCGAAGCGCAATACGTCATCTCCGGCGAGAAAAATCTGTTGGCGGTGGAAGACATTTCCTCCAACATGGATCGCCTACGGAACCTTTTCGCGCTCTTCGAGCAGCGTACGAGTCTCGTACAACTGTTGCACCTTTCCAATCGCGCCGATGGCGTCCAGGTTTTTATCGGCGGCGAAACGGGACTTGCGCCGCTGGACGAATGCAGCGTCATCACTGCGCCCTATGAGGTGAATGGCCAAGTAGTGGGCACGGTGGGTGTGATCGGCCCCACGCGCATGGCCTATGAGCGCGTGATTCCCATCGTCGACATCACCGCCAAACTACTCTCCAGTGCGCTTTCGCAGAGTTAGGCTGAATGCGCTACCAGCCTGAACCGCAATTCCGTCACGGCACTTTAGCGCGCACCGCGGTGCTACTCGTCAACCTCGGTACGCCGCAAGCACCCACCGCCGCCGCTGTACGTGTTTATCTCAAGGAGTTTTTATCCGATCCTCGCGTCGTGGAAATTCCGCGTCTGGCCTGGTGGCCGATATTGAACGGCATCATCCTGACTACGCGGCCGGCCAAGTCGGCGAAGAAATACGCGCAAATCTGGAGCAAAGACGGCTCGCCGCTACGCGTGCATAGCGATAAGCAAGCCAAGCTGCTGCGAGGTTATCTTGGCCAGGCGGACTTGGGCGACATGGTGGTCGACTTCGCCATGCGCTATGGCGAGCCTTCTCTTCCTTCGGTGCTGGATCGCCTGAAGCGCGAGCAGTGCACGCGTATCCTGGTTGTTCCGCTTTATCCGCAATATGCCGCTAGCACCACCGCTAGCACCATGGACACGCTCAGCGCCTGGCTGGGCAAGACGCGCAACCTGCCGGAGCTGCGCTTCGTGCGCAACTTCCACGACCATCCCGGTTACATTGCCGCGCTAGCGGCCAGCGTACGCGAAGGCTGGCTGGCCAATACCAATGGCCGCGCCGACAAACTGGTGATGAGCTTTCACGGCCTGCCGCGCTTTTCACTGGATCGCGGCGATCCTTATCACTGCGAATGCCAGAAAACCGCGCGACTACTGGCCGACGCGCTGGGCTTGAGCCACGAGCAGTATATCGTCACTTTTCAATCGCGCTTCGGCCGCGCCGAATGGTTGCAGCCTTACACGCAGGCCACGCTGGAAGCCCTGCCGCGCCAGGGCGTCAAACGCGTTGATGTGATCTGTCCGGGCTTTGTGTCCGACTGTCTGGAAACGCTGGAGGAAATTGCCATGGAATGCAAAGCCGCCTTCATGCAAGCAGGCGGCCAGGAATTCAACTACCTGCCCTGCCTCAACGAACGTCACGACTGGATCGCCGCGCTGGCCGATCTGGTTCGCAGCCACCTCGGCAATTGGCTCACCGCGCCGCAGCCGACGTCGGCTGAGCTCGCCCTATCCGCCCAGCGCGCCACAAAATTGGGAGCACCATGCTAAAGCTACTTTTACGTTGGGCAGTGAATGGATTGGTTTTGCTGGCGATTCCGTATCTCTTGCAAACGGTGCAGGTGAATAGCTTTTATGCCGCCTTGATCGCGGCCTTGTGCATAGGCTTGGTCAACGCGTTGATCCGACCCGTGCTGATATTGGTGACTTTACCCATCAACATCCTGACCCTCGGTCTATTCACCTTCGTCATCAATGCCCTGCTCTTCTGGTTCGTCGCCAGCTTCGTCAAAGGCTTCTACGTCGCTGGCTTCTGGGCGGCGTTCTGGGGGGCGCTGCTCTATAGCGTGTGCTCCGCGCTGGCGAGCCTATTGCTCTTCGGCCGCGAGGGAAAAGCGCGCTGATCTTTTAGCTACTGCGGCAGAAGTGCCCCGCGGGGGTGCGCCTCAATGCACGGGCCAATCGGCCTGTGAGCCAAGAGTGACGCGGCTCTCCGGCCGTTGGCTTGCCCTTGAAAAGGGGTGCCGTCCTAGGAAAGTTAGCAAAGCGAGCAAGGCAATGACGTGGAGCGGGGGGGCAACCGAACGTTTGTGCGCATTTTCTGCGCACAAAAGCGCAAGCGCGATGTGCCCACCTTGGCACCCCACCCGATAGGCAGGGATTAAAACAAGACTGCGCTTAGGCGCGCGACATGCGCTTCTTGCGGCGCGTGGCGCCGGGGTCGAAATCGCCTTCCATTTGCTTGACCGCTGCGCGACGCGCTTTGGCGGCCATCTTGAAGGCGGGTTCCTCGCCGTACTTATTCACGGAAAACTTAACGCGTTTGGCGCGCCCGTCGGGTAATACCCACGAAGCTACCCAGAACCAGCGTCGTTCCTTGGGTGGTTTGTCGCGTGTTTCTGAAGCGCAGTAGCGGCACACGCCGACCACGCCCGATTTGTTGTTCTTCTTGCGAATTTCAGAATGTTCACGTCTCGACAGGGGCGGATTGGCGGCGACCACCGAATCACGAAAGGCTTTGGCGGCGGCCAAGGCCTTGGCTTTGCTGCCGAACACACCGTCGCTAAACTGGCGGCGATGAATAATGCCGCGACGTTGGATAGTCACTAGCCACCCGTGAGTGCGGCTGGTCTCGTTATCAACCCGGGTAATGCCGTAGATGGGCGTAGCTTTTTTCACAGGTGTCTCCATAGCAGGACTTGCATGGAGAGGTTTTCGGCAGGTCCCCGTAAAACTTTAATGCCCTTAATGCCGCTTGTATTTCTGCGCCCGAATTACCGCCCCCAGTGTCAATGTAGGCGCAAAAAGCCCATTTGTCATGTCAGAATTGCGCCTACTTCTCGGCGTTCGATGGGCGTTCGATCGGCGTTCGTCCACATGTAACGAGTGGGTGGCCTGCCGCAAGACGCCGGGATGGCACACCCGACCGCCGCCCAAGTATGGGTTGCGACCGCTGGTCGCAACCCCGGCGCGAGACTCAAGTTTTCGGCATTTTTGCCGATGAAACTCGCCGAGACGCCCTGACGCTCGTAAAGCGCCGCGAACATTTACTTTCTGCGAAAGCGCCGTTCCCGGGCCAGCTTCCTACGCCGCGTCAGGTGCGTCTCACCAATGCGTTCGCAGCATGGCTCCTCTATTGCCGCTTGGCTACCTCGTCCATCGGTTCCAGCGCCAGATCAATACTTTCATTAGCAGGCCGACGCGCCGGTTCGGCCCCGGCAGAAAGCCGCTTGTCGGCCTCGGCCAGGCGCTGCACCGTAATACCAGTGAGTCGCTTCTGAAAGCGTTCGCGGCATTCGTCGGTGGCCAAACCGAGCGCCGCGTCATTCACTTCCAGCCAGACGATGGGCGTCAGCGTGACTACTGTAGCGCTGCGCCCTAAAGAGTCGGGATGGAGATAGCTCATTTCGCCTATGACCTCGCCCGCACTCAGTTTGCATATGGATTTGCCATCCAGCGAGACCTCGACTTCGCCCTCCACCAAAATGCCGAAGTAGGCTTCCTCTACACCTTCGTTCATGAGTAAGGTGTCGCTGGCGATTTCACGCCAAGTGCTGATGCGTAGCACTTCCCATAACTCGACCTCCTCAAAACCAATGAAGAAATCCAGGCGCTTAATCGCATCCAGCCGGCTGGCGTCCAAGGCCACCCAGTTTTCGTCGACCAGCTGGTAGCGCACGGCCGACAAATCCTGAGCGAATTCGGCACCGTTCTTGTAGCGCGAGTAAAGGTCCTTCTCCAGGGCCTTTTTAATGATGGCATCCATGGCGACCGGCACATTGGGATTAAGCTGGCTGGGCACGGGAGGATCGGCATTAATAATCTTGTAGACGAGTTGCCCCGTATTGGCCGCGCGAAACGGCAAGCGGCCAGTGAGCAAGTGAAAGAGCACGACGCCCAGGGAATATAAATCCGTCTTCTGGTTGAGCGGGTAGTTCTTGATCTGCTCGGGGGACATGTAGGACGGCGAGCCCACGCCCATAATGAAAGTGGAATCAGACTCGCGGTCTTTGGCAGTGTTGAGCGCCAGGCCGAAATCCATGATCTTCACGTTATCGTCGTCATCGATCATGATGTTGGCGGGCTTGATGTCACGATGGATGATGCCCTGGCGAAACGCATAGTCCAGCGCCAGGCAACACTTGAAGACGATACCCACAACGCGATGCAGCGGTAGCAGCTTCTCGAACGAGCAGTGGCGGGAAAGCTCATAGCCAGGCACGTATTCCATGACGATATAGGCCTGTTCCGCGTCGATATGGGTCTCGTGAATGCGAACGATATTCGGGTGGTCCAGCTTTTGCGCCATCCCGCCTTCGGTGGCGAAGAGTTTTTTCAGGCGGCGCGTCCATTTTGCTTCTTCTTCGCCGCCGAAGCGCACCAGCTTAATGGCCACCGGCTCGGGCCGGTCTGGGTCTTCAGCCAGATAAACCGTGGCCGTGGCGCCTTTGCCCAGTTCGCGGATGACCCGATATTTGCCTATGTTCTCCATGCTGGGTGGCTATGCTAGGGCCTTCCGCTGGGGCCGGCAAGAGGAAGCTGCCAGCAATTTTTACTTCGGCTCTTGAAATCGGAAAATCTGCCCCAAATTTTCCTCGAACTATTGAGGGAGAAACACCGATGCAAGAGAATCAGCCCCCTACGCCACCGGACTCGGCGCAAGCGGCCACCCATGCCCCTGACGCCGGGACAGAATCCAACGCCAGATCGCAGGACAGCCAAGTGGACACCCCGCCCAGCCTCGAAGAATTATTGCGCGAGGCTGAACTCAAGGCGGCGGAACACCATGACGCCTGGCTGCGCGCCAAGGCAGACACCGAAAACCTGCGCCGCCGCACGCAAGAAGACATCGCCAAAGCCCACAAGTACGCCGCTGAAAAATTCGCCACGGAAATGCTGCCGGTGAAGGACAGCCTTGAAGCCGCCCTCGTGGCAGAAAGCCCTACGGTGGAAAACCTGCGCAGCGGCGTGGAGTTAACCCTCAAGCAACTGAGCGCGGCCTTCGAAAAATCCGGTCTGACGGAAATCAACCCGCTAGGCGAGAAGTTCGATCCGCACAAGCATCAGGCTATCGGCGCCCAGGAGGCCGAGGGTGAAGCGAATCGCGTGCTGATCGTTCTGCAAAAGGGCTATGCGCTCAATGAACGCATCATCCGCCCGGCCCTGGTGATGGTCTCCAAATCGCCCGCGGCGGCTTGAAAAGAACCCACTTAGCCCCATATCGCATACAGCTAGCGCTGCTTTTTGAGCTCTTACCCAATTTCAAAGACAACTCCAACGGATAGAACAACGAGGAATCATCATGGCAAAAATCATCGGCATAGACCTGGGCACCACTAACTCCTGCGTTGCAGTTATGGAAGGCGGCAAGCCTAAAGTAATCGAAAATGCGGAAGGCGCACGCACTACCCCGTCCATCGTGGCTTATGCCGACGATGGCGAAATTCTTGTCGGCGCCGCCGCCAAGCGCCAAGCCGTCACGAATGCCAAGAACACGCTGTTCGCGGTGAAGCGCCTCATCGGCCGACGCTTCGAAGAGAAGGAAGTGCAAAAAGACATCAACCTGATGCCTTACACCATCGTCAAGGCCGACAACAACGACGCCTGGGTGGAAGTGCGCGGCAAGAAAATGGCGCCCCCTCAGGTCTCCGCCGAAGTGCTACGCAAAATGAAGAAGACGGCGGAAGACTATCTCGGTGAAGAAGTCACCGAAGCTGTTATCACCGTGCCGGCCTACTTCAACGACAGCCAGCGCCAGGCCACCAAGGACGCGGGCAAGATCGCCGGCCTGGAAGTAAAGCGCATCATCAACGAGCCGACCGCGGCGGCGCTGGCTTTCGGTCTGGACAAGAAAGAAGGCGACCGTAAAATCGCCGTCTATGACCTGGGCGGCGGCACTTTCGATATCTCCATTATCGACATCGCGGAAATCGAGGGCGAGCACCAGTTTGAGGTGCTGTCCACCAATGGCGACACCTTCCTGGGCGGTGAAGATTTCGACCAGCGTCTGATCGAATACGTCGTCACCGAATTCAAGAAGGAGCAAGGCGTCGATCTCAAGAACGACGTGCTGGCTTTGCAGCGTTTGAAAGAGGCAACCGAAAAAGCCAAGATCGAGTTGTCGAGCGCTCAGCAGACTGAAATCAATCTGCCCTATATCACCGCTGACGCCACCGGCCCGAAACATCTGGCGCTAAAAATCACCCGCGCCAAGTTTGAAAGCCTGGTGGATGAACTCATTGCCCGCACCATCGAGCCTTGCCGTATCGCTATCAAGGATGCCGGCGTGAAAGTCTCGGATATCGCCGACGTCATTCTTGTCGGCGGCATGACACGCATGCCTAAGGTGCAGGAAAAAGTGAAGGAGTTCTTTGGCAAGGAACCGCGTCTCGATGTGAACCCGGATGAAGCGGTGGCTGTCGGTGCCGCCATTCAGGCCGGCGTGCTACAAGGCGAAGTGAAGGACGTGCTGCTGCTCGACGTGACGCCACTCTCGCTCGGCATCGAAACCCTGGGCGGCGTAATGACCAAGCTGATCCAGAAGAACACCACTATCCCGACCAAGGCTGCACAGGTGTTCTCCACCGCCGACGATAACCAGTCGGCAGTGACCATTCACGTCTTGCAAGGTGAGCGCAACGTCGCCGCCGGCAACAAGAGCCTGGGCCAGTTCAACCTCTCCGACATTCCGCCCGCGCGGCGCGGCATGCCGCAGATCGAGGTGGCTTTCGACATTGATGCTAATGGCATTTTACATGTGTCCGCTAAGGACAAGGCCACCGGCAAGGAAAACAAGATAAAAATCCAAGCCAGCTCCGGCCTCAACGAAGAAGAGATCGACAAGATGGTGAAGGACGCCGAAGCCCACGCCGAGGACGACAAGAAAGTGCTGGAGTTGGTCACCGCCCGCAATGCCTGCGACGCCATGATTCACCAGGTAAAGACAGCCTTGTCCGAACACGGCGACAAACTCAGCGCCGACGAAAAAGCCGCCATCGAAACTGCCGTCAAGGAAGCGGAAGAAACGTTGAAGAACGGCGACAAGGAAGCGATTGAAGCCAAGACTACCGCGCTGTCCGAAGCTAGCCAAAAGCTGGGCGAAAAGGTCTATGCCGAACAGCAAGCGGCGGCGGGCGCAGCAGGCGGCGCGTCTGGGAATGCCCCGGGCGGCGATGCCGGCAAGAAGGATGATGGCGATGTGGTCGACGCCGAATTTACCGAAGTCAAAGACAAGAAATAACTACTTAGCTGCGGATCACGCGGATAGACACGGATAGCAAAATCCGCGTCTATCCGCGTTGGTTCGCGGCCACATTCCTATGGCCAAACGCGACTATTACGAAGTTCTCGGCGTCAATCGTGACGCGTCTGAAGACGAAATCAAAAAAGCCTACCGCAAGCTGGCCATGAAGCATCATCCGGACCGCAATCCGGACAACACCAAGGCCGAGGAACACTTCAAGGAAGCGAAGGAAGCTTACGAAGTGTTGTCGGACGCGCAAAAGCGGCCCGCCTACGATCAGTACGGCCATGCTGGCGTGGACCAGCAGGCCGGCATGGGCGGTGGGGGTGGCTTTGGCGATGCCTTCAGCGATATCTTCGGTGACATCTTTGGCGGCGGACGTGGCGGGGGCGGTGGGCACAGCGGCGTTTATCGCGGCGCCGATCTACGCTACAACCTGGAAATCTCCCTGGAAGATGCGGCACGCGGTACGGAAACACGCATCCGCATTCCTTCCATGGAGGAATGCGAAAGCTGCGACGGCTCTGGCGCGCGCAAAGGCACGGAAGCCAAGACCTGCCCGACCTGCCACGGTCACGGCCAGGTGCGCATGCAGCAGGGCTTCTTCTCCATCCAACAGACTTGCCCGAAGTGCCACGGCACGGGACGCATCATTCCCGACCCTTGCACGACCTGTCACGGCGTTGGCCGCGTTAAACAACACAAGACGCTGGCGGTGAAAATTCCCTCTGGCATCGACGAGGGTGATCGCATCAGGTTATCCGGCGAGGGCGAGCATGGCGTGAATGGTGGCCCGGCGGGCGATTTGTATGTGCAAATCCACATCAAGGCGCATAGCGTATTTCAGCGCGATCACAATGATCTCCATTGCGAAATGCCGATCAGCTTCAGCGTTGCCGCACTGGGCGGCGAGATCGAAATTCCTACCCTCGACGGTATGGCAAAAATCAAGATTCCCGCAGAAACGCAAAGCGGCAAGGTCTTCCGTTTGCGTGGCAAAGGCATCAAGGGCGTGCGCAGCCATAGCCACGGTGATTTGCTATGCCACGTTGTCGTCGAGACCCCGGTGAATCTCACCGAGCGGCAAAAAGAATTACTGCGCGAACTTGAAACCATCAACCTTGACGACGACAGCGACCACAATCCGCGGGCGAAATCATGGATGGAAAGAGTGAAGGAATTCTTCGCCGATTGACGGCATAGGGTGCGAATACGCCCTAAGTCCAGCGCATTGATGCCACATTTCCGCAGCAAAGCCGCAAGGGAGCGAACGGCGGAATTTATGGCCTAGGCGGTGAGGGGCTTACAGGCGTTTCTGGTATTCTTCGCCCCTCAATTGTCGCTGTAACGTCGCAGGGAGTAAGGTTCATGAAATCTGTGCTAAGCATCGCGCTCGGTATGATAATTACCAGCTTCTCCGTGCTTACGCACGCGGAAGTCGGTGTCACCAACAACAGCATACTGCTCGGTCAGTCGGCCGACTTCTCAGGCCCGGCGCAAGAACTCAGCGTCGACATTCAGATGGGCGCCCGCCTTTACTTCGATGATGTCAATGCCAAGGGTGGCGTGTATGGACGCAAAATCGAGTTGTATAACCTAGATGACGGCTACGACGCAAAGCGCGCCGAAGCCAACACCAAGGAGCTGATCGAGAAGAACAAGGTGTTCGCGCTCTTCGGCTTTGTCGGCACCGCCACTAGCCAGGCCGCCATACCCATCTTCACCGCTGCCAAAGTGCCCTTCATCGCGCCATATACCGGTGCTGAGGCGCTGAGAGAACCGTTCAACCGCTACGTCTTCAACGTGCGCGCCAGCTACAAAGATGAAACGGAGAAAATCGTCGAGCAACTGGTCTCAGTCGGCTCGAAAAAAATCGCCGTCATTTATCAGAACAACGCTTACGGGAAAGACGGTCGGGACGGCATCGAGCGTGCGCTCACCAAGCGCAGCCTGAAAGTCGCTGCCACCAGCCCCCTGGAACGGGAGACGGGCGACGTCGGCGCCGCTATTAAACCCATCCTCGCGGCGCAGCCGGACGCCGTGGTCATCATCAGCTCCTACAAGCCCACGGCCGCGGTCATCAAAGAAATGAAAAAGGCCGGCAGCTCGGCGCAGTTCTTTACCGTGTCCTTTGTGGGTAGCCGCCCACTGGCCTGGGAACTCGGCCCGCATGGTGCGGGGGTGATGGTGACCCAAGTGGTGCCCTTCCCTTGGGGCGGCAAGATGCTTATCGAACGTGAATACCAGAAACTCATGACTGCTGGCGGCGCAACGGAATATTCTTTCACCTCGCTGGAGGGCTTTCTGGCGGCGAAAATCTTCGTCGAGGGCCTGAAGCGCGCTGGCAAAGACTTAACGCGGGAGAAATTAATCACCGCCCTGGAAAGCATGACCAACGTTGATATCGAGGGCTTTCGCGTGAATTTCTCGCCGAGCAATCACAACGCTTCGAGCTTCGTCGATGTGACGATGATCACCAAGGGCAACCACTTCGTACATTGAACGGCTGTGGGTGAACAAAAAGGGCGACCCTGCGTCGCCCTTTTTGTTTTTGCGCTGGGTCTTTCCTTCGGTGCGCTGGTGTGGCGTTAATGACCGCTCAAGCCCGGCGCCATTCCGTGACGCTGCCCGGTTTGTCTTCCAGGGCGATGCCTGCTTTCAACAAGTCCTGACGTATCCGGTCAGCCTCCGCGTAATTCTTGGCCTGTTTGGCGGCGACGCGGGCGGCGATACGCGCTTCGATCTCCACCGTATCCAGTCCGCTTGCCTGCTCGCCGCTGGGCGCTTGCAGAAACTGCGCCGGATTCCGTTGCAGCAGTCCCAACACGCCACCCAGCCCCTTGAGCAAACCGGCCAACAAGGGGGAAGGCGCTTTGTTCACTTCGGTCGCCAGTTCGAACAACACGGCCACCGCTTCCGGTGTGTTGAAATCATCTTCCATGGCGGCGCGAAATTTCGCGGCATGCGGCGCGTTCCAGTCGATCTCAATGGGCTGGGGGGAAACAGTCTTGAGTGCGGTGTAGAGGCGCGTCAAAGCGCCGCGCGCGTCGTCAAGATGAGCGTCAGAGTAATTTAGCTGGCTGCGGTAGTGCGCGCGAAGTATGAAGAAACGCACCACCTCGGCGTCGTATTGTTTGAGCACCTCACGGATAGTAAAAAAGTTGCCCAGCGATTTGGACATCTTTTCGTCATCGACTCGCACAAAACCATTGTGCATCCAGTAATTGACGAAGCCGCCATGCCCATTTTTGTTCTGGGCGCCTTCACTTTGGGCAATTTCGTTTTCGTGGTGGGGAAACTGCAAATCCTGTCCGCCGCCGTGGATGTCGAAATGCGGGCCGAGCAGCTTCGTGCTCATGGCCGAGCACTCGATATGCCAGCCGGGACGGCCGCTGCCCCAGGGCGAATCCCATTTGGCTTCGTCCGGCTCGCTCTCTTTGCTGTGTTTCCATAGCACGAAATCGAGCGGATCCTGTTTGCCTTCGGCCACGTCCACGCGCTCGCCGGCACGCAAGTCCTCCAGCGACTTGCCTGAAAGCCGGCCATAGCCGACGAACTTGCGCACCGAATAGCAAACATCCCGGTTGGTCGCGACATAGGCGTAACCATTGGTTTCCAGCGCACTTATCATGCGCAGCATGTCCGGCACGTATTCGGTGGCGCGCGGCTCCAGATCAGGCTTTAACACGCCCAGCGCGGCGGCGTCTTCGTTCATATAGCCGATGAAACGGTCGGTCAGCGCACGAATGGATACACCGTTTTCCTGGGCGCGTTTAATGATTTTGTCGTCGATGTCCGTAATGTTGCGCACATAGACCACACGGTAGCCCGCAGCGCGCAACCAGCGCGCCACCATGTCGAATACCACCAGCACGCGGGCGTGGCCGAGATGACAGTAGTCGTACACCGTCATGCCGCAGACGTACATCCGCACCAGGCCGGGCTCGATAGGGGCGAACACTTGCTTGTCGCGCGCCAGCGTGTTGTGGATTTTCAGCATACGGGAACTCGGGGTACTTGCGGGGTTCTTACGGACTGGCCACTCTCTGTCACGGATACTGGCCGGCATGTGTGCCAGCGTGCGGGGCGGTAGGGCGACTTATACGGCAATGTTGTTGATTCGCCGCCGTTGTTGCTAGAATGACAAGTTCAAAATTCTCTGGAAAAAAGTATAACATAATGACTTCAATCCGCCTGCCCGCACTCGCCGCCATCGCTCTGGCCGCGACTGTCATATTCGCCCCGATCGCCGCCCGCGCCGATACCTTGCAGGAAGCCAACGCCCTTTTCAAACAGGGGCAGTTCGGCCCGGCGCTGGAGAAGGCCGAGATGGTGCTGGTGGCCAAGCCCAAAGACGCGCAGGCGCGCTTCCTGAAAGGCTTGATCCTCACCGAGATGAACAGGCAGAACGACGCCATCGCGATCTTTACGAAGCTGACCGAAGACTATCCCGAGCTACCTGAGCCTTACAACAATCTGGCGGTGCTTTATGCTCAGCAGCGCCAGTTCGAAAAAGCCAAGAACGCCCTGGAAATGGCCATCCGCACCCATCCCTCCTACGCCACTGCGCACGAAAACCTGGGCGACATTTATGCCCGTATGGCAAGTCAGGCTTATGACAAGGCACTACAACTCGACTCGTCCAACGCCAGCGCGCAAACCAAGCTGTCCATGATCCGTGACTTGATGGGTGCTTCTTCCTCACGCCCCCCTGTGGTCGCTACACGCAGCAACCCGGCCGCCGGTAAGATTCCAGTCCCTATCGCTACTTCCCCGACGGCGTCGGCAGCTAACCGTGCCCCCCCGCCGGTCGACGCCAAGTCGGCCGTCGAAAAACCAGTTGAAACCAAGCCCGTCACCCCAACCGTGGATCCCAAGCCCGCCCCCGCGAGCGCCACGCTGGACGTCGAAAAAGCCGTGCAGGACTGGGCCGCCGCCTGGTCGAGAAAAGACGTCAAGGCCTATCTCGCCTCTTACGCCAAAGACTTCCAGACGCCAGGCAAAGTTGCCCATGCCGAATGGGAAGCCGAACGCGGCCGCCGTGTTAACAAGCCGGGCACGATCCAGGTCACCGTGGAAAAAACTCAGGTCACGCTCGATGGTGACCACGCCACAGTCCGCTTCCGTCAATACTATCGTTCCGCCTCGCTCAAAACCAGCAGTAACAAAACGCTGGTGCTGGTGCGACGTGACAGCAAATGGCTAATCCAGCAGGAGCGCGTCGGCAACTGATGCGCTGTCGCCACTGCTTCACTCGGTTCTGCCTGGCACTCCTTATCGGCGCCAGTAGCGCTGCCAGCCTTGCCGCTACTCTGGCTCCTGGCGCTCATGTGGCCGCTACCGCGGCGCCGGCCACGCATGCCGAGCGCCACTATTCTGACTCGAGCCCCGAGCCTCAGCTCGCGCGTATCTACGAAGAAATCGAGCAAAATCGCCTTGATGCCGCGCTGACTCAAGTCGAAGCCTTGCTCAAGGTTTATCCGAATTTCCGTCTCGGTCATCTGATACGCGGCGATCTGCTGCTGGCGCGTGCTGGGCCCATTTCGGTATTCGGCGCCGCAGTAAATGCACCCGCGGACAAATTGGCCGATCTGCGCGAGGAAGCCGTTTCCCGCCTTAAGGCATACCGCGAAAAGCGGCCGGCCAACTTCCTGCCCCGCTACCTCATGCAATTGCAGCCCGAGCAGAAATACGCGGTGGTAGTCGATACGGAAAAAGCGCGCCTATACCTCTATGAAAACCACAATGGTCAGCCACGCTTCGTGGCAGATTACTACATCTCGCACGGCAAAGCTGGCGGCGACAAGCTACGCGAAGGCGACAAGAGAACGCCCATCGGGGTTTATCACGTCACCGCCAGCCTATCGCGCAATAAGCTGGGCGATTTCTATGGCAGCGGCGCCTTTCCCATCAGCTATCCCAACGAATGGGACAAGCGCCAGGGCCGCAATGGCCACGGCATCTGGCTGCATGGCACCCCTTCCGATACCTTTTCGCGGCCGCCACGCGCCTCCGATGGCTGCGTGGTTTTGGCCAATCAGGATCTCGACGCTTTAGCAAAGCTATTGCAAATCGGCACCACACCGGTGATTATCTCCAAGAATATCGAGTGGCTCTCGCTGGACGACTTGCAGGCGGAACGCAGTGCCTTGCAAAAGAGCATTGCCGATTGGCGCACCGACTGGGAGAGCCTGGATACCGAGAAATATCTGCGTCACTACTCCAAGCGCTTTTTCTCTGGCAACCAGAATTTTGAGCAGTGGGCCGCGCAAAAGCGCCAGGTGAATAGTGGCAAGCAATGGATTAAGGTCGCTACCAACAACGTCAGCATGTTCCGCAATCCGGGTGCCGAAGAAATGGTGGTAGTCGAGTTCGAGCAGGACTACCGCAGCAGCAATCTCAGCAATGTTATGAAGAAGCGCCAGTACTGGGTCAAAGAAGATGGCGCCTGGAAAATCATCTACGAAGGCAGCGCTTAACGAGTGCCTCCGACCTATCAACCGGCGGTTTCAATGACCAAGTGCAAAAAGTGACGCGTGATGATGTTTGAAATCAAAAGCGTCTGGAGTAAACAATTCTGCTGGACATTTAAAGCCGAGGGATTTTCGCGGGCGAGTGTTCAACTGCCAAGCAACTGCATCC